>NZ_CP060822.1:2575245-3242990 GCF_014489415.1 Cylindrospermopsis curvispora GIHE-G1
AGCAGGATTCAAAGAAAATGATCGGGTCACAGTTAAAGGTAATGCGGGGGAACTAAATAGCATTGAAGTTATTTGTGGTAGAATTCGTCAAGGCGTGGCATTTATGTTTTATCCAGAGGCAAATCTGTTATTTAAAGCAGAAATTGATATAAATAGCGGTACACCTGCATATAAAAGAGTGCCTGTGCTAGTTTATGGTGCTTATCGCTCTTAACAGATGGCTACGTCTACACGTAAGGTAAAATCAGGTAATAGTTAAGAAAAGATAAAATACCCTTGCTATCAGACCAAAGTTTGTAGTTTTATAAAGTATAATTAACAAAAAGATAAACTAACCTAGGTAATAAAAACCGCCCTATGATGGCTAATATTGCCTGGAAATGGGTGATTGGCAATTATTTTATGGGATATCTAAATCCCATGAAAGGGGGCAATATACCCACGTAAACAGTTAGTAAATAAAAGCTCAAATTCCCAGTTGTAGAGGCAAAGACGTGGGTCATTACCAACCTGCTCAATTAAAGCAGTACAATCCAGAAGCGATCGCAAGTTACTATCGTTACCGTCCCTGGTTAGCTTTAGTAAGACTGCTGAGAATCCTGTTTTCTTTTGCGGTCTTTATATTCAGCCTTAAGTGGGATGAATGGCGAAATCAGGTTGAGCAAAATAGGGGAAAAAGAGCCACCCAGTTGCGAAAACTGTTAACCAACTTAGGTCCAACATTTATCAAAGTTGGTCAAGCTCTATCCACTCGACCAGATTTAATCCGTAAGGACTTTTTGGAGGAACTGGTAAAACTGCAAGACCAGTTACCACCGTTTGATCACGATATAGCCCTAAGTATTATAGAAACTGATCTCAATAGGTCCATTGATGAGATATTTACCAAACTATCACCCCAACCAGTAGCAGCAGCTAGTTTGGGCCAGGTATATAGGGGAACTTTAGTAACAGGTGAAGAAATCGCTGTAAAGGTACAACGCCCTAACCTGAGACCAATCATTACAAAAGACCTATACTTAATGCGGTGGGCAGCTACTTGGTTAAGTCCATGGTTACCTCTCAATCTTGGTCATGACCTAACACTAATTGTCGATGAATTTGGCACCAAATTATTTGAAGAAATAGACTACATGAATGAAGGGCGTAATGCAGAGAAATTCGCCCATAATTTTCGCAACAACCCCCAAGTAAAAGTACCAGTTATTTACTGGAGTTATAGTAGTCATCGAGTTTTAACCCTGGAATGGATTAACGGTTATAAACTGACGGATACAGAAAGGATTCGTCAAGCTGGTTTAAATCCTGAAGGTATTATTCAAATTGGGGTGACTTCTGGTTTACAACAGCTATTAGAATATGGCTTTTTCCATGCAGATCCCCATCCGGGTAATTTATTTGCGGTGGATGATGGTCGCATGGCCTACATTGACTTTGGCATGATGGATCAGTTGGAGGAAACTACTAAGGAAACCTTGGTGGATGCGCTGGTGCATCTTGTGAATAAGGATTACGCCGACCTAGCTGAAGATTTTGTCAGTTTGGGTTTTTTAGCCCCCGGGACAAATATTAGTCCTATTGTTCCAGCGTTAGAAGCGGTTTTGGGGAATGCGATTGGTAAGAATGTTGGGGATTTTAACTTTAAAACTATCACTGATGAGTTTTCGGAATTAATGTATGATTACCCCTTCCGAGTTCCCGCCAAATTTGCTTTAATTATTCGTTCCCTGGTAACCCAGGAAGGGATTGCGTTGAGTCTTAACCGCAATTTTAAAATTGTGGAAGTTGGCTATCCATACATAGCACGTCGTCTACTGACTGGTGAATCACCTGCTTTAAGAAGACGGTTGTTGAACGTACTATTTAAAAATGGTAAGTTCCAATGGCAAAGGTTAGAGAATTTGATTTCCATTGCTCGTACAGATGGGGAGTTTGATGTAGTTCCCACGGCGAAAATGGGTCTACAGTATTTACTTTCTGAAGAAGGTAAATTCTTGCGTCGTCAATTGGTTTTAGCGTTGACTGAAGACGACCGTTTGCATACTGATGAGGTACAAAGATTATGGGAGTTAGTCAAAGATGATTTACCCCCCAATCGTTTATTCAACGTAGCTCTCAATATGTTGACCGAGTTCTCGCGGGAAAGTGTAGCAGCTATTTTACCCAGAGCAAGTTCTTTTCTTTCCTCTGTCATCGCTGAATAATAAGTAGGGAGGTAGGGAGGCACAATTATTTGTAGGATGAGTTAGCGGTAGCGTAACCGGTGCGGGTGTTGGGTTTCATACTTCAAACCAACCTACGTTCATCTTATATTTAATTCCACCCACCCACTTAGTCCAGTTCGTTTTTGTTGGTTAGTTTTTAAAAATCAGGAGTTTTCATGTATTACTATCCTCTCCAACCACCTTATATTTTACTACTGGTAGGTTTTCTGGCCGCATTAACTTCTGGTTTTGCTTTATCTGGTACCTTAAAGGTAATTGTACAGAAGTGGCCAGCTAATCAGATAGAACCCATTAAATCATCCGGTTCTTTAAAACAATTGTTATTGCCATTTATAGGAATTACAGGGGGCGTTTGTTTATTTATGTCTTCTGGATTGGAAATATTTGGTTTTCCCTCCCCCCTCGCTTTGGGTATAGGTCTACCATTGAGTCTGGCAACTTGTTTGTTTGTCTGGTTCCAACTGGGTAGTTTACTAGAGTTTGTTAGTAATCGTGGGATGCAATCTCTTGATTTAGATTCTTGGTCTTGAAGGTAAGTAGGGAGGCACAATTATTTGTAGGATGGCTTAGTGGTAGGGTAACCCGTGGGGGCGTTGGGTTTCGTTCCTCAACCCAACCTACCTTCATCTTATGTTTAATTCCACTCACCGACTTACTCAAGAATCTTTGTTAAATCTCTCTTCTTAAAGTAGAGAGATTTGATAATTTTTATTTATATAAATGAGCTTACCGGGTGACAAAGTGGTCAAACAGCTTGTTTCATAAGGGATAGAGCCTGAAAGCCACGCTTGAAAAAGCGGCGTTTATGAGGTTTAAGACTAATTAAGCTTAGAGCTAAATCAGCCCATAGTTCCATGCCATAAATCCATAATTGTCCGTAAACAGCAAAGCTAAAATCACTCTGACGTGGGTAATTGTCCTGATGTTGTTGAATCCGTCCGGCATAAGTCTCTATCCCTAATTTTTTCATCCGTTGACCGTACATAGTGGCTAAACTATAAGCAATCACAATTAATAAAACTAAGGCTAAAAAACGAGTTTCATTTACTTTAGTATCCTCTAGATTATAACCACCTGTTTTACAATCTTTGAAAAATTGTTCAATTCCCCATCGACATCTATAGAGGCATAAAGTTTGTTTGAGATTTGGTAGATTCGTTAAGATATACCAAGGTTCTTTTGGTCCTTTATGACGATATTTTCTCTTCCAATAAACAGCGATATTAAATAACCCTAATTCATCTCCTTTACCACATTTAACTCCCTGATAAAACTTTGACATCCCCGGCTTAAATCCTTGGTTTTTAAGAACTTGATATTCAAGTCCTATTTCTTCTTGAAAATGAAGGTCTTTTTTCTGACGTAAAGCAAAGTAAACTCCTTGCTCATCAAGCCACTTAGCCAGTTTTGCACTATGAAATTCTCTATCTGCCAACACCACAATTCGACATTTTTTCAACAACTTTATTGCTGTCTTTATCAATCTTTTTTGGGTTGATAAGTTACTATTTCCTACATGATTTAATGTTTCCCAATATAGTGGTAAGGCATGAGTACCCCATACCAATGTCACCATAAATATATTCCGTCCTTTCCACTGTGTTCTATCCAGTGCTACCATCCAGTAACCATATTTTTGATATTGTTTTTTATGAAAAAAGCGGCGCTGTTCTCGATTCAATTGTTGTGGTGTTAACGATTGTCTAATCCAATATTTTATCAAGGGAAACCATAATAATTTTACGCAGAGTTTATTTATTCCTAAAAATCTTTGTAAATTACGTTTCCTGCTTTCATATTTAATTGGTTGGGGAAACAAACTCGCCAATTTTGACAGTTTTACTTGGCGATAAGCTTGTATCAATAATAACAATATCTCCAGTGTCAAATACTGCTGTTCACTCAAATGCTTTCGGAAAATTTTGTGATATGATTGTGGTAACATTTTGTTGTTTTGGGGCTCCCTTGCCCCTATTTTTTTACCCCCTTATTTTCTCAAATTATTGCCACATCTCATCTTCAACGCCCTTGTCACCCGGTAAGATAAATGAGGTAAAAATAATGCAAATCATTCAATTATCAGCACTGTCTGATAACTATATATTTCTCCTCTACGATTCATATCATAATATTGCTGCTGTTGTCGATCCCGCCCAACCAGAACCGGTTATGGAAAAACTTACAGAATTACAGTGCAATTTGGTCGCTATTTTTAATACCCATCATCATCATGACCATGTGGGAGGTAATCAGAAATTAATTGAAAAATTTCCCCAGGTGACCATATATGGTGGTATTCAAGACCGAGGAAGAATTCCTGGACAGCAGGTGTTTCTACAAGCAAATGATATTGTTAAATTTGGCGATCGCCAGGCAATAGTATTATTTATACCTGGTCATACTCGTGCTCATATTGCCTATTATTTCCCCCCTGTCACACCCGGTGACACAGGAGAGTTATTTTGTGGTGACACTCTTTTTGCTGGTGGTTGTGGTCGTCTATTTGAAGGTACACCAGCACAAATGGTGGAGTCTTTGACTCAACTGAGAGCTTTACCTGATAACACCCGGGTTTGGTGCGCCCATGAGTACACCTGGAATAACCTACGCTTTGCGCTAACAGTAGATAGTGAAAACCAAGAATTACAAAAACGTTTTACAGAAGTAACAGCTCTTCGTCAACTTCAACAACCTACAGTTCCCTCTCTCCTGGGTACAGAAAAATTAACAAATCCCTTTTTACGTTGGGATCAACCCTCATTACAATTAGCAGTCAAAAGTAGTGACCCCATACAAACCTTTGCCAAAATTCGGGGAATGAAAGATAAATACTAAAGCAAGGACATTTTTCCTAAACACTGCTTTCTCCATTGAGCATCCCTTTTTCTGTTGGTGGGAATTTCTAAAACCCTAATTCCCTGACTGGGCAAAATTCTCAATCTTTCTTCTAACTGATGCCAAGAACTAATTAGCTCATAGTCCACACCATAGGTAACACATAGATCAGCAAAGTTAATATTTTGGGGGGTGGCAAAAAAATCTTCAAAGGGCGGATCAAAATTGGCAATAGGCAACATTTCAAAAATACCACCACCATTATTATTGATTAACACAATGGTCAGATGTCCCAGGAACTTATTTCTGAGCAAAAAACCATTGGTGTCATGTAATAGAGCTAGGTCTCCTGTGAGCATTACACCACCAAGACTTGTGTGATGTTGATGGACTATTCCCAAAGCGGTGGAAAGACTACCGTCAATACCATTAGCACCTCGATTAAAGTAGGGTTTGATTCTTAAACTATTGGGTTTCCAAAAGAATTCTACATCCCTTACTGGCATACTATTAGCAATAAATAATGGAGTGTTTTCTGGGAGTAGCTGAGAAATTAACCAAGCAGCTTTACTTTCGGTTAACTCTTCAGTTTTTAAAAACATATCATCAATATTTTTTCTCACTGCTGCTTCCATGGCACACCATTGTTGTAAATACTCTTGTAAACATAAACTCGCCATGCTATCCCACACTCCTTCTCCCCCAAAGTCTAAATCCTCTACAGATATTTTCAGGTGTACCGTTTTTCCATGCAGGGGGTCTATATTTTCAAAAGAATTATCAATGACAAAACGCTGAGCATTGACCTCCACTAACCAATGGCGTAATTCTTTGCTAGTGGGCATTTCCCCAATTTGAATTATTATTTGTGGAGTTAATTCCTGACGCAGTTGTGGATTACGTAAAATCAGATCGTATGTGGAAATTAAATAAGGACATAAATCCGCATAATTCCTCACCGGAGAAAGTCCTTCTGCGAGAACTGGCCATTGTAAGGTTTGAGAAAGACAAGAAATAGCCTGACAATATTTTTCCGGGTCTTGAGGTTGTGCTACCCCTGCAATAATAATACCCCGTTCATATTTTTTCCATTCTAAGGTTAATGGATAATTGACAGTTGGTAAGGGGGTGGGAATGATTCCCCTGAAAAATTCTTCCGTGTCCAATATAAAATCAGTTCCATCAGCAACTGGTGCAAGAGGATCACGAAAGGGTATATTCAAGTGTACAACTCCTCCCCTAGGAAACTGACAACGTTTCCAAGCATGAATTATGGTTTGTCGCAAATAACTTAACATCTGTATTTCAGCAAGGGGAGTTGCTAACTCCGTTTGCCAATTGGGATAATTACCGTATAATTTCACCTGGTCAATAGTTTGTCCAGAATGACAATCTCGTAATTCTGGTGGTCTATCAGTGGTTAGGATTAACAGGGGTACATGACTTTCCTTAGCTTCGATTACTGCAGGGTAAAAATTTGCCCCCGCTGTTCCAGAAGTACACACTAGCACTACGGGTTTTCCCGTAGCTTTCGCCCTTCCCAGGGCAAAAAAAGCCCCTGAACGTTCGTCCAGAATTGGTATAGGTTCAATATCTGATCCTTCTTGACAAAATGCCAAAGTTAAGGGAGTGGAACGGGAACCAGGACATAAAATGGCAAAATCCAACCCCAAATGCTTTAGGGTGGAGACTACCACATAGGACCACAACTGATTGACATTTTTAAAAACCAAGTGCATTAAAGGAATTCTAGAACCGGAAGATTTTTATGGACTGTATTAATTTAACAGGTATTCGCAGTTATGGCTATATTGGGTACTTACCAGAAGAAAAGATTTTAGGACAATGGTTTGAGGTGGATTTAAAATTGTGGATGGATCTTTCCCAAGCTGCGGTTACTGATAATATACATCATACTGTGGACTACCGCAGTGTGATTGATTTGGTACAAAATTTGGTAAAAGCGTCTAGTTTTGATTTGTTGGAGCGTTTAGCGGGAGCTATTGCTCATGAGATTCTTGAGTACAATGATATGATTAGTCAGGTGCAAGTTACGGTTATTAAACCTACAGCACCTATTCCTGACTTTAGTGGTAGAATCAGCGTACAAATTACTAAGTGTAAGGACGAAAAAGGATTATAAATGACTATTCAAACCCTCTATGAAAAAGACTTTCATCTTTGGATAGAACAAACTATCAATTCCCTTCAAAATGGAGACCTAACCAACCTAGACCGAGAAAACTTAATCGAAGAAATCAAATCCATGGGGAATAGTGAAAAACGGGAAACGTTCAGTCGTTTGAAAATATTAGTCCTGCACCTATTAAAGTGGAAATATCAGCCCCAAAAAAGAACTTCTAGCTGGTTGAATACTATTGATGAACAAAGAGAACAATTGGAATTAATTCTGAAAGATAGTCCCAGTTTAAAACCTTACTTGCAAACAATTTTGTCCGATTGTTATCAAAAAGCTGTTCGGGCCACTGTTAATGAAACTAATCTTTCCCATAACACTTTTCCCTGTGAATGTCCCTTTACCCCAGAACAAATCCTAGATGCTGACTATTTTCCCAATTAAGTAGGGAGGCACAATTATTTGTAGGATGGGTTAGTGGTGGCTTAACCCATGCAGGTGTTGGGTTTCATACTTCAACCCAACCTACGTTCATATTATGTTTAATTCCACCCACCCAATTAAAAGGTGACCCCAGCTATTCCTTCTGGTCTAGGACAAAATTCACCAGCTTACCGGGAACAACAATGACCTTTTTGACTTCTTTCCCCTCAATATAACGTTTTGCCACCTCTGATTCCCGCGCATATTTTTCCAAGGCCATTTTATCTATTTGGGAAGGAACTTGAATTGCACCACGGGTTTTCCCCATAATTTGAATTACTAGGGTAATTTCATCAGCTATCAAAGCTGCTGGGTCAAAACTTGGCCAACCTTGCTGATGTACTGAACCCTTATTCCCCAGTGAACTCCATAACTCATCAGCAATATGGGGTGCAAAAGGAGCTAACATAATCACTAAATTTTTAATCCCTTCTGCATAAATTGGTGAATTATGACATTTTCCATCAGTGAGAGCATTGCTCAATTTCATGAGTTCTGAAATTGCTGTGTTAAACTGATATTCGTCTTCTACATCTTCCGTAATTGCTTTAATAGCTAAGTGAGTTGTCCTTCTTAAATCTTTCTCTTCCTTTGTCAATTTCTCTAAATCAACTTTTTTTCCACAGACTCCCATATTGGCATAATCATTCACCAATCTCCAAACACGATTTAAAAATCGAAATTGTCCTTCAACATCAGCTTCATCCCATTCCAAATCTTTCTCAGGTGGTGCTTTGAATAAAATAAACATCCGCGCTGTGTCAACACCATACTTAGAAATTACGTCTTCTGGTGCTACCCCATTACCTTTTGATTTAGACATGGTTGCATAAACACGTTGTAAAGGTTCCCTTGTTTGAGGATCCACAGGATGATTAGCATCAACTAAATGGGAAGGAACCCATTTGTCTTTACCACTTTTGTTGGGGTTCATATATGTTAAACCCTGTACCATTCCCTGGGTTAATAACCTTTGAAATGGTTCATCAAAATTCAATAAACCCCTATCTCTTAACACCTTGGTGAAGAAACGAGAATACAACAAATGCAAAATGGCATGCTCAATACCACCCACATATTGATCCACTGGCATCCAATCATTTACCCGACTGCTATCAAAAATTTGTTGGGCATTTTTGGCATCAGTATAACGTAAGAAATACCAAGAAGAATCGATAAAAGTATCCATAGTGTCCGTCTCTCTTTTGGCTGGAGTACCACAATTAGGACAGGGTACATTCAACCAACTTTCTAACTGAGCTAAGGGCGATCCACCACGACCGGTAAATTCCACTTCTTCTGGTAATTCTACGGGTAAATCCGCTTCTGGTACTGGAACCATACCACATTCAGGACAATGAATCACTGGAATAGGCGCACCCCAATAACGTTGACGAGAAATTAACCAATCTCGTAGGCGATATTGAACTTTCTGGCTACCAAAACCCTGCTCTTGAGCATATTCAATAATTGCCTTTTTGCCGTCTGCTGAATTCATGCCATTAAACTGACCGGAGTTAACTAAAACTCCCCCTTCTGTATAGGCTTTAGTTAGGGTTTCCTGATTACCAATTTCTGGTACAATTACTACCTTAATCTCTAAATTTTGCTCCCGGGCAAATTTGAAATCCCGTGCATCATGAGCAGGTACACCCATCACCGCACCAGTCCCATACTCATAAAGTACGTAGTCGGCAATCCAGATGGGTACTTCCTGTTGGGTGAAAGGGTTGATAGCCTTCCCACCAGTAGGAATACCCCGCTTAGGTTTGTCCTCTGCAGTCCTTTCTAACTCACTTTGACTACTTACTTCTGCAATAAACGCTTCCACCGCTGCTTTTTGTTCCGCATTGGTTACCATTTTAGTTAAGGGGTGCTCGGGAGCTAATACAATATAACTCACTCCATAAACCGTATCGGGACGAGTGGTATAAACACCAATTTTTTCCCTTAACCCCACAATAGGAAATTCTAAATATGCACCTGTAGATTTGCCAATCCAGTTGGCCTGCATTATCTTTACCCGTTCGGGCCAACCGGGTAAATGTTCTAGATCATTTAATAGTTCCTCCGCATAGGCTGTAATTTTGAGAAACCATTGACGCAACATCTTACGTTCTACGATCGCACCACTACGCCAAGATCTTCCTTCAGCATCTACTTGTTCATTAGCTAATACAGTTTGGTCTATAGGATCCCAATTAACAGCCGCCTCTTTTTGATAGGCTAAACCAGCTGCTAAAAATTGCAGAAAAATCCATTGTGTCCAGCGATAATAATCGGATGAGCAAGTAGCAACTTCAGCTTCCCAGTCTAAGGATAAACCCAGACGTTTCAATTGTTGTCTCATCTGGTCAATATTTTGGTATGTCCACTTCGCTGGAGGAACACCCCTATCAATAGCTGCATTTTCTGCTGGCAATCCAAAGGCATCCCAACCCATTGGATGTAATACACGATACCCTTGCATTCTTTTCAGGCGAGCGATCACATCTGTAATCGTGTAGTTACGCACATGACCCATGTGCAAGCTACCTGAAGGGTAGGGGAACATAGAAAGGGCGTAGAATTTTGGTTGGTTTTTGTCTTGAGGTGTTTTATCCAAACCTAGTTCTGACCATAACTGTTGCCATTTTTCTTCAATTGCTGCTGGGTCGTATAATGTTTTGGACTCCACAAATAAAACTCCTAATGTTTTTTTTTCGCTATTGTGGCATAATCCAGACTTGTGCAATTTTACAGCTAATCAAAAGGATTAAAATTGATTAACCATCCCATCGGTCAATTCTGGTAAGCCAGAAAGCACGATTGTATCATAGCTTCCGGCAAAGCTACCCAAAGATGAAAGAAAATATCGTGCATATCTTAACACTAATTACTGTTGATTAGCTTTTAAGCTTACTATAAACATAACGACTAAAACTGCCCTCATTTAAATTGTTCCAAGCATAAACTCGATCCCTAAAAGGCTTCCACTCGTCATAAATGGCCTTGAAATCCGCATCTTTGGCAGCAAATTCATCATACAGGGCAAAAGATTCTTTTTCCGCAACTGCTAAAATCTCCTGACTGTAAGCACGAACCTCCGTACCACCCTTTAACAATCTTTCTAGTGCTTGATTATTTTTGGCATCGTAACGAGCCAACATTGTTAGGTTGGATTGATATGCTGCGGTTTCTAAAGCTGCTTGATATTGAGGTGGTAATTTCTTCCACTCATCTAAATTAATTTGCACTTCTAAAGTTGGACCTGGTTCCCACCAACCGGGATAATAGTAATACTTAGCAACTTTATTTAAACCCAACTTCTCGTCGTCGTAGGGTCCTACCCACTCAGCAGCATCAATAGCACCAGTTTGTAATGCCTGAAATATCTCCCCCCCAGGAACATTTTGTACTGTCACCCCCAGTTTAGCCATTACCTGTCCACCTAAACCAGGAATACGCATTTTCAATCCTTTTAGATCATTAATGGTTTTGATTTCTCGGCGAAACCACCCCCCCATCTGTGTACCTGTGTTACCAGCAGGAAATTGAATGACATTGAATTTACGGGCGTAAAGCTCTTGTAATTTAGCTAGACCGCCACCTTCGTATAACCAGGCATTTTGCTGTTGTGCATTCAATCCAAAAGGTACTGATGTACCAAAAGCTAGGGCTGGGGTTTTGCCAATATAGTAGTAGGATCCCGTATGTCCTGACTGTACCGCACCCTGGGAAACCACGTTCAACACTTCCAAACCAGGAGCTATGTCTCCAGCGGGACGAGGTTCTATGATAAATTTCCCATTAGTAAGGGCTTTTACCCTATCAGCTAAAACCTGTGCTCCACCAAAAATAATTTCTAAGGACAAAGGCCAACTGGTGGCCATTTGCCACTTTACCGTTGGTAGTTTATCTGTATTAAATCCACTTGCTTCTTGGTTTTGAGCTTTTTGACAACCTCCAACAATTGCTACCCCTGTAGCGCCAATGGCACTTTGAGATAATCTCGTAACAAGGTCTCGACGTTTCATAAATAAAACCTGACTTGGATAATTTTTGGATAATTTTTAAAAAGTATTTGCCATTGAGCTGAAAATACCACCACACTCTACCATATTGTTTAGGGAAAAAATATGAATAATTAAAAATAAGTATAAAGAAGTATAACGAAATTTCCATAATATCTTCTATCAGTCTTAGTTTAGTGTAGTGTGGGAAATTATTTGTGAGTGAAATCATGATGCACGAATCCAGAAAATGGCTATTTGTTAGCAGATTATTAAGGATTTCCGAGTTTATTGATAAATATACGGATAAATTGGGATGGTTTTGCAATTGGCTGGTTTTAATCACCATTGGAGTAGGTTTTTTTAACGTTGTTGCTCGCTATTTAGGACGCTTTTTAGGACTACAATTATCTTCGAACGCGCTTTTAGAACTACAATGGTATTTATTTTCTATGACGTTTTTACTTGGCTTTGCCTATATTTTACGTCATGGAGACAATGTTAGAGTAGATTTTTTGTATACTAATATGAATGAGAAGAAACGAGCATTGATTGATTTTTGGGGAACAATATTATTTTTAATTCCCTTTTGTTTAATTGGTATTTGGGTAACATTTAATCCCGTCTTACAGTCCTGGGGTAGATTAAGTGATGGTAATTGGGGAAGTTGGGAAGTTTCTTCCGATGCTAATGGTTTACCTCGTGCACCCATTAAAACAATACTTCCCTTGGGATTATTATTTCTCCTTTTACAGAGTATTTCTCAAGCCATTAAATATTTGGCCATACTCCTAGGCTATGAACAGGTATCAGAAAAAGTTCGACTGGAAACTTCAGAAAATATCAAAATTGAATAGTCAATCTTAAATAATTATTAAACTGTTAGTAATTTATCAGGTGATTTATGGGTTTTGAATGGTTATCTATTTTGATGTTTCTGGGCTTTTTTCTAATTTTAATGACTGGATACCCGGTTGCATTTTCTTTTGCGGGAACAGCAATTGTTTTTGGCATCATCGGTATGACAGTCGGAGCATTTAATCCTGCACGTTTGTTATCCTTGCCAAATATTTGGTTTGGCACCATGTCCAATTTCACCCTCCTGGCTATTCCCTTTTTTGTGTTTCTAGGTGCTATTTTAGAAAAGTCAGGTTTAGCCGAGGAATTATTAGAAACTGTAGGTATTTTATTCAGTCGTATACGAGGTGGTTTAGCCCTAGCAGTTGTCTTAGTAGGAACTATTCTAGCAGCGACTACAGGAGTTGTAGCTGCTACAGTAATTGTCATGGGAATGTTATCCTTACCGGTGATGATTCGCTATGGTTATGACAAGAAACTAGCTGCTGGAGTAATTATTGCATCGGGTACTTTAGCTCAGCTAATTCCCCCCAGTTTAGTACTCGTAATTCTCAGTGACCAAATTGGTGTGTCGGTAGGAGATTTATTTTTAGGGGCTTTAATTCCAGGTTTAATGTTATCTGGTTCTTATATTCTCTATATTCTGGCACTAGCTTTTTTTCAGCCAGACAAAGTTCCGAATATTCCTGCTAATGTGGAAATTCTTACAGGTACTAAGTTACTCAAAAAAGTCATCAAGGCTGTTATCCCCCCAATTTTATTGATTTTTGCTGTTTTAGGGAGTATTTTCTTTGGCATTGCTACGCCTACAGAAGCTGGTGCTGTTGGTGCTGTTGGTGCTTCTTTGCTGGCCGCTTTCAATAAACGGTTAACACCTCAATTAGTTCGTGATTCTGCTCACTCCACGGCAGTTATTACCGCTTTAGTGGTGATGATTTTATTTGCTTCATCCATGTTTAGTTTAGTATTTGATGCTCTGGGGGGTAAAACTTTAATTACTGAACTTCTAACCAGTTTACCTGGAGGTTATTGGGGATTTTTAATTGTCAGTAATTTGGCAATTTTTGCTCTGGGAGTCTTCCTAGAATTCATGGAAATTTGCTTTATTGCCATGCCATTATTTGTGCCTGCAGCCCAAGCTTTAAATATTGATATGGTATGGTTTGGTGTGGTCATGGCGATTAATTTACAAACCGCCTTTATTTCCCCTCCTGTAGGATTTTCTTTGTTTTATTTACAAAGTGTAGCACCTAAAGAAGTTAGCACTTTCGATATTCATAAAAGTGCCATTCCTTTTATGGTGTTACAGTTTGTGGTGTTGTTAATTGTCATTATTTTCCCCCAGACTGTACGCTGGTTAATTGATATTTCCGCTGTTTAATTTCATTTGATTTAATAGAGTGATCTAGATTTCTTACAGGAAACCCCTGATCACCCTACTACCATACCTGTACTCCCCAGCTAAGTAGGGAGGCACAATTATTTGTAGGATGGGTCGAGTAACGAGACCCGTGGTGTTGGGTTTCATACTTCAACCCAACCTACGTTGATCTTATATTTAATTCCACTCACCCACTTAGAAGAATTCCATCTCATTTACATTTACTAACTCATATAATTTATCCTCAAACTTCTGACTGCAATTTGACCAGTCAAATTGTAAAATTGAGGAACGAGCTTGGCTAGACAATTGGTTTTTGAGATCGGGATTTTGCAGGATTGTTACTATTTTGTCGGCAAAATCTTTAGGGTTATTAGGTTGTGCAAGTAGTCCATTATAACCAACAATTACTTGTTCAGCAGTAGAGGGAGCCATTACTGCTACTACTGGTGTTCCAGAAGCTAAAGCTTCGTTATTAGTGGTGCAGAAATTTTCTGTAACTGAGGGGTTAATAAAAACATCTGCTCTGGCAAACCATCCTAAAAGTTCTGTGCCATGAGATTCACCCCAAATTGTCACACCATCAGCAAATTTTTGGGCGCGATGGCGAATTTCTTGGTCTAGGGGACCGCTACCAACTATGACTAAATGCACCTGGGGAATTTTAGCTGCAATTAAGGGATAGGCTTCTAAAATTTGAGTAACATTCTTTTCTGCAGTGATACGTCCTACAAATAAAATAGTCGGTCTTTTATCATTGGGAATTGGGTCATGACAAATGTTGCGAGGATGAAATTTTTCACAGTTAATTCCCTGATAGGGGACATATTCACATCTTTGACATTGCAGTTTTTGGTACTTTGTCAGTTGCTCTCTGGAAGGAAATATGTTGAGGGTATATTGATCGCTAAATTGTCTGACTAGTAGAGGAATTATGGGACTCGTTAGTCTGAATAAAATGTCGCCTAAATAATATTTAATATAGGCAACTATATCCGTGTGAAAAACGGAGATAATAGGGGTTTTAGTACGTTTGGCATAGTCAACTCCTACCGCCCTACCATAACCTTGTAGAAAAATAGAATATAGCCCTCTCATCTGGGCTGCTTCCTCCACAACAATAATATCAGGTTGAAAGTTTTCTAAAAGTTTAGTATCGTTCCAATGACGATAATTTAAAGGTTGCGGTAGGGATTTATAAAAAATTAGTGGTTGGGTAGGAAAAGCATAGGAAGAGAAGTTAGAAAAAATTTGTAGTTCTGATAATCCTAACATGGGACGATTGCCCACTTGTTGACTATACTGCTTATTAATTTGTGGATGGATCAGAAAAACTTCATGCCCTTGTTCTAGTAACCAATGAACTCGTTGGTGTACAGCAACAGATACTCCCGTTAAAAAAGGAGCATATAAACCAGTGAATAAGGCAATGCGCAAGGGTTTCTTTTCCATGTTTAATTCCTCTGTTTGGGTAAGAAAGTTGAATTAATTAGGATTTACGCATTGACAGACCTCAGTTAATCCAGCGGATAATTAACACAATTACCCAACAAGGATACTAGAAATAAGAAAATCAATAAAATTAGAGAGACATTTTTGGATCGGTCGGTTGATCTAACCATTGATAAGGATGATATGCAACTAAGTTAATATTTCCCTTATCATTGATTTTATAAGTGATTCCACGCCAGGTTAGGGTTGATGTGGATATGGAAGATAGGATTGCTAAACCATAAAGTAACTGGGTTAAAGGAATGGCAATCAACATTTTAACAATGGTGGTTAGTGAAATTTCAGTAATTGGTTGTTGCTGCTGATAAATTATTTTTTCAACCCTCCTCTGTGTGACTAAAATCAGCAGGAGCAGTCCCAGGATATAAAGGCTATAGGATTGCAGTAAAGACAATACTTTTTCTCCTTCAGTTACTAGTAACATTCCTAGAGTTAATAAAAGTGTCAGCCCAGGAAAAACTATGCTAGAAACAGCTTCACAGATTAATGCTAACCACTTAGGGTGATAAAGTCGAGAACAAAGTATTAGACGTTGTAGAGAGGGAAGTAACTCAGATAAGTTAATTTCTTCTCGGTTGATAATTAGCGCAGAAGGAATAAATTTAATTTTCCATCCCTGTTTTTGGAGAATTTTATGCATTGGTATGTCATCACTAAGTGCTTGTCCCCATTTCTCTATCAGTTGGGTTTCTTCAATAACACTTTTTTTGATTGCTAAACTACCACCCCAAGGAATTTGAAAGAGAAACATTTGTATGACGGTAGAAATATTCCCTGTGTAACGTACTAGGGAACCCCAATATTTTCCTGTGGGTACATACCAACGGTTTCCTGTGGTTACTCCTGTTGTTCCATCCATCAGCGGAATGACCAATTCTTTTAACCAGTTACTATGAACTATGGTGTCAGCATCTACTAATGCCACTACCTGATATGATTCATCTAAATCTGAAACCCCCTGTATTAAAGCACTACATTTAAGACTACAGTTATGACGCACTGTCTTCAAAATGCTAACTTCAATATTTTTTGCCCCTGTTTCATTAATTACTTCTTGAACAATTTTAAACGCTGGATCTTCCCTACTATCTATAATTAACTTCAGGTCATACTCGGGATAGTTTTGATTCAATAGCGATCGCACGCAGTGAGGTAAAAAAGGATCAGCACCACGTAAGCATAAAATTACTGCCGTTTTTGGTAGTTCACTATCCGATGGTTGTTGGTAGGTTTCTAGATACCATAAAAATATTAGAGTTAAACCTACTTGAATGATTAACCAAACCATCAGGGACTCAGATAAAAATTTAGTCAGGTCTGACATGATTAGGTTACCACTTAGTACTGGTGATAAAAGGAAAAAAATTAGAATTCGTCATTTACCATTCCCACGTCCCCATCTAATTACTTTGCCTAGGGGTCTAAAGAATATTTCATAGTGATATCAATGGTGGTATTCTGGGTCATTTTAAAACTAGCGCGACGAAATTTTGGCATACCAGTTCGGATAGAAACTATGGGATCTCGAGAAATGCCAAATCCTTCTGTGGGAATGCCAAAAAAGTCCCTGTTCAGTTTCCTGTCCCCATTTTGATCGTCCATTACTGCTACTGCATAGGTTCCCGGTTTTAATCCAGAGAATACGGTTTTTACAGAACTACCAGTAATTTTTGTACAGCCACTTTTCACTTCACTAGAACCATTCGTAAGGAAGCCAACTTCTGAGTTATAAACTCTTAGACAAATATCACCAGTTTTGTTAAGTATTCCGTTCACTATTATGGTCAGTTCTGTGGTTGATGGGGTTGATACTGGAGGATTTATTTGCAATATTGTTCCAGGTGTTGCTCCCACTGGATGAGGAAAACTCAAACTTAATAGGGTGGTTACCAGTAAATGAGAAATTCTCAAAATCTTAGACATTGTTGACATAAGCTCCTGAATGACATTGGTTAGTTAACTGCTTGAATTCTGATTTTTTAGCAATCCCTATTTAATAAGTTTTTGAATATCAGTTGTCTGTAACCATTGATGGGTAGTATTCATACCTGCTTCCAGACTAATTTTTGGTTGATAGTTCAATATACTCCTAGCCTTAGCAATTGAATAAGAATATGGACGGCTCATAAAATCAACAGATTCTGGGAGAATATCCACCTTCTTTCTAAACAATTTTTGTCCCTGATTACGTACTTTTAAAAATAACCTCATTTCTTCCTTGGGAAGAGACATAGGAATAGGTAAACCTTCCATAGCTGCCAGGTGAATAAAATATTCTTTCCATGAGGTATTTTCCCCATCTGTAATATTAAAAATTTCTCCATATGGTTGTTGTACCATTGCTAAAAATATGGCATCAATTAAGTTATCAACATATAGGTGATTCATCACTCCTTTACCATCATTAGGATAGGCAAATAACTTTTGTCTCATCATCAGAACTGGGCGAACAATCCAAGGAACACTACCTGGCCCATACACATCTCCTGCACGAATAATAGTCACCCCAAAATCCGGAGGTGAGTTAAGTTTTAAAATCTCTATTTCCGCTTCTATTTTAGTTTGACAATAGGGATTGTTCTCCCCAGATAATATCCCAGTTTCCGCCACATTATCGGTGTAATTGAATCCATAAACTAAGGCACTGGAAAGGTGTATAAATGTTTTCACTTTTGCCTGTTTTGCTGCTTGGGCAATATTACAAGTTCCACCAACATTAATTTCTCGGAATTTTTTTATGTCTCCCCCCTCCTCCGTTAGTTGACTAGTATGTAAAACTATATCTACTCCCTGGCAAACTTTTGTAGCTATCCCTGGATCATTGATGCTACCAATTATAATCTCTACTCCCAACTTTTCTAGACTTTCACCTACAGCTCTATCTAGAAATGGGGAACCCTGTAAAGCTCTTACCTTCAAACCTTGACCTACTGCTAACTCTGCTGCGCGGGAGCCAATAAATTCATCTGTACCTGTAATAAGAATAGTTTTGTTGTTGAGATTCATCATATTGATCTGGTAGGATTTAATGTTATGGGAGTTATTAGAATTATTGGAAATAAAATTTTCCAAATCAGTTGGTCATAAGTTAGAAAATATCCGCAGGGTCAGCAGATCGCAGTTTATTAATTGCTAATGCTCCTGACGTCATAGAAATTAACACTGTAGAAGTTAAAACAATTATGGCATTATTAGAAGTCATGATAATTGGTAATTGGGTAGCTTTCATTGCAAAATCATATAGACCCACAGAAATCAAAAATCCAGGTATATATGCTAGTAATGCCAATATCAGGGCTTGTTGAAAAACCACATTCAACAAATAACCATTAGCGTAGCCAATGGCTTTTAACGTGGCATAGGCGATAAATTGGGTGGCAATATTACTATAGAGAATCTGATAGACAATGACCACACCTACTACCGAAGCCATAGTTAACATCAAATTGAGAATAAATCCAATGGGTGTTCTTGCTGCCCAATATTGCTTTTCAAAATCAATGAATTGTTGTTTGGTAAAAATCTGCACATCATGGGGTAAATTAACCCGTAAGTTTTTTAAAACTTGATTTGGGTCAGCTTCTGGTTTTAGTTTAATAATACCAACATCTATTTTTTCAGAAGGACGAAGTAGGGGATTAATTCTCACGAAGGTGGAGTCACTAACAATCAAGTTACCATCCACCCCAAAGGAGGGACCTAAACTAAATAACCCCCCCACTCTAACTCGATAGCCCTGCAGAGAATCAAAAGAGAAAATTTCAATTGTTTGTTCTGTTTTCCCTTGGTCAAATCTTTTAGCGATTGGACCAAATTCCGGTCGGGAATCTCTGTCAAATAACATCATATCGGGAATTTTCAGTTTATCCAGATTCTCTTCAACCTCTGGAATATTCATTAAGGATTTTGCCGGATCAAATCCAATTACATAAATTGAGTATTTTTCTCCGGTTTCTGGGTTTTTTAATTTGGCAAATTGTAAGTACATGGGATTGACTGATTCTACACCATTAAATCCCAAAGTTTGGTATAAACGACTGCGAGAAAAACTTTGATTTGAGGTCAAAGATTTATATTGGGAACTGACTATAAATAAATCTCCCTTGAGATTTTGATGTACTGCTGTTGCACTGGAATATAGTGCATCTTGAAAACCCAGTTGAATGAACATTAAAAGTACGATAAAAGCAATCCCAGCTATAGCTACAACAAAACGTAGTTTTTGCTGGGCTAACTGTAGCCACGCTAAAGGAATTTTTAGATTCATAAACTAAATTTCAATGGCAACATCTACCTGTAAATTGGTTAGTCGATATACTTTTTGGCTATCATCTGGAGAATCAATGACTAATCTAACATGAACAATTCTCCGATCTGTATCTGAACTTGGGTTAATACTAAAGATGCTTTGTTTGTCAACTTGCCAACCAATCTCTTTCACTGTTGCTCGTATTTTATCAGAAAATGCTCCACTAGTAATAACCGCTTTTTGTCCAATTCTCACTTTTTGAATATCGGTCTGATAAACTTCAGCAATGACATTCATTGGCGAAGTTTTTCCTAGCTCTGCAAATCCAGAAGTACCTATAATTTCTCCATTTTTGGCATGAATTTTTAAAATTCTGGCATCTATGGGTGATTTAATATAAGTTAAATCATGATCTGCTTTTGCCTGCTCAATAGCAGTTTCTGCACTCTCAACCTCGCTCTGTGCTAAAGCTATATCTACATTTCTTACCTCTTTAATACTGTCTAATCTGGCCTTAGCTTCTTGAATTTGATTTTCTAATGTATTCTTACTACTTTCTAGTGTAGCTTTAGCTTCCATTAATTTTTGTTGTGATGTCTTCAATTGTAGCACTTTAGTATCTAAAACAGCAGCAGAAATTGCCCCATCTTGGTATAACTTTTGATAGCGCTCACTCTCTTTGGTAGCATTTTCCACTTCAGCTTGAATACGATTTATTGTCGCTGTTTGTGTGGTCACTTCACCTTCTAACTGTGAGTATAATCTGGTCACCACTGCTTTTTGAGAATTCACATCTCCTGCTTTTGCTCCTGCTTTAACTTGTGCTAGTCTTGATTTAACAATTAGTAGTTTATTGAATGCTTGTTTTACTGCAGCTTTTGATCGTTCATAATTCTCTAGATATGCTAAAGTTTCCCCAGCTTGTACTTCCTTACCCTCTTCCACTAATAGCTTTTCTACGCGCACACCGTTAATAGAATTGGGAGCAGATAAATAGGTAATTTCTCCCTGTGGTTGTAGTCTTCCTAAAGCGGTGACATAAAATTTCACTTTGGGCGCTTTTTGGGTTTTTACTTGGGAAGAGTTGATAGGAAAGTTAGGTTTTAGTTTTAACTGAGAAAAGCTAGAGAAAGATGCTAAACCAGCAGCTATAGCAAGGGAAGCAGCAATGATTATTTTCCACTTCTTAGCAGCATGTATTAATAATTGATTTTGTTTGCTCGTTACCATACTTGCTCCTGTTCTTTTCTACTGAGGTGTAATTTCAATGTTTTCTTTTCACAAACTCCTAATAAGCGAAAATTTAATTGTAAATAGACGTTAAACCAACTTCTAATTACACTTATTTCTATCTTGAATTAGAGTACAACAAAGTAACCATAAATACGAATCGCTAAAAAAAGATCTGAGTTACAGAGATGACTAAATCATGAGATTAATTTTTCATAATCTCTCAAAAATAGTTGATCACACTAATTGAGAACAAATAAAAACTCTACTTCTTATTCTGCCAAAGGCTCAGAATTTTGTCAATCTATTAAATTAAGTAAATTAACTCATTTATGATGAGTTCTCTACATAATTACCGAATGTTAACTAGAATCTATTTCCATTGAAATATATAATCATTTCATCACAATGTCAGTCTATTACTATTAATAGTTAATTACATTCACAAGTTAAGATTTGCTCACTAAATAACTATCGAAAGCCAAGATGTGAGATATATTATGAATTCATCAAATATCAAAGATAAATTATCATGTTTTTTTGATAAAATATGAGCAAGTTTATCTGGAACAGGAGTGTATTTGCTAATTCGTAAGTTAGATTACAGATATGATCAAAGCATTGATATCTCAATTTTCTATAGGGGAGAAAGGGTTGAATTTACTCACATAATCAGATAGATTTTAGTTCAGGAGTATACTGTCAAATGCAACAGGGAAATACAAATCATTACCTCAAGTAGAAATATTTATCCCAATTCAGTGTAAGCAAACTATTGAATTTCTTTAAATTGTGCTATTCTTTAAATTAATTCAACAGGCGAAAGTAGGAAATGAATCATTCTCTTAATTTCTCTAAGTTCCGAGTCAGACCCCTGGACAATAAATATTATTTCTGTAGCAGATGTAGCGGGTTATATTCCCAGAATGTCATAAAATAGATTATCCGAACTTGCTTGCTAAGTCAATGCCAGCATAAAGTTGAGAAAGCTACGGTAATTATGAAATCCGCTAATTAATCACTGATAATGTTTCTAAACAAACAAGAAAAGGAAAGGCAATAGTGTATAGTATTATTTCATGTGATTCCCAAATTTGATTTCTTTCCGGGATCAATTATCCCATTAAGAAAACATGATTGCTTGATTAATATCCCCGCTATAGAAATTACTGTAGCTGAAAAGTTACCATTCCCCAAAATTACCCTATGCCATGATGTCTGCTGATTCAATAAATACCGCCTTAGCAGAGTTAGAGAAGCTAATTAACAGTTGTGAAAATGATTTGATTAGATTTATAGAGGCAAGAAAAATGAATTCAGGAAACGAAATCTCAACTAAGAAAGTTAACAGACAACTGCAACAGAACCCCATTGCTATTGTGGGGATGGCTTCTCTACTACCACAGTCGAGAAATTTAAGACAATATTGGCAAAATATTGTGAGTAAAGCTGATTGTATTACTGATGTTCCAGAGAGCCACTGGAGTGTTAAAGATTACTACGATCCCAATCCTAGAACACCGGAGGATAAAACCTATTGTAAGCGGGGTGGATTTATTCCTGAAGTTGATTTTAACCCCATGGAATTTGGCATTCCTCCTAGCATTTTAGAAGTTACTGATGTATCGCAACTCTTGAGTTTAATAGTTGCCAAAGAAGCAATGGAAGATGCTGGTTATGGTGAAGCTCGTGAATTTGATCGAGAGAGTGTGGGGGTAATCCTAGGGGTAGCAATGGCTAAACAATTAGGTATGCCATTATCAGCTAGATTAGAGTATCCCGTATGGGAAAAAGTGCTTACAAGTAGTGGTTTATCACCGGAAGATACTGAAAAAATAGTCGAAAAAATCAAAAGTGCCTACATTAAGTGGGATGAAAATGCTTTTCCCGGAATGTTAGCAAATGTTGTAGCAGGACGTATTGCCAACCGATTGAATTTTGGTGGTATGAACTGTGTTGTTGATGCTGCTTGTGCCAGTTCCTTTGGTGCTTTAAAAATGGCTATTAGTGAACTGGTAGAATATCGGAGCGATATGATGTTAACCGGTGGTGTAGATACAGATAACACCATCATGGCTTACATTTCTTTTAGTAAAACTCCTGCGGTTTCTCCTGGTGAAAATGTTAAACCGTTTGATGCTAAATCCGATGGGATGATGTTGGGTGAAGGTATCGCCATGTTAGTTCTCAAAAGGCTAGAAGATGCACAAAAAGATGGTGATAGAATTTATGCTGTAATTAAGGGTATTGGAACTTCCAGTGATGGACGCTATAAGAGCATTTATGCTCCCAGAAAGGAAGGACAAGTGAAAGCTTTGGAACGAGCTTATAATGATGCTGGCTTTTCTCCTGCCACATTAGGACTAATGGAAGCACATGGTACAGGAACTATGGCTGGAGATCCGACGGAGTTCGCTTCCTTGCAAAGCTTCTTCAGTAAACATGATGAAAGAAAGCAATATATTGCCCTAGGTAGTGTCAAATCCCAAATTGGGCATACGAAAGCAGCAGCAGGTGCAGCAAGTTTAGTGAAAACAGCTTTGGCACTATATCATAAGATATTACCGCCGACTATCAATATTACCGAACCTAATCCTAAGTTAGATATTGAAAATTCCTGCTTTTATTTGAACACTGAAACTCGACCTTGGATACGTGGAGAGAGTGAATCACCCAGAAGAGCGGGAGTTAGCTCCTTTGGTTTTGGTGGTACCAATTATCATTTGGTTTTGGAAGAATATCAACAGGAACAACAACAACCTTATCGTCTACATGATGTGGCCAGTCAAATTTTATTTTTTGCTCCCAATCCCAGTGAGCTAATTAAAAATTTAGAGACAAGTTTACAGAATTTACAAGCTGGGGATAGTGACAGATACTATTCTCAGTTAGTTGAGGAATGCAGGAATATTCAGATTCCTCAAAATGCGGCAAGAATTGGCTTTGTAGCTGGGAATAAAGCGGATACTTGTAAATTGTTAGCTCTGAGCATTGATCTATTAAAAAATAAACAATCTACCTTGAACTGGGAACATCCTCAAGGAATTTATTATCGAGCTTCTGGTATTAACTTAAGGGGGAAAGTAGTAGCCCTATTTTCAGGTCAAGGTTCTCAATATTTAGAGATGGGTAAAGAAGTTGTGATGAACTTCCCAACTTTACGTCGCCTATATGGATTAATGGATAGCCTGTTAATTGAGGATAATTTACAGCCAATTTCCCAAGTAGTTTTTCCCCATCCTACCTTTAACCAAACAGAGAAAGCTGACCAAATTGCCACTTTACAAAGAACTGAATATGCACAACCTGCTATAGGTGTTTTTAGTGCTGGTCTATATTCTATTTTTCAGCAAGCTGGGTTTAAATCTGATTTCACTGCTGGTCATAGTTTTGGGGAATTGACTGCTTTACTAGCAGCAGGAGTTTTGAGTGAATCAGATTATTTATACTTAGTAAAAGCTCGGGGAAAGGCAATGGCTGCACCCAAAGATCCTGACCATGATGCAGGTAGTATGTTAGCAGTCAAGGAAGAAATTAGCAAGGTAGAATTAGTACTGAAAAATTTCCCAAAAATTACGATTGCTAATTTTAACTCTCCTAACCAAGTTGTTTTAGCTGGTCCTAGCCATGAAATTCAAAAAATTCATCAGAAATTTCAAGATTTAGGCTATGGTGCTGTACTCCTACCTGTTGCTGCTGCTTTCCACACTCCCCTAATTGCATTTGCCCAAAAATCCTTTGCTATTGCTACTAAATCTGTTAAATTACTCAATCCTAAGATTCCCGTTTTTAGCAATGTTACAGCTCAACAGTATCCTCAAGAATCGGATAAGATTCAACGGATATTAGAAAGTCATCTGGCCAGTTCAGTTAATTTTACACAACAAATAGAAAATATCTATGCTGCTGGTGGTTATTGCTTTGTGGAATTTGGACCAAAGCGGATTCTGACTAACCTAGTTAAGGATATTTTGGGAGAACGTCCACATATTACTATATCTTTGAATCCTAGCACTCATAAAAGTAGTGATATCTCCGTTAGAGAAGCAGCGGTCCAACTACAGGTTCTGGGTATGGAATTAGGTAATATTGACCCATATCAATTACCAGAAACATTCTCTAAAGAAATCAGCCAAAAAAGTTTAAATGTTAAACTCAAAGGTATTAATTACGTTTCAGAAAAAACTAAAAATGCCTTTGAAAAAGCACTAAGTGATGGGTTTAAAATTCAAGGTTTTCCACAAATTCAACCGGTTTCAGTAATTGATAAACCTTCCGAAATTACACCAGTAAAGGAAGTAGTTGAAACAGTACATACTAGTAATGGCAATGGTAAGAGACATAAACAAACATCAATTATCAGTTCTTTACCAACGGACTCCCAAATGAATTCTGCTAATCCTATTAATTCCAGCCTTCGAGCTGAAGAACAGTTACCCATATTAACTTACCCAATGGTACAGGTTTTAGGAGGGAAAATGACAACGTCAGATAAAAATACTGAGTTTCAACAAGTTTTAGCTAGTTTAGAAAATCTCCTTAGCCAATTTCAAAATAGCCAAAGTGATAACTTACAGATTCATGACACTTACCTTCAGCATCAAATGGAATATGCCAGGACATTTTTTCAATTGGTACAGCAACAGAATACCTTGTTTATGAATAATAAATCTACTGAAACTGGGGAAACTAAAAAATCAATCATGGATAGCTTTGAGCGTAGCATGATGCAATTTCATCATCAGCAAGCGGAAACTCTGCGCATTCATGAACAATACTTACGGGAACAGTTAGAACACACAAAGAATCTTTTCCACCTCATCCAACAGGAATATTCACTGCTAATTGACGGTGCAGAACTAACACCTGTGATTCCTCTCCAACTTACGGATATACACACGGAAAATCTGCGAGAGATTTCGTCGCCACAAAATCCCCAACTAACTGTGCCAGAAATGGTTGTTAGCTCTACCAGTAAAACATTGGAAGTAGAAATTCCACAACCAATTATAGAAACTCAGCCAGTTATAACACCCGTCCCAGAGACCAGGGTTGAAAAACCACCTGCATCAGTTACGGAAATTGCTATAAGTTCCCAAACGAAAAAATCCGCAATTGATATTCAAGACATAGGTAAAAGTCTTCTATCTATCACCAGCGAAAAAACTGGTTATCCCATAGAAATGTTAGAGTTTGACATGGATATGGAAGCTGACTTAGGAATTGACTCTATCAAACGGGTGGAAATATTAGGTGGGTTACAGGAATTATATCCCGATTTACCCAAACCTAATCTGGAAGAACTAGCGGAAAAACGCACCATTGGTCAAATAGTTGAATATCTAGAAAAACAAGTTGTAACCAACGCGACTACTAATCAGATAAATCATTCTGAGCATATAGTTAAGAATGTGGATCCCAAAGTAACACCCGAATTAATCATTCCTTCTCCAGTTGACATTCCCCAGTCCTCCGCTATCAGTAATGAATACAGTAGTATAGCTGAAACCTTGTTAAAAATTACCAGTGAAAAAACTGGTTATCCAGTAGAGATGTTAGAACTAGATATGGACATGGAAGCTGACCTGGGGATAGATTCCATAAAAAGGGTAGAAATATTAGGGGGAATGCAAGAAGTATACCCAGATTTACCTAAACCTAACTTAGAGGAATTAGGAGACCTGCGGACAATTAGACAGATAGTTAGCTACCTCCAAAGTCTGGTGGTGGTTGAAAAAAAAAATCTTGATTTTGAGCAAATAAAAGCCACGGCGGTGGATTTAACTCCACCACCTACTGTTGACCCCAATCTTCCCCGTCGTCCAGTTAAATTGAAAATCTTACCGGAACCCGATTTTTGGGAATGCCAATTACCTGGAGGACATATAGGACTAGTTACTGACGATGGTTCTCTAACTACCACAAAATTAGTTCATGGGTTGATAGACAAAGGTTGGAAGGTAGTAGTTTTAAGTTTTCCCGAATCAATTGTTCCAGAACGGTCACCATTACCAGCAGGAGTCACTCGCATCAATCTAGCAAATATGAGCGAAGAACATCTACAATTACTACTGCAAAGTATCAGTGTTCAATATGGTAAAATTGGAGCATTTATTCATCTTCATCCGTGCTTTTCAACTACCAATCTTGCCTATTTAGAAACCGAAAAGGTAATTGTTAAACATATCTTTTTGATAGCTAAACACCTGAAACAATCACTGAATAATGCTGCCAATCTGGAAGGAAGAGTTAGTTTTTGCACAGTTGTTCATCTTGACGGTGCATTTGGTTTAGATCATACAGAAAACTTCGGAATTATTGGAGGAGGATTATTTGGATTGACCAAGAGTTTGAGATGGGAATGGCCAAAGGTATTTTTGAGAGCGATCGATTTAAGTCCTAAGTTAGAACCACACCAGTCAGCAGAATATATTGTAGCCGAATTATATGATTCTAACCGATATATTGGCGAGGTTGGTTATGGTTCTAAAGGAAGAGTGACTCTTGTAGCAACAGCTGATTAGTAAGTGGGTGGGTGGAATTAAATATAAGATGAACGTAGGTTGGGTTTCGTTCCTCAACCCATCCTACAAATAATTGTACCTCCCTAGTTAGTCATTTATAGGGAACCAGGAATTATAGGTTTAGCCAGAAAATATATATTCCCTGTTCCTTGTCTCCTAAGTTCAATAATAGAGTGAGAAATATATGATAACAACTTTTCAAATTCCTCCATCATCGGTGTTTGTGGTTAGTGGTGGAGCTAAGGGAATTACTGCCCAGTGTACGGTTAAATTGGCACAAAGTCAAATTGGTAATTTCGGTAGTTTGAGTAACTCTGGCATTTTTATTCTTTTAGGTCGTTCAGAAATTACTCCAGAACCTGGTTACGCTCATGATTGCTTGGAAGACTCCGTATTAAAAAAACGCATCATGGAAAATTTAATCTCCCAAGGTGAAAAACCCACACCCATGATGGTACAGAAAATATTCAATCAAATTAATTCTGTCCGGGAAATTAAAAAGACTTTAGCAGCAATCGAACAAACAGGAGCAAAAGCTGAATATATTAATGTTGATGTTACTGATGGGAAAGTCTTACAAGATAAACTCCGTGATGTTTGCCAAAAATTTGGTAAAATTACAGGTGTTATCCACGGAGCTGGAAATTTAGCAGATAAATTAATTGAAAAGAAAACCCCTGACGATTTTGAAAAAGTTTATAATGCCAAAGTCCAGGGTTTGCAAAACATACTTAACTGTTGTGATCCTTACCATTTAAAGCATTTAGTACTCTTCTCTTCTGTGAGTGGTTTTTATGGCAATATTGGTCAGAGTGATTATGCTATAGCTAATGAAATTCTGAATAAATCGGCTCATCAATTTAAAAAACATTATCCTCAAACTCATGTAGTTGCTATTAACTGGGGTGGTTGGGATAGTGGTATGGTAACACCACAATTAAAGAAGGCTTTTACCGAACGAGGAATTGATATTATTCCTGTGGAAACCGGTACTCAAATGCTGGTTAATGAGCTGCATCCGGCGTTTGAAAATCAATCCCAAGTTGTCATTGGTAGTCCGATGAACTTGCCTCCCACACCCCTGGATAGTGAATTGAAAAGCTACCGTATCTATCGCAGAATGACCTTGGAGCAAAATCCCTTTTTATATGATCATACTATTGCAGGTGTACAGGTATTACCAGCCACTTGTGCTATGTCTTGGATGGTTCATGCTTGTGAAGAAATTTATCCGGGATATCGCTACTTACATTGTCGGGAATTCAAGGTGCTAAAAGGTATCTCTTTCAACTCCACATTAGGATCAGATTACATTCTAGAAATTCAGGAAATCTCCAAAGTAGATGGTGAGTTAATTGAATTTCAAACCAAAATTTTGAGTAAAAATCCTCAAGGTAAAACCCATTTTCATTTCTCTGCTATTGTCACAGTGGTAGGGAAAATACCAAAAGCACCAATTTATGAGTCCCTGAATCTAACGGAGGACAATATTATCACTACTAGGGGCAAACAATTTTATCAAAATGGTGATTCTTCCTTGTTTCACGGTCCAGCATTCCAGGAAATTACTAGGGTTCTAAATGTAAACCCACAGAAAATCACTGTGGAGTGTTGTTGGCAAGCAATTTCCGAAACCGATCAGGGGCAATTTCCGGTCAAATGGCATAATCCCTACACCACAGATATTAGTACCCAATCATTGTGGATTTGGTTAAATCATTTTCATCAGCAGGTCTGTCTACCAGGACAGTTGACTTATTGGGAACAATTTCTAACTATTCCTTGTAATTCACCATTTTATGTTTCCTGTGAAGTGGAAAATAAAACTGATACAGGGGTAACAGCCAACTTTATTTTGCATAGTCAATCAGGAGAAATCTACTCCCGAATTTTGGGGGCAAAAGCGGTTATTTGGCCTATGAAAATGTTGAGCAAGAAGTAACAGATAATGTAGATATAAGTGGGTGGGTGGAATTAAATATAAGATGAACGTAGGTTGGGTTGAAGTATGAAACCCAACACCACGGGTCTCGTTACTCGACCCATCCTACAAATAATTGTGCCTCCCTACTTAGGAATCTAGTAATCACGTTTGGGGAATCGCGTAAATCCTAATCAAAATCTGGGTAAGTGGCAGTGTAATAACTGAACCTAAAGAATTGAACAACAAGATTTAGGTTTGAACATCATTAAACTACCTTACCTTAACCCAAACGAGGATTTAACTGTGGAAAAAATAGCCATTATTGGATTATCATGCCTCTTTCCGGATGCGAATAATCCTGAGCAATTCTGGCATAATCTCAGCCAAGAAAAAGACGTAACTGCCAATATTAGTATTGATGAATTGGGAGTAGATCCCTCAATATTTTATGATCCTAATAAAGGCACACCGGAGAAATTCTACTTTTTAAAAGGTGGATTTATCCGCAATTTAGATTTTAATCCCTATGAGTATAATCTACCTGGGGAATTTATTGAAAGTCTAGATGATACTTTCAAATGGTCACTGTATGCAGCTAAACAGGCAATTATTCATAGTGGCTATTGGGGAAATCAATCTGCTCTGTCGGAATGTGGGGTAATTTTAGGAACTCTAGCTTTACCTACTAAAGCATCTAATCAATTGTTTACCCCCATTTATCATCAAACAATTGAACCCGCAATTCAAGAACTTTTACAGGAGAAACACTTCCATCTAGGTGGTAAATTAACCCTATCTAAAACATCACCATATAATGCTATGGTTTCTGGGTTACCTGCTGGTATGGTTTCCCGTGCTTTCAATCTTTCTGAAATTCATTGCTGTATAGATGCAGCCTGTTCATCATCATTTTATGCCATCAAATTAGCATCCTATTATCTACAATCTGGTAAAGCAGATTTAATGTTAGCTGGTGCTATTAGTGCTTCCGATCCTCTATTTGTCAGAATGTTATTTTCTGGTCTACAAGCATACCCAGAAAATGGTAGTAGTTTTCCTCTTGATAAAACATCACGGGGCTTAATTACCTCTGAAGGTATCGGTATGGTAATGCTCAAAAGATATGACAAAGCTGTCAGAGATGGAGATAAAATTCTGGCTACAATTTGTGGTAATGGTTTATCTAATGATGGTAAGGGTAAACATCTTTTAAGCCCTAATCTCCAAGGACAAAATACTGCTTATCAAAGAGCATATCAAGAAGCAAAACTTGACCCACAAGAAATTCAATATCTGGAGTGTCATGCCACGGGTACTCCTTTGGGAGATACTACTGAATCTAAATCTATTCAAGGCTTTTTTGGGGGGAAAAATTCCCAGCTATTAGTAGGATCTACTAAAAATAATGTTGGTCATTTATTGGTCGCAGCTGGCATGGTGGGAATGACTAAAACTATTTTAGGAATGTCCCATAACCTAATTCCAGCAACTATTAATGTCAGCGAACCTATAGGTTGTGAAAATAGTGTGGTATCGCCACAGAACATTGTCACAACAACTAGACCTTGGCCAGCTAAAAAAACTAAATACGCAGCTTTGAGTGCATTTGGATTTGGTGGAACTAACTCTCATTTAATTCTTGAACAAGGGGAAGTAAACAAATGAATATGCCAGTAAATAACACTACAAAAATGGCAATTGTGGGCATGGATGCCTTTTTTGGTGAATGTGATGGATTGGATGCCTTTGAAAGTAGTATTTATGATGGAAAACAACATTTTATTACTCTACCACAAACTAGATGGTTGGGAATTAATGAACACCAAGAATTACTGCAACAATATGGTTTAGAAACCGGAACACCACCTCAAGGCGCATACATTCAAGATTTTGAAATTGACACATTATCCCAGAAAATTCCTCCCAATGAGGTGACTAAAATTAACCCCCAACACACCTTATTATTAAAGGTGTGCGATCGCGCATTAAAAGATAGTAATATACAGCCTAATAGTAATGTTGCTGTAATTATCGCTGCGGAAACAGAATTATCAGTCCACCAACTAGAACAAAGATGGAATTTATCTTGGCAAATTAAAGATGGGGTAAATGGAGCTGAAATTCCCCTGAGTCCAGAAAAAATCTCCCAGTTAGAAACTATAGTCCAAGATAGTATTCACCATCCAGTTGAGATTGCAGAGTATATCAGTTATGTGGGTAACACCATGGCCAGTCGGGTTTCTTCCCTATGGAATTTCTCTGGACCATCTTTTACCATTAGTGCGGTAGAAACTGCTACTTTTAAGGCTTTAGAATTAGCGGAAATGCTATTAGCTACTGAGGAAGTGACAGCAGTGGTTGTAGGTGCAGTTGACCTAGCTGGTGGGGTAGAAAATGTCCTCTTGAGAAGTCAATTTGGCAAAATAAATACGGGTGTAAATACCCTAAGTTTTGATCAAAATGCTAATGGTTGGAATGTGGGGGAAGGTGCAGGTGCAGTAGTTTTGCAAAGACAGGATACGGCATTAAAAAATAAACAACGTATTTATGCAGTAATTGAAGCTTTAAGCATTGGACAGTCCCCTTCCATGGCCATAGATAGCAGGACTATTAGCAATGTTTGTAAGAAAGCATTTAAACAAGCTGGAATTAAACCTGAAGAAGTTAACTACTTAGAGGTTTCCGGTAGTGGAATACCGGAGGAAGACACAGCAGAAATTGAGGGAATATTAGCAGCTTATCCTTCTGTTGGTAATGGTCTACACTGTGCCCTAGGTAGCATCAAAGCAAACATAGGTCATACCTTTGTTGCTTCCGGTATTGCTAGTTTGATTAAAACTGCTTTAAGTTTATATTATAAATATATACCTGGAACTCCCAAATGGTCAGGTGTGAAAACCCCTCAGATGTGGGAAGGTAGTCCCTTCTATGTTGCGACAGAATCCCGACCTTGGTTCTTACAAAAAGAAGTAAAATGTCGAATTTCTGCCATTAATAGTATGGGTTGTGACGGTTCCTTTTCTCATATTTTGCTGTCAGAAGAAACCCAACAGGAACCACGTCCTAGTAAATATTTAGAATCCCGACCCTATCATCTCTTTCCTATTTCTGGAGACAGTGAAACCAGTCTAATTACGGCCTTAAATAACCTAGAAAAAACCCTTGAGGATGGCGAGTGCTTGTCAAAAGTAGCTAGTGAAACATTTAGCAGTTTTCAAAAAAAATCTTCTGCCAATTATACCCTATCCATCACCGGACGCAACCAAAAAGAAGTACTCAAAGAAATCAACTCTGCCAAAAAAGGTATAACAGACGCCTTCATAAATAAAAAAGATTGGGCCACACCAATAGGTAGTTACTTCACACCTAAACCCTTGGGAAAAAATGGTGAAGTTGCCTTTGTTTACCCTGCTGCTGTCAACACTTATGTAGGAATTGGTAGAACCTTATTTCGATTATTTCCTAAAGCCTTCGATGACACAGTTATCAAAACTCTATACCGACGAGCAGCGGATGTTGAGAAACTAGTGTTTCCTAGAAGTTTGAGGAAACTGGAAATTAGGGAATTAGAAAACCTAGAAAAGAAATTGCTGGATGATTCCCTCGCAATGTTGGAAGCAGAAATTCTGTTTACCAGATTTATCACCAACATTCTCACAGAAGATTTTCAAATCACACCCAAATATATGTTTGGTTATAGCTTAGGGGAAACCAGTATGATGGTTGCCCAGGGGATTTGGAGTGATTGCTATAAAGCAAGTAATACCTTCAACTCATCATCATTATTTGGCGATAGACTATCAGGACCGAAAAATGCAGTGCGAGAGTATTGGGGAATAGACAAAAACTCTTCAGAGCATGACAAATTATGGGCTAATTATGTTTTAATTACTACAGCTGATCAAGTCAGGGAAGTTTTAAAAACAGAAAATCGGGTTTACCTCACTCAAATTAATACCTCGCAAGAAGTATTAATAGCTGGTGAACCTTTAGCTTGTGAAAGAGTGATTAATAAACTGGGTTGTAACGCCTTTTTAGCACCATTTGATCATGTGATTCATGCGCCGACTATGGAATCAGAATACCCAGAGCTATATCGAATCCATAACTTACCAGCTCAGGCAATTCCTGGGATTATCTGTTACTCAGCAGCAGAATATCAACCCATAGCACTAGAGAGCGAAACTATTGCTCACAGTATTGCCAAAGGATTATGTCAACAACTAGATTTTCCTCGCTTGGTAAATCGAGTTTATGAAGATGGAGCAAAAGTATTTATCGAAGCTGGAGCTGGTGGTATTTGTTCACGGTGGATAGATAAAATATTAGACAAACGGGAACATATTACCATATCTTTAAACCGCCGTGGGATAGATGATCACACATCCTTAGTTAAAGCCTTGGCAAAACTGATTAGTCATGGAGTTAAATTAGATCTTTCTCCCCTATATGATCTTTCTTTAGATACTAAAAAAACCAACAAATCAGCACTCAAGAAAATTACCCTGGGTGGCAAATCCATTACCGATCAAATTTTACAGACAGATCATCGTCAACTGTTCTCAAAATATAATCAGCAAGATCTACAACTCCTTACCAAGGACTTGGATGTTAAGATCATCAACTCTCTTCAACCAGCATACCAAATACCCCCCCGGGAAATTTATGGTAAACCGGAAAAAAATTCTGTGAAAACTATCATAGATGACCATTTAAATCATGAAGAGCAACTAAACTTTTCACAACTACCTTGCAAAGAAACCCCCAAAGTAACCTCCAAACAAGTGAACCATATAATTCCCATGAATGATTTAAAGATAGCCCAGTATGAAAAATTCACAAGTAACAACACCAAATTGATAAAAGCACACAGTGATTTTCTAGAAGCTAGAAAAGATTTCAGCCAGCAAATGAGCGAAATAATTAAAATGCAATTAGCTTGTGCTGAAAAATTGTTGATAGATCAATAAAAATAATTTTTCCAGTATCATAGTCTGGATTGTAACCCAGACTATGAACTATCCCTGTCTCACAAATTGCCCATTAATTAAGGAAAAAATTACCGTGACAACATTTAATACGGTACTGAACAAACCAAACAACGGATTAGCATTTTTAAAAACTGCTCCCCATCATACCTACAGCTGGAAGGGTTCAACAGACTGCGTTGAATTTGAGCAAAATGCCATCAAGCAAAAATTACTAACCCTAGAAAAACCCTGCCATATTCTTAAAGTAGCAGGTGAAATAGGTGTTAGTAATGATGGCTATATAACCTCAAATTATAATATTCCATCGGAACCCAACCAGCTATTAGTATCATTACCACCATTAACAGTAGAACAATTTGGTGATCCCACCTTTTTGAAAATCCACAATGTTAAATGTGCCTATATGACAGGTGCTATGGCGGGGGGAATAGCATCAGAAGAAATGATAATTGCTTTAGGCAAACAAAGACTTTTGGGTTCCTTTGGTTCGGGCGGACTGTCACCAGAAAGACTAGAAATAGCTATTCAAAAAATACAAGCTGCTCTACCTAACGGTCCCTATTGTTTCAACCTAATTCATAGTCCCAATGAACCAAAAATAGAAAGACAGGCTGTAGAATTATACTTAAAATATGCAGTTCACACGGTTGAAGCCTCGGCATTTTTAGACCTAACTCCCAATATTGTTTATTATCGAATTGCTGGTTTAAGTTTAGATGCTAATCACCAAATTCAAATCAAAAATAAAGTAATTGCCAAAATTTCTCGCCGGGAAGTTGCCACCAAATTTATGCAACCACCCCCTGAAAGAATGATCAAGGAATTACTAGCACAAAATCTAATTACGGAACTACAAGCTCACTTAGCAAGTAAAGTTCCTATGGCTGATGATATTACTGTGGAAGCAGACTCTGGAGGTCATACAGATAATCGTCCTCTGGTATGTCTACTCCCTTCTATTATTAGTTTAAGGGATGAAATTCAAGCTAAATATAATTATGATAGAATAATTAGAATTGGGGTAGCTGGGGGAATTGGTACGCCGGAATCAGCATTGGCAGCTTTTGTCATGGGAGCTGGATATATTGTTACTGGTTCTATTAATCAATCCTGTGTTGAATCGGGGGCTTGTGAATACACAAAAAAATTATTATCTCAAGCAGAAATGGCGGATGTAATGATGGCCCCTGCTGCGGACATGTTTGAAATGGGAGTCAAATTACAGGTCTTAAAACGAGGAACAATGTTTCCCATGCGGGCACAAAAATTGTATGAGTTGTACCGCAATTATGAATCTATTGAAGATATTCCTTTGGCGGAAAGGGAGAAATTAGAAAAACAAATCTTCCGTAAAAGTATTGCTGAAGTTTGGGAGGGAACCGCCGCCTATTTGTCTCAAAAAAATCCCGAAAAATTGGGCAAGGCTGTCAATAATTCTAAGTTAAAAATGGCATTGATTTTCCGCTGGTATCTGGGTTTATCTTCCCGATGGTCTAGTAGTGGAGAGAAGGGAAGAGAAACAGATTATCAAATTTGGTGTGGTCCAGCTATGGGTAGTTTTAATGACTGGGTAAAAGCTACCTATTTAGCTGAACCTCAAAACCGCCATGTGGTAGATATTGCTCATCACATTATGCTAGGAACTGCCTTTTTATATCGAATTCAGTCCCTTAAATTTCAAGGTTTACAGCTTTCTAGTTTTTACGGTCAATATCAACCTGTTCACCCTATATTGGAGATGAAAAAATGAGTTTAACAAACATGCTAACTACCTATGGTTCAGAGGAAATTCAATCTTTTATGGTGCATAACTTGGCAGAGTTGCTAGGAAAAACACCTGCAGAAATTGATGTGGATGAACATTTGGAAAATTATGGTTTAGATTCTGCTCAAGCCATGGTTATAATTAGTAAGTTGGAAGATTTACTTGGTTTTAAACCGTCTCCAGTCTTATTATGGCACTACCCAACTATCGCCACACTGGCTCAACGTTTATCAGAAGAAAAAGCTGGAGGTTCTCAAGCAGATAATCAGGGGAATAATGTGAATATTCCCATCCCATTTTTGGACCTAGGTGCGGAAGCAGTTCTGGACTCTACCATTCAACCAGTGGGTAGTTATATGGGTTCTCTCGCTAATCCGAAAAATATCTTTATAACGGGAGCAACTGGTTATTTAGGAGCTTTTATTATTAAGGAATTATTAGCAGAAACCCAAGCCAATATTTACTGTTTGGTACGGGCTAAGAATGTGAATGAAGCACAAGATAAACTCATCCATAATCTCCAACAATATGGAATTTGGGAGGATCAGTACCTTAAGCGACTTGTCCCAGTTCTTGGTGATTTATCTCTACCACTTTTAGGAATTACCAAGGAAGAGTTTGACCAGTTAAGTGCTAACATAGATACTATTTATCACAGTGGGGCATTACTAAATTATGTCTATCCCTACTCTGCTTTAAAGTCAGCAAATGTTTTAGGGACTCAGGAAGTGCTAAGACTGGCTTGTCAAACTAAAGTTAAACCTGTACACTATGTTTCCAGCGTCGCTGTATTTGAATCAAGTGTATATGCAGGTAAAGTAGTAAGTGAACAAGATAGCTTTGACGATTGGCAAGGTATTTTCTTGGGTTATTCTCAAACAAAATGGGTAGCAGAAAAACTAGTCAAAATTGCCCGCGATCGCGGACTACCAGTAACGATTTATAGACCACCCTTAATTGCTGGGGATAGTAAGACAGGGATTTGTAACACCCACGATTTCATCAACCTAATGATTAAAGGTTGTTTACAGATGGGATGTTTTCCAGATGTGGACTATATGTTAGACATGTCTCCTGTAGACTATGTAAGCAAAGCTGTTGTTTACCTATCAAGAGAAGAAACATGTATTGGTAAGGCTTTCCATTTACAGCATCCCCAACCTGCTTCTTTAAAATCTTTAGTGGAATGGATACGCACCTTTGGCTTTAAGCTAGAAATGATTAGTTATGAAGAGTGGCAGAACAAACTAGCTAACATAACAGATCAAGAAAATCCACTCTATACTCTTAAACCGTTTTTATTAGAGCGGTGGTCTAAAGAGAAAATTACCATTCCTGATTTGTATTTGCAGTCAAGAAGACCAGTAATTAGTTGTCAGGAAACCCTAGCTGCACTAAAGGGAAGCTCAATTATTTGTCCTCAAATCGATTCTCAATTGTTGATAACTTATACCTCCTATTTAATGCAAACCGGTTTCTTGAGTCTTATTTAACGCCTGAATGCCCATTTGATTGTAGACAAAACTAGAATTTTCTACCACATCTCATCTTAACGACAATGTGCGGGTAAAATGCCCGCTTTTTTACTGATATTTTTTTCTTTCCGTATTTTCAGCCAGAATGATAAAATGGTATATAATAGGAATAGCTACCTTAACCACCCATAAATTCTCCCTTTTGGCACCTCTAGCAATTACTCTAATTGCTGTGATATTATAGGTGACTGATGCATACACTTGAAAAAATAAAAGTTTAATTAATCATGGCTCTGACGCAACTGCGCAAACAGGAACTGATCTCTGGATTCCAAGTACACGAAACTGACACCGGATCTGCCGATGTTCAGATTGCTATGCTCACTGAACGAATTAATCGTCTTAGTCAGCACCTGCAAGCAAACAAGAAAGACCACTCATCTCGTAGAGGACTATTAAAGATGATTGGCGAACGTAAAAGACTTTTGAATTATATCCAAAAGAACAACTCGGATAAATATCAATCCCTGATTTCACGTCTTGGTATTCGTGGTTAGGAACTACCAATTATGTCTGCTCAAGAATCAGAACCCAGTCGTCTACCATTTGAACCAAACAAAAAGCGTCAAAAACCTTCAAAAGTGTCTACCAAACCGGTAGTTAAGACAGAGGAATCGCCACAAAAATTGCCGAACCAACCCCCCTTTACTAAAGAGGAGATGGCGATTCCCCAAGTAGTAAGCCAAAGAATGATCCGCAGAGTGGCAACCTTTTCTGGCATACCTACAGGTTTAGGTATTAGCACACTGGTGGTCAGCTATTTGTTGGTTAGTTATGCTCACATTCAACTACCCCCCATTGCGGTGTTACTGGTAAATATGGGACTGTTCGGGTTGGGAGTGTTGGGAATAACTTACGGTGTGCTTTCTGCTTCCTGGGATGAAGATAATCCGGGTACTTTACTGGGTGTAGGTGAATTTGGCACCAATTGGAGTAGAATGGTTGAAGTCTGGCGCGAAACTCGAAAAAAGAAGGTCTGACCAACCGCGCTCAGGTATCTGGACGGTGCCTGACGCAACAATGCTCCCATTCGCCTGCGTCTAAATGTATTAATGTATAGATCAATAATAGTTGAAATACGGGGCTGTTAAAATGATCATTGTCATGAAAGTAGGTTCCCCAAAGGTGGAAATAGACCGTTTAAGTTCAGATTTAACTGGATGGGGTTTAACACCGGAAAAAATCATTGGTAAACACAAGGTAGTAATAGGTCTAGTAGGAGAAACAGCAGATTTAGACCCATTACAAATTCAAGAACTTAGTCCATGGATAGAACAGGTTTTAAGGGTAGAAGTACCTTATAAAAGAGCTAGTAGGCAATTTCGTCATGGTGAAGCTTCAGAAGTAGTAGTCACCACTCCCAATGGAAATGTGGTGTTTGGCGAACATCATCCTATAGTGGTGGTAGCAGGACCATGTTCTGTGGAAAATGAAGCTATGATTGTGGAAACCGCCTTGAGAGTGAAAGTTGGCGGTGCCAAGTTTTTGCGGGGTGGAGCATATAAACCCCGCACCTCACCATATGCTTTTCAAGGACATGGTGAAAGTGCTTTAGAGTTGTTGGCAAAAGCACGGGAGGTCAGTGGACTAGGAATCATTACTGAGGTAATGGATGGTGCGGATTTGGAGAAAATCGCCCAAGTTGCTGATGTGATTCAGGTTGGGGCCAGAAATATGCAGAATTTCTCCTTACTCAAACAAGTGGGAGCCCAGTCAAAGCCAGTGTTATTAAAACGCGGTATGGCCGCAACCATTGAAGACTGGCTCATGGCCGCCGAGTATATATTGGCAGCGGGTAACCCTAATGTAATCTTGTGTGAGCGAGGAATTAGAACCTTTGATCGTCAATATACACGGAACACTCTGGATTTATCCGTAGTCCCAGTATTAAGAAAACTCACCCATCTACCAATAATGATTGATCCCAGCCATGGTGTGGGTTGGGCAGAATTTGTGCCTTCTATGGCTATGGCAGCAATTGCTGCTGGTACTGATTCCTTAATGATAGAAGTCCATCCTAACCCAGCTAAGGCTCTTTCCGATGGACCTCAATCCATTACACCAGATAGGTTCGACCAGTTAATGCAAGAACTTTCCGTAATTGGTCAAGCTGTGGGCCGTTGGCATCAGCCAGTTCTTTCACCAGTTTAACTGGTTTAATTACAGGGGGGATTTATCCCCCCTATTTTTTAACTAGCTATAGTCACATCAATACCTAATTTACCACCCAGCTTGAGCAACTGACGGTATTGTGCAGCTTCCCCTGAGTCCTTGAGTTGATTGAGATATTGAGGAATAATTTGGCTGTGCAAACAGCTAAAGTACAGCTCCTGGGATTTATCCAAAGAGATACCCAGGTTTAAGTCATTGCCAACATCAATTAACTTTTCCAGTCTGGTAATATCCATGTATCCGGTAGATCCATGTAGTAATTGCCATAATAGACGCATAATTAATTGTTCTAAAATTTGTTTTCCTTCGGGAATTTTTAATTGACAACGTAAATGTTTTGCCTCCGTGGCGATCGCCTGTAACTGTAAGACATGAGAATAACTCAACTGAGGTTCGTTAATATCCTGTTCCAGAGAGCGCAAGATAGTCAAACAACGATAACCGAGAGCAATTTCAGCAGCTACTTGTAATTCTTGGGGGACTGTTAAACCATCTCGATGAAAAGCCATAATTACCCCATAATTTTCCCGATAGGTTTGGGTGTAGAGTTGGTCTAACCTAGTTAAGGTCTCCTGACTTAGCAAGCGCATAATCCGGTGGCGTTCCTCTGCAAAAAGATTTTGTAAACTAAATGCCTGTTCCCCAAACATCTTAGTCATCATAACAATGGCATGAGCTGCACTTGCTTGTTGTAGCGATGCCAAAAGATTTTCCTTGAGGTGACCATAATCTCGTCTTCCGGTAAACTGCTGAATACAGCAGTGGAAATCCCAACCTCCCAAATGCAAAACTGCAAACACCAGATTTTCGCTTTCCCATGTGATTTCCGACACTAACTTTAAGTGACCAACTGCCATGGTTAGGGATCCCATCCGCTGCATTTGATAATCTAACTGATCAGCAGCGTAGCAATAGACACGTTTTTGATGACCTTCCAAGTGTTTTCTAGACTCTTGGATAGGGAGAGCACCACCGTGATGATTAAACAAAGAAGTAATAGCATAGTGAGCTGCAACTTGTTTAAAACCGATTTGAGCGGTCCGTACCAACTGATGATAAACTTCACTACCATGTTTAAACTGTTCTACATTACTAGGAGCTAGACTCAATCGTTTGAGGAAACCCTTTTCCAGCTGTACACCCGCAATATCACCAGCCAACTCCAAAGCGCGAGCAGCATAACGAAGAATCTGAGTTCCTTCCGGTCTAGATAACTCCTCAAAAAACCAACCGCAGCTGGTAAACATAAATAGGGAGTGACGCTGCATTTCCAATAACCGCAAAGCATCCACCTGTTCAGTGGGAGTCAGTTTGTGAGTTTGATGACGGGAGAGAAAACGATGAACATTAGCAGTAGAGCGGTCTCGGAGAATATCTATATATTCGTCCCGTGCCAACCAGGGGTCATGAAATAACCTTCTACCATAATCCTCATAGACTGCAACTAACTCATCTCGCAACCAATTGAGAGCTTCACGTAGAGGTCGGCGCCATTTTTGATGCCAGACTCCCCCTTCACCACCGCAACCACAATCATCTTGCCAACGGTCCACACCATGGGCACAACTCCAAGCTGTAACAGGTTTTAACTCCACTTCCCAGGTGGGGGGATATAAACTTAAATAGTGAGCGAAATTAGTTACAGTCCAACCATGACGGGGGAACTCACCAATAAAAGCGTACGCCAAAGTTTTCTCAGTACCCTTTTTATGGTGTCCAAAAGTTTCTCCATCAGTAGCCACAGATATTAACTGAGCAAGACGATGATCGCCACGAATAGCAGCGCCTACCCGCCCGGCAAAATGACTAGAACTATAAACCACATCAGTAAAACCCATATCCCGTGATATAGGTCCATCGTAGAAAAAGATATCAATATAAGGCAACTCATCCGGACTCTGTAGGGAGGTTATTTTACTCACACTTAAAGGTGAAGAAGTGGTTTGGAAACCAGGTTTTAAATAACAACGATAGGGACGGGTAGGATCGATTTGACTACCACCCACCTCATGCCATTCCGGATGGGGATCATGGTCTGTAGGGAAAGGACGACAGCGTTGAGCTTGGGAGGGAGCAAGAATAATAAACTTAATTCCTTCGGAGATCAAAGCTGCTATGGTTGCATAATCTATAGCCGTTTCTGCCAACCAAATACCTTCTGGATCCCGACCAAACCTAGATTTAAAGTCTGCCTTACCCCAGCGAATTTGAGTGTATTTATCCCTTTCATTTGCCAAAGGCATAATTATGTGATTATAGACTTGGGCAATAGCATTGCCATGACCATTGAGCCTTTGACTACTCCTAATATCAGCCTCTAATATTCTTTGATAAACTTCCATATCATAGCGTTCCAGCCAAGACATAAGAGTGGGACCGATATTAAAACTCATGTACTCATAATTATTGACGATCCCCAATAATTCACCCCGGTCATTTAAGACTCTAGCAAAGGCATTAGGACGATAACATTCCCAATGAATACGCTCATTCCAGTCATGGAAAGGAGTAGCACTAGGTTGACGTTCAATGGCATCCAAATAGGGATTTTCCCTTGGTGGTTGATAGAAGTGACCATGGACAGTCACATAGACACCATGGGGTTTAGTCAGGGGATCATAACTAACTGTGGATTGGTCATTCTCATCCACTTGGAAAGTGAGAGTTGATGCAAGATTTACTGAAGATTCAGCGGCGGATGTCATATATTCTTAACCTAGAGAAAAATTGTGGTTGTAGGGAAAATCTTTTGATATCGACTCGATATTTGCCTTGATATTTACATTTTTACACCTGTTTGCTACCAAAATCCGGTATAAACAATGTGAGCAGCAATCTTAAAAAAACTTAAAGAACAATGGGATTTTACATGGGACAAATAAAATTGTATGATAGTTGTGTGACAATTGAAACCAAATAACTAACAACTCTAATGTCAACTAAAAATATCATCTTCCTGACTTTGCTAGTTTTCATCCCTATTTCCTTAGCCGCACACTTCTTAGAGTGGGGAGATTTGGTAGTATTCATCACTGCTGGATTAGCAATTTTACCATTAGCTGCTTGGATGGGCACAGCCACCGAAGAAATAGCAGTGGTTGTGGGCCCGGTGTTAGGAGGTTTATTAAATGCCACTTTTGGCAATGCCACAGAATTAATTATAGCTCTAGTCGCGCTCAATGCTGGACTGATAGATGTGGTGAAAGCCAGTATTACGGGATCAATTATCGGTAACCTGCTTCTGGTTATGGGGCTTTCAATGTTTTTAGGTGGAATACGTTATAAAGAGCAGAGTTTTGAATCTGTAGTTGCAAGAGTTAATGCTTCTTCAATGAATTTGGCGGTAATAGCCATTTTACTACCAACTGCAGTCAATTATACTTCTATAGGAATTAGTGAGAATGTGCTACAAAATCTTTCTCTTGCTGTAGCGGTAGTGCTCATTTTAGTTTACGGACTAACACTGCTTTTTTCTATGAAAACCCACGCTTACCTATATGATGTAGGTTTAGCAGATACGGAAGAGGAAAATAACCATCAAAAACCAAATATTGCATTGTGGACTGGTGTGTTATTGGTTTGTACCTTATTAGTGGCGTTGGAATCAGAACTATTAGTGGACTCACTAGAAGTGGCTACATCTAAACTAGGACTAACAGCCTTATTCACAGGGGTGATATTAGTACCAATTGTAGGTAACGCGGCAGAACATGCCACAGCAGTAACTGTAGCGATGAAAAATAAAATGGACCTTTCACTGTCAGTAGCTGTTGGCTCAAGTATGCAGATAGCTTTATTTGTAGCACCTGTACTAGTAATATCCGGATGGTTCATGAAACAACCAATGGATTTAGACTTTAACCCTTTTGAACTAGTAGCAGTAGCTGTGTCAGTTTTAATTGCTAATAGCATTAGCTCCGATGGCAAATCCAATTGGTTAGAAGGCACTTTATTATTGGCAGCATATACGGTTTTGGGCTTTGCATTTTATTTCCATCCATAAATTTGGTCAACCCAAAAAAAGTCTCATGGATGGAGAATGAACAGTTATTTGTCCAGTAAACTATATATTAAGTCATTTTTTCAGTTCAAAAGTTCCTTAATATGAGATAAACAGAAATGACCGAAATTGGAATGCTGATTATGGGGGAATTCAACTATAAACAGACGAATTTACCCCATTTACTAGATGAACAGCTATTAAAAGCGGAAAATGCCCAATATAAGACAAAAAATAGCCATTTTTCCCAATTACCTCATGGCATTACATCCAAGATTACAGCTCCCGAATTCATGACAGTGGGAGTCACGGAAAAAATAGCTATATCCAGAACCATTAGGACAGGGTTGATGGACAAAAATGAGGGACGCGTGGCTATTCCGGATCGCTATAGATGGCAGCAAGCATCTAAACGGACAAAAAAGCGCCAATTACCCCCACAATTTCAATTGGCTGACAGGTCAAATCTACCCAAACGAAGACCCACCCCAACAGACTACTTGGCATACAATAGACCTCAAATGCCAACCCTCCGATTTGGTGATTCTGGTCTATCCATTAGAGTCTTACAGCGTTTGTTAATATCCAATGGCTATAATGTGCGAGTTGATGGCGTATTTGGGGCGCTGACTGAAACAGCTATTAAGGCTTTTCAAAGTCAGCGTAATTTATCAGTAGATGGTGTTGTAGGTCCTAAGACTTGGTCTCAACTATGCAGCATTTAAATGCCTTTCGCCAAAACGCTATAGATAAATTTAATAGTGTGACCAGTATGTAGCTTAACCATTATGGATAGCTATAAACTAATAGCTAATTTGCAGAGTTACAGATGCTTCTACTTGTTGTTCACCACCCACTATAGGAGTGACTGCATCTGGAGCGGAAGCCTTAACCATTTGGGATCTTTGTAGCATAGGTGGAGGAGGTGCACTAGCATTGTTAATTTGAATGCTAATTATTTCTTTGGTTTGGAAACCTAAACTGCTGAGAACTGCTTCGGCTTGCTTTTTAGCCTCCTGGGTTGCTTTTCTTAGAGCTTGTTTTTGTGCTTCATTAATAGCCTCATCCGTAGCAACAAAACTAATACCATTAATTTCGCTTGCTCCAGTTTTGATCGCTTCATCTAACAAGGAACCAACCTTGTCAGTAGAAAAGCGAAAACTCACCGTGTTACTAGCAGCATAGCCAGTAATTCTTTGTATATTGTTCGTATAACTATAGACTGGATTAAGCCTGACACCGGTAGTTTCCAACTTTTCAACTTTACGGGACTTGAGTAAATTCACCACCGCAGAGGATCTGCGAGCAGCTTCCTGTTGGACCTCTTGAGCAGTTTTTCCCTGAACTTCTACGCCCAAACTCACTCTTGTTAAAGTGGTGGCTATGGTTTCTACCCCGCTACCACTAACAGTTAATGTGCGCCATAATTGAGCTTTTTCCTGAGCTGATGCTGGTAAGGTAAATATGCTGGAAATTAGTAAACTGAAATAGGCAATTTTCCCCAGTTGCTTAAACTGAAACCCAGATGGTAGTGAAATATTTCTATATATCCTAGACATTGGACGTGCACTCCTCGGCTACTGGTACATTAATACGTTAATTTGTGAATCAAACCACAAAACATTTTGGGATCTGGATAATTAACAATTTGCCATGATCTGGAGAAAAATTTTCTTTGGTTACACTTTTAGCAACAAAGTCAACCGGTTCAACTTTGTATCTCAAGAATGAGGATGATCCCGCTAGAAACTTGTACAACAAGGATAATAAAAAACATTATACATGTAGCTGAATACACAGAAAATCCAAGGATTTAGTCACAAGAAAATCGCCGAAAGGCACGGAAGCCACTTGGCTTTAGACAGGAAGTGCCAACGGCGAATTTATTCGCCTTGATATTTAACCGTGATGCGGATCTTCAATATACCTTTTAATAACATCTGCTGAAACCTGTCCAGCAGTGGAATAAAAATAACTATTAGTCCATAGGCTAGGAAGTTTAAGTAATTCAGGAAATTTTCGTCTTAACAAGCAAGATGACCGTCCTTTAAAAGCTTTAACCACCTGATTTATAGCATGGTTGATGTTCTACAAATAAATGAACATGGTGCAACCTCAAGAGCGAGGATATCCCAGTCTTTTTCTTTGGCTAGTTCGTAAATTATCTGTCGAAGGCGTTTAGGTATCCATACAAGATGCACTACTGCATTACCTTTTGAGTGATTTCCTATTCTGTATTCCAGTGTTGTCTTCATATTGTTTCGTGGCTGCTATTGACAAGTAAATCATATCTCAACTATACTTTTGAAATCAACAAACATTGAAGGTCGAACAATGTACGGATGCCAACAAGTTCTTATCAAGTCCGATAAATCAATAACAGCCATATTGGAGTACCTCTGCACAGAAGCTAAAAAGCTGACAAATTGTGGCGTTTACTATTCTAGGCAGATGTACTTTAAAACTGGTTATATTCCTAGTAGACCAGATTTGCATAAACAACTAGGAACTTATCAGAAAAACGTTCATTATCAGGCATTGTATTCTGATACTTCTCAACAAATACTAACCAGTGTAGCTGAATCCTTTAAATCGTACATTGAGCTAGTAAAAGCTGCAAAAAAGGGCGAAGTTTCCCAAAAACCAAAATTACCTAATTACTGTAAAAGTGTTATGACTGTAGCTACTTTTACGGGCAGGTCATTAAAGTTAATTGATGGGATGATTAGGTTTCCTTTGGGAACAAAAGTTAAGGCATGGTTTGGGATAGATTCTTTTTGTCTACCAATGCCATCTAACCTTGACTTCAAATCAATTAGAGAAGTACGTATTTTACCTAGAAATAGACAATTTTATGCAGAATTTGTCTATCAGGTAGATGAAATAAAATCTGATGTTGATAGAAATAATGTTTTAGGGATTGACCACGGGTTAAATAACTGGTTAACTTGTGTTTCTAATCTGGGAACATCATTTATTGTTGATGGACTTCATTTAAAAAGTTTAAATCAGTGGTACAACAAATCAGTAGCTAAACTTAAAAGTGATAAACCCCAGGGTTTTTGGTCTAACAGATTAGCTGCTATTACCGAAAAAAGAAACCGACAAATGCGTGATGCAGTTAACAAAGCTGCAAGAATAGTCGTTAACCACTGTATTGAAAATAAGATTGGTGCTATTGTTTTTGGATGGAATAAAGGACAAAAAGATAGTATTGATTTGGGGTCTAAAAACAATCAGAAGTTTGTCCAAATTCCCACAGCAAGATTAAAAGACCGTATTGCTCAATTATGTAAACAATACGGAATAGATTTTATTGAAACAGAAGAATCATACACTTCTCAATCATCGTTTTTTGATTGCGACAATATACCTAAATTCGGTGAAAAACCCGAAGGGTGGAAAGCAAGCGGGAAACGAGTTAGTCGTGGAGTATATGAAACTTCTGATGGGTTCAAAATTAATGCGGACTGTAATGGTGCTGCTAATATTTTGAAAAAAGTAGCGGTGATGCTAGGAATTGATCTTAGCGGAATCAGTAGAGGCTGTTTAAGCCAGCCTCAGAAAGTTCGTTTATGGACTCTTCAGAAATCTCCGTGTCTTTAGACCGGAGAAGCTTAATAACATAACTCAACCAATGTGGGAAAAATAAAAATGCTGCAATTAGCACCTCATATATTTCATATCTTACACCAGCACGGTATAGAACACGCATTTGGCATACCCGGTGATTTTGCCCTTACCTTGTATGATGCCTTAAAAGAAAGCAAAATTAAGCCAGTAATTATGACCCATGAACCAAGTGTAGGTTTTGCTGCTGACGTTTATGCCCGTATTCGTGGTTTAGGTTTGGCAGTAGTTACCTATGGAGTAGGTGGCTTAAACATGGTTAATGCTGTAGCAGGTGCCTATGCAGAGAAGTCACCATTAGTAATTTTAAGTGGTAGTCCAGGAATAAAAGAAAGAAGACAGGATAGCTTACTACACCACAAAGTAAAAACCTTTGACAGTCAAAGACGAGTTTATGAAGAAGTAACAGTTTATGCTAGTGCTATTACTGATATAGAAACAGCCGAGAGAAAAATACATCGTGCTATTGATTATGCAAAAACGTTTAAACGTCCTGTATATTTAGAAATACCCCGTGATATGGTATACGCGGAGTTACCGGAGGCGGAGTATGAACGAGTACCAATAAAGCACACGGATAGAGATACCTTAAAGGAGGCGGTATCAGAGACATTAGAAATACTAGAAAAAGCCAAATCACCAGTAATTATAGCGGGTGTGGAAGTACACCGTTTTGGGTTACAAGTAGAACTGTTAGCACTTGCAGAAAAATTGGGCGTACCGATTTGTGCCACCATGTTAGGAAAATCAGTATTTCCAGAAACCCATCCCCAATATCTAGGGATTTACAATGGTGAAGCGGGAGACGAAAATATTAACAAAATAGTGGAAGAATCCGACTGTTTATTAATGTTAGGGGTATTCATGACAGATATTAACCTAGGAATGTTTACTGCCCATATTAACCAAAAACATACCATATCTGCCACCTCAGAACGGATTGCTATTAAACATCATGAATATCAGAACATTTTATTTACCGACTTCATTGCGGGACTATTAAAAAATCCCCATTTACCACATTTTCAATTCCCAAATACTTATAGGATGCACCCGCGAGTAGAGGAAAAAATAGATAATATATCTATGGGTGGATTAATTTATGAAATTAATCAATTTATTGATCATAAAACCATAATTATTACCGATGTAGGAGACAGTTTATTTGCAGCAGATGATATTCAAACCAAACAAGGAACAAGCTATTTAGCTCCGGCTTTTTATGCGAGCATGGGTTTTGCCATTCCGGGAATAATAGGTGCTCAATTAGCAGATCCCTTTCGTCGGGTGTTGGCATTAGTTGGTGATGGTGCATTCCAAATGACAGGAATGGAACTATTAACAGCTAAAAGACTGGGAATGAACCCCATAGTAATTATTATTAATAATGGTTCTTTTGCTTCTTTAAGAGCCATGGGACATGAGGATGCGGACTTCGTAAATATTAGTACAATTGACTATGCTGATTTGGCTAAAGTTTTAGGAGGCAATGGCTTTGTAATTCATACAGGATTAGAACTAAGAAGAGCCTTGAGTGTAGCGAAAGACAGTGAAAATTTTAGCATTTTAGATGTGAGAATTTCTGCAGATGATATTTCACCAGCTTTACAAAGACTAAAAACTCTATTTACTCAAACTTTGAAATAAAACACAATAAGGAGTAAGGGAAATACCATGGAAATATTTTTAAAAATTGCTGAAATGGGACACAAGCAAGTAACATTCTGTTATGACCAAGAATCAGGATTGAAAGCTATTGTCGCCATCCACAATACTAATTTAGGTTCGGGGGTAGCCCTAGGGGGGACAAGATTATTGCCATATTCCACAGAAGAAGATGCTCTCAAAGATGTCCTGCGTTTGAGTTATGCCATGACCTATAAAGCAGCTTGTGCCAATATTCCCATGGGTGGTGGTAAAGCAGTAATCATAGCAGATCCCGAACAGAAAACCGATAAGTTATTTAATGCCTATGGAAGTTTTGTCAATAGTTTTGGAGGGAGTTTTATTACTGGACAAGATGTAAATATTTCCTGGGAAGATGCCCATAAAATAGGTGAAAAAACACCCTATATGATTGGGTTAATATCCACATACGGTGGTTCTAGCTATCCTACCGCAGTGGGAGTAGAAGCGGGGATGAAAGCAGCAGTAGATTTTTACTGGGGGAAGAAAAATCTCCAAGGCTTAAAAGTGGCTATTCAAGGAGTAGGCAAAGTGGGTAAAAACCTTTGTGAAATTTTATCCCACCAGGAAGTGGAAATTTTTGTCAGCGATATATCTAATCATAAACTGGCAGAAGTTGAGAAGTTATATCCGGTAAATATTGTAGATGTGGAAGAAATTTATGAATTAGATGTTGATATATTTGCTCCCTGTGCTTTAGGGGGGATCATTAATAGTTGTACCATTCCCAAATTGCAAGCTAAAATTATTGCAGGAGCAGCCAACAACCAACTGGAGAATGAGGAATTAGATAGTCAGCTATTAGTAGATAGAAATATAGTCTATTGTCCAGATTATGTAATTAACGCTGGAGGTTTAATTCATGTTTATGATGGCATGATAGGGCTAAGTGAAGAAAGTTCCTTGGCAAGAGTGAGGAATATATATAATACATTAAAACAGGTATTTGCAATTTCTAAAGAATACAATATTACTCCACTAACTGCATCAAGACAGTTAGCGGAGAGTCGGTTTTTAAATAATAAAACTCAAAATTAAATTGACATATTAACCTCTAATCACTATGATCGCTCTACCCCCTGGACTGACCACTTCTTCTGTAGTAGTACGTTCTTCAATGGGGGGTAAATCAGGGCGACGATCAAAAATCACTAACCAACCCGTATCCAGTCCTAGTCCTGCCAAATATTTATCTAACTGTTGGAGTCCCTGGGGGAGTGGATCTTTCTTACCAGGTTTCCACACCTTCAGTTCCATGCCCATCACCACCACACCATAGCGTAAACAAATATCCATGCGACCCGAACCGATCGCGTACTCTCGCTCTAACGTACCGCCCCCATTCACGATACGGTGTAAGAATGCCATTAATACCAGATGGGGGGCAATCTCGTGGTAGGGCACACTTTTCAGTAACGGTTCTCCATGTTGTCGCCAGAAGTCAAGAAAAGCATTTAAGAGTTTTTCAGGATTTAAACTATGGTCGGTGTTTAACCAACTGGGTTGAATTTGGGGCAAACTATCCTGACTACCTTGAGATAACACGCGAGGAATCACTTCCTGGTAAATGGGATTGGCAATAGTTAGTCCACCCAAAGAACTACGCTTCAGTAAGCCTAAATCCAGTACAAAACGGCGATCATCTTCTGGAGTATCCGGTAAGTCTGATCCCGCTAATATAGGCTGAATAATCGCTTTAACCCGATCTTCCCGCAGTCTTTCCGCAAGGCTATCTAAATGGGTATCTTGACGCTGAATAAGGATTTCCTTAGCTTGTTTAATCACATCAATCGTAATAGGTTGATTGACATCTTTTACTAAAACAGTTGTAGCTTGACGAGCTAAAGCATTAACTAACCAGGGTTGTCCATCGGTTAAATAAAAGGCATGATGAATCGCTTCGGGAGTGAAGATTTGCCCCGTGGCTTCTGTATGTTGTAAATAGAGTTCTTGAACTTCATCAAAACTAAAATTAGAGAGGGTTAAGGACTCTGCTGTAATGTTAAAAGGGCTGGCGCTATTTAGGCGTTCACTGCCCCCAGATTTTACTTTATAATCCCGCACATCTCGCATTCCAATTAACCCCAAAGAATGGGGAAATCCGTGAGGACGATTAGGAAAACCAGAACGCAATTGTCGTAATACAAATATTAATGTTTCGTCGCTAAGTGCATCAATTTCATCCAGAAAAACAGCTAAAGGACGATCAGCCGTTGCTGCCCAGTTACTCAAAAAGGTGCTCAGTTGAGAACTACTTTCCGTCGCTGGCCATTCAGTGGGTTGTAAATCTGGAGGTAACCGAAAGCGGAGTGACTGTCGCCATTCCGCTAAAATAGACTGCTCGGCTTTGTGCGGATCCTGGGAAAAAGGTGCCCCCACCTCTAAGGACAGCATCACAGAAGTATAGTGGCCACTCGCAGTTAATTCCTGGGCAAGGGCTATCATAGCAGTGGTTTTGCCCACTTGTCGCGGGGCATGGATGATAAAGTAATTGCGTCCATCAATTAAGGCTTTCAACTCAGGCAGTCGCGCTGTGGGAGATAGCATATAGTGGATATCGGATTGGCATGGGCCAGCAGTGTTAAAGTGTTTAGGCATAGTTTTAATAATTAATAATTATGAAAGCAGCGATCGTTTATTGACTTTATATCTTCCGAGAATAAATCGGGACGCAATTACTAAATGCCAGTCTCACAACGATCGCTTTTGGGGATCCCGCGATCGCATCCGACTCCAGAAAGGAACACAATTCTTAGTGAAACTTAAGGGAAATCGTTTTTAAGTTTTTAAGATAAAATTCTATTTTCGTAAGACCGACGTGATGATGATCGTAATTGTGGCACTGGCAATCAAAGTAAAGGCAAGTTGCACAACCCACTGGGTGGCCTGTTGATAGTTACTAAAACGATCATTGAATTTCTCATTGTCTGCGGATAGCTTTCCCACGGTGCTGGACAACTGATCTACAGTATTAGACAAGTGATCTAGTTTTTGCTCAATGCGATCGAGGCGATCTTCACTGATGGTTGATTGGGTCATGTTGAATCTCGAGATAAGTTTTAGATCCCCATTCTAACAAAAATGATTGCTCTTCTCACCTTCTAGCGCTTTTTAGGGGATCCCACGATCGCGTATTTATTATAGGTACAAGACGGTTGAGGGCCAAGCATCGCTCCCAATTCCTGAAAGGATCCCCCTTCAACAAATTCAGGATTTTTCCTTGAGAAGAAACTGGGGATTTATGGAATAGTGGCAATTGAGGCGCGATCGCTAAAACCAGTCGGTTTTCAACCGACTTGCGCTTTGAGACCGGGAATTAATTCCCGGTCTCCCCCACAGACAGTGCTTTACAATCGCCCATTTTTAAAAACATTCTACCATAACTAGTAAAACACATATTGGGTTGAGGAAGGAAACCCAACCTACGTTCTTTACCGCTAACCCACTTATCTGAATTATTAAATTATATAGTACCTCTTCTAAGTGTTTTCAGAATCTTGCTGATCTTGAGAAAATGTGGATTACGTGACAGCTTGATGATAGTTGGGTCGTCAGTTTCTAGAACAATTTTGTTATAAATGTCAATCACCTGCATCAAATTGTCATAATCCAAAATTAACGCTGTTTCACCCTCCGCAAGATGATCTTGAACCAGATTTGTACTGGCTACCAATTTTTCTCCATTTAAGTTGGTAGCAGAAAAATTATTCCCAGGAATATCTAACTGGGATAGAACTTTTACAAATAACCCTAATAGCGTATCAGTATACAAGGGTGAAACTCCATCAGAGATTAAGGATGATCTGATGGAGAAAATGCCACTTGCTGACAAGGAATCACTACTATTGGGAATCAATTCCTGGATGGCATTTCTTAACTCCCGTAGGTTATTAGCAGAAACCACAACAGTGATTTTTTCCTGATTATTAGTTGGGTTAGAGTCAATACCAGTAGTAACAGGAGATCCCTCTTGAACCTTGCTAGACTCGGATGTAGAAGTAGCAGTTCCAACCATCTTGGCATCAGGTGAACTAACTTGGGCAAAACTCGTAAGCTGATGAAATAAAACTATTAAAGGTGAAAAAGTCAATGTAATAATCAAGGTTTTGATTTTGAACATGGTTATCCTCTTGCTTGAGTAATAGAATAGTTTGTTGGTTAATATTTCCTTGGTATGATCATCCCTAAGAATTGGAAAATCCAAGTGTGAGAGTAATTTACTAGTAACAGATGCTTGATATGGAATTTCTACCACTCAATTTTTAAAAATCCCGGAGAGCTGACTAAGTATATAAATATCTTGACTGTTTTTTTACAATTGAGACTTAGGAACTGATTAAGTTTTCACAAAATTAAAGGATAGCGGGTAAGTGGGTGGGTGGAATTAAATATAAGATGAACGTAGGATGGGTTGAAGGATGAAACCCAACGCCCCCATTGGTTTCGTTTCTCACCCATCCTACAAATAATTGTGCCTCCCTACTTAGATAATAGCCCGCCATCTAATTTGACTATCTTTGCTCAAACAAAAAGAAATTATTTCTCAGTCAATCATGAACAAGTTATATAATACCTGAACGAAGGGTTTTGAGAATCTTACTAATTTTGAGAAAGTCTCGGTTACGTGATAGCTTAATAATAGTTGGATCGTCACTTTCTAGGACAATTTTATTATAGATATTGATTGCCTCTGTCAAGTTGTTAGAATCCAAAATTAAGGCTATTTCACCTGCAGCGAGACTATCTTGGGCTATAGTCACAGTAGGTTTGAAAATTTTTGTGCTCGCCACTAATTTTTCCGTATTTAAGTTGGTAGCGGAAAAATTGGTATTAGGAACACCCAACTGAGATAATACCCTGGAAAAAGAAACTATTAGCTGATCAGTATGCGCAGGGGAAACACCATCGGAAATTAAAGATGCTCTCAGGGATGAAAAAGTAATCGGTGACAGAGAATCACTACCGCTAGAAACTATTTGACCAATAGCATTTCTTAACTCCCGTAAGTTATTGGTAGAAACTATAACGGTAATGTTATCGGAACCTGTAGATCCACCACCACTCATGGATCCTGCTGTCCCTAAACTGGGAGCAGAAATGCCATTAGAACCTGTAGATCCACCACCGCTCATGGATCCTGCTGTCCCTAAACTGGGAGCAGAAATGGGATTGTTATCAGAACCCGTAGCTCCACCACCGCTTACAGATCCTGCTGTCCCTAAACTGGGAGAACTGACTTGAGCCCGACCTGTTAATTGGGTAGAAAGCACTATAAATGGTGTAAAAGTAAGAACAAAAATTACAGTTTTAAGGTTCAACATGATTAGTCTCCAAATTAAAAAGTTACAGCAATTTGCTTACGTAGCTATAGCTCTACTTACTTACCGACAAAATTGAAACCATAACCGACCGTGAGAACAAGTATCCTACCACCCACACTGTTATCAGTAAGATCTGCACCCTGAGCTGTGATTGCAAAGGGAATACTGGCTAGGGGAACTACGGATATACCAGCATTTAGACCCACACCGCTCCAACCTATACCCATACCTATTTGGGGGTGAACCTGCACACCAAAACCCGCAAATACTCCCGTAGTATCTTTACCCTGTCGGAAGTCACCACCTCCTGCTCCCAAGGAAAAAGAAAGGGCCATAGGATTAACAGGGTTATCAGGTTGTAAAAAAGAATAACTGGTTACCACACCGTAAACACCAGACGGTCTTATACCTTCAGTACCATACTGAGCAAAAGTTCTCCAACCAGCAGCAACACCTATAGCATGGTTTGTTTTTCTGTAGACAATGCGATGAGCTTTTAGGTCAAAGGTACCATTGTAACCAAAATTTTTGACACTCCCGTTGTTAAATGCTAGTTCTAAACCAATCAGGTTATAAGGATCGCCTAATCCAAAACCAGCAGTCATGCTCCCATCTGGATTACCATCACGACTTTTACCTGGTGTTGCAGCACCCGCTCCTATAAATATGTCACCCCAACTAGCACCAAAAGCACTGGGAGCACCAAAACTCAGTCCGGGTGTATAGGTTCGAGAGCTTTTCTGTTGTGATGTTTGTTTTTTGGGAACTGGTTCAGGTCTGGGAATTGTAGGGAGGACTGGTTCAATTAATAGGTCTCGACCCAATTTTTCTGCATTCTGAACAATCTCCATTTTCTCGTCTATCTTTTGTTCAGCATCTACCTGTTGGGCGATAGTTTGAGATTGGATGGGTAAGGGTTGATTAGCCCTTTTTTGACCAGTCTCTCTCAAACTATCAATAAATTCGGTAGTATGGTTTACCTTTATAGATTCTTCATTTGATGGGTCTATTTTTTTGTTCAATAATCCTTGATTATTCTCGCTTATGGAATCATTTGCTGAAACTGCTTTAATCCCAACAGATGTGGAAAAGAAGAGGAAACTTAATAAGTTTAGGGATAACAAACAGAGCCAATAATTAACCATTATTCTGGCTAATCGGTACTTGTACACAATATTTCTCATTAGGTTTTATAGAAGTTAATTATTGAGAAAATAGATTTTTATTCTAGTCTCATTCAGGAGATAGTTTCGATAAATTTCAATGAATTATGGCTGATATATTATGAAGAGATGCTAAATTTATCACCATGTTTATTGATAATGATATTTTTATATAAAATTTACTATATATTATTTGCAAAAAAGTGGGTTTCTAGTAAACTGGCTATTGCTTCTGGTTCTAGCTTACTATATTGTTCCTTTCCCAACATTAATATACAATTGGGAGCTGTACTACAAGTTTTCTGGCAATTGGTATGTTCAATTTTAACTTTATCTAATAAACCGCGATCGCACAGGGTTTTTTCTAGGTTGGCCAATAAAGATTTGCCTCCATGTTTGAGACATCCAGATTTTTGACAAACCATAATTTTAGCGTTATTTTCCTTTGATGAATAATCTCTAGGACAAAATCCTACAGACCTAACTCCATAAGCTGTAAGTTTAATTTTACCCTTGATCCGATTTAATTTCTTTACCACACTCACACAAATTTGTTCCCCAGTTAACAAATTCCTCAAAGAGCAACGTAAATATTTGGGAATCTTAATTTTTACATCTTGGGTAGAAGTTTTTAAATACAAGTGTTTGTATTTTATTTTACACTTACCCCCATCACTTCCCCGTGAACTAAAACCTAAAAATTGTCCCTCTATATTCAATTGTGATAAGGTTAGATACTTTTTACCCATGTTAATTACATAAATTAAGTTACTCAAGATATAGATACCTGCATTATTATATAATTCAGGTATCTTTTTGTGTCAGGTTAGTGTAGAAGTTTAGCTTCTACGGTTTGAGGCAAATTTTCTCGTGGGGGAATTTGACTAAATTCTAATTGCCAACCATTAGCTAAAGTAAGAACCTTGCCTGCTTCACTATCTGTTTGTTTAACAACTTCTTCTTCTAAGTCCTTTTTGGCGACATAGACAACTAAAGTTCCAGCATCATTTACCCGTAGCATTACTTTCATAAGATATTTCCTCAGCGGATTCTAGTTCTCTTTTGCGACAACCGATAATGTACCCCGTATCTAAGAAATGCACAGCATATATATAATATGCCTGTAGAAAAGTTCCTATACTCGCCACATAACCCACGTCTCCGATCCTGGCTAAAACTTCTCCAATTTCTCGACCAGGAAAAGTACCATCATTTTTAATCAGTTTTTTGACCCGTACTTTTTGCCCAATTTCAAACACAGGTGGAGAGTTTAATTCTATTTCTTCCTGTTGCATTAACACCTCTATTAGCTTAAATTTTTCTTCTTATTTTTTTTCCTATTTAAAGGTATTAATTTCCTTATAGACTTTTCCTATAGTATTGATTTAATCCTAAGACTAGATTACCACTCGTCTGGTAGTGCAAATTTCCTATATACCTCCGGGTTTTTGACTATACTATGACGATCAATCCCTGACCAGCCATCACGAGTATTTTTACTCATTGTGTTTTTACCTACTATGGCCTTCCAAGGTGGAACATTGGATCCGACTGCATTAGCGACTAATTGAGATAGCTCCGAAAAGTTATCTGTGTTTATTCCTAAATCAACTCCATATATGTATTTTAAAGCCATAATAACCTCTTCTAAAGCTGCGTTCCCCGCTCTTTCACCCAGTCCATTAACGGTAGTATTTACAGACAGGGCACCACCCCTAATAGCAGCAATAGCATTAGCAGTAGCGAGTCCAAAATCGTTATGGGTATGAATTTCTATGGGAATTGATAATCGAGAGACTAGTCGTTTAATTTTTAGGTGGGTTCTAAAGGGTTCTAACACACCCACCGTATCGCAAAAGCGAAATCTTGATGCACCCCATTCTTGAGCATACAAAGCAACATCTTCCAGAAAACCTTCATCTGCTCTGGAACAGTCTTCTCCTCCCACTCCTACCCAAAGATTGTGATCCAGTGCAAAGTGAATACAGTCTTGCAGTCTTTGTAAACTAACTCGCCATTGTCCATGGAATTTGGTAGCAATTTGGATTCCAGAAACGGGAATAGCGATGTGTATTCTTTTGATCCCACAGGAGAGAGAAGCTTTAATATCTGAAATAACTGCTCGGTTCCAAGCTAGTAATTTGGCATTTAGATCTAAATCATTAATAGCTCTAATGGCATTAATTTGTTCTTCCCCCATAGCAGGTATACCTACTTCTAATTCTGGAATACCAATGGCATCCAAAAATTGGGCGATCGCCACTTTTTCTTTGAGTGTAAAAGTAACTCTTGCCGCTTGTTCACCATCACGTAATGTAGTATCGTTAATATTAATTTTACCCATCACAAATATTCCTCTAGGGGATTTTTATGGAGACTAACTGGTTTACATAGCAGTGATTAAAGTCACTTATTTATGTTTGATTATGCCTCAATTTTTGCACCATATCTGTATGCTAAACCACCAAATTTAGATATAAACTAAGATGGTTTGTTAGTGGGTTGATCAGAATCTTTTATGAATAATCTATGACTAATATAGCTATTAGTCATTCCCGTAATCACCAAAATAGTTAATCCAGCAATTAAAGTAGTAATCATGGTATGTACCTTTTAGAGTTGGGGATAGAAATTGATTAAACATTTTCCGCTAACCAATCAAAAATCCTTTCTAGTTGTTTTAGATCTATTAGTCCATATTGCCAAAGCAACATGGGAATTGGTGCTTCATCAAACTTACGGTGTCGTAGAGCGACAGCAATATCAGCTTGGGAAAGTTCTAACTCATAATAGAGAAATTGGAGCAGCTTCTTGTCCCTCTTGCAGTTAACCATAGAATTAGTAAGGTATAAAAAGTATTACGAATATCAGCAATAGCTATTAACAACAACTAGTGATTGTAACCGCAATACCAACAAGTTTCCAACCATTCTACTAGTTCCTCCCGGGATCCCAAAAATTGCAGAATGGTGTTTTGCACAATCACTGCTTCCCTGATGCTGTTTACTTGTACTCGCAATGAACCATCAAGTTCAAAATTACAAGCAATCATTAATTCTTGTAACCGATCAAGTATTTCTGAGCGATCGCTCAAAGGAACCTCCAAAAATTGTTCACCCAAAGCCAAAAAGTTACCATGAAAGGACATAAGTTACTCTTGATAATAAATTAGATAGTCCACACCAAATCTATTTTTCCAGCTTGGTCAAGGAATTTGGTGCATGTTCTGCTTATAGCAGTTGACCTTCAACCCAAAAAAATTGTGCATAGGGATTAAATTTATTGAATTTATTGAGATTGTACTCACTGGGTTTAAAACTATAGTCAGTACAATCTTAATATTTTTTTTGGGTGATAGGGACTAGTTTTTTATGAAGGGGGCACTAGTATTTATCAGTTAGGGTTTGAGTTTTATACTACTCTATTAAATCCCTGACTTTATGGGGTACCACAAAGTTCTAGTCAAAGCTATATTAACTGTACTCACTATTGGGACTATGAAGTAAAATACTATGAACGTGATTATAATAGGGGCAAAATCTATGTATTGACTTTTACTATTAACAGTTTAGATTTCTGATCGCTAAAAAACCAATTTCTTTATTTTCTTTTAATTATCTAAAAAATCTCCTCGGAGTAAACTTGGTTTTTTTAGGACAATACTCAGAACAGTCTATAGCTGCTTCCGTAAGGACTATATCTGGTTTTACTGCGCACTTGAGATAATGGTTATTAGAAAAGAATTTACAGTTTTTACAGGGGACTTGACTGACTCCCTTGACAGTCAATGACACTCTTTCCTCCAAAGCAGAGCGAATTTTTTGGAGTATTAATAAAAATACTGCCCAGACAATTACAAAGCCCAAGGGACTTAAACTAATAGCTATATCAGAAATACTGAGCCACTGGCTCATATCTTGTTTTTGACCACTTTCTTGGACACCTTCCCTTTGTTTGAGGTAATCAAATTTCTGATTTATTGTCACAGTTTCCACCTGAGTTTGTAATATACTTTTTGTATACATATCATTTACCTTTGGTGATAGCGTTGGTGATCTTGAGAGAGTTTTGTATAATTTCCAAAGTTATTTTCATGTTTTGATATAACCCAAATGCAGGTTTTTAAAAACCTCATAAGAATTTTCTTAATTTCATAATTATTTTTCAATCATCTTTTCAATTATATGTTTAGCATAATAAAAGTTTACCTATATCTTTCGATAGGTTTGATTGTAAATATCAAAATCTCTATCTCAAGAAATAACTTACTCCTCAAATAACCCAACTAAATTCCCACCTGCAACGAAGTGAGGTGGGAACTATCGGACTATATAAATGCTTAATTATTTGATAGACGTGCTTTTACATCCGTTGCAAAGTCTTCATATCTTCTCAAAGGAGTGACTTGTACATGGACATTTTGACCCATTTTTTTCATAATGGGTAAATCCAAGAGGATTTGATCCAGAGTATCGGGTGTGGGAACATCTACAATGGCGATTACCCGACGAGTTCCCACACACTTCCATAGATCCACTACCACTCCCGCTTGTTTAGCTTGTAGTGCGGTATCTGCTTCTTCGCTCCAGATATTAAACAGCTCCCCCTGTGTCATATTTGGGTATTCAACATGAAAATCCAAATGGTATAACATATCGCTCCTGTATAATTGGACTTGTGCTATTATAACAAAAATAGTTGCTACGTAGCGCAGGATATTTTTTAACTGTTTTTTGACCAAACTTATGGATTTAAGTGGGCAAAACCTAACAAATTTTGTTAAAATGTTATTGTTATAAAAACTAATGACCATTAGGAATCAAATTCATGCCGGAAATTACCAGATTTTACGGAATTATCATTAAACTGTTTTTTGCAGATTATCCTCCTGCTCATTTTCATGCAATTTATGGTGAGTATGAAATTTGGACTAATGGTCAACACTGTAGCCAAAACCTTGAACCGTAAGTTAAATTCTACCCAGAGATAGAACAGGTTTTTCAATTGGGTGGGATTCCCTCCTCCTCAACAGGACGAATGATTGCTGGAGCTGGTGTAACTTCTGCTCTAAATATTGCTTCCAATGCTGTTTCTAAACTTTGTGCCATGATAATACGGTTCTCATAAGCTACAATCACTCTAGCTAATGTTGGCAAACTATTTTGAGTTGCTTCCAAATAAATTGGCTCTACGTACAATAAGGATTGCTCAATGGGAATAATAAGAAGATTACCCTGTACTGCTTTCGATCCCTGACGATTCCATAGGGAAATTTGCTGAGAAATGACCGGATCCTGATTAATCCTAGCTTCTATTTGTTCTGGACCATAAATCAACCTTTCTTTGGGAAAATTGTACAATAGTAGCTTACCGTAGTTCTCACCGTCAGAACGTGCTGCTAACCAGGCAATTAAGTTTGTTCTTTGCTTTGGCGTGTAGGGGAGCAGTAAGATAAACTCTTCAAAGGGAACACTAGGTAAACTAGTTATCAAATAATAGGGTTCAACTTGACGGGACTCTCCGCTATAGATTTCATTGGGAATTTGCCATTGGTCTTCCCGGTTATAAAACACTTGGGGATTGATCACATGATATGTCATTAATCGTTCCGATTGTATTTTAAACAAGTCCACTGGATAGCGAACATGACTGCGGAGATTTTCAGGCATATTTATCAAAGGTTGGAACATTTTAGGGAAGATTTTTGACCAGGAAATAATTAAAGGATCCTCTGGTTTAGCCATATAAAATCTTACCGTACCATTATAAGCGTCAATGATAACTTTTACCGAATTACGAATGTAGTTAATACCATTTTCATTGCGATCTGAGTAAGGGTAACTACTGCTATTAGTATAGCCATCAATTATCCAATAAAGATAGTTTTTCCCAGCTTTAATTTGTTTATCTTTATCATTAAAATTACCATCTGCTGCTACTAAATAGGGTTCGCTATCAAATTGTAAAAAAGGAGCGATCGCCTGAATTCTTTGACTAATATTACGCCTAAACAATATCTTAGTTTCTGGTAAAAAATCCCGTGTAAAAATCATTGGCCAATCTTTGAAATACATGGCAAATAACCAACGTTTCCATCCAGATCCAATTTGAATTCCTCCTCGACCATCGTAGGTATTATAAACATTATCTGCACCGCTAGGATAATCTAATTCTTTAACCCTAGTTCCGGTCATGACATGAGTATTAGAAATTTCTCCATAATAAATTCGTGGCTCACCAATAGGTATACTCTGATCAATAGCTGTATTAGCTGTAGTTAGTGCCTTACCATTACCACTGATATCTTTAACAAAGTATTCTGGCAAACCTCCAGGTGCAGCTGTATTGACAGGACTAACTGTAAATCCATAACCATGGGTGTAGACTAAACTGCGATTAACCCAAGTTTGTGCTTGTGAGGGAACAGCATCATAATCTAATTCTCGTGCAGCAATTAGGACTTGACGTTTTTCTGGAACTGTCTGTGGTTGTGTTTGAGTTTCTGTGCTAATTTCTCTTTTAATCATGTAGCGGTCAACATCCGCGTCAGGAAACCGGTAATAGGGACGAATTTGCTGTAATTGACGATTAGTTTTTAAAAGTGGTTCTTGATCCCATAGTCGAATATTCCTAATAGTTAAATCATTAGCCTTTAGATCAGACCTAGTCAGGTTTTCTTGGGGGTTAAAGGTTTGAGCGTCAATGGAGTCTAAATCAAATGCTTGACGGGTAAGAGCAATAGTACGTTCTATATAAGGTTTTTCTCTTTCCAACTCATTGGGTTGTACTACCAGATACTGCATGACATTGGGTATCATCCAGTCAGTGAGGATTATTAATCCTACATAAATCCCTAACCCATAAATTCCCCATTGATGATGGGGAGATTTGCGATGCCAAAATAAACTTTGCCATAATAGGTAAAACGCTAGAATCACCGCGCCCACACAAAGTGTGGTATTAGCTGGTAACTGAAAATGAACATCGGTAAAACTGGCGCCAAAACTCACTCCCCGGGGTGAATAAACTAGCTGATAGCGCGCTAACCAATAACTGAAACCTACTACCAGCATCATTCCGCCAGCTAGGGTGAATAAATGACGTTTCTGTTTGGGTGCAAACCCAGGAAATATACCCTGACTAAGACTATTGCCTGATTGTAAATAGGTAAGAGTAACTGATATAATTGCATATATACATAATCCTAAAAACCAAAAACAGAGAATTTCTGCTACTGGTAAAGAAAATACGTAAAAGCTGACATCTTTGCCAAATAAAGGTTCTGTTTGATTAAAATTTGTAGGATAAAAGTATAATAAAATTGTATTCCATCTTTGACATACTAACCAGCCAAAACCACAACTGATAATTATGGCGATCGCCCACAGCAAAAATTCCCCATACACTAAAATAGCTATCCCTATGCCTAATGCCAATATAAAATACCTAAACTGAGATATTATCTTGATTAAGATTTGGGGAATTATTTCAGATCTAAATATAATTGTTGAATCGTACAAATCATCAATTCCAGTACCTGGGTTTTGCCAATAGCTGATGACGAATTGCCCATACCAGATTAATATTATTCCTATTAATAAGCTCAAACCCAAGCTCAATGGTAATAGCCAAATAAATTTAATGGGTGGGGTTCCAGTTTCTATGTTTTCTGGTTGATATATTTGGGGATATTGGGGACTCAGAAAATTTTTGATTCTGCTGCTTAACTTATTTTTTTCTGTAATTGCTGGATCTATCTTCAACCCTTGAGGATATTGCCATTTTTTCGCTAGGGAAAGGTTTCCCCAGAAATAAATTATGCTGATCCCAGTAACAATCACCCAGATCATACCCTGAGTTATTAGTCGCATCAGTAAGTTTGGTAAATAACCCACTTCCTGAAACCAAAAAATTTCTGCTCCTAAGGAGCACGCCAAGTCTAAACTTAGCCACAACCCCAAAGCACCAATAATAAATTTAACGCACCACTTCCAAAACATCTATTTTTTGGGAAAAACTCTTTATACCTACATTTTACTTCTGGTTTTTAAAAACTTTACACATTCTCCCAAAAAGTTTTGGGGAATCTCTATACTCTCACCCCAGTGTTGATGTATATAGGAAGCGTGCACATTGGCTAGATTCCATCCTTCCCATCCCATATTTTCCTCACAGTCATAACGGAAAGTATTAAATAAGGGACATGTGGTTTCACTATTTAAACAAGAACGATGAAACTCATGTCCATAAATGTTTTTTCCTGCATGGTGTAAAAAACTGTTTTCTAAAACTACTGCGCGACGATAACCTAGAGTTAGTTTTTTATCCATTTTCGCCGATGCTGGTATTATTCCTACCATAGGCCAGGGTTGATTATCAAAGTCAATAATGCTTTCACATAAATACATTAAACCTCCACATTCTGCGATGGTTGGTATTCCAGATAAGATTATATTTTTCACCTGACCCATCACCTGAATATTCCCAGCCAGATCTTGGGCAAATACTTCGGGAAAACCACCCCCAAAATACATCCCCTGAATGTTTTTAGGTAATTGATCATCATTGGTAGGACTCCAAAATACTAATTCTGCTCCCAGTTCCTGTAATAGGTCCAGGTTGTCTTGATAATAAAAGTTAAAGGCTTTGTCCCGGGCTACCGCAATTCTAATTCTATAACCTGATTGTTGAATATTAACCCCCATACTAACTTCGGTTAACCCGGCTAATTTAGGTTCCTTGAGCTGATTCACCCGCAACAGTGGTAATAATAATTCCCAATCAAAACAATTATCTCCTAACTTTGCCAACTGGTCAATCACCCTGTCTAGGGCGGTTAATTCTCCTGTGGGCACTAAACCCAAATGACGATCAGGAATGCTTATATTATCTTCCCTTTTTAGTACACCAACAATAGGTAAACCAAGATTTTTGAGAGAACTTTTTAATAAAGATAAATGGCGATCGCTCCCCACCCTATTCAATACCAATCCAGCAATTTTTATTCTGGGATCTAAATAACAGTAACCATGAGCAATAGCAGCTACAGAACCAGACAGACGACCACAGTCAATCACTAATATGACGGGAACATCTAATAATCTAGCTACATGAGCGGTACTGGCAAAATCCACCGGGTAATTAATCTTATCACTGTTATTATCAATAATTAGTGACGAAGCACCTACACCGTCGAACAAACCCATTACTCCTTCAATCAAAGCGTATTCAGATTTATTACTGTGAAGTTTAAAACATTTCTTAATATACCGCTCAGAGGTCAAAACCGCATCTAAATTACGACAGGGTTGATTGGTTACATACTGATGAAACATAGGATCAATATAATCCGGACCAACCTTAAAAGATTGAACACTAACTCCCTGACGACATAGGGATGATAAAAGTGAGAGTGTTACAGTAGTTTTACCCACCCCACTCCGCTCTCCAGCGATAATCACGGTCATGAATTTTGATGACTAATAATCCAAGGTCTCTAAATTATAATACCAATATCATTAAACTAATAAACTAATAACCACCTTATTAACATATGTACCTATACCTAATCCGTCATGGTATTGCTGAAGAACATCAATCAGATATTAAAGACGAAGAGCGATCGCTCACTACAGAAGGTAGAAAGAAAACGGAAAAAATTGCCCAAAGACTAATCCAACTCAAATTTAAATTCGATTTAATCTTAACTAGTCCTTTAGTTCGCGCCAAACAAACGGCAGAAATACTTATGCAAGCTGGACTGGGTTCCCAATTAGAAACTTCATTACATTTGAGCTGGGAAGGGAATGTTCACAGTTGGATACAAGAATGGTTAGAACCGAGAAGACATGATCAAAAATATGACCAGCAAACTCATTTAGCATTAGTGGGACATGAACCATGTTTAAGCAGTTGGGCGGAAATTCTTATCTGGGGAGAAGCAAAAGAAAAACTCATCCTCAAAAAAGCAGGTATGATAGGAATAGAGGTGCCAGATAATGGCTCTATAGTGGGTCGTAGTCAAATGTTTTGGTTGACACCCCCGAAATACCTGCTATAACAGTTTTTTTGAGCTTTCGCATACAATGGTTGTTAAATCAACAACTATTAACTGTGAGGGGGATCCCTGGTAAGTTAGCTTGTTGCTGATATTTCATAAGGTAAATGGTGTAGCCATGACGGTGTGCGAGTATAAGCCAGGTTTAGAAGGAATTCCTGCAGCCCAGTCTAGTATTAGTCATGTGGACGGGCAAAAGGGAATTTTAGAGTATCGTGGCATTAGAATTGAGGAACTGGCAGCTAAAAGTACCTTCTTAGAGACTGCCTATCTCCTCATCTGGGGCAAACTACCCACTAAAGAGGAACTAGTAGACTTTGAAAAGGAAATTGTCAGCCATAGACGGATAAAATACCGTATTCGAGATATGATGAAATGCTTTCCTGAAAGCGGACATCCAATGGATGCCTTACAAGCTTCAGCAGCAGCATTAGGATTATTCTATTCTCGTCGAGATCTCCATAATCCGGTATACATCCGAGATGCAGTAGTGCGGTTAATAGCCACAATCCCTACCATGGTAGCGGCATTTCAACTAATGCGCAAGGGCAATGATCCAGTCAAACCTAGGGATGATCTAAATTATGCTGCCAACTTCTTGTACATGCTCAATGAAAAAGAGCCTGATCCCTTAGCGGCAAGAATTTTCGATGTTTGCTTAATTCTTCATGTTGAGCATACCATGAACGCATCTACTTTTAGTGCACGAGTCACAGCTTCCACACTAACTGATCCCTATGCTGTTGTAGCCAGTGCGGTAGGTACTTTGGGTGGACCATTACATGGGGGTGCTAATGAAGAAGTTATACAGATGTTAGAAGAAATTGGCTCTGTAGATAATGTTGCACCCTATTTAGAAGAACGTCTGCAAAAAAAAGCCAAAATTATGGGCTTCGGACATCGTGTCTACAAAGTTAAAGACCCCAGAGCCACAATTCTACAAGACTTGGCCCTACAACTATTCGATAAGTTTGGATCTGACAAATATTATGCTATTGCTCAGGAAGTAGAAAGAATCATGACCGAGAAAGTTGGCAATAAGGGAATATATCCTAACGTTGACTTTTATTCCGGTCTAGTCTACAGAAAGATGGGCATTCCGACAGACTTATTTACGCCCGTATTTGCGATCGCTCGTGTTGCTGGTTGGTTAGCCCACTGGAAAGAACAACTAGAAGAAAATCGCATTTTCCGTCCCACCCAGGTTTATAACGGTCTACATGGAATAGCTTACACTGCTATAGATCAGCGTTAATGGCGAGGGGGGGAAATAAAACTTTGTTCCCCCCTTAGAACCAATCTCAATCATAAGTAGAAGTTGTTATCTGGGATCAATTGACGAAACCCATCTAAAGATATACTAGACTCAGTAATTGGCAACAAGTCTGCCATTAGCCACCATCTCAGTTGAGATGATATACCAGTAAATTTACCTTTATTAATTTACCTAATATTCGTAGATTTACGATGAGTTGACGACTACAAAGAGTAGCAAAAATGAATGCAGGAATAGACCTCCAAGGAACTTTTATTCAATCGGTGAAGGATTTAGGAATCCCAGCCGGGGTAGCCAAAGCTATTTGGATGCCATTGCCGATGATCTTAATGTTGATTGGGGCCACAGTAGGCGTGTTAGTTGCTACTTGGCTAGAGCGGAAGATATCCGCTGCTGTACAGCAAAGAATTGGTCCAGAATATCAAGGTCCATTTGGTTTGCTAGTACCTGTAGCCGATGGTCTAAAACTGATATTTAAAGAAGACATAGTACCAGCTAAAGCGGATGCCTGGTTATTCACATTAGGACCGATTATTGTAGTAATCCCGGTATTTTTGTCATTTTTGATAGTACCGTTTGGGGAAAATATCGTTATCACTAATGTGGGCCTAGGTGTGTTTTTATGGATTGCCCTATCAAGTATTCAACCCATAGGGTTATTAATGGCTGGTTACGCATCTAATAACAAATACTCCTTGTTGGGGGGACTGCGAGCAGCAGCACAGTCGATCAGTTATGAAATACCCCTAGCATTGAGCGTTTTGGCCATAGCCATGATGTCCAATAGCTTAAGTACAATTGATATAGTCAACCAACAATCTCACCTGGGGATTTTAGGTTGGAACGTTTGGAGACAACCACTGGGTTTTATCATCTTTTGGATTGCAGCTTTGGCGGAATGCGAACGTTTACCCTTTGACCTACCAGAAGCAGAGGAAGAACTAGTAGCTGGATATCAAACCGAATATGCGGGAATGAAATTCGGTTTGTTTTACCTAGGTTCCTACATTAACCTCATCCTCTCCGCCCTACTAGTAGCAATTTTGTACTTGGGAGGTTGGCATTTACCTATACCAGTTAGCCTCCTAGGTCAATGGTTAGGACTGAGTGAAACCAGCTCGATTTTACAAGTCATCACAGCGGCTTTAGGTATTACCATGACAGTATTAAAAGCTTACTTTTTGGTATTCCTAGCCATTTTAATTCGCTGGACAGTGCCCAGGGTAAGAATTGACCAGTTATTAGATTTGGGGTGGAAATTTCTACTGCCAATTGGATTAGTCAACCTGCTGTTAACCGCAGCCCTAAAATTAGCCTTTCCCAGTGTTTTCGGTGGTTAAGAGCAATAATTCCTGAACGCCAATCATCATTAAAGGACTACAGAAGAGATAAACCATGCTAAAGTTCCTCAAACAAGTTGGTGATTACGCCAAAGAAGCAGTACAATCGGCCCGTTATATCGGACAGGGTTTAGCAGTAACCTTTGATCACATGCAGCGGCGTCCTGTTACTGTACAATATCCCTACGAAAAATTGATTCCTGGTGAGCGGTTTCGCGGTAGAATCCACTATGAATTTGATAAATGCATTGCCTGTGAGGTTTGTGTCAGGGTTTGTCCCATTAACCTACCAGTGGTGGACTGGGAAATGGACAAAGCTACCAAGAAGAAAAAGCTTAAACACTACAGCATAGACTTTGGAGTTTGTATTTTCTGTGGCAATTGTGTAGAATACTGTCCTACTAATTGTTTGTCCATGACAGAAGAATATGAATTAGCCACCTACGATCGCCACGAACTCAACTATGACAATGTTGCGCTTGGAAGATTACCCTACAAAGTCACCAATGACCCCATGGTGACACCGCTGCGGGAACTAGTTTACCTACCCAAGGGAGTCACCGAACCCCATGGAGTCCCTGCTGATGCTCCCCGTGCTGGTTCCTTTCCGCAAGACCTAGTGGAAAGTGGTCGTGAGTAATTGGTTATTTGTCAAATATCAAAAGGATCGAAAACAGTGAATTTAGGCGAAGGAGTACAATCGGTTTCATTTGGCATATTGGGTGCAATGATGATTGGTGCAGCACTGGGTGTAGTGCTGTTCTCTAATATTGTTTATTCTGCTTTTTTGCTAGGTGGTGTGTTTATCAGCATGGCTGGACTATACCTATTGCTCAATGGCGATTTTGTGGCAGCAGCCCAGGTGTTGATATATGTAGGGGCTATTAACGTCCTCATATTGTTTGCTATTATGTTAGTAAACAAGCGTCAAGACTTTGCCGCCCTACCTAGTGCTGGTTTACGAAAAATAGTCACAGGTGTGGTTAGCTTGGGACTATTTGCCCTTTTAAGCGCCATGGTGTTAGCAACACCCTGGGGTAACACCACCACACCACCAGCAACCCAAAATTCCGTAGTTGTAATAGGTGTTCACCTATTTAGTGACTTCCTGCTACCCTTTGAATTGGCTTCAATCTTATTATTGATAGCCATGGTGGGGGCAATTATTCTAGCTCGACGGGAATACCTACCAGATCAGGTTACCCCATCTGAGCTACCACAAACCATCCTCACCTTGCCAGAGCGTCCCAGAGAATTGGTATCTACTACTGGTAATCAGGAATAAATTTCCATCAGCAATTGGTCAATCATGCAACTTCAATACTTTTTACTACTTGCAGCAGCTTTGTTTTGTATTGGCATTTATGGCTTAATTACCAGTCGTAACGCCGTTCGGGTACTTATGTCCATTGAATTGTTGTTAAATGCCGTGAATCTAAATTTAATGGCATTTTCCAATTTCCTGGATTCAACTTTAATTAAAGGCCAGGTATTCACAGTTTTTGTGATTACCGTAGCAGCTGCAGAAGCAGCGGTAGGTTTAGCAATAGTTTTAACTATTTACCGTAACCGTAATACCGTTGATATGGAGCAGTTTAACCTACTCAAGTGGTAACATTGCGTGCAACTCAAGCAGGTAATCATTGCTTACAAAGCACGGGACTCTCAAAGTAAACGTTGGGCAGAACTCTGTGCAAAACAACTAGAGAAGCGTCATTGTCAAGTTTTGGTTGGACCAAGTGGACCTAAAGATAACCCCTATCCCGTATTTTTAGCCTCCGCCACCCAACCTATTGACCTGGCTCTAGTATTGGGTGGAGATGGCACAGTTTTAACTAGTGCTAGACATTTGGCTCCAGCTGGTATCCCCATTTTAGGGGTAAATGTGGGTGGTCATCTGGGGTTTTTAACTGAGTCCACGGATGAGTTTCAGGAACCGGAACAAGTTTGGGATCGACTATTAGAGGATCGCTATGCCCTACAAAGACGGATGATGTTACAAGCAGCTGTTTATGAGGGACCTAGGATTAATCTGGAACCGGTGACTGAAAAATTCCTCGCATTAAATGAGTTTTGTATTAAACCCGCTTCTGCGGATAGGATGATAACCTCAATTCTAGAAATGGAAATTGATGGAGAAGTGGTTGATCAGTATGTGGGAGATGGATTAATTGTTTCTACCCCCACTGGGTCTACTGGTTATACGGTTTCTGCCAATGGTCCAATTATGCACGATGGCATGGAGGCTATTACCGTTACCCCCATTTGTCCTATGAGTCTTTCCAGTCGTCCCTTAGTGTTACCACCTGGTTCCGTGGTCAGTGTTTGGCCCCTAGGTGATTATGATTTAAGCACAAAGTTGTGGATGGATGGAGTCTTATCCACTTCTATTTGGCCCGGTCATCGTGTGGATGTGCGCATGACTGACTGTCGGGCTAAGTTTATTATCTTGCGGGCCAATAATTCTTATTATCAGACCCTGCGGGAGAAGTTACTTTGGGCTGGTACTAGGGTTCACTACTCTAATAACCATCGTAATTAGATGGGGAAAAACATTTGGAAAAAGCTCTAAATTAATCCCAATTCCCTCTGTAGTAAATTCACTGATTGTAGAGCAATATAATTTGCACAGCGAATTAGTTTGGGAGGGCGAATGATATCTTCTGCTATGCCCTGTACTACCGTTTGTACACCAGAATGACTTGTGGCGTCAGTACAAAAAATCACCTCGCATCGCTTGGCGATCGCATTTAACTTATAAGCATCCTTGGGTTGGGCGGTCATGACTAGTAAATCATCACCACGTAACCCATGTAGTATTACTTCTGTAGCTCTTAGAATACCGGGACTAAGACTAACTATACCGACACAACTGGATCTAGGGAGGTTTTTAACTACATTTAGTTCTTTATTATAGTCATGAATATCAAGAGGAATAACACGCACTGCTTTGGGAGCAGCAATTGCTTCCACATCCCCTATAAAGTATCTACTTGTCACCAAGGTAGCGGAGGTAGTTTCTTCTAGGACTGCGGCCAATTCTTCCATGGCCACTAGCTCTACGGGAATTTCTAGGGACTCTTCCAATTCGTCAACCATTAATTGTCCAACCCCAATATCCTGTAATGGTACTGCTACCAAAACCCTAGCACTGCATCGCAGACGCCAATCTACCTCAGCTAAGAATAGCTCTCTAGCTTGATTGAGGGAACAACCTTGATTGAGTAGTTCGTCTAGGGTTTGTTGGATGGATTTAAATGCTTGGGGATATTGTTGCAAAATTGGTAGTTGTAAACGACTACCAGTTTCGTGGCCTTGAACCCGAACATAAATTCCTGAACCTGCTAAACTCTCGACAAATCCTTCTTCCTCCAATTGACGATACACTTTGCTAATTGTATTGCGGTGCAGTCCCGTTTGTATAGCTAAGGCTCTGGTGCTGGGTAGTTTGTAACCAGAACCATACTGTCCACAGGCGATCGCAAAGCGAATTTGATTAAATAATTGACTAGAAGCGGGAATTTCACTGTCTGGCTGAATACGGAATTGAATCATTACCAATTCTCCTGATGACTGTAGCTGTTGTTAACAGTCTTGAACTTTGTATATCTACTTTCTATCTGTTACTTGTTTAAGATAGCAATGTCAGAACTTAGTTAGAATATTCTTCAAATCAATTCATCTACTTTTTGCATTCCCTTATATTTTTTTGATCATGACGGAAAATTATCCTCGAGCGATAAATGCCAAAAAAGTTCAAATTCACGGTCTAGACGGTTCCATAGATGGTTATTTGGCAGAACCCGTAGCAACTGGTATCTATCCAGGAATTGTGGTTTTGCAAGAGATATTTGGCGTAAATGAACATATTCGCGATGTCACTGAACGAATTGCCAGGTTAGGGTATGTGGCCATCGCCCCTGCTCTTTTTCAACGCCAAGCACCAGGATTTGAAGCAGGATACAGCCCAGATGAAATTGAGATCGGTAGAAAATATGCTTGGTCACAAACTAAAGCTACAGAGCTACTGGGTGATATAGGAGCCAGCATTAATTATCTCAAAACCTTGGAGAACGTGCAACCAGCTAATTTTGGTTGTATAGGATTTTGCTTTGGGGGACATGTAGCCTATTTAGCAGCAACTCTCCCGGATATTAAGGCTACAGCCTCCTTTTATGGGGCTGGAATCCCTACCCGCACCCCCGGAGGTAATCACCCTACTCTACTCCGTACATCGGAAATTTCTGGCACTATTTATCTGTTTTTTGGCATGGAAGATGCTAGTATACCCCAGGAACAGGTAGATGAAATTGAGGATACTTTAAAAAAACACCGCGTTCCCCATCGGATCTTTCGCTACGATGGAGCTAATCACGGATTTTTTTGCGATCACCGCGCCAGTTATAATGTTAAAGCTGCTGCTGAAGCTTGGGAACAAGTTCAACAACTGTTTAGCCTACTGGTGACAACTAATGATTGATCAATAACAAACTATCTGGAAATTGTCTACCATTAATCCATTAAATATCTTGCCCTCATCTTCAAAAATCATGACTTCTCCATCCGAATCTTCTCAAATAGCTACCTCATCTTTTTCCATGGATGATTTTGCTAAGGCTTTAGAAAAACACGATTACCAATTTCAAAAAGGACAAATTGTACGCGGTAAAGTATTTCAACTTGACCATGACGGAGCCTATGTTGATATTGGCGGTAAATCATCAGCATTCCTTCCCCGAGATGAAGCTTCTTTGAGAACAGTCACGGATTTATCGGAAATTCTTCCCCTAAATGAGGAGATGGAGTTTTTGATTGTTCGTGAGCAAGATGCGGAAGGTCAAGTTACTATTTCCCGTAGACAGCTGGAAATTCAGCACATTTGGGAAAAAGTTGCTCAAATGCAAGAAAATTCCCAAAGCATCCCCGTAAGAGTTATTGGTGTGAATAAGGGTGGTGTGAATGTGGAGGTTCTTTCCCTACGCGGTTTTATCCCCAAATCCCACTTGCTGGAACGGGAAAATCTAGAAGCTCTCAAGGGACAAACCCTTACTGTTGGTTTTTTAGAGGTAAACCGCGCTAACAAGAAGCTAATTCTTTCTCAACGATTGGCAACTCGTTCCAGTAACCTCAGTTTATTACAGACTGATCAGTTGGTCACTGGTAAGGTCACTGGGATTAAGCCATTTGGTGTGTTTGTTGATTTGGACGGGGTGAGCGCCCTACTCCATATCAAGCAAGTTAGTCAGAAATTTACTGAGTCTTTGGAAAAGGTCTTCCAAATCGGTCAGGAAATTAAGGGTATTGTTATTGATATAGATGAAAGTAAGGGGAGAGTTGCTATTTCTACCAGAAAATTGGAAAACTATCCCGGTGAGGTGTTGGAAAATTTAGCAGAAGTTATGAATTCTGCTGATGCTCGCGCTAATAGGGTCAATAGCAGTCCCGAATAGCTCATTCATTGATTGACAATAAACCAGGGGGAGGAGTAATTTCAATCCGTCTATTGGCTAAATCTACCACGGGGACAATTTCCATCACAAAGGGAATTAAAACCGTCTTTCCCCCTAAGTTTTTATTCCAAGATGGATCACATTTTACCTCCAATAAGTCGTGTCCAGAAGGTAATATATCCGTCACATCCCCTATCCTCTCCCCAGATTCTTGCATAAATACAGGTAGTCCTATCAAGTCTATAACGTGAAACTCTCCTGGACCTAATTCCGGGCGATCGCTTATTGGTACAAATAGTCTACCCTCCCTCAGGTTTTCTGCAGCAGTGCGATCGCCTATACCATGCAATTTAATTACATATAGATTTTTGCCTTCTACATACCGACCATGTAATAACTGTACCGGTTGAGGTGATGGTTCTCCCGGGAGCAATAACCAGCGAGTCCCCGGTTCTTCAAACCTTTCTGGAAAATCAGTCTGGGGATAAACCCGCATTTCCCCAGTTAACCCTTGAGGTGCAACGATTTTACCAATCTCGATCCAATCATCTAGGTTGGGGAATGGGAAACTCTGATTTGTTTCCCCCTTTTTTTGATCTCCAATTTCTTGTTTTCTGTTTTTATTTTCCCGCTTCATTGTGATTCATTTAGTCTGAACACTATTGATGATAAACCTCTTGGGCAATCTTCGCCAAACGCTGCATACCAATACTAATTTCCTCATCAGTACCTGTCAAACTAATGCGTAGACATTGATGTTTGTGTTCCCAATTCTCCTCTAACCCGGGAAAGAAACTACTACCTGGTACAACTATCACACCAACTTTCTTTAACTGTTGGTAAAATTCCCAGTCACTAATGGGTAATTCCTGTAGCCATAACCAGGCAAAAATCGCTCCCTCGCCCCGATGTAAAAACCATGGTAAATCCTTGGGCATTACCGCATCTAAAGTGCTTTCCAATACATCAAATTTATGCTGATAAAATGGTCTAATCACAGTTTCCGCAATATTTGCCAAGGCCCCCGATTCTATGGCACGGGTGGCGATCGCCTGACCATATCTAGAAGAATGAATACCAGCATTAGTTTGAAAACACTCTAAAACCTGTAATAATTTTTCCTCACCGATAGCCACCCCAATTCTTTCTCCTGGCAACCCAGCTTTTGATAAACTGATACAGTGGATAATATTTTCGCCAAATACGGGTTTCATCTCGGTAAAATTCAAAGCTGGGAAAGGGGGCGCATAGGCGGAATCTATGAAGACTGGTACATCATGGGGCGTGGCCAGGGCGGCAATTTTTTCCACCTCTTCATTGCTCAACACATTACCTGTGGGGTTACAGGGACGAGAAAAAATCACACAACCTGTTTCCTGAGTAATAGAAAGCTGGGTAAAATCAGGACGGTATTTAAAACGATGATTTACACCATCAACATCCAGAGCTGGTTTATAGGCAATTAAAGATTCTGGACAGATACTCACACCACCATATCCTGTATAATCTGGACTGAGGGGCAAAACAATTTTTTTCAATTTGCACTCCTCAGTATATCCACCGTAAGCATTAGCTGCATAGAAGTAAATAGTTTGACTACCAGCCGTGACTAAAATATTACGTTCTGTTAACTGCAAGCCATAACGCTGATTGAAATCCTTAACGATAGCAGCAATAAAGGGCGCGTAACCCTGAGAAGAACCATAGCGACAGACAACCTCCCCATACTCCGCACTGGACAGTAAATCTGCTGTGCAGTCTCGCCATAATTGCTCTACTTCTGGTAGTATCAAGGGATTGCCAGCACTGAGATTATATAATACCTGCCCTTGATTTGCTCTGAGTGTTTCATTTATATCTTTCATAATTGCTCTAACGCCAGTTAAGTTAGACATTTGAGCGCCAATTTTAGTTAGGGCAGGTTTGATCATAGTTGTTACAACAGTTACAAATTTTAGGGGTTGTAGGATGTAATATGGTATAACCATATCACATCCCAGCTAGTTTAACATTAAAAACAAAGCTCCACCCTGATTATGCTGTTAAAGCACCAGGAGTGGAGACCGAAAAAATTGACAGTTAGCCAGTGTAAATATGAGCTAATCTTAATCGTCGAATCATTTCTCGGCGTACTTCATTTTTAACCCGTTCACCACGTCGCCAATGTTCCAGCTGAATATTATCAACGTAGAACCTGACAGCAAATTCCATGGAAGATCCCTGAATATTGGTGATTTGTACTTGTGGTTCCTTCCAAGCTGTAGAAGACTCCTTAAAGCTGGATTCTAGCCATTCGGCAAAGTTTTCCACATAATTGTCCAATCGAGTTTCCTTAACTCCTGGATTAGAAATGATCTGAAATAGTTTATTCAGTTTAAGTTTGAGCAGGTCAATTTTCTGCTCCCATTCATCAGGTAAGATCTGACGGTCTTCCATAACTAAATCTGGATCTTCTAACCAAGTGCGATACCAGATTCTGACTAAAGAAATGAGGTTTGTTTTTTGGCTAGATTCCTCTTCTAACCTAGAGCGCTGTCGTTTACCCTTGCGCTCTGTTACAATTACCATACCCACCAGTTCCAAAATATCCATGTAAGTTTTTTGGAGAACTATTAATTCCTGTGACTCTAAACCACCTCTTTCCAGAACCTTAATTTCTTCCAGCAGTGTTTCAAATGCAGCACCAATCTTTTTCAACTGTAGGCTAATTTCTCTGTCTAATTCTAGACGGTTCCGCCCCGCTTCTTTTTTAGAAGGTTTGTTATCCTGAGCTTCCTTCAATCCATAAAATGAATCCAAGTATCTTAGCTTATCATCAAAATTGGCTATGGTGTCTGGATGTCCAATCACAATTTCCTTCAAGATATTGGTTGCTAAAGCAGAATCGGCATCAATTCTCACAGACACGGGAATTTTATAAGCATAGTGGGTTGTAGGACGACTCAAGTTAGTAATACTCTGATTGCTTAGAGTAGCATTAGGTACATACTTTTCGCAATGCTCTTCAATCAGATACAATTTGGTAACTCGAATACCGATTTCCTTGATAATTGCCAGGGAACCATCAAAAACAATCACATCTCCGAATTCAAATGGTGTGTCAATTAGCAAGACCAGACCACTGAAAAAATTGCTTAAAATGTCCCTGACTGCTAAACCTAATACCAAGGTAATACTACCCAAGGCTAATCCTATTCCCGATAGGTCTACACCCAGAACGGTAAAAAATAGGGAGAAGCCAATAATATAAGTCAGAACTGGGATGAAATTCTTCAAAAGGGGTACTAAAACATCATCCCAAACCGCTTCAGTTTGTCTAGCATAGGATTTTAAGTAGACAACCACCAATTCAGTGAGTATCTGAGTAATCCAATAGGTAAATGCGGCTATGAGAAAAGCTGTAGCAAATTTTTGGATCCATTCAATGATTTCCCCGGAACTGCTAAAATTGACTAGGGAAATTTTGAGACTAGACAATACCAAAACTGCGGACAGAGGAGCTTGAGAAAGACCGAGAACGAGAATCCATGTATCTTTTTCTAACTTACGGACAATAGGTCGCAGGACATAAAAAAGTCCCAGATAAATTGCTACGGAAATTCCCGCACACAAACCCAAAGTTAAAATGAACTTAGTCAATTGTGCACCTGTTGGCGGGATGAAAAGCTCGCCTAATAGATAGTTTGTCAGTGCAGAAGATGGTAACACTGTTGAAATGTGAGTCATTCTTGATTACTTTGTTTGGTGAGTTTCATCTATATATCTATATCAGTTTGCCTTGTGAGCAAGGTGGATGTAATCCCTGGAACCTATAATACTATGATCATTCAAGGGAATATTGATCGAAAATTAAGACTTTCTAATTTTTTCCTGACACTAAATGTGTGGTTAAGTAGGGAGGCACAATTATTTGTAGGGTGGGTTGAGGAACGAAACCCGCGCGGGCGTTGGGTTTCATACTTCAATCCAACCTACGTTCATCTTATATTTAATTCCACCCACCCAGTTATCCAAAAACATGCACGGCATTTTATTATGAGTTTAATACCACTCAATAACCACTTAATAAGTTGAAAATCAAACGTTTGTAATTTTGAAATTCCCAACTTTGCTTGACTTGGTCATATTCCTTTTCTGGTAAAACAATATTAATTTCCTGGCGAATTTTGCCAGGACGGGAAGTTAGCACATAAATACGTTGGGAAAGGAAAATTGCCTCCTCCACATCGTGGGTAATCATCAAAATTGTGGTTCCAGTTTGTTGCCAAATCTGACGTAAAAATTTCTGCATTGATTCTTTGGTTTGCACGTCCAAAGCTCCAAATGGTTCATCCATTAATAGTATTTTTGGTTGTGATGCTAATGCGCGGGCAATGGCTACTCTTTGTTTCATTCCCCCTGATAATTGCCTAGGTAAAGCTTGAGCAAATTCACTTAAACCAACTACTTCTAAATAGTAAGAAATCGATTGTTTGCGTTTGATGGGGGGAATACCTTGTAGTTTCAGTCCGAAACCGACGTTATCAGCGACATTCATCCAGGGATAAAGGGTATAACTTTGAAAGACTAAACCTCGTTCCCTCCCAGGTCCTTTAACAGGAACACCATCAACCAAAATTTCACCAGCAGTTGGTGTATCCAGTCCAGAAATCAAGCGTAGCAGGGTTGTTTTACCAGAACCAGAAGCACCTACAGCACAAACAAACTCTCCTTGGTCAATATGTAGGTTAATGTTTTCTAGAGCATTGAGAGTGCCGCGTCTAGTTTTAAATTGTTTATGTAGTTGACAGACCTGTAAATGCATAACTTTGAAACTTGATATCTTGATATAGTTAAACTCAATGTATTTTCTGCTAATTATGAGCCCATTTACAGACTATACGATGTAACATAACCAGAAAAATGTCAATAACCACACCAATCACACCAATGACAATCAACCCAGCAAAAATCTCATCTGTTTTAAGGAATCTTTGAGCTACGCTAATGCGCCTACCCAGTCCATCCGTTGCAGCTACCAACTCTGCTACGATCACCAAATTCCAAGAAGCTGCCATATTAACTCGACAAGCATCAATGATATTCGGCACAATAAAAGGCAAAATCACTTGCAATAAAATCTGATGGTGTTGACCACCTAATGTATAAGAAGTCTCAATCAATTCTCGAGAAACAAACTTTACCGCGTCCATAATCATCAGAGTGTTAAAGAACACTGTACCAATAAATATCAACAGTATTTTTGGTGTTTCTCCTAAACCGAAATACAAAATTAGCAGGGGAATAAACGCGGGTGCAGGCATGTAGCGAAAAATACTAATAGCAGGCTCCAATAAAGCTCGAACTACCGGAAAACTCCCCATTAATACGCCCAAAGGGATAGAGATAACAGCAGCTAATAAAAACCCACCTAAAACCCGTAATAAACTAAATCCAATATCTGTTTGCAGGTCACCGGTTGCCCACAGTTTTTGTAAAGCAGAAAGAACTGCTTGAGGGGTTGGCAAAAACAATGATTTAACTAAACCAGAGTTGGAAACGACCAACCAAATAAAAACCGGAATAGTGATTGATAAAATCATGAACAACCAGGTTGAATTATCACCAATACCCCAGGAAACGGCGGGAGAATTATTTTTTCTCATTAATCCTTTGATTGTTTATGAGTTTTTGGTATACTAGTATATTATCTCTACCTATTTTTGCTTGGCAGCGTAGGCTTTGACAAAACGATCATCAAATATTTGACTAAGGTCAGGCACTTTTTTAGCAAGTTTTGCCTCAACGATAAATTTAGCAATTTCCTGAGCTGTATATTTCAATGACACTATATTGCTAGTAGAACTAAAAGCTTGAAGATTATCCTCAACACTAAAAATTTTAGTTCCCTCGGCGTATTTTTTGTATTCATCAACAGTGACTCCAGCTCTTTTTGCCATGATTTCATTGCTTTTTTCTGGATTAGCTTTGATGTAGTCTAGGGTCTCAAACCAAGTATTAACTAGAGCTTGCACATCTTGAGGACGTTCTTTAATTAATTGGCGGGTCACTACCAGATGATCGGGAATCGCTCCAGGAAAATCTCGCGAACTGAACAATTCTTTACTACCAGGACGTTCTAAAGCTTTATTAGTAAAGGGTGCAAACACACCAACAGCATCAACCTGACCAGCAACAAATGCTGCGGATGCTGCACCGGTTTCCAAGGGTTGCAAAATAATATCATTTGAGGTCAATCCAGCCTTTTTCATGCCCAGAAGTAATAAGAAATGGTCAACAGTTCCCTCTTCCACTGCTACTTTTTTTCCCTTCAAATCCGCAATGGTGTTAATACCTTCTCGAACAATAATCTTATCATTGCCAGTGGAATTATCGTTTACTAAGACAATCACTTGATCTGATCCTGCTGCTACGGAGCTAATAGTATCATTGAGGGTTTGGCTATTGGCATCCAATTTCCCAGAATTTAAGGCATTAATTGAGTCTAAATAACCATCAAACCACTTGAGATTTACCTGTATATTATTGGCAGTAAATAGGTTTTCGTTTGCAGCTATTTGCCATGGTAGCCATCCAGGCCATACACTAAAACCTACCTGAATTTCTCTACTATCTCCACCATAAGGTGTACAACTAATTGCTAGCAATAAGCTAAGTACAAATAGTGTGCATAGGGAAAGTGATTTTCGCATTTATTTAGTACCTTTTATATCTAAATGGTAATTTGACTTAACCTGGGTTTTCACCCAATCACACCAAGTATCCAGTCCCTCATCTGTTTTAGCTGAGAAAGGAATAATTTTAACTCCCGGATTCATCTGTCGGACATTGGCTACAATGTGATTAATATCAGTGTCTAAATAGGGCGATAAGTCTATCTTGGTAATTAACAAACAGTCTGCTGCTTGAAACATAATTGGATACTTAAGAGGTTTATCTTCTCCCTCTGTGATGCTTAATAAAGCAACTTTAAAGTGTTCACCAACTTCAAATTCAGCTGGACATACTAAATTGCCCACATTTTCCACCAAGACTAAATCTAGTTCAGTTGGATTATGTTTGTTTTCTAGTTGATGAATTCCACCAGCTACCATTTGGGAATCTAAGTGACAAGAACGACCTGTATTAATTGCAATTACCGGAATACCATATTGACGTAAGCGGTTGGCATCTAGTTCTGTGTTCATATCTCCTTCAATCACTGCAATTTTCAACTCGCTTGTTAAAACAGATAAGGTTCTTTCCAATAGAGTGGTTTTACCTGCTCCCGGACTGCTCATAATATTTAGACAAGTGATACCCCAACTGTTGAAGTGGGAACGATTGTGATCTGCTCCTTCTTGGTTAGCATGAAGTAAATTAATTTCCAATGCAGCACTATGGGTTTGGTGCATAATCCTCTCTACTCTTCTAAACTATATTCAATCCGCTCTATTTTTAGTTCCCTACCCGAGCGAATATCCTCCATGGGATGATAACAACGCGGACAGCTATATTGCTGACCAATTTCCGGAAGATACTCTAATTGACAGGGATGACAAAAGGCAATTAAGGGAATTTCCTTGATTACTAATTTTACTCCATCCAAAAATGTGTTACGTGTTTGTACTTGAAAGGTAAATTGCAAACTCCCAGGTTCCACACAGGTGAACTTACCAATCATCAGGTGAATTGCGGAAATACGCGGACAACTAGGCTGGGATTCCCACCATTGTTTAATAGTGATAATCAATGCCTTGGTCATGTCAGTTTCATGCAAGGTTTAACTCCAATCCACTATCGATTCTTGTCGTGCTTCCATTTCAATGTAAGCGGGTTTATCTTTTCTTGGTAATTGACCAGATTTAATTAAATGTCCCATGGTGTCACAAATAACACGAGTGGCCATAAGTGAAGTAATGTCACTAATATCGTAAGGAGGCGACACTTCTACTACTTCTAGTCCACAAATTGGGGCGCGCTGAACAATTTTACCTAGAATATAAAGTGCTTCCCGAGGCATAAAACCACCTGGTTCTGGCCAACCAGTTCCCGGAACAAATCCAGCATCAATACAGTCAATATCAAAACTGATATAAACACAATCTGTACCATCTAAAGCTCTTTCTAGGGCAAATTCCACCGCATAATCCAGTCCCTTTTCAACAATGTCAGTGATTGTGAGAATATTAGTAGACCTTTGGCGACAAATTTTTACCCCCTGACGTGGTACTTGCCATCCACCAATTCCCAATTGAACTAGATTTTGGGCAGGGGCATTTTTCATATTGGTGGCATGGAACCATGGACAAGTGTGCATCCTTTCGTCTAAGTCTGTCTCTTGTGTATCCACATGGCGATCAAAATGAATAATACCCATTTTTTTATCTCCCAAATGTCGGCAAATACCTCTAACAGTTGGGTAGCCAATAGAGTGATCACCGCCCATAATAATGGGAAATGCACCGGAACTAAAAATGTGGGCAATTCCTTTAGATATCTGGTCGAATGACTTCTCATTATTAGCAGGGATGGTAAAAATATCCCCTACATCACATAGAGTAATTTGCTCCCTTAGATCTATCCCTAATTCAAAGTTATAGGGGGTATATAAAGCGGAAATCCGGCGGATTCCCTGAGGTCCAAATCTAGTTCCAGGACGGTAAGTGGTTCCAGAGTCATGGGGAACCCCCACAATGGCTACGTCATATTCTCCTACTTTCCAGATATCTTCTAAATAGGGGGCCTTCAAAAAAGTATTAATTCCAGCATAATGAGGTAGTTCACCACGAGCAAATGTGGAAATAGTCCGGTCATTAATGCTTGCTGCTGCTTCTAGTCCTAACTCTAAACTGCGAGAAACTTCTTGCTGCCAACCAGTTAGTGGTAGTTGTCTTTCTAGTTCTAAGGCTTGTTGCGCTTCACTTTCGGGTATGGGCGGTTGGAATTCGTTCATAATATCATTAGATTGAGAATTTTGGATTTTAATTTCTAGACCTAGAATTTGCATTGGGATTGGATATGGCTTAAAAACCACAAAGCCCAGGAGAGCAAATACAGTGCCATGACTGCCATTCACTTCTCCCGGGCTTTTTTCCCTCCGTGTAGTTACTGTCTAATGCTAGAAAGTAACTTGCCTCTCTCGGACCTGCATTTTGTTTGGTAATTAAACAAACCGGAACCCTAGAGGCTATTTGTTGATTTTTCTCACCTAACAATATAGTTCAAAACACCACGTGCGAGCTGAACTTATTGTACATTTAGTTGTGATCATAACATGTTAGTAGTAGTAAACTGTATATAAAACTACAGAATTATCGGGAATTTTCAGAAAAAACCGTCAACAATTTTCATATATGGAAACAGAAAGGTCAGTTCTAGAAAAAATCAAAGTCATTTTAGTTGAACCTGCGGGATGTTTAAATTTAGGTTCTATAGCTAGGGTAATGAAAAACTTCGGGTTATGTGATTTGATTTTAGTCAATCCTCAGTGTGACCCTACTTCCTTAGAATCCCTAAGAATGGCAGTTCATGCTCCAGAAATATTAGAAAACGCCCAAATAGTGGATAATTTAACCACAGCACTAGCTGGATGCGATCGCGCTATTGCTACTATAGGTAGGGATTATAATGGGGAGTTACCCATAGAAAGTCCTCGTCATGCTTTACCCTGGTTATTAGCAGGGTCAGAAAAACCAGCAGGTTTGATTTTTGGTAGGGAAGACCGAGGTTTAACTAATCAGGAAATTAATTATGCCCAAAAACTAGTGTTTATCCCCACTAGTCCGGAATATACCTCCTTAAATTTGGCTACAGCAGTATCTATCTGTTGTTATGAATTATCACAATCTCTAATCACTATGGAAACAGGGAAAATTTCCACCAGAGATATTGCTACCTTGGATGTGCTTGAATCTTACTACCAAGAGTTGGAATCTTTACTGCTATCTATCGGTTATCTTTACCCCCACACAGCGTCTAGTCGGATGGAAAAGTTCCGCCATTTGTACAATCGCAGTGAGCTAACAACCACGGAAGTGGCTATGCTCAGGGGTATTTTAAAACAGGTACAATGGGCAATTAAAAATTATTGAAAAATGTTACATGTTCGGAAATGAGGATCTAAAATAAGGGAACTATAATAAATTTGGTTTATATTTAGTAAACAAGTGGGCAATTTTAAGGAGTAGCAGTGTCAAAACCTAGCGACAAAATGATAACTGTGTCCGGGGACCAATCTCCCAAGATTCGTCGTCGTCACCATACACAAAAGACAACTGCAAAAACTACCCAAAGGACACAATCAAAACCACCTCTCCAACCTACGGGTCCAAATAATCAACAAGACGTGAAAATATTACCCGTAAGTTCTCCTAGAAATCATAGACCAAATGAAACTGATCAAACAAGGCGATCACAACGTTTGGTAGTGTCCAGTACTGTCAGGCCCACTCCCAGACCTGGAAATAAGCTATCTGGCAAAATGACAGGGAGTAACCCCAAGGTCAAAACCCTGCGTGTCCCCAAGCAAGGACACCCCCAAAAATATGCCTATCCATCCCGAAAGGCAAGGTTAAAACCAGCAGCTAATATTATTTTGTATGCCTTGCGACTGTTAATTGTGGGTGTGGGTTTGGGTGCAATTGTGGGCACCCTATTATCAGTGCTAGACCCGGCCAATCGAATTACCACTAACTCCATTAATCCACCTGTAACCCCAAGTTCTTCTCCCCAGTCTTCCATTAATAATTCCGGACTGGTCATATCTAGGGAAATTACCCCCCTGAAAACCACTATCGAAAACCTATCAGCAGCTAACCCCAATCTCATCCCCGGTGTGTTTATAGTGGATATAGATTCCGGTGGATATGTGGATGTTAGTGGGAACAAGAATTTCCCCGCAGCTAGTACCATTAAGATACCAGTTCTAGTGGCTTTTTTAGAAGATGTTGATAGGGGCAAAATTCGTCTCGATGAAATCTTAACTATGGAGCAAGAAATGGTAGCAGGAGGTTCTGGTAATTTAAGAACTATGCCTGTAGGTACTAAGCTGAAATCCATTGAAGTAGCTACCAAAATGATGACTATCAGTGACAACACTGCTACAAATATGCTGATTAGTAAATTGGGAGGGAAAGAGTTATTAAACGCCCGTTTTCGTAGTTGGGGACTAGTAAATACTGCCATTCAAAGTCCATTACCAGATTTAGAGGGTACTAATACTACCTCTCCTAAAGAGTTGGCAAACTTAATTGCCAAAGTTAATCAGGGTGAATTAATATCCATGCGATCGCGTGATTTGATGTTAGATATTATGCGACGTACCCAAAGGGATGATTTATTACCTGCTGGTTTAGGGGAAGGAGCGACAGCATATCATAAAACGGGTGATATTGGGACAATGCTAGCGGATGCTGGTTTGATTGATGTTCCTACGGGTAAGCGTTACATTGCTAGTATTATGGTGAAACGTCCTCATAATGAACCTGCTGCAGCAAAGTTAATCAATTCCATATCTGAGGCAACTTATTCTTATTTAAGTCAGAGTAATTTACCCCCTGATGGTTCTACCAATAATCAACCATCAAACAATCAACCGTTAAATAATTCTTCCACCCCAGTTCCCCAACTTCAACCATTTACTCAACCATTTCTCCAACCTCAAGGTGGCAATTCAAATATTCCTAATGCTACAATCAACAATGTACCCCTGGGAAATTATCAGTCTCCTCTGAATAATCCCCCATATTATCCACCACAATCTCATCGGAACTAACAGGGAATTATGACATCTCCATCAATTCAATTTTTTGCGGGTTTATTTGAAGAAATGAGTAATGTAAGTTTACGTCGAGAAGTCAGGACTGGTAAATTGATTGTTGTTCTACAATTTGAGCAATTGAAAGCCATATCAGGATTTAACAGTTTTACTAAACAGTCATTGAACTCCCTATTATTAATTGACGAAGAAGGAGAAATTCGGGTTACCCCTTCGGGAACTAAATTTATTTTCGGTGGGGATGAAGGGGATGAATTAAAAAGAGTTGATTGTAAATTTGTAGTTGATCCTGGCGAAGGTTTTGATAGAATTATGCGTTTTTTACACCGTTATGCTGATGCTAATGGTATGGAATATGCGGAGAATTAGGAGTTGGCAATTAATAGAACTTCTGATATCGCATTCCAGGAAGTTGGGAAACTAAACCCATCAATTCCAATTGCAATAAACAACCGGAAACCAAACCAGATCCCATCTTAGCCTTTTCCACAATCATATCAAACGGTAAAGCATCCACTGTAAGAATATTCATTACCTGTTGTAATTCTGGCTCCAAATTACCAAGAAAGGGATCGGATTTAACAGCAGGGGTATCAATATGTATCTTAGGAATAGCACCTAACATTGTCAATAATTCATTTAATTCCTGACTAATTAATCCCGCACCCTGACTAATTAGCTTTAAACAACCCTGAGAAGGTTCATCATCCACTCTTCCTGGTAAAGCATAAATATCCCGAGAAAATTCGTTAGCATAGGTAGCAGTGATCAGAGCACCAGACTTGTTTCCCGCTTCCATGACTAAAACCGCACGGGACAAACCCGCAATGATCCGATTGCGACGGGGAAAATGAGTGCGGTTGGGTGAGGTCTTAGTCGGATGTTCACTCATGACTATCCCAGATCTCAGAATTTGCCTATATAAGTCCTTATTCTTATATGGATAAATCACATCTACACCCGTTCCTACCACTGCTATGGTTCTACCCCCAGCTTTAATCGCTGCACTATGACTTTCAGCGTCTATTCCATCAGCCATACCTGAAACAATGGTGAAACCATTTTGGGCTAAAACAGTGCTAATGTGACGGGTCCATTTTCTGCCATATTCTGTAGGCTTTCGAGTACCAACAATTCCTACCAGCGGTTTTCTACCTCTATTTTCCTCCAGATCAAACTCTCCCCTATAATACAATATGGGGGGAGGCGTGGAAATTTCTCTTAGCAATTTTGGATATTCCACATCTGCTGGTGTCCAAAAATGGGGGTTGATTTTTTCATGTTCAATAAGCAGTTTCTCTGGATTAATTTTGCCTCTATACTGAACTATTTTTTGCAAAATGTGAAAACCAACACCCTCTATTTTTCCTAACTCTGCAGGACTCGATTTCCAAGCATTCTCTAAATTACCAAAGTGTTGTTGTAATCTTTGTAGTAGTATTGGTCCAACCCCGGCAATTTTTGACCATGCTAACCAGTATTGACGATCTTCAGTAATAGTAGACATTTTTAGTAAAAAGACCTAATTTTTGACACTTTACTTGTTTAGTCTTTGCTTTTTGCGTCTTTTTTCCGTAACAGCAACCCCATGATCCACCGGATAACCCGCAACCGGAATCACCTGGTATTTACGATCCGCTTCTAAATTTTTCAGCTCTGTATAATCAACCCAGTGAATACAGTCCACCGGACAAGTGTCTATGGCCTCTTGTATGACCTCTTCTATATCCCCATCCTGACGCACCACCCGGGAACGTCCATAATCCGGTTCAATATAAAAAGTGTTCCTAGCAACATGGGCGCAGTGCTTACATCCTATACAGGTGATTTCATCTACATAAACCCCCTTTTGTCGCAGCAGACCGCCTAGTTCCGGTTCAAATCCAGATGTTTCTGGTTGATCCCGCAAAAGACCACCTAGTTCTGGCTCTAAACCGGAAAGATTATTACTTAAATCTTCTGAGAACGGCTGCAATTCAGACATTACGCACTCCAACGTTGTAATACTAAACTAATGGAACCATCAGCATTCTTCTGCTCTTGGCTAATTTGAAAACCCACTTTAGCAGTTTCTTTCATCACTGTTTGGTAAGCATAACGCTGGGTAATCTGGCGCAAAAACCCATCCACTGATAAATTCTGTTGCCAGTATTGAAGGTCTGCTACCAGCTCATATTCTTGACCATTCCACTTAAAACCGATGTCATAACCATTGTCTTGTTCAATAGTGACTTCGGCGGTATGGGTTTGGCCACGATAACCGCGCACCTCCCTAGAACCGGATTTCCAATCTATTCCTAAATCGGAAAGGGCGTCCTTTAAGGATTCTAGATTACGGATTTGAGTTTTAATTTGGCTAAAGTGTGACATATCGGTTTTTAATCAATGAAAATATAGTTGATAAAGCTACCACTCACTAAAGGTGGCTTGGGTATTCACCGTTCCAGATTCCTGGAGGTGATTAGGGGTGAAATATTCTGAGGTTGACTCCCGATTGAGCACTCGTCCCAGTTGTGCTTCTATAGCTGCTGTTACCTCCGCACAAGAAGCGCCAATGACACCAGTGACTTTCTCCTGTACTCTCCCATCTGGATAAATGATGAATTCTAATGTTTCCATTTTTTCTAGCCAACCTCGAATTGTATCCTTGAACTTTTCGTACTGGAGCAGGGTTAGTTTTCGGTCAGGAACTTTAGAAATAACCTAACCATTTGTTAACTAATGTTCCATATCGGGAAAAGATATATTGCAGAATCTTTACAAAAATTATTAATTGAACTAGTGTTTACACTCGTCCTGGTTTAGTTTCCCTTAATATGAGCCATTAGTCAAGGTAAAACCAACTTGGTGATTTCTAAGTCTAAAATCGCCAGACATTAATCAACATCTAGCTTTCAGCTATTATGTAACCAACAAGAAATTCTGAAAAAATCCTAAACTTGATTGGAAATTCTTATTATTATTATTGGTTATTATTGGGTTTGGGTGATTATGCTTATTAAATAGCTATAGCTTATCACTATATTATCCATTCGGATGCGCGATCGCCTAGTTCAATGGGAATACTAATAGCCTTACCTAGTCGAGGTCGCTCCTTAGTTTGGACGATAAAGTTTTCTACTTGACTTGTTCCCCCTAAAGCATTAAGGTAGTTAGCAATAGTGTTCAAATGTTCTTGATATTCGGACTCGCTCAAAGGAAAAGAAGCTTGTTCCACATACTTCCACATAATTTGGAGAAAGATTTTGCCCTGGGTGCGACGAAACTGAACATCATAAGAGTATCCCCACTTATTCACTAACATCTGACGCAATTCACTTCCTGTCATTTTTAAATACTCCTTAATCAACTATCTGGAGATCGTCCGTACCATTTTACTATTTTTAGTGGTACAAGATACTAGAAAATGCCAAATACCACACTTGATCCAGAATGGAAATAATGAGATGAATAATAAATTGTTCGTGTGCTGTAAATCATTTTGAGGTTATATGTTATCCCAATTGTCATCCAAATTAAATTGTTTAACTTGTGGGTCTTATGTAAATGCTGAAAAGGTAAACAGTTATAAGATGGAAGTTCAGGATGATCACCCTATCTTTAATTCTTGGGGTGGAACAGTTACAACCTATAATGAGTTTACATTTCTTAAATGTCCTCAATGCTTTCAACCTTTTCTCACTTGTAAGGAATATTGTAATGGATCAGAGTCTTATAATGATTTTGAGTATGCTCAAGTAAAAACTTTATATCCAATATCAAATACTAGTAGCATATATAGAGTACCTACATACATAAGAAAATCATTTCAAGAAGCTTTCTTGTGTCTAAATGCCAAGGCATTTTCAGCATGTGTAGCCATGTGTATAAAAACTATAGATTCTATATGTGAGGAGCATAAAATTGAGGGTAATTCTCTGAAAGAAAAGCTGGAAATAATGAGACAGCAAGAAATTATTAATCACCATCTTTATAACTGGGCCAGTAATTTAAGACTACAGGATTTGTCCCACGAAGTGGACATAAACTTTAATCAGAATGATGCTCAACAGATAGTTGAGTTGACTGATTTACTGATTGAGTACATTTTCAGGTACAGGAAGAATTTTGAGTTGTTTAAGAAAACAAAACTTGGTGACAAATAAAAACAAAATAACAAAATAGCTTGTAGCTGAGTTTATACAAGACCTATTTAGTGTTTTCACCTTCTGCTCCCGTATAACCGGTACCAACCCACACAACAGCGCGAAATACATCACGAATAACCTTTTCTATTGGTTCTGAATCTGTTTTAGAAGGAACAGATATTGGTTTAAGACTAATATCTCTAGTGCCCAAAATAATTTCGCCAACTACACGAGCGCGACGCATGTGAAAATCGGATGTAATTAAATAAACACTTTTAATCTTTTTGTCTTGTAAATCATCTACTATAGTAGTAAAGTTAGTCACCGTGTCTACTGCTTCATAATCTAAATGTAAACGACTTAAATTAACTCCAGCTTTTGCAAACACCTTTTTTGTATGGTCAGGTGGACTCCCACCAGTAATCCATATTGGTATGTTGGGGTGTTTTTTAGCAAAATTGGCAGCAAACCTCTCTCGCTCTAAACGCTTACTAGAACCACCCAAAACCAAAACAGCTTGTGGGATTGAAAATTGGTTCTGCACTTCTCTGTATCCCCACCAGATAAAAATTGGCAGAATAAAGAACATAATGGGCAAAGATTTACCTTTAAACAATGGCTTTTTCCGGTGTGTAAATTCCACCCCAATTGTATTTCGTCAAGAGAATTTTTGGTAAGGACGAAAATCACTATTTTTTTAAAAACGACTTATCCAGTCTCTACTTAGCGTTTTTTACATAAGTAGATCTTATATTTAATTCCGCCCACCCACGTATAGCCATATTTCCAGAAATGGATTAAACCTCTTCCATTAGTGCTAAAACCGCTTTGGGTAATAATTTTTCCTTAAACCAAATAATTTTGGCAGGAACATTATCCAACTTCACCCCGGATTTTTCCAGGTTCAACTTTTCAGAAATTGCCAGAATTAGGTTGTGACAATTTGCTCTTTTCACCTGAGCAAATTTCTTTTTTAAATATTCTGGTCGCCAATAACCAACAACTTCTAACAAAAAACTCCTTCCATCGGGATGCACAAGACGAAAGTCTGGTATGATTACACTTCCAGGGATGGGAATTAAATCTACTTCTCTTTCTAAAAACCAACCACTTTTCATAGCATCCCATTTATCAGCGAAGGACTGGTCTAACAAGCTGTCGTATGGTTTACCTTGGGGATAATGGGAGATTAGACCACATTCAGAATTTAGGGTAAATCTACCGGTTTTCCATTCCTGTGTATGTAGGTCTTTTATTTGCAAAGTGGTCGATAAACTCCATTTAGTTACATGGAGTAAAGCTGGAATCATTTTAGCAATGGATAATCCGTATCGCGTACTGGAGGTAAATAAACTTGTTGGACCATCAATGGTGATAGTAAAACCATGGTTCGCGTCACCCTCAATATAGGCCATTAACTGAAATAATTTTAGATATCGAAATAATAGTTTATATTCTCTTGGTACATTACGGTGAGCATTTAAGATTAATTGGGTGGCTTTATAGAAAATACCTTGCACCTGGGATAAGTTATAACGGTGTAATAGATCTTCTGGTTTAGGAGCATCAAATGCGGTGAGGATTCTATTTTCCAAGAGATCAGCATAAAGACCTTCAGCAATCTGAATTGGTAAAATTTCCCTTTCCAGTTCTTGACTAAGATTGGTAGCAATTTGGCTAAAAATTATCTCGGTGTTTTGGAGACTAGCAACTGATTGAGCTGCTAGGGTGAATACCTTTTCCCTTAACATTTGTGGTTCTAGGGGACTGATAATTTCAAAAGTGCAAAAACTACTTTTGAGGATGTGGCCTAAACCGCGTTTCATTCTATAGTCTGTGGTCTCACCCTCAAAATTTATAAGTTGTCTTTCCAAATATCCTTGGGTTTTTCCTAGAGCATCTTGAAAAAAGTTAATTAAATCATTTGCTATGGCTAAATGTTTATCATCCAGTTTCAGTCTCTTGGGAATGATTTCTTCTCCAGTTTGACAATGAATCAGTAGTTCAGTCGGTAACATCTTTTTGATGCTTTGATTTCGTTGATTTCTTGGTCGAGTAGTTAATTTCTACCGGTTGGGCAACTTTTGGTTCCGGTTCTTGATTATCCCCATACACAATGCCTAATTCACCTTTTTTGCTTTTCTCCTCTGGTCTATTTCCAAAAGGGGTTTCCATACCTCTTAATCCCTTTCTTCTGATTGATGTTCCTTCTTCACTAGTATCTTCTGCTATGACTTCATATAAAATCGCCCGTTTATTTTCTTGATTTCCTTTCCTTAGAATTCTTCCTAACCTCTGAGTATATTCCCTGATAGAACCAGTACCAGAAAGAATAATAGCCACCCCAGCAGCAGGAACATCTACCCCCTCGTTTAAAACATGGGAAGCTACCAGGGTATTATATATTCCTTGCTTAAATTTGGTGAGAATTTCGTGTCTTTCTTTAACTGGGGTTTGATGGGTAATTGCAGGAATTAACAACTCCCGGGAAATACGATAAACCATGGTGTTATCAGCTGTAAAAATCAACACCATTTCTGGATAGTGATCACTCAGTAGGTCAGCTAAAACTCTCATTTTCCCCTCCGTTCCCAAAGCAATCTCTTTTGCTTGTCGATGCGCTAACATAGCTCTACGTCCGTCCTGCGATCGCCCACTGACCTGTACAAAAGTTTGCCATCCTTGTAAACTACGTAAAGAAATTCGGGAATGCTTTAAAAAATCATTGCGAGTTTGAATTAACCGATTATATTTTTCTCGTTCCGTTGGTGAAAGTTTAATCTTAATTTGGATGATTTCATGATCTGCTAGTACCTTACCTGCTAGATCCTCCACCTGCTGACGATAAACCTCTTTTCCAATCAAAAAATCCAAATCCACATGTTTACCATCTGGACGCTCTGGTGTCGCAGAAAGTCCTAATCTATAGGGAGCGATCGCATATTCAGCAATTACCCGATTAAAATCAGTAGGTAGATGATGACATTCATCAAAAATAATTAAACCATATTTATCACCGAGACTTTCAGCGTAAATAGCTGCACTATCATAGGTAGCGACTAAAATTGCCGTTTTGTCTCGTGAACCTCCTCCCAGCAAACCTAACTCCGCATCAGGGAAGGCTGCTTTTAAATGCGCATACCACTGGTGCATCAAGTCTAGGGTAGGAACAACAATGAGGGTACTGCGTGGAGTTGCTTCCATAGCCATTTGGGCCAGGTAGGTTTTCCCAGCTGCTGTTGGTAGCACCACCAGACCCTGTCTACCAGCCAATTTCCAAGCCACCAGGGCCTGGGTTTGATGGGGGTAGGGAATCATCTGCACACTGGGAACCAACTCTAAGGGATAAAACTTTTTAGCCTCATCTATAAAATCAGTATCATCAGCTTCTAGAGTTTCCACTAAACAGCGGTATTTAATAGCTGGGATGCGGAACTTTTCGATTCTGTCATCCCAGGTGGCAAAGTATATCCAGGACTTACTACGGGGAGGAGGGTGTAAAATCAATGTACCCCGGTCAAATGTTAAAATGGGGGTTGAACCCATCTCAATAGTTCTCCCGCTTAACTGACTGAGGTGGAAAAAACGCTAACTGGACAGGAGACATTAGTACCGCCTAAACCGCAATACCCACCGGGATTCTTAGCCAAATATTGTTGATGATAATCTTCAGCATAATAGAACTCGGGTGCATCTAAAATCTCTGTGGTGATTTTGCCATATCCTGCATTTGTTAAAGCCTGTTGGTAAGCATTCATAGATGATTCTGCTAGTTGTTTTTGTTCTGGGGAATATGAATAAATTCCAGAGCGGTATTGAGTACCCACATCATTACCTTGACGCATTCCCTGGGTGGGGTCATGACTTTCCCAAAAGACCTTTAATAATTGGGAATAGGTGATGATTTTTGGGTTGAAGACCACAAATACCACTTCATTGTGACCAGTCATTCCCGTGCACACCTCCCTATAGGTAGGATTAGGGGTATAGCCAGCAGCATACCCCACAGCAGTGCTATAGACTCCCTGTTGTTGCCAAAATTTACGTTCAGCACCCCAAAAACAACCCAGACCAAACATGGCAGTTTCCATTTCTGGAGGAAAGGGAGGTTGTAAGGGGTTATTATTGACGTAATGGGTTGCAGGTACGGGCATTTTTTGTTGGCGACCTGGCAAAGCTTGGTCAGGTGTTGGCATTGCTACTTTTTTATTAAATCCAAATAGTCCCATTGTTTGACCGTCTTTTTTTTAGATTCTTATCTGCCATATTATACATTATAATTGGAGTTTTACCAAGTGAGTGGGTGGAATTAAATATAAGATGAACTTAGGATGGGTTGAGGAACGAAACCCATCCTACAAGTAATTGTGCTTCCCTACTTAAAATCATTTACATCAAAGGCTATAAATCAAAGATAATAAAGGTCCGATTTGCTCTTGTCCATTAACCGCTAGATCGCTGTGACAGAGGTAAATTTTTTCTGAAACCCTTCCTAGTAAATCCACAATGATTCTCTCTAGTCTTTGGGTTTCAGCTATGTCTTCATCTGCTGCTGTCCATGATTTTCCTCTTCTATCTTGTAAAAATATATGGTATCCGAATAAACTGGCTGCACCACCTTTAGACCATAGTGGTGAACCTATATCCATCCAAAAGTGCCATTTATGATATCTATAACTGGCTCGGTATTGAAATACTGTAGCTAGGGTAATGGCTTTTTTGCTTTGTCCCAGGGTGCGCACCGGATAGGGATTAGCTGTAATTGTCCCTTGGCGCAATAAGCTAATGAATTCATTAATGCTGTTGGTTAGTCTCTTTTGGTCGTAGGGTGTGAGCGGATCTTCAGTTTGCTTGACTCTTTGCTCTATTTCCCAGTAGTGTTGAGCAGTTTCTAATAGTTCTCTGAGTTCTGATAGGATGCCAAATGAGGGAGTTTGGTTTTTAAAAATGAATTTCTCCATGGCTGCATATAACAGAAAAACTGGCGTGCTAGATGGGGTTTGTTGATTTTGCTGCTGCTCTATCCATGTTAATATCTCTCTATAAGCTGTGCTGGCTACATAACCAATTCTATCCCAACGATCAAAGACTCTAATATCCAATAGGCGCGGGTTCTCTGGATCGGGAACAAAACAATTGTCCACTATTATTCCCGCGCGCACTGGATCAATTTTTGGATGTGAATATTCCTCTTGATTGTTTTGTTCTTTATTTTCTCTTCTCTGGCTATCACTATAATTCCTACTCAGCACCACTAACATTTCTGCTACTTGATCTCTATTTACCAGTCTCCCTAGTCCTGGATAAACTAGAGTTAGTAATGTTAATAATCCTCTAACATTAGCGGAACTAATTAATGGTCTCTGTTCATTTAGGGAGTCTACTTCAATATGGTGCTTGGTGAAAGTTTCTATTATCTGATAACGGGCGATCGCATCCAATCCAGGGGCAAGAATGGCTATGTCTTCTGGTTGAACTCTACCTGCTGTAATTTCTCTAATTATTAGCTGGGTTGTTTGTTGTAAAAGTTCTGCACGAGAAATTGTTTGAATACTCTCTACTGTGTCAGGTAATGTGAATATTATCATCTCTTCTCTGACTAGTTTAATCATTGGTTGAGCTAGTTCAGTTACTAAATTTCCTTCTCCATCACAGACTAAATTTTCTACTTGACAACGGCTTTCTAGTCTTTTTAAAAATTCTGGATCAGCTCCCAGTCCTAATCTGACGCACCCATAGGGGTTATAGCCAAAAGCTCCCACTGCTCCTTTGTCTAACAAAAACTCCAATAGGTAATAATATATGGCTGGATAATTATCCACATCATCAGCTATGACTAGTTGATAACGGTTTTTTAAATGTTCTTGATACTGAATATTTTTAAATAAATACTTGTAATAAAGTTCTGTAATTAAACCATAAGTTAACAATCCTCTTTGTAAACACCACTGGCGCCAACCTACTAACAAAGATGTTAAAAGTTCGGCCTCTAAATCTAAAGTGTGAATGTCTTTTTCTAAACCTTGGTGAAAAATCTCTCCAATATCCTCACCAGCAATACCAGCATAAGTCCCCAATTGCCATAAATCTAATATCCGTCTCACTAAACCATATTGACTAGTTCCCCCATTAGTTAGGGCGTTCAACTCGGACTTCCACAGCTTTGTAGCCAGTTCCTGCTCTGTTTCTGGACGTAATATTAAGGGAAATTGAGCTTTGATTTCCAGCATCTCTACTATTAAGGGCCAAAATAACATCACTTCATCTTGTATAAATCCCGATGTGGTTTTTGTTTCTAGTATATATTTGCCTTTATTCAAGGTAGCAATTTTATTACTTAAATATACGCGACCATCATGATTGGATGTTAAAACTAAAACTCGAGGTTCTCTCCATAAAGGATTTAGAGTTTGAATTCTGTTTTCGGACTGGTTGTAATTTGGATTTTTCGTATAAAATGTCCATATCTCTGGTTTGCCAATTCTTTCCACCCAATCAGAAAAATACCGAGCTAAACGAGTAGTTTTACCACTACGACTTGCACCCACAACCCAGATAGAATCAAAAACCACTAATTTACTCCTAATCACTTTACACCCCTTTCCTAATCGTCCTAGCTGATAGTAACTTATCCGAATTCCCCCGGTTTCTTAAATCTCATCAGTCACCAATGAATGATTCTGTGTTTGCTCGAAAAATATACTTGTCTTTACTTTCTGCTTACCGATGGTATTTGCTAACACCAGAGCGTGCTCTAGAGGAAGCATATAAATCAGCATTAAAAATTCAGGATATTGAACGTCAACATTTTAATGGTAATAAAATTTCCAGAAATGCTGATCTTTACAGCAGTAGTGTAATGGACTACTTTCAGTCTGATTTAAACAAACTATTGAAAAATGTGAGAATGCGCTTAACCGAGTTCAAAGCCAGTCGGTGGTTTTCCAATGAAAGTAAACAAGCAGCAGCAGATAAAGCAGGTATAGAATATTCTAGTCTCACCATAGTTTTACAAAAACTGGACTTTATAGATCAGGTGGTTAACAAGTACAAAAGTGAGCAGTTAGACACTTCTGTGATGAGTTTTGTCAACGAGTCTTCTGATGGAGTAGGGGATAAAGGTCGTAATCAAGGAGAAATGGTAGGTTCCAGTAAAAACCATGGGGAGAAACCAAAAAGAAAAGCAAACTCCACAAGCATTTTACCACGATCTATTTTCACTACCATTAGTCGTCTGCAAACAGAATTAGATCCCAATGCGGAAGTGGAAGTGGTGCGGAGCTTTCGTCAAACCCAGAAAATGACAATTATCTCCATCAGATTTATCTTGCTATTAATTATCGTACCTTTACTCACATATCAAATATCTAAAGTATTAGTGGTGGGTCCCATAGTTGATAGTTTAAGACACGAAGAATCACAACAGATTTTCATTAACGAAGAAATGGAAGAGGAAGCATTAACAGAATTAGAAAAGTTTGCAGAAAGGATTAAATTTGAAAGCATGATTACTAATACACCACCTTTATCATCAACGCTATTAGAGGCTAAGATGTCCGAAAAAGCTCAGGAAATAGCCAGAGAATTTCGCCAATCTGGGTCAAATGCGATTAAGAATGTATTTTGTGATATTCTATCAGTTTTTGCGTTTATCTGTTTGCTACTGACTAGTAAATCTTCTATTTTAGTTCTAAAAGACTTTTTTGATTATGTAGTGTATGGATTAAGTGACAGTGCCAAAGCATTTATCATTATATTATTTACTGATATATTTGTCGGTTTCCACTCCCCCCATGGGTGGGAGGTGATTTTGGAAGGATTATCACATCATTGGGGTTTACCTGCAAACCGTGATTTTATTTTTCTATTTATTGCCACATTTCCAGTAATTTTAGATACAATATTCAAATATTGGATTTTCCGTTATTTGAACCGCATTTCTCCCTCTGCTGTTGCGACTTACCACAATATGAACGAGTAAGTTGATTATTTCTTGATTATTTTTTGTTTCCATCCCTAGACCTAACCAAATCATGAGAAAAATATTTCAAACAACCGTCAGTTTACCATTCTTTTTAACGATATTTTTTTTAGAAATTCCGTCAACTAAAAATATCGATACCAACCAATATAAAGTTCCTGCTGGTTGTGAAGTCAGTAAGTGGGATTTACCCCCAGATGTCAAGGCTGAAAATAGCAGCAAGCTACCAACACTCGTAAAAAGATTTGCCATTGGTTGTTGTGAAAATGATCCCTCTTGTTTGGATGAAAGAATCTTTGGTGGTACGGGGGAAGAAGTAGCTGATAGAGAACAGCTTTTAAAAGCTACAGATGAAAGCTTAAAATTTTTAAAAACCCGTCGAGCAGCGATCGCCTATCAAAAACATAAGAACCTGGGGATTACTAGATACAGAGTCTATCATAGCTTGAAAAGATTTAGGGAATTATTATTATCCACCAATTCTGCTCAGGAATTACACCAAGCCATTGCCAAAGAGTTCATTTACTATCAATCAACTGGTAGAGATAATCAAGGCACAGTTTTGTTCACCGCTTATTATGAACCATTATATGTGGCGAGTCGCAAACCTACAGCAGAATTTAAATATCCCGTTTATAGATTGCCACCTGATTTAGCATCATGGTCTAAACCTCACCCCACCCGACTAGAATTAGAAGGTGCAGATGGGTTACAAGGTTCCCGGGGCAAATTAAAGGGATTAGAATTATTTTGGTTAAGAGATAGATTTGAACCTTATATTATTCAAATTCAAGGTTCTGCTCGGTTAAAATTAACAGATGGCACAGAAACAAGTATAGGTTATGCAGGGAATACAGCCCATAATTATAAAAGCCTAGGTCGTACATTAATAGAAGCAGGAAAGCTACCCGAAAAGGGTGTAACCATGCCGAAAATTTTTGAGTATTTTCAAAAATATCCGCAAGATTTAAACATTTACCTCCCCAAAAATAATAGCTTTGTTTTCTTTCAAGAAACACACGGGGAACCTGCTTATGGTTATGTGGGTGTACCTTTAACTCCAGAACGTTCCATAGCTACGGATAAATCCTTAATGCCTCCGGGTGCTTTAGCATTAATTCGTGCGCCTTTTCCCTTTATAAAAAATGGCAAACTGGAAAATCGCATTGTTAGTCGGTTTGTCCTAGACCAGGATACAGGTGGCGCGATTAAAGGACCGGGTAGGGTAGATTACTATTTGGGCACTGGTGATATTGCGGGAAGTCGTGCAGGTGTAACAGTTAGTGATGGACAGTTATTTTATCTGTTGCTCAAATCTCCAGCACCGGTAAAACCCTAACTACTGCATTAACATTAGTCTGTTAGGACCTAAATATATATACCAAGGGAAATCTTGGTCTTTTATTGTCACCCATTTTTCTTTATAAACTTCCGCTTGTAGGTGATAGTCATGGATATTTTTTCCTGGTGAATATAACTTTAAAAATAAAGTTACTCGGTGGGGGGTTTCACTACTTCTCACCAACCAACAGGGAAAGATATTTTTGCTGGGGAGATCTTTTCCTAGAAGGTTGTTTTTAAAAACTATTTGATGGGCCCGAATGCCAACATGAGATGGAACATCAGATAGTTGATTGGCACGAAACTCCTCAACTTCCAAAACACAACCCCAATCTACTGCTTCCACAGTTTGAGAACTAGTAATAATAGCACGAGAGAAATTTTTACAACCGGTAATTTTAGCAACATTAATAGTTGTTGGGTGTTGAAAAATCTCAGATTTAGACCCATATTGTGCTATTTTGCCTCCTTCCAAGACTAATAAATTAGGACAAATCCGATAAGCTTCTTCCATATTGTGGGTGACAAATAAAGTCACACCAGCATAATCAGCTAAAGTCTCTGTCATTTGTTGCTCTAAATGACTGCGTAAATAGGTATCAAGAGCGGAAAATGGCTCATCTAACAGTAGTGCTTCTGGACGACTGGCCAAAGCTCTAGCTAGAGCTACCCTTTGTTGTTGTCCTCCAGAAAGTTGGTGGGGATAGCGATTACCTAAACTCCATAACTGCATATCCCCTAATTGTTTCTCTACCTGTAATTTAACCTGATGGGAGGATAATCCTGTAGGTAAACCAAAAGCGATATTTTGAGCCACATTCAAATGGGGAAACAGGGCATAATTCTGAAATAAAAACCCAATTTTTCGGTCACGACTAGGAAGATTAATACCTTGCTCTGAATCAAATAAAACTCTACCATTAAGGACAATTTTTCCCTGAGAGGGTGTTTCAATTCCTGCTAGACAACGCAAAATCATACTTTTCCCTGCACCAGAACCACCTAATAAACCTAAAGGTTGATTATGGGTGGCAAAATTCACCCGTAAATGAAAAGTGGGCAATTTTTTCTCAATATCTATCAATAATTGGGCAACACTCAAATTATGAACTGGAGCAAAAGAAGTATTTTGTAATCCCCATAATTCTGAAGATTCTGTAACTTCCGCATCTTTAGATTTTTGAAAACCCTGGTCAAGAAAATTCTCACCACTAACCTGGGAAGTAATCTGAGAATTGACAAAATGTTTCCTTTCTTGCCAAAAATTAGTCAGCATTATCCCTGACAAAGAAATTGACAAAATAAATACAGCCCAAAACCAAGCTTCTTGTGTATCTCCAGCTTCCACAGCAAAATAGATTGCCATTGGTATATTCTGGGTTTGTCCAGGAATATTACCAGCTATCATTAAAGTAGCACCAAATTCCCCCAAAGCACGAGCAAAAGCTAATGTTGCACCGGCCAAAATTCCAGGAAAAGCCAAAGGTAAACTAACTCGCCAAAATATCTTCCACTCCCCAGCACCTAGGGTTCTTGCTACTCGCAATAAATTAGCATCAATTTGATTAAAAGCACCTAAAGCAGTTCTATACATTAAGGGGAACGAAACCACTGTTGCAGCTATAGCAGCACCATACCAGGTAAAAACAACTGTGATGTTAAAAGACTGTAGTAGTCTACCACCAAAACCATGTTTACCAAAAAATAGTAACAACAAAAAACCCACAACTGTGGGTGGTAGAATTAGGGGAGAAATCAATATTCCCTCAATCAGAGATTTTCCCTTACCTTGATATCCTAACATCCAGTAAGCAGCAGCAATACCTAAAAAAAAGGTAATGAGGGTTGCTAAACCGGAGGTTCTTAGAGATATCCAAAGGGGTGATAAGTCCTGTGGCATAATTTTAACTTGTATTAATTCCCACAATGGCTACCAAAATTACTCAAAATAGCACCATGAGGAAATGCTAAGCATATTTTTAATATACTCCCCATGGTAAAGATGTGGCTATTTTTAGTATGGTTAAATTATTTCTGTATACTTGACTCCACTAAATCACGACTAAACTCCTCTGCTCTAGCACTGGGAACCAAGGTCCAACCCGCTTTCAATAGTTTCTGATAGGTTGCCCACCCCTTAGACCCACCAGGTATGGGATAATCAGGAACGGAAAATTGCGGAAAAGCTGTATAAGGTCGCCATGGTTGACCTGCAGCAATTTGCAGGTGTAAGATTTTCTCCCCATCACCGCTAAATTTAGATAACCAACACATTTGTCGAATCATCGCCAACTCCTTGGAATATTATACACAGTCGTGTGAGGGCAAAAATATAGATTTCAAGGAAAATTGTGGAAAAACATCAGCTCCTATTTAAAATTTGACCTAAAATTTGGGGTTTTCTAAGATGTCTCGCCTTTTGTTGAAGTTACCGACAGAGCTACAAACTGGAGTTAATTTGTAGGTGTCATGACCTGTCTTTCGTAGCCAACCTTACCTGATGGTAGGTAACTCTTTTTTATAGCAGAGTCATGCACGCTCACCCCACCTACCCAGATTGTTAATATCTGGGTAGGTTTGGGTAGATATTAATGAGCGGTACTAACAGGAGAGTTTTCAAAAGTTGCTGTCAAAATGCTTTCTCTCGGTACTAAGTTTTTTTCATGTTAACCACGGTTTTTTTCAGTGGATGTAACAATGACTACGATTTCACCCAAATTTGGTAAAAAAGGCAAAAAAGCCCATTTGTTCCCAAGTTTTACTCGTTGATGGTAATCATAGATGATAACTATTGGACTCAATTTTGGGATTGTGGTAGATTGTCAAGGTCATTTAATTTACTCTATAATATGCAACCTAACTTCCGAAAAAATTTACATACCAATATTTCTGTCACCGCAGCTGCGATCGCATTGTTGATTGCTAGTCCAGTTGCAAACTCAAATATTGCTAATGCCCAAACTAATACAACTAATACCCGCCCAGCTGCATCCATTGAAAAACCAACAGTAATTAATATATCTATTACTGAGGCACAGGTATTAGCTGCTCAAAAGGCTTGGGGAGATGCATTAGTTAGTATCAGCACTACCTATGAACAAAAGGGAATAGCTGCTGCTAGGGAATTAGCAGGAAAAATTATTGACCAAGCTTATGGCTATCAGTTTGGAGCAGTATTGTTTAAACCAACTTTAGCAAAACCACCACAAACATACCGCACCACACGCCAAGGTGCTCTTGCTTACTTTGTTGGTGGTGATCCTGCATTCCCCTCCGATAGTGGTTTTGCTCTCAAAGGGTGGCGTAAAGTAGAAATCCGTAATGCTGGAATTTTCATTAATGGTGACACGGCCATGAGTCTAGCAACTGTGGTGTTGACTGACAAGTCTGGTAAGGTTACAAGCGTGGATAAAACTTGGGGTTTCATAAAAGATAGTAGCGGTAAGTTACGTATTATATTGCATCACTCATCCTTACCTTACGGTAGTTAAGAACTAAAAAGATGGGAAGATTGCAACTACTCTTGTTGAAAAGCCAACAACTGCTGTTGATTAATTCTTCCTGCTTCATGTAAAGTATTAACAATTTCGGAAATAGTTAATACTGAATGACCACAATAACCGTTTTCTTTTAGTTTGTCTTTCACTCCCTTTTCGTGGTCAATGAAAACTACAATATCATTGACCCTTAATCCCACAGATTTAATTTTTTCAGCTCCTTCCATTACACTTTTACCACTAATAAGAATATCATCAACCACTGCGATGGTTTCTCCGGGAAGAAAATTTCCTTCAATTGCTTTGCGCGTGCCATGTGCTTTCACCTCCTTGCGGGGAAAAATCATGGGATAACCTAATCTTAATGACAACCCGGTTGCAGTAGGTAGAGAACCATAGGGAATACCAGCTAATCGGTCAAAAGTCAAACCAGCTAGTATTTTCTCATAAGCACCAATCACCTGACTAAATACCTGGGGATTGGAAATAATTTTCCGCAAGTCAATATAATAGGGAAATATGGCTCCCGATGCTTGAATAAACTCCCCAAACATGATACAACCAATGTCAAAAAGTTGTAGAATTAAGTCCTGATGGGGGTGTTTATCCTTTATATTGACATCGGGAAACCACACATCACAACTAGAAGTAGAATTAATCAAATCGCTTCTAATTTGGTTCAATTCCGTCCTTAGAGAGCGAATTTCCTGGGATAGGTTAGTGCTGCTTAACATATCTTGAGGAACCGGAATTAACAATCCATCACCATGATTGTCTAAACCCGCTGCCAAAATTGGTTGAATACTATTCTCTTGTGACCAAACACTTCGTACCATGATTATTCTTTCTGGTGCGACAGCGCGAATAGATTTTAAAATTTCAGGATTGGTTGTTCCTACTTCCAAACATAACTGTTCAGGAGTTCCCCAAGTTTTGGACTCTTGGACTACTTGCAAATAAAAGGGAGAAGTAGTAGGGTATTGTTGTAAAATAGCTGCACTAGGATTAGAAGTACAGCATAAAATAAAGACAGCTTTATCGGGATATACTAAAAATGGTGCAATATGGTCTTGTCCAGCATAAGGATTTAATGTTACCGCGTCAACTTCCCAATCTACAAATATGGAATGGGCAAACATGCTGGTAGTATTGAGATCGCCATGTTTAGCATCTAAAATAATGGGAACTTCCCCGGGAATAGATGCCATTATTTTGATTAACAGTTCTATACCTCTGACTCCTAGAGCTTGATAAAAGCCCAGGGTAGGTTTGTAAGCACAAACAAAATCTGCAGTTTCCGCAATCACAAATTGTAACCAGTTCTCTAAACTGGCGAGCAAATCAGAGCCTTGATAACGCTCTGGAATCATTTCTGGGTTAGGGTCAAGTCCTACAAAAAACAGACTCTGTTTGTCAGTAATATTTTGGTTTAATTTATCTAAAAAAATCATTTTTCACCCACCATTGTATTTTATTTGAACTGTTCTTACTTACAATCCTGCAAACCACTCATAACCTTGGTCTTCCCAATAACCTTTAAAATTTGTTAGTTCAGAAGTTAAGGTCACTCTTGTTACCCATTTACTTTGTTTATAACCCAATTTAATTGGTGTAGCTAATCGCAAGGGCGCGCCATTTTCTCTGGGTAATTTCTCGCCATTTTTTTCGTAGGCCAACAAGGTTTGTGGATGGGTGACAGAAGGTAAATCCCAACTCTCGTAATAACCATCTGCTGATTGAAAATATACGTACTTTGCATTTACATGGGGTTGAGCCAAAGCAAGTAAATCACGCAGACGAACCCCTCCCCATTGTACAATGGCCGCCCATCCCTCTACACAAACATGACGAATAATCATGGATGTGTAAGGTAAACTTTGAATTTCCCTCATATTCAGGTTTAGGGGATGATTAACTTGACCGTCAATAATCAGACGATATTTTTCTAGGTCAATAATCGGTGTACCCCGAAAGCTGTTAATGATTAGGGATTTTGGTTCAATTTGATTGGAGCTAAATTCCGGTACTGGTTTTTGTGGTTGAAATATTAACTGCTCAACTTTTTGATTCCATGGTTCTGATATTTTGCCCACTAAGTCTTCTAATGCTGGTGTACCACAACCAGTTAGGAAAAAACCCATACCTGAAATTCCCCATGTTTTTAAAAACTGACGGCGGGATACTTCCGGATTGATGACCTTAATTAGCTCTCTTTCTATTTCCTGTTGATTATGGTTCATGATTATGGTTCAATGATTTTCAATTAATTAAAAATACCAGTCTACCAAAACATGGATTCAATTAATTTATCTCCTCCTGCTCTTTTACCTAGTTGCCAATGAATGACTACAAATATAATTATCAACGGTACGGAAGCAAAATGCACAATTCTTAATCCTTGCCAGTTGCCAAATATATCCACTAGCCATGGAAATTGGGCTGGTTTATACATCCCCATACCTGTGAATGTTGCTAACAAGAGAATGGGAATAATAGCTGTGTAAACAATGCGATGCCAGCTATAGGTAAGACGTTTAATATTGTCGGTTTTCTGCAAAGCTTTAATGTCATTATTCCCCACAAATCTGTGTTGCCAACGTCTGGTCAATAAAATGTACATTCCATAGCTAAAAAGATTCACTGAAAATAGCCACATAGCTGCAAAATGCCAGTGTCTACCCCCTGCTAACCAAGCTCCTAAGGTAAAAATAGGGGGAATGTGTAATCCTCCACGACCACCAAAAACCGGATTGGCATTGTAAATTTGTAGTCCACTAGTAATCATCAGAAAAAGACTGACTATATTCAAACTGTGAAATATTTTGACCGCAAGATCTTGCTTGGGCAATTTCTGAGTTTTTCTGGTGGAGTTCCTATCTATATCCATATTCAAATTTTACTGCCTCATGTTTATATTAGTCATCTGTTAATTTAAATGCAGCGGTTAAAGCTAAAGCTAGGGCATCTGCTGCATCATCAGGTTGAGGAATTTCTTCTAAATCTAACTCCCGCATCACAGCCTCTTGTACTTCTATCTTTTCAGCTTTGCCATAACTGGTTAAAGCCTGTTTAATTTGGGGAGGGGCAAACTCCAAATAGGGAAGTCTCCGTTGTCCCAAAACCAACATGATCACACCTCTTGCTTGTGCTACTAAAATTGTGTTGGCCATTCGGTAAAAAAACAACCTTTCAATAGCAACTACATCTGGTTGTAGTTGGTCTAGGAGGGTGTGTAAATCATCAAATAAGGTACATAGTCGTTGGGTGATTTCCATATCAGAGGGGGTGCGAATCACACCGAAATCAACCATTTTTATGGTGGTATCCGACAATTTGGCTGACCTTTGCTCCAGGGAAATCGCACCAAACCCGACTATTGCTAATCCTGGATCTAATCCTAAAATTTGCCGTGTCATAAATAATAATTCCGGTTTCTGGATTGAAATTTGGTTGACCCAGGACTTGGTCGGGAGTTTCCGGTTAGCAATGGCCAAATCGTGAAGGATTAAACACCAGATAGTATATAATTTTAAACACTTCCTGTACCATACTCCCTTTTTAGGTATGTCCATCGGTTTTCTGAAACAGGCTATTAATGCTATACACAACCAACCATATAGCAGCACTACCCATCGGGTCAACCAATGGTTTAAATGGTTATCTCCTGGAATATCGGTTAAACGGTGGTTTATGGTCACTGTCAGCGGTGTCCTCCTAGCCATTTTGGGTTTGGCCATTTGGATGAAGCTAACCCCCATCTTTTGGATCTTAGAGTTACTCAAGGGTTTATTAGCCCTCTTAACAGACATTTTACCCCACTATGTGAGTGGACCATTAGTTTTGTTATTGGGTGGACTCCTAGTGCTTTGGGGACAATCTCGCACCGTGGGTTCCATTACTCAAGCTTTAAGACCACAGGGATCCCAAGAGGAACTCATAGATGTAATTTTAGCACATCATCGTTTGTATCGTGGTCCAAAAATTGTGGTTGTTGGCGGTGGTACTGGACTTTCTACCCTATTAAGGGGACTGAAAACTTATAGCGCCAATATTACTGCCATTGTCACTGTTGCTGATGATGGCGGATCTTCTGGTAGGTTACGTCAGGAATTCGGTGTTTTGCCACCGGGTGATATTCGCAATTGTTTAGCTGCTCTTGCAGATGAAGAAAAGTTATTAACTGAATTATTTCAATATCGTTTTCGAGCTGGTGATGGACTCACGGGACATAGCTTTGGTAATTTGTTCTTAACTGCTATGAGTGACATCACAGGAGATTTAGAACAAGCAGTGGCAGCTAGCTCTAAGGTATTGGCGGTTAGAGGACAGGTTCTACCTGCTACCTTGAGTGATGTGCGCCTTTGGGCAGAAATGGCTGATGGTCGTCGTATAGAAGGGGAATCTAGCATTCCTAAAGCTGGAGGTAAAATTGTCAAGATTGGCTGTCTCCCCGCCAACCCTCCTGCCATACCCGCAGCTATTAAAGCTATTCGCAGTGCTGATTATATTATTATTGGACCTGGTAGTTTATATACTAGCCTCATCCCCAACTTGCTAGTGCCTGAAATTACCCAGGCGATCGCCTGTGCTAATGTACCTCGTATTTATATCTGTAATATTATGACCCAGCCAGGGGAAACTGAGGGCTATAGTGTATCCGAACATATTCGGGCTATTGACCGTGCTTGTGGCGATCGCAAACTTTTTGATGCTGTCCTGGTCCATAGAAGGAGTCCCTCAGCTCAAGCTTTAATCCGCTATGCTCAGCAAAATTCCCACCCCGTATTTCTGGACACGGAAGCTGTTTCCCGATTAGGAAGACGCATTGTCCCTGCTAATGTACTATATGAGGACGAAACGGGTTTTGTTCGTCATGACCCCCAAAAACTAGCTAGGGTTCTATTAAAATGGTATGGTGCTGCAAGTAAAAAATAGGATCCACAAATTATTGTTATGACTAGGATCTACCTGCAAGATGCAAAAGCTACACGGGAATTTGGCATTAATTTAGCAAAAACCCTGAAGCCAGGTACGGTAATTTTATTACAGGGCGATTTAGGTGCAGGTAAAACTACTCTGGTGCAAGCCATAGGGGAAGGTTTAGGTATCAGTGACCCAATTGTCAGTCCTACCTTTACCCTAATTAATGAATACACTGATGGCATCCTACCTTTTTATCACCTGGATTTGTATCGCCTAGAACCTCAGGACGTAGCCAATCTCTATTTAGAAAACTACTGGGAAGGAATAGACACTACCCTGGGAATTGTGGCTATTGAATGGCCTGAACGCATGCCATACCTACCACCTAGCTATTTAAAGCTGATTCTGAATTATGAAAAAGATAACTCCCGTTATGTAGAAATTATTAGCTCTGACTACCTTGATACATGAGCTAGAGCAAAACGCTTAATTCCAGCTAGGTCAGTATGAATAGAAATATGGGAATAATTGCCATTATTTATCAGCATTTCCCTAACTATTTCGTCTTGTCCAGCCATCATTTCAATTAACCATACACCACCCGGGAGCAAATAGTGGGGAGAAACTTGTACTAGATAACGAATTGCTTCTAAACCGTCCACACCTCCATCTAAAGCTAAATGGGGTTCATGTTTGGCTACTTCCGGTTCTAGGGTTCCTATCATATCACTAGGAATATAAGGTGGATTGGACACCATACCACTAATTTTACCTTTGAGGTGATTTAGAGGTTCCCACCAGCACCCCTGGTGGAATTCCACCCGCTGTGTAAAACCTAGATTCCTTGCGTTTGTCTTAGCAACTGCCAAAGCCTGTTCGCTTATGTCCGTAGCATAAATCTTAGCGTTTGTCAATACCTCTGCCAAACCCAGGGCGATCGCTCCACTACCAGTACCTAAATCCACCCAGATTCCCGATTGCAGCTCCTGGTTACCAGCTTCCATCACCAAGTCAATGAGTATCTCCGTTTCTGGTCTGGGGATTAACACTGCGTCGGACACAGCAAGGGTAAATTTTCGCCAAGGGGTTTTACCTGCAAGATACTGAATTGGCACTCTTTGTTGTAACCGCTTTTGCCACAGAGTGTCTAATTCAGTTAAGGATAGCACCATGGTGATTTCCTGGTAGTCTTTAAAAGATTCCAAACGCAGTGTTAATTTATCTACTCTTGCTATCTCTTGTAATAGCCAATCTACCTCTCGTGGTGAAATACCCTTACCTAAAGCAGTGGTTATAGCCGAATTTCGCCATTTCCATAGTTCAATTCCACTAGTTAGTTGATTAATCATGAGCGTGGTTTTGGGGGTATGGTTTTTGGCTGGGCGCTATTGGAACGCAGACTATTAAGGTGTTGTCTAGATTCGGGAGATGGAATCAAAACCAGCTGTTTTAACCAGGTATCATTCTTTTGAGTCAAGGTATTAATTAATCCGTCCACACCTACAACTTGAATATAAGCCTGGGGGAACCTTCCCTTCACCTTAGTCAGTAAATTTTGGGCATCTTGTTTACTAAAAAACAAAGGAATTATGGTTTGAGGTTTTCCCCCACCTACTTGAATAGTAATGTGACTTTTATCCTTCCCAGATATGACCATAAAAATCGGCACACTTTTTAACTGCTCTACCCGTTGACCACTAGCTTTCATTAGCTGTGCTGCTCCCGTCATTTCTTGGGAGACCGGGTTAAAAGAAAACAAAAGCTGATTGGGTTGATTTTGTTGTTTTTGCTGTTTTTGATATATAAGTCCCAAAGGTACGGTAGTAACCTGCAACGTTTTGAGCATTTCCTGGGTTTTTGGGTTCTTGTCTTTCCCTAGGATTTGCCTAAACTTTTGCACAAAGTTTAAAGCTTCTTGACGGCTCATGTATACATCCGTCATTGCTCTCTCCTGTTTTCTATCTGGGGAAGATATCATGCGACTTAAAGGTGTACCCTGATCATTAGTTATCAAGTACACCGGAACTGCATCTAATTTACCCTTAATTTCTTGTGGTGGTAAGGCAAATACGGTGCGACCATAGCTTAAAGTAAGCCCTGAAGTACTAGCGATCAAACCCAAGTTAATACCCACACCAACTAATGACTGGATAAATGATTTCATAACTGCTTCTGTCTAATTGCGCTTTATTACCAAAAACGGGTGGAGGAAAATCCTCACACCCCTTGACATTAATTTCTTGACATTAGTTTCATGGTCAAGATATTTATATCAAGCTATATCAAGCTACATCAAGTTACGCCAAAAACAATAACTAAGCCCAGAACAGCTCCGAATACAATCAGAGCATAAAACTGAGCCCGACCATTTTCTAGGTACTTGAGACCTTCACCACTGACCAGGGTAAAAAACCCAGTCAAATTAACTGCACCATCCACAACTCGAAAATCAACTTCCATAACTTGTCGAGCTACACGACGTAAACCAAGAACAAACACCCGATGATAGATATGGTCAAAATACCATTTATTCAACGATAACTCGTACAGAGACTGGAACTTAGCCGCGATCGCACTGGGGTCAATTTTCTTAGCCCAATACATGAGAATTGCCAAAGTAATGCCCACCACAGAAATGGCCACAGAACTACCCGCCATGAGATAAAACTCATGGGGGTCAAATTTTGCTGCTTTTTCCATTACTTCTGTCAGAGTTTCGGTTGGGGAAAAAATAAACTGCTCAAAATAGTTAGCATAGGGAGTTCCCACCAGTCCAATCAGAATAGAAGGAATAGCCAATACTAGCAAGGGTAGAGTCATCGTCCAAGGAGACTCATGGGGTGAGTGACCATGACTTTCCAACTCGCCTTTTTTCATTGCTCCTGGTCCAAAATTAGGTTGTAATTCCCCGCCTAACTTAGCAGTAGCTTGTTTGAGCATGGTTTTGATTGTTTGGTCATTACCCCGGAATTGACCTTCAAATGTTGAGAAATACATTCTAAACATGTAAAAGGCGGTGATTCCAGCAGTTACCCAACCAATCAACCATAGTAGAGGATTTGCAGCAAAAGCTGCACCCAATATTTCATCTTTAGACCAGAACCCAGCAAAGGGCGGAATCCCAGCAATTGCCAAACAACCTATTAAAAAGGTAATCCCCGTGGCTGGCATATATTTCCTTAATCCGCCCATTAAGCGCATATCCTGAGCTAAAGCTGGGTCGTGACCCACCACTCCTTCCATACCATGAATCACTGACCCAGAACCCAAAAACAGCATTGCTTTAAAATAAGCATGGGTCATCAGGTGAAATAAACCCGCACTGTAAGCACCCACTCCCATAGCCATGACCATATAACCCAATTGAGAAATGGTGGAGTAGGCCAGTCCCTTTTTAATGTCATTTTGGGTAATGGCAATAGTCGCTCCCAAAAATGCTGTAAATGCTCCCGTAAAGGCAATCACATTCATAGCAGCTGGAACGTGCTCAAACACCGGATACATTCGCGCAATTAAAAATACACCCGCTGCCACCATTGTAGCTGCATGGATAAGCGCAGAAATCGGTGTGGGACCTTCCATCGCATCTGGGAGCCACACATGCAGGGGGAATTGGGCTGATTTGGCTACTGGACCGAGGAACACCAAAATGGCAAACAGAATGGCCAATGCATTGCTAATAGTACCCGATTCTACCAATTCTCCTAGACGATCGCCCATGATGGTAAAATCAAAGCTACCTGTGGCCCAAAACAGTCCTAGAATCCCCAGCAGTAACCCAAAATCCCCTACTCGGTTGGTTACAAATGCCTTTTGACAGGCCTCTGCTGCTGGTTTGCGGTCATACCAAAAACCCACCAGTAGGTAGGAACACATCCCTACCAATTCCCAAAAGATGTAAACTTGTACCAAATTAGGACTCAGTACCAACCCTAACATCGAAGAGCCGAATAAACTCAGATAAGCATAAAACCGCACGTAACCTGGGTCATGGGACATGTAGCCATCTGTGTAAATCATCACCAAGAAAGCCACCGTGGTCACCACCACTAACATCATAGCTGTCAGGTGGTCAATAGTATAGCCCATATTTAGGTGAAAGTTACCTGCTGATGCCCATTCCAGAGTAATTGTGTAGGGAGCATGACCTTGGTATTGACTCCATAACAAGACCATAGAGAGACCCATGGCAATTCCCATCAGGGAGACAATTAGAACAGCATTTAGCTGTCGCAGGCGATTTGTTGTTTGGTTTAACGAGATTAGTCCTAGACCTACCAGCATCGCTCCTAAGAGGGGTAAAACTGGAATTATCCAGGCATACTGATAGATTACTTCCATCACTCACGCCTCAAAATTTTGACCATTTGAGGACAATAATGCCATAACTTTCCCGTTGATGACTGTACATTAGGAAATGAGAGCAAATCAAAATTTTGTTTTTTTCACCCCTCCTATATCCAGGATGCAACAACTGGGCGGGAATTGCCTCACTCACATTCTAACCCGTCTGAACTTAGGAAAGAATTGTCAGGTCACTTCCATTAATAGGACTTTCTTATGTTCAAGATACTTTATATGGGTACGCCTATTTTTTTGCCTGTTTCCCTTTTTCTCTTGTCCATGTTACTAATATATCTGTATTTTATTTCTCCCAATGCTTGACGTAAATCATCCCGACTACGAAAACCCTCTAAACGTTCCCGGACAATTCCCTTTTCTATTAGTAGTAGGGTTGGTAGGGATTTCAGTCTATAGGTCGTAGACAACTTAAAATTTTGGTCGGCATTAACCCCTACCAGTTTCACGCCTACCCCGCATTCAGCTTGAAACTGTAGCAACAAGGGGTGGATAAGACGACACAATCCACACCAGGGGGCCTCAAAATTAACTAACACAGGTACTGAGGATTCTAAAACTTCTTCAGTAAATGTTCGATCACTAACCGATAACACCATGACGCCTCTTGATTTATAAGGTTTTTTATCACCAGCAACTATCACCGACAGGTCTAAAAAAGTCAGATTTTTACGTGAAATTGGGGTATTGACCACCCGCAATTTTTGACCTTCTTTTGCTCCGACACCAAAAATATTTAAGGACAGTTATAAAATTACTGTCAGGATATGCATGGCATCTTATCGCATTAAACAGTTTCTATTTTTGTTATTGGTTTTATCCAAACCAAGATATCTATCGGCTAGTCACCATGCATTAACTATGTTTTGGGTTTGCTTCATTGATAATCCGGGTAATAATTAGTATGACACAATTTGGGGATCATTAACCGCTTTTAAGAAAGGCGGATAATTTAACCAATGGTCTAGCCAACTTAGTGAAATTGAAATTCTATGGCAACAGTAGGGATCGTTGCTAACTACCATAATACCATATTGCTGGCCAGGATTAACAAAGGATGAGACCACCACAATAAACCTACAAAAATGGCCACCCCCAAGTAAGCAGGACGAATAAATTCCTGCCACTTTAACGATTGTCGACCATCAAAAATTGCTTGAAAGGGAATAACAGAAGTGCGCTGTCTGACTAGCTCAAAAGCTTCACCATATCTTTGACTCAACCGGTGATCTCCATGCCAAACTCCAAATAAATGGTGTAAAATTAAACCCAGTGATGTCACCAAAGTGAAGCTGGTGCCAATCCAAAGGGTGTGGGCAATACACCAGATCACTTGTCCTACCATTTGTGGGTGACGAGTAATCCGAATAATACCTGTTTCATAAAGGTGGACTTGAGGCTTTTGAATGGCAGCAATTTCTAGTAAATTGAAGGTAGCAGGATATAAAAATAAGAAGGAAATGGCTGATAATACCCAAACGGTTAACTTTACTCCCCCCATATCTTGTAATTGCCATAGTTGCCAACCATCATAACGATGATTAAAAAAGTAGCTAATTAAAACTGTTGCTAGGGGTAAGCTGACAAGTGCAAATGCGACTCGATATAATCTAGGTCCAACCTGTTTTTCTGCCCAGGGACGCAAAGCAGCACCCCCACTGTGGGCGATCGCAAAAATTAACTGTAAACCCAACATGATAAAATGACTGGTGGTCAACCAAGAATTGGAGATCATAAAGTACAATTCGAATCCAACATTTACAATACCTCAGTGTAGCTAAGTGCAGGTAACAAATATAGAGCTAAAAATAGCTAACCGGTAAATGATATAACAGTCATATAAATCATTGCCCATGTTACAACTACCCGCGCCAATTAATTTTGCAAGATGCTCTTTCCCTAGTTTATAGGTTAAGCCCTATGTCTGACCTTCCTTTTACTTTAGACCAGTTACGCATTCTCAAAGCCATCGCCCAAGAAGGGAGCTTTAAACGTGCTGCTGAGAGTCTTTATGTCTCCCAACCAGCTGTCAGCTTGCAAGTACAAAACCTGGAACGTCAGTTGGATGTTCCCCTATTTGACCGGGGTGGGAGACGGGCCCAACTGACTGAAGCTGGACATCTCCTCCTTAACTATGGTGAAAAAATCTTGGGTTTGTGCCAAGAAACTTGCCGTGCAATTGAGGATTTACAAAACCTTCAAGGTGGTACCCTGATTGTCGGTGCTTCTCAAACTACGGGAACATACTTGCTACCACGCATGATTGGTATGTTTCGTCAAAAATACCCCGATGTGGCGGTACAACTTCATGTTCACTCGACCCGTCGTACAGCATGGAGCGTGGCTAATGGACAGGTTGATTTGGCAATTATTGGTGGTGAAATACCCACGGAACTGGCAGAATATTTGGAGGTTCTCCCATACGCTGAAGATGAATTAGCCCTGATCTTACCTACCTTCCACCCTTTTACCAAACTCCATACCATTCAAAAGGAAGACCTATATAAACTACAGTTTATTGCCCTCGATTCCCAATCTACTATCCGTAAAGTTATTGACCATGTGCTAATACGTTGTGGTCTTGATACTAGAAGATTTAAATTTGAAATGGAGCTAAATTCCATTGAAGCTATTAAAAATGCTGTTCAATCCGGTCTGGGCGCAGCCTTTGTTTCTACCTCAGCTATTGTTAAGGAGTTACAAATGGGCATGCTCCATCGCTCAACCATTGAGGATGTAATTGTCAAACGCACACTGTGGTTGATTTTTAACCCCAATCGCTATCGTTCTAAGGCTGCAGAAGCTTTCAGTGAAGAAATTCTTCCCCGCTTTGCTAATCCCGGATGGAATGCAAATGCCTTAAAAACCTCACCACCTACTACCAGTCTGTTAGATATAGACACAGATAATGACAGTTTATTTGCATAAGATTCGGAATAACTCACATTAACTTACATCCTGGGCTGCTTAATTACTTTTATGGAAAACTGGCAATTTCTAATCCAGAAACAGGGCGATCGCCATTGGCAAAGTCTCGATTCCTCCCGTTTGGAAATTTCGCTGGGTAGATATAGGGTCTTGGCTCGTTCTCATCTTGTTAATCAGCAGGTGGAGGTACTAGTAACCCATTCTCTTCCCTGGACAGATCAATCTAAAAAGCTGATTGTTCAAGGTACTCGTCGGTCTAATCAGAATGGTTTGATCGCCGTTTTACCTTTTACTGACCTCCAGGAGGGAATTTGGGAATTACAATGCTGGGGAAGGGTAGGGGAGGATGAATCTTGGCAATACAGTCTGGTACTGGGGGTTTCTTCCCCTGATGAACATGGGTTAACGGAAAATAACAGTCAGATTGATACTGAAACTGAGTATAGTGAATATGGATCTGACGATGCTGGTGGTGATCCTATTTCATCCAATATGGAAGATTTGATCAATCAACCAGCTAGTCCTGTGTTTTCTGAAGGAAAAACTGCGGAAGAAATTTTCCAAAGAGTAATAGATTTCACCAGTCCCCAATCCCAGGGTGAATATTTATCCGGGACATCTGTTCATCAGTCCCCATCTCTACCTCTAGAACTGTTTTTGGAACAGAATACCTACATCGTCAACTGGGGTAAGCCGTTTAGTATTAACGGTTATGGAATTTTATCAAGCAGCAAACAACTCACATCTCCCTCATTATCTCCCGTTAAAATATATCAGGTTCATCTGTCGGTTCAGGTGCGATCTCCTGGTGAATCCAAAATTCTCTTTGATTTCCCACAGCACCTCTCCACAGAAGAACTCTTACCTTTTGCTTTTAGTCACAACCTTACTATTCCCCATGACTGCATATCACAATTACTTTTGGCCACCGTAAATCTGTGTGGAAGTTTTACTCCCCATGATCAGGTTATCCTACTGGCCAGCTATCCCTTTACCATCACAGCTGAATTTGATCAGTTACTACCTCTAATCTCACAAACCTCTCTGGTACTTTCTACTTCACCGGGTCATTATACTGGGATTTTATCCCCTCCTTCATCTTCTCCATCACATCTAGGGTTAGAACTGTTTAATCTGGTCAAAAAACCCGAATTAGCCCATTTTCACGTTTTGGAACCAGCTCCTCACCAACCACTCCCTCCCAAAATTCAACCAGTATCTAAAGAGAGTAGGTTATCACTGGTACCGGTGGAAATAGACCAGGAACTTTATCCGGTAGATATGGAGTTAGGACCAACCCTGGAAGTATCAAAACAGAAGATTTTCCAACCAGAGCAGTTAAATGTTGAAACTTCACTTTTAAAGAATACTGTCAATTTACCGGGTGATGAAATAGTTATTGATGATGTAAGTATTGATATAATTACTAATCCGGAAGAACAGGGGCAGTATGATAGTGCTAATCAATCCCTGGAGTTGGAAAAACAACCATGGAACGATGTAAAAACTGGACAAGAGATGCTAGATTCAGTAAGTCTACCTACCCCCGGACTGTTTTTACCCAGTGGTGAGTTACTAGCTGGATCTTTGATCAAGATTCGCTTAGAAGTTGATCAGATGTATCCAAACTTAACCATCAAACTATGGTTAGAAGACTGCCAAAACCGGGAGTTGTTAGATGGTCCCCATGTACTGACAGATTTCCAACCCCATTCCCTGGGAAAGTGGCAAACAATTACCCAGTTGGTTGTACCCCTGGGTTGTACCCAAATTCTCCTGGGGGCGATCGCTGTGGAGTCTAACAGTCAAAGGGAAAGTCATAAGGTCACAGCTATCAGGAACATAATGGTAAATCCACAAGCTCCCGTTCCCATATCAAATCACGATCTTTGTTAAAAATCTTGACCATTTGTCAAAGGGGTGAAAATTGTGCAGTAAACTCCTAAGATGACCTCGATTTTCAAGGATCCTTACTATGTCAGGTTCATTATTGCCCTCTATTTTGGCTTATTCTTCATTTTTGCCTTCGATTTTCGTTCCTTTAACTGGTTTAGTTTTACCAGCAGTTGCCTTCGCTTCTTTGTTTTTATATATTGAAAGCGAAGATATTGGCTAGTTGAGGCTCCTACCGACCCAAAAAGTCGGTGGGTGTGTTTTGATGCTTGAACGGAGAGGGGGAGATTCGAACTCCCGGAGGTTTTAGCCTCATCCGATTTCAAGTCGGACGCAATCGACCACTCTGCCACCTCTCCAGATTATTAAAATATAACATACCACATCATAACCAATAATTTAATTTTTGGCAATGGTTGGTCTAACTTTTGATTCCCGTAGATCCAATCCCCTGAATCAATTGCTTTTGTCCCACAAAGAATAATACTAATACTGGTACAGTAGCAATGGTAACTGCTGCCATCATTAATGGCCAGTTATTTGTAAACTGCTCTTGAAATCCTGCTAAAGCTAGTTGTACCGTCATCAATTCTGGTCTAGTGGTAAACATTAAAGGTTTAAATAAATCGTTCCATTCACCAATAAAAGTAAATAAAAATAAAGTTACCAAGGCCGGACGTGATAAAGGTAGAAGGATATGCCAGAGGATTTGTAAGGGATTAGCTCCATCTAAAATGGCAGCTTCCTCTAATTCTAAGGGAATGGTGGCAAAATATTGGCGTAGGAGAAAAATCCCAAAGCCATTGGCGGCGGTAGGTAAAATCATTGCCCAGTAAGTGTTAATCATATTTCCCCACTTTAACAGGAGGAAAATGGGAATAACCAAGAGCTGAAAGGGAATAACCAAAGTTGCTAGAATTAGGAGCAATATAGCCTGTTTACCCCGAAATTGTAACCGAGATAGGGCGTAACCAGCTAAAGCAGAGGTAATAATCTGAAAAGCTGTAACTGCGATCGCCACTAGGGTAGAATTAGCAAAAGCCAGTAGAAACCGACCTCTTTCCCAGGACTCCAGATAATTGGCCCAAGTCCAACTTTTCCCTGTCAACCCCAGACTTTCACCCGCTGAAGAAAAAGAGGTGAGAAAAACAACGATCAAAGGTAGTAAAATGATAAGTGATCCAAGCAATAAGAGGAAAAAACTCCAAAAATGTTTGACCTTACCATTCCAGATCAGATGCAACAACATTGTTTATGACTCCATTTATGACTCAAAAATCATTGGTTTTTCCTAGTCTTACCATAGAAGTAAGGGTGGATGAGCGGGGTACAGAATTGTTTCTATCCTTAAAATTTCAGTCTCAATATAATAGAGTGATGGAGTAAACATATCATGCAACAGCTAGTTGAACAAATTGAAAAAACTGGTTTTCAGAGCGCGAAATATAAAGACGCTTATAGCCGAATTAATGCCATAGTAATTGAGGGTGAGCAAGAAGCACATGAAAACTACCTCACCCTAGGCGAACTACTGCCACCAAATAAAGAGGAGCTGATCAAGTTATCTAAGATGGAAAGTAGACACAAAAAGGGTTTTGAGTCCTGCGGGCGAAATCTATCTGTTAACCCGGATATGGAATTTGCCCGTCAGTTTTTCTCCCCCCTACATAATAACTTTCAAATCGCGGCTCAACAACCTAAACCTAAAGTTGTCACCTGTCTACTGATCCAATCCCTAATTATTGAATGCTTTGCGATCGCCGCTTATAATATATATATTCCTGTAGCAGATCCGTTCGCCCGTAAAATCACTGAGGGAGTAGTAAAAGAAGAATACACCCATCTTAACTTTGGTGAAGTTTGGTTAAAAGAGAACTTTGAAGCGTCCAAGGAGGAGCTGGAGGTGGGGAACCGTGAAAATCTGCCCATAGTATGGCAAATGCTCAATCAAGTGGCTGACGATGCCAAGGTTTTGGGGATGGAGAAGGATGCCCTAGTGGAAGACTTTATGATTCAATACGGAGAAGCATTAAGTAATATTGGGTTTACCACCCGTGATATCATGCGTCTTTCGGCTTACGGACTGGCAACCATATAGCCACAGGCCATTAAATCCTCGGTTGTAAAACCGGGGTTAGTAATTACTAATAAGTAAGTTGCTCCAAAGAGACGGGGGTTCATTAGAGCCGTTTTTGTTTCACAAGCGTAACCTAGTTAAATATTATCCGTGCTTCCTTCTGGATACCATATTGACTGAATGGATGTCAATACATCAACAAAAAATTATGAGAAAAGATTTAGGTGTTACTATAGAAAAATTGGTTCTGATTTCTAGCTTTTAATTGCACAATCTTATATCACTAATGTTTGGTCTAATTGGACATCTGACAAGTTTAGAACACGCCCAATCCGTGGCTCAGGATTTGGGATACCCGGAATATGCCGATCAAGGGCTGGATTTCTGGTGTAGCGCCCCTCCACAAATTGTGGACAGTATCACAGTGACCAGCGTCACGGGTCAAAAAATCGAAGGAAAATATGTGGAATCCTGCTTTTTACCAGAAATGCTAGCCACTAGACGTATTAAAGCAGCGACGCGAAAAATATTAAATGCCATGGCTCATGCCCAAAAGCATAATATTAACATTACAGCTTTAGGCGGATTTTCTTCTATAATTTTTGAGAATTTTAATTTAGAGCAGTTTAAACAAGTTCGTAACCTGACCTTGGAGTTTGAAAGGTTTACGACCGGTAATACCCACACAGCTTATATTATTTGCCAACAGGTAGAGGTGGCAGCTAAACAGCTAGGTATAGAATTGAGCAAGGCGACTGTAGCAGTGTGTGGAGCAACGGGTGATATTGGGAGTGCAGTTACGCGCTGGTTAGATAAAAAAACGGATGTGCAAGAACTGTTGTTGATCGCCCGCAACCAGGAACGTTTAGAGAAACTACAAGCGGAACTAGGGCGGGGGAAAATCATGGATCTACACCAAGCTCTACCCCAAGCGGATATTGTGGTTTGGGTAGCAAGTATGCCCAAGGGGGTGGAAATTGACCCAAAAGTTCTCAAACAGCCATGCTTACTAATTGACGGGGGTTACCCGAAAAATCTGGGGACAAAAATTCAACATCCAGGGGTACATGTGTTAAACGGAGGAATTGTGGAACACTCTTTGGATATTGAGTGGAAGATTATGAAAATAGTCAATATGGATGTCCCTTCACGTCAGTTGTTCGCCTGTTTTGCTGAATCAATGTTGTTGGAATTTGAGAAGTTATACACTAACTTTTCTTGGGGAAGGAATCAGATTACAGTAGACAAAATGGAGCATATAGGTCAACTATCCCTCAAGCACGGTTTTAGACCATTATTAGTTTAGTAATGATGGAAAATACCCGATAATCAATAACTGATAACCGATAACTGACAGACCATGGCAAACACTGAGCGCAAACCCCTACTGTTGGATTTTGAAAAGCCTTTGGCAGAACTGGCCAAACGGATTGACCAAATTCGCGAATTGGCAGATGAAAATGGTGTGGACGTATCCGGGCAAATCCGCCAACTGGAAACTAGGGCAATGCAACTGCGGGAGGAAATATTTAGCAGTTTAACACCTGCTCAAAAACTTCAGGTGGCTCGTCACCCCCGAAGACCAAGCACCCTGGACTATATCCAGTCTATCAGTGATGAGTGGATGGAATTACATGGCGATCGCTGTGGAGGAGACGATCCAGCTCTGGTGGGTGGTGTGGCACGTCTAGGCGGACAGCCAGTAGTGATGTTAGGCCATCAAAAAGGTCGGGATACTAAGGATAACGTGGCCCGTAATTTTGGTATGGCAGCTCCGGGAGGATATCGCAAGGCCCTCAGACTGATGGAACATGCCAATAAGTTTTCTATGCCTATTATCACTTTTATTGACACTCCCGGTGCTTGGGCAGGTATAGAAGCAGAACATCAAGGACAAGGAGAGGCGATCGCCTATAATTTAAGACAGATGTTCTGTTTTGACGTACCAATTATTTGTACAGTAATTGGTGAAGGTGGGTCCGGTGGTGCTTTGGGTATTGGAGTGGGAGACAGACTGTTAATGTTTGAACATTCAGTGTACACCGTTGCTACTCCGGAAGCATGTGCAGCAATTCTGTGGAAAGATGCCAGCAAAGCTCCACAAGCTGCGGTAGCACTGAAAATCATTTCTCAAGATCTGAAAAATTTAGGTATTATTGATCAGATTTTGCCAGAACCTTTAGGTGGAGCTCATGCAGATCCCCTAACGGCAGCGAACAATCTTAAACAAGCCCTGTTAAATAGCTTAGACGAATTGAACCGATTAACACCAGCGGAACGCCGCCAACTCCGTTATGACAAATTTAGAAAAATAGGTGTGTTTCATGAGTTAGGTCACTAGTACATTGTACAATAAATTTTCTCCCAAAAATAACAACTAACTATATCTAACACGGCAACAATGTTATAATTACTGGTGGAGTCTTAAAGATTCTTAACAGTCTAGAAAGGACACTTGTCAAAATGCCAACTGATCTATGACAAAGCGCGCAAAAAGCACCCCTGTGTTGACCCTTTCCAATAGCGGTAAACACATACAAGCTTATTTCAGCTTTTCAAGATATATTCTAATATGGCCCTAACCACTTACAGGAGGTGCGATGGGATCCGGAACGCCTACCCTGCTATCCGTCGTGTCTATTAGGAAAATAACGGAATTAATAGGCAAAAATTGGAGATAGAATGAGTTTTGAGAAGAAAAAACGTGCTTTAATTACTGGTGCAAGTGCTGGAATTGGCAAAGGGACAGCTATAGCCTTTGCTAAAGAGGGGATAGATGTTGCATTAGTGAGCCGTTCCCAAGAAAAATTACAGGGGGTAGTAGCAGCAGCAAGAGCAGCAGGAGTGGAAGCAAAAGCTTTCGCGGTTGATTTAAGTTGTGTTTCCCAGGTAAAAGCCAAAATTCAGGCGATCGCTGATGAATTTGGAGACATAGATATTTTGGTCAACAATGCTGGTATGGGATACACAGGCAATTTAAGTGACACTTCCCTAGAAGATTGGCGGAGAGTAATAGACTTAAATCTCACCAGTGTATTTCAGTGTACAATGGGGATTTTGCCCAGAATGAGACAAAGAGGAAAAGGGACAATTATTAACATAGCCTCTATAGCAGCTAAACAGGCCTTTGCTGGGTGGGGGGTTTACTGTGTGAGCAAAGCTGGTTTACTGGCCCTATCTCAGACTTTAGCCCAGGAGGAGAGGGTTCACGGTATTCGAGTGAGCGCAATTTGTCCTGGGGCGGTCAACACCGAAATTTGGGATACAGAAACAGTAAATGCCAACTTTGACCGCAGTAAGATGTTGACTGCACAGACAGTAGCACAGACAATTCTACATAGTGCTTTATTACCCCAGGAAGCAGTAATTGAAGAATTAACTCTGATGTCTAACGCCGGCGTGCTTTGACTTGACAATAACCAATGACCAATTATCAAGACTAATACCATGACCATTGCTAGTTCTAACGGTTCCAGTCGCTTAGAATCTCCGCTGATTCCTGATTTATCACAAGCTATCAGTACTAGACCTGACCGGAACACTCATAATGGTAAGCAGCCAGAACTGCACCAACCTTCCGAAGAAAGCATAGAGCAGATGAAAGCAGCTGTGCGAACCATGCTCATAGGTGTAGGAGAAGATCCGGAGCGAGAAGGACTTCTGAAAACACCCAAGCGTGTAGCAGAAGCGATGAAATTTCTCACCAGTGGTTATAATCAGTCCTTAGAGGAACTGGTCAACGGTGCGATTTTTGACGAAGGCCATGAAGAGATGGTGTTAGTGCGAGATATCAACTTCTTCAGTCTTTGTGAACATCACATGCTACCATTTATGGGTAGGGCACACGTTGCTTACATTCCCAATCAAAAAGTAGTTGGGTTAAGTAAACTAGCCAGAATTGTAGAGATGTATGCTCGTCGTTTACAAGTGCAAGAAAGATTAACCCGACAAATTGCAGAAGCGGTTCAAACTATTCTTGAACCCAAGGGTGTGGCCGTGGTGATGGAGGCTACCCACATGTGTATGGTAATGCGGGGGGTACAAAAACCCGGTTCCTGGACCGTTACCAGCTCTATGATTGGAGCATTCCAAGAAGAGCAGAAAACCCGGGAAGAATTTTTGAACTTGATTCGTCATCAAGCAGCATTCTTTTAGGTTTAGGGGGAAATGGGGAATTTGGGGGAATATGAAACAGGGACACGGGACTGGTGCGACTTGAACGCACGACCTGTCGCTTAGGAGGCGACCGCTCTATCCAACTGAGCTACAACCCCAAAAAAAATTGCTCCCCAGCAATTATAACCTAGTTTTATTAAAATTGCCAACTATTTTCCCAACTACCACCGCCTACTTCCAAACCACAAACATCACTACTAGCTTTGACAATAACTGTGGAGTGGTTTTGATGTAAACGGCGCAATTCCAGAGTCACTTTTCCTTGCATCGTATCTCGACAACAGATGGTTAGTCCTTGGTTAGTGGGAGCCCGTAGCCATGTACCAGGTAGGTCAGTTATTCCGGTCACTGTCACTTCATAATTACAGTTTCTAGCTTGCATTTGCCAACTACCCCAAGGTTCAATTTGCCACCTGACCTGGGAATTCCAGGGGACAAACTCGTAAAAATGTCCCTGATAATGAATGCCAATCATTCCTACCGATTCCATCCACCACAATACACCACGCTTTCCCCCACCAGCAGTCAAAGCTAAATCCGTTTCGTGGTCAAAACAGTTACAATTGATCCAAAACCATTTCTGAGGGAAAGCTCCCCCCCAGTTTTTCTCTCCATAAGCTGGTGCGTTTGTGAATTGGTATATTTTACCATGCCAGTCTATATAACCACTAGCCAAACCATGAGCCATTAAGATTTGCCACCCTGGTTCAAATATTTGTAAAAAAGATAACCATCCTGCTGTAGATTGTTGGCGGTGTTTGGGATGACCCCAACCATAAATAGGTTTGATTTCGTACTGCCAGCGACAGTAATTACCGGTTCCAGGGTCGCTGATTATCCCTTGATTGAGAGTAGCTGTAGCTTGATAACCCTGTTGAATATGGGTTGTAAATTCATGGGGGGTAAGATATTGGGGTGTAATCTGTAGGTCAGTTTTTCCCCAATGTCCTAAAGCTAAAACGTCTGGACTAGCCCAAAAGGCTTTTACATCGGGAAACGTGCGCAACAAATAGCTATCATTTGGACCTAGAACTTGAGCAGCGCCCCCACTATAAGGTTGATTACATATTGGGTCTTCAATGGAATACATGAAGGCAAATGTTTGGTCAATTTCTGGGAGTGTCACACGATTATACCACCCTTCAAAAAATCTTCTACTTGTACCATCCCAGTGGTAACCGCTGTGGGGTGTTTGGTTTAATAACAGGTTGCTTATATTGAGCATGATCTTCGATGATTTATAATATTTAGTTTGAAAACTTTGGCAACCGCGATCACTGTTTGGGGATATACAGGCACAACTCCTCAGTCAATGGGACAATACCAGAAAATGTTGTTTAATAAGGTGTCAATATCACGATCAAACTGCCATAAATCAGGAAACTCATACTGTGGATAATCCTCTCGGACTTCTTTAAGTACATCTTGCCAAATTTCGTCAAAAATTTCCGGCAAATAATTTTTAAGACTAGGTGACTTTGCTAAACGTCGTTTAATTTGCTTCCTTTGTTCTCTAATAGTTCTTTCCCAACCATTGTAATCATTTGGTAAAGAAACATATAATCGTTTTAAAATGTGTGATAACAACACATCTAAACGACTTTCTAGTTCATCTCGATAAGATCGCCCCAAATCCTGAATCTCCTCTATTAAATTCTCAATATCCACATTGTCAAAGTCTCTAGCTTTTAATTTAGCTATGGTCTCTTGAGTCCAATCTAAATAATCGGATTCATATAAGGATTTTTTGGCAATCAGTTGAGTCATTAACTTGTAACTCCTTTAATACAACCAGTACTATATTAACATAGTTGCTAATCACATAGCTATGGAAAAAAGTGATCGCGCTGACTTGTTAGTTTGCTTGGAAAGATATCCGAGGAGAAGCCTTAAGAATGCTCACTGTTCACGTGTTGTCTTGTAGAGAAGGTGTCGCTTTTAGGAATACGGGAATGCGATCGCCTGGTAGAAGGAGAGTTTCCTTTTGAGCTAGGTGTGGTTGGTGGTTTTGGGTATTGCCCAATTTAGACACCATGATTTAGCATGGGTTTAGATGTTTGCATTCCAGGGGAGAAAAAATGACAGTTTGGTTGATATGCTTCTTCTTACTATTTGCTATAGCGGAGATATTTAGTTGGGCCTTTGACTGGTTAGGAAACTTATCTTTACCTTTACCCATGAATATTTTGGCCGGATCATTTTTAGCCGTTGCTTCCAATTATGATAAGATACTAGCTGCTGAGAATTATAATGGAGAGTTGTTAGCAAGAAGCTCCAAATTTGATAATGCTACATCAGAGATAATTGTTTCCCCAGTTGAGCATGATTAGTCGATTTGTTACAAAAATGCGTATTGCTTCTATTACTAATAGAAACACTATTAATAAGAGTAAACATAATTTCGTGTCGGTTATTCTCGTCACCAGTATGGGAGTAACAGGTGTCATATGGGGAATGGGGGAAATGAAGTGGTTACAAAGTATGGAGTTAGGAATTTATGATCGAATGTTGCGACTCCGTCATCGAGAACCCATGGATCCAAGACTGTTGTTAGTTACAATTGCAGAGGAAGATATAAAACGGGAAAAATGGCCCCTATCAGATCAAACTGTCAATCAACTACTGAAAAAATTGGCGTCTTATCAACCAAGAGTAGTGGGGTTAAATATTTATCGTCCTCAACAAAAAGATTTAGGTAACAATTTAACGCCATCAGGTCAAGTAATTGCCACTTGTCTATTAAGTAATATTGGCAGGTCAGAAGTTCCTCCTCCTGGTAACATTCCCACAGATAATATCGGGTTTGATGATGTGGTTAGTGATAATCAGGTGGATCAGGTGATTCGTCGGGCTTTATTATTTGCTGAACCCACGGAGAAAGACGAAAAATGCCAAACAGAATTTTCCTTTGGCACCTTATTAGCTATTACATATTTAGATCGGCAGGGTATAAGATACACCTTCGGTCAAAATCAAGAGTTGCAAATAGGTAAAGCCGTATTTCACCGCTTAGATAAAAATGGGGGAGGTTATCAACATGTGGATACAAATGGCTATCAAATTTTATTAAACTATCGTCATCCCCAGGATCTAGCCCAACAGGTTACACTTACACAAGTAATGACAGGTAAAGTTAAACCAAGTTGGGTAAAGGATCGCTTGGTAATTATAGGTGCTATCGCTAATAGTGTACATCCGGGATATTACACACCCTATAGTAGTTTATCTGAGCAAAGCCCCAGACTGTCCCGTATGATGATCCATGCCCAGGTGGCCAGTCAAATCATTAGTGCAGCACTGGATGGTAGAGCTGTAATTAATTATTGGTCAGACTGGTTAGAATGGTTATGGATTTGGAGTTATGCAGTTATTGGTGCAATTTTGACCAGAAAATGGCATCATCCTATCCCCGTAACAATAGCACTAACTGTGGTGATTTTGCTGACTTTAGCTATTGTCACTATTTTGTCTTGGCAAGCTATATGGATACCCTTTTTTCGACCAGTTTTATGTTTGATTATGAGTAGCATTGCTATGATAAGCTATACTAGCTACCGGGTGCAAAAACAGAACCAGATAATTCTTGCCCAGGTGCAAAAACAACAACAAGCAATTGAGGAAATGAGTTTGCTATGGGAGCAAAAAACCCAACTTCCCACCCACGTTGACCAGTTTGATTTTGTTGATGCGGTCACATCTGGAGATACGGATTTACTTTTAGCTGGACGCTATCAGATCATGAGAAATCTGGGTTCAGGAGGTTTTGGCAGGACTTATTTAGTAGAAGATACTCAAAACCAAAACAAGGATCAGCATCATACCTGTGTGATTAAGCAATTAATGCCAGCCCGGAGAGATGACAAGTTTTTGCAGGTTGCTCGTAGACTATTTAACACTGAAGCGGAAATTTTAGCCATTGTAGGTCAACACCCGCAAATTCCCCAACTGTTGGGTTATTTTGAGGATAGACAGGAGTTTTATCTAGTTCAAGAGTATATAGTAGGTCATACTTTAAGTCAAGAGTTACCTCCAGTAACGGGTGCTAAAAGCCAGAGCTTTGTTATTGCTATGTTACTAGAAATCTTAGAGATTTTATCTTTTATACATCAACACCATGTAATTCACCGAGATATTAAACCTAGCAATATTATGCGACGCCATCAAGATAATCGTCTGTGTTTAATAGATTTTGGCGCGGTGAAATTAATTCAACCTCAAATTAATCCTGGCACTGAGTCAGCTACGGTTTCCATAGGTACAAGGGGGTATTCACCACCCGAACAATTGGCTGGTCATCCCCGCTTATCTAGCGATATTTATGCCCTGGGTATGATTGGTATTCAAGCTGTGACCGGAAATTTTCCCCAAGAATTGCCGTTGGATCCCCAAACTGGCAATGTGGTTTGGCGACACCTTGGTATAGTTAGTGATCAGTTGGCAAGTATTTTAGACAAAATGGTTTGTTATAATTTTGGCGATCGCTATTTGTCCGCTAGGGCGGTTATTGAAGATTTAAACTGCAGCTTCTCACCTTAGTTGCAGGGTAGTCATATATATTCAAAAAGTACATAAGAAAATCAATAATTTGTAGTCTAACTAACTATTATAAAAATAATTTCTTTGTTAAGTTTCTAGTATGCTTAATCTAGGTAACTTCTGATCTGTACAAGTTTCAAATCTGATGCTATGTACTGACAAGTAGTACAAGACAATTGACTACATAGGAACAAAAACAAGTGCGGAAAAAATTTTTGCTCATCGGGGGTTTGACAGTACTTTTCACGACAGTGCCACTGGTAAGTGGTGCTTTGGCTGAAACGGCAAAAAGTGCCCCACCTCCTGATACAGGAGACACAACATTTGTCCTGATTTCTTCCGCTTTGGTGCTATTGATGACACCGGGGTTGGCCTTCTTTTATGGTGGATTTGTGCGATCACGCAACATCCTCAACACCTTAATGATGAGTTTTGTGTTGATGGCAATTGTGGGGGTAACCTGGGTACTATGGGGCTATAGTTTATCCTTTGCTCCTGGGTTGCCATTTATTGGGGGTTTACAGTGGTTTGGTTTAAATGGTGTGGGTTTGGAAACAACAGGATATCTAGCAGGTTCAGCACCGCAGGAAGTAGTTTCTTACGCATCAACAATACCCCATCAAGCATACATGATCTATCAAGCCATGTTTGCAATTATCACTCCAGCTTTAATTTCTGGAGCGATCGCGGAGCGGATGAGTTTTCGCGCCTACTGTCTATTTGTGCTGCTGTGGTCGACCTTTATTTACACACCTTTAGCTCATGCGGTATGGGCTAAGGGTGGATTTCTAGGTCTATATGGTGGTTTAGGTGCCTTAGACTTTGCTGGTGGGACTGTAGTACATATTAGTTCTGGCGTGTCTGCTCTTGTAGCAGCAATTGTACTTGGTCCTCGCAAAAACCATCCCGATCGTCTCGCACCACCTCATAATGTCCCCTTTATTTTATTAGGTGCAGGTCTGTTATGGTTTGGCTGGTTTGGTTTTAATGCTGGTAGTGCCCTATCTGCTGGCACTATTGCTACAGTAGCATTTGTTGCAACTAATACATCTGCCGCCGCAGGAGCATTAATGTGGTTAATCTTGGAAACTAGTCTAAGAGGGAAACCCACTGCTGTAGGAGCAGCTACGGGTGCAGTAGCAGGTCTAGTAGGTATCACCCCCGCTGCAGGATTTGTCACTCCACTCGCGGCAATATTAATTGGTTTCATTACTTCCTTTGTGTGCTTCTATGCAGTTAGTTTAAAGCATAAACTAAATGTAGATGATGCTTTAGATACCTATCCCGTACATGGTGTGGGAGGAACACTAGGAGCAATTTTAACCGCTATATTTGCCACTACTGAGGTTAATTCAGGAGGAAAGGACGGATTACTACGTGGGAATTTTGGGGAATTATTCGTCGAATTAGGGGCGATCGCCATAGCTTATGTTATGTCAGCTGTGGGAACATATCTGATTTTGAAATTCATTTCAGCCACTGTAGGACTGCGGGTGCAAGAGGAAGCGGAGCAACAGGGTCTAGATGTTAACGAACACGGAGAAGAAGGTTATAACTCTGAGTTCGGCGATCGCATTAACATTTTAGAGTAGTGAAAGAGGGCAAAGGGGATCGGCCCACCTAGCCCTCATTTTCATAAGTTAACTCTTTACTAAGCGTTTTGCTCAAAGCTATAAATTGAAAAATCATGGAAAATTATAAGAAAATAAGAAGTATTAATTTTAGTAGACAGTAAAAAATGGATACCAAAACTTTTAAACGTACACTACAACACTCAGAAAACTACAATCGCAAAGGGTTTGGGCACAAAGAAGAAGTGTCTACACAGTTACAATCTGAGTATGAAAGTAGTCTAATTCAAGAAATACGCAATAGTAACTACACGATTAAAAAAGGCAATACTACTATCCGACTAGCTCAAGCCTTTGGATTTTGTTGGGGTGTGGAGCGCGCAGTAGCGATGGCATACGAAACTCGTCAACACTTTCCCACAGAAAGGATTTGGATCACCAATGAAATAATTCACAATCCCTCGGTTAATCAACGTATGCAAGAAATGGGAGTGGGATTTATCCCCGTAACTACTAATAAAAAAGATTTTTCAGTAGTTGAACAAGGGGATGTAGTTATTTTACCCGCCTTCGGTGCTAGTGTACAAGAAATGCAAATCTTACATGACAAAGGTTGTCAAATTGTGGATACAACTTGTCCATGGGTTTCTAAAGTGTGGAACACAGTGGAAAAGCACAAAAAAGGTGAATTTACCTCAATCATTCATGGCAAGTACAAACACGAAGAAACAGTAGCTACCAGTTCCTTCGCTGGCAAATACTTGATTGTGTTAAATTTACAAGAAGCCGAGTATGTAAGCAACTATATCCTCCATGGTGGTGACCGGGAGGAATTTTTAACCAAGTTTGCCAAAGCCTATTCAGCGAATTTTGACCCAGATAAAGACTTAGAAAAAGTAGGGATTGCCAACCAAACTACCATGCTCAAAGGAGAAACAGAACAAATTGGCAAAATCTTTGAAAAGACTATGATGCAAAAATATGGCACATTAGCACTGAACGATCATTTTCAAAGTTTTAACACTATATGTGATGCTACCCAGGAAAGACAAGATGCCATGTTAGAACTAGTTGAACATGAATTAGACCTGATAATAGTAATTGGTGGGTTTAATTCATCGAACACCACCCAATTACAACAAATAGCTATTAACAGAAATATTCCTTCCTATCACATTGACAGTGTGGCCAGAATTAAATCCAGTAATGCAATTGAACATCGGCAATTAAACGGAGAAATAGCAACCACAACAAACTGGTTACCCAGAGAAGAAACAATTGTTGGTGTGACTTCTGGTGCTTCCACACCTGATAAGGTCGTAGAAGACATTATCGAGAAAATTTTTAGCCTAAAGGCGTTCAACATCAACTGACTTATTGGCATTTTGGCAATTATCTATTTTTCCGATTCTATATATTTGATAAGTTACCAAAATGTTTTTTAATTTTTGTTTGCAGACGGATACAAATCCGTCTGTTTTGTTACAGAATAAAAGTCAACTAATGTTTTCACCCTAATATGATGAGCCATATGAAACCCGACTGGAAAACCGTTAAACATTACGAGGACATACTCTATGAAAAAATAGATGGTATTGCTAAGATAACCATCAATCGCCCCCATAAGCGCAATGCATTTCGTCCAGAAACAATATTTGAAATATATGAAGCTTTTTGTGATGCTCGTGAGGATACAAATATTGGCGTAGTGCTGCTAACAGGTGCAGGACCTCATACCGATGGTAAATATGCTTTCTGTTCCGGGGGAGACCAAAGCGTGAGGGGAGAAGGCGGTTATGTTGACCACACTGGAATTCCGCGCCTAAACGTGTTAGATCTACAACGTCTGATTCGTTCTCTACCTAAAGTAGTGATTGCTTTAGTAGCGGGATATGCTATTGGTGGAGGTCATGTTCTGCATCTAGTGTGCGATCTAACCATAGCAGCAGATAATGCGATTTTTGGGCAAACAGGACCGAAAGTAGGTAGCTTTGATGGTGGTTTTGGTGCTAGTTACCTAGCGCGAATAGTTGGACAGAAAAAAGCTCGGGAAATTTGGTTCCTCTGTCGTCAATACAATGCACAACAAGCCTTAGAAATGGGTTTAATTAATACCATTGTTCCGGTTCAGGATCTAGAAATGGAGGGAATAAACTGGGCTAAAGAAATTCTAGACAAAAGTCCTATTGCCATACGTTGTCTAAAAGCGGCATTTAACGCAGACTGCGATGGACAAGCTGGAATACAAGAGCTTGCTGGTAACGCCACTTTACTTTATTATATGACCACAGAAGCAGCAGAGGGTAAACAGGCATTTTTGCAAAAACGCCCCCCAAATTTTCGGGATTTCCCTTGGTTACCCTAGCGAGAACCGGGGAGAGTGGAAAAAGCAGTTTCCTCAATGCTTGTAATTTCTTGAACTTCTGGAACTGGGAGATTCTCAGTCCTAGTATCTAGATGACCGGGAACGGATAAAATTGGTAACATTGGTTTAGTCAGTGGTAAATTCCAACTTTCCTCCAAAGACTCCCATGTAGGTGCGAAAGCGGGAACAGCTAAAGAGCAGGCCTTCCAACAACCTTGTACGGGTGCGCTTAACTGACTACAAACACCACCTCTACGTCCTTCCGGTTGATAATGGCGACAGTACCTACAAGCTGATGCTAACGGGTTGATTGGTTTCATAATCGTTACTCTTGACGGTGGTTGATAACTATTTCCAGTGGTATTTAATATTGTGATCCCAAGAGAAATAGACCAAAAAGCCGAGGAGTTATTATGTGTTGGGGGTTTTAGCTATTTTTACTGAAAAATAATTTTTATTATATTTTTATATTCTTGTTATATTTCTATATGATTGGTGAAGTAACCACATACTTGTTTTAGCTGAAAGCCATTGGGGATCAAGGACAAATATTAAACTTTGGATTATGTCAGGTTGTTAACTTAATACCTTATATTCGGCATTTTGGGGCGATCATTTAGTTAATATAGGTGTCAACAATGAAATTGAACCGTCGTCAATTCCTCACCGTTTCGCTGGCCAGTCTAGCATCCTTTTCGCCACTGGGTTACAGCTTCCCTACCCTGGGAACCACTACTAATAGTACCATCAAACCACGAAGACTAAAAACTGGTAATGGCGTTGGTCTAATTAGTCCTGCTGGTGCAACCTTTTTACCAGAGGAGGTGGAAATAGTCCAGGATGCTGTTAAAGCATTGGGAATGACTCCCTATCTTGCTCCTAATCTTTTAGCACGCTATGGCTATTTGGGGGGAACAGATCTACACAGAGCAGCTGATATCAATCAGTTTTTTGCTGATGGTAAAATCTCCATGTTATTACCAATCCGTGGAGGTTGGGGTTGTGCCAGGATTTTGCCCTATTTGGACTACCAAGTAATTAGAAGAAATCCCAAAGTGTTAGTGGGCTTTAGCGACTTAACGGCATTAAATTTAGCAATTTATGCTAAAACTGGCTTAATCACCTTCCATGGTCCCAATGGTTTAACATCCTGGCGTGCTGAACAGGTAAATTGGTTTCGACGGGTTCTATTTGCTGGGGAAAAGCTTAATTTTGGCAATGAAGCAGACCCAGATGATAGGGGAAGGTTGATGAGGATAAAAAACCGTGTTCAAACCATTACCCATGGAAAAGCACGGGGGCGATTAGTCGGAGGCAATCTTTCGGTTATTTCAGCCATGGTAGGATCCGCTTATTTGCCCAGTTTTGAAGGGGCAATTTTATTTGTGGAAGATGTGGGGGAGAGTATTTACCGTATAGATAGGATGTTAACACACCTGAAATTGGCAGGAATTTTACAAAATTTACGGGGGTTTATTTTTGGTCAGTGTACTGATTGTGCACCAGATGGAGGATATGCTTCCCTAACCCTAAAAGAAGTTGTCCGTGACCACGTTCAACCGTTGGCAATCCCTGCTTGTATGGGATTGCAAATTGGACATCTGGAGAATATTGTCACTTTGCCTATTGGTATCGAGGTGGAAATGGATGCTACCTCTGGAACAATTGTTATGTTAGATTCAGCTGTAGTTACTCAAACTACCTCCAGTTAGTTTGGAAACTGTCGGTAGTTCATAACATCCAACCGTTTGGGTAAAAGCTCAACCAAATCGCCCCGCAACATAATCGCGGGTACGCTCGTCTATGGGACTGCCAAATATTTGGGTTGTAGCACCAAATTCTACCATTTGTCCAATACGACTTTCATCCGTACTGAAGAAAGCTGTAAAATCAGCAACTCGTGTCGCTTGCTGCATATTGTGGGTAACAATAGCTATGGTCAGTTCTGAGCGCAAACTGTGGATTAGTTCCTCCACTTTTAGGGTAGCAATGGGATCTAATGCTGAACATGGTTCATCCATTAATAAAACTTTGGGTTTTACTGCTAAAGCACGAGCAATACAGAGTCTTTGTTGCTGTCCACCAGAAAGTCCTAAAGCAGATGAGTTCAGTTTATCTTTTACCTCATTCCACAAAGCAGCACCTTTGAGAGCAGACTCCACAATGTCATCTAATTGAAATTTTGGGGCTCCACCAGAAATTCTCACCCCGTAAGCAACATTCTCATAAATGCTCATGGGAAAAGGGTTTGGCTTTTGAAATACCATGCCGATTTCCCTTCTCAACCGATTAATGTTAATCCGGGAATCGTAAATGCTCTGCCCAAAAAATTCTACGCTCCCATCCACCTTGACTTTACCTTCTAATTCACTAATGCGATTTAGGGCTTTGATAAATGTAGATTTACCACAACCACTAGGACCTATTAGTGCGGTAACTCGATTCTTGTAAATATCTAACGATATGTTCTCGATAGCTTTGTAGTTACCGTAGTAAAAACTGAGGTTTTTAATCTTGATAGCTGGAGTCAGATTAGTCATTTTAGATTATCTCCCATACTGAATTCTTTGTTTTCCCAAACCAGGACACGCCTTACAATCATTAGATATCTCACAGACCTTTCCAAATCACTCACAAACTTCACTAACGCAATTTACTCTTGCGACCTAAAAAACGAGAGAGCAAACTAAAAAATAAAACTAAACTCAGTAGTATTATAGAGGTAGTCCAAACCAATTGATTAACTTTAGGATCGGGACTATTGTACAAATTAAAAATTAATACTGGTAAGGACGCTGTGGGACTGATTAGACCATCTGACCAGTTTTGACTAAATAGCGCTGTAAAAATCAATGGCGCAGTTTCACCAGCTGCACGAGCGATCGCCAGGGATATACCAGTGGTAATTCCAGGTACAGCTGATTTTACCACTATTCTAAATGTGGTTTGCAGTTTTGTTCCCCCTAAAGCTGCAGAAGCTAGTCTTTGATGAACAGGAACCAATTTTAATGCTTCCTCTGTGGTCAGTGTAATGACAGGTAACATGATTACGGAAAGGGCAAATCCCCCCGCTAAAGCACTAAACTCTTTAGTAGTTAGCACAACCACACCATAGGCAAACATGCCCACTACAATGGAGGGTACACCGGTGAGTATGGAGGTGAGGAATCGTACCAATCTATTGATTTGGCTATTCTTGGCAAATTCCGCCAAAAAGATACCGGTTATAATTCCCACGGGTACACTTAGTAGAGTAGCAATACTAACCATAAGTAGAGTACCCAGAATTGCATTGGCAAAGCCATTATCAATTAGGGGTAGATAGAACATTTCTAGTTTTAGACTAGAACTTCCCCGGGATATAATTTCCCATATAATTGATCCTAATGGTAAAAATGCCAACAGACTTAATATGAAGGATAAACCATTCATCAAATAACTAAATAACAGTCTATTAGGTGGTAGGGGATCTAATAATTCCCTAGCAAAAGATTCATCTGTTCCGGAATTCATATAGGTAAATGGTAGGTAAACTGAGTGATTTGTGATGGGTAATTTTATGTGGGCAATTTTCGGCGCAAACTAAATCAGAATTTCTATTGGCATACCACTAAGAGTTCTTTTTGCCAACCCACTGAACTAATAGTACAGCAGCAATATTCACAGCTAGAGTTAATACAAACAAAATTAGTCCTAAATAACTTAATGCACCAATATGTAATCCCGGCTCCGCTTCGGCAAATTCATTAGCTATAACAGCGGGAATTGTATAGGCTGGATCAAGCAAAGAAAGACTAATTTGGGCTGAGTTACCAATTACCATAGTTACTGCCATGGTCTCACCCAAAGCACGTCCTAAAGCCAACATGGCCGCACTTACCATACCTGAAAATCCCGCAGGTAATAACACTCGAAATATGGTTTCCCAGCGTGTTCCACCTAAAGCCATGGATGCGGTTCTTAATTCCCGGGGAACTACCATTAACACATCACGAGAAATGGCAGCCATCGTGGGTAAAATCATAATAGACAAGATAATTCCAGCGGTCAACATATTATTACCTGCTGGATCCTGAGTGTTAAATAAAGGTATAAATCGGAGAAAGTTACTAATCCCCTTTTGTAAAGGCTCTATTACAGGGATAAATACAAATATTCCCCATAAACCAATAATTACACTGGGAATAGCTGCAATTAGTTCTACCACAAAAGCAATGGTGTTTCTAACTGGTAAGGGCAAAAAGTCCTCACTCGTAACCAAGGCCACAGATATACCCACAGGTACAGTTAACAAAATAGCGATCGCACTGCTGACTAAAGTTCCATAAATATAAGTTAATGCTCCAAACAACTGATTACCCGTATCCCAATCTTGACTCCAGAGAAATCCCAAACCAAATTGGAGAATAGCAGGTTGAGCTTCTTTGAAAATAACTAAGGTCATGACAATTAATATTGTCACAGTGACCGCAGCAAAGAAATAAACTAAAAATGTGAATCCCTGATCAAGGCGGAAATTTAATCCACCACTTACCTGTAGGTCTAAATTTTGATCACCACTCACATAGGCGCGGGAGTGGTCTTTACTTGGTGGAAATGATTCATTCATGGTGGGAAATCATATTAAAAAAAGAACAAAAATTTGAGTGACTGCTCGAGTTGATATAGAGTGACTAAAGGGGGATGGGGCTCGTTAAAAGCCAAACCACCTTTCCCCCATCTTTTAAAAAAGCCTTACTTAACAGTGCTATTCACAGTTTGTAAAACCCGGTTAACCACGTCCTGAGGTATTTTTGTGTAATTTAGGTCGTCATTAAACTGTTGACCATCTTTAAGTACCCAGTTAATCCACTTTTTGATAGCATCAGCTTTAGAAGGATTAGAGTACTTTTGATAAATCATCATCCAGGTTAAACCAACAATGGGATAACCCTGGGCTGGATCACCAACAAATACGCGATAGTTTGCAGGAAAGGTCACGGTTGATAGAGCTGCATTAGAAGCTGCTAAGGAAGGAGCGACAAATTCTCCTTTCCTGTTCTGTATTTCTGCAGATCTGAGGTTGTTTTTGGTAGCATAGTCATATTCTACATAACCAATAGACCCAGGAGTACGAGCTACTAAAGCAGCTACACCAGGATTTCCTTTTCCTTTTAAAACGTTGGGTAGAGTCCATTTTGGTGCGGTATTAGCTCCTATTCTACCCTTAAAATAAGGATTTATAGAACTGAGATGATTGGTGAAGATAAAGGTTGTACCGCTACCATCCGCACGAACTGCAAATCTGATTGGTTGATTTGGTAGGTTAACACCAGGGTTATCTGCTTTAATTTGCTGATCATTCCAATTAGTAATTTTACCAGAAAAGATGTCAGGTAAGGTTTTACGAGACAGTCTTAGTCTATTGACTCCTGGTAGGTTATAAACCACGGAAACCGCACCACCAGCTGTTGGTACTAAAATTACACCGTTTTTAACTTTAGCTATTTCGTCATCTTTCATAGCTGCATCGCTGGCACCAAAATCTACTGTGCCCGCAATAGTTTGACGAATACCACCACCACTACCAATCGCTTGGTAATTAACTTTCAATTCTGGATGTTTCTTTCTCACTTCCCTTGCATAACGCTCATACAAAGGAGCAGGAAAGGTCGCACCTGCACCATTTAATGTCTCAGCTTGAGCAATTGCTGTTAATAATGGACTAAAACCTAGGACTGTTGTTAGTGCTGCTGTAGAAACTACCGGACGGAAAATAGTGGTTAATGTCATGTTACCTCGTGTTTAAGGGATATTATACTAGCCATTGTTTGCTTGACGAAGTTACGTCCCAAATCTAGCTTTATGCCCACTGATTAAGATTTTTTTAATAAAAGCTAAATAAAAGATTAAGGTTTGGTTAAGATTTGATTGAGGATTTTTTAAGTATATTGGAATACGGAAAGTAACCCGTTCCAGCTGATTCAGGTTGCTCTCCAAGAAGAGTTAGGTAAAAATAGAAGGTAAGAGGTTTTCTGAGGTTAAAAATGTCGTTTTCATCATTTGAAGTTGCTCAAACTCCCAACTCCCGACTAACCACCACAGAAAGCCATGATTATGATTTGATGATTGTGGGTGGTGGTATTGTTGGTTTAACTTTAGCTGCTGCTTTGAAGGATTCAGGCTTAACTGTTCTTTTGGTGGAAGCTCAGGTGACATCCACAGCAGTAGCTAAGGGACAAGCTTATGCTATACACATGTTATCAGCACGTATTTTTCAGGGTATTGGTATTTGGGGAAAAATTCTCCCTCACATTGCCAAGTATAGACAAGTGTTTCTATCGGATGCTGAATATCCAAATGTAGTCAAATTTCAAACATCCGATTTGGGGGGAGAAACACCGGAACTGGGTTATGTGGCAGAGCATTTTGCCCTGTTGGAACCCCTCCAGGAATTTGTCAGAACTTGTGCCAATGTGACTTATTTGTGTCCTGCTACTGTGGTTAGCACTAAAACTAGTGGGGACATAGTAACTGTAAATATTCAAATAAATGGTGCAGATCAAGTGTTTCGCACTAAATTAATGGTAGCTGCTGATGGTTCTAAGTCCCCTCTTCGTCAAGCTGCAGGAATTAAAACGAAGGGTTGGAAATATTGGCAGTCTTGTATAGTCGCTTTTGTCAGACCTGAGAAATCCCACAACTACACCGCTTATGAAAAGTTTTGGCAGAGCGGGCCCTTTGCCATTTTACCCCTACCTGGTAATAGGTGTCGTATTGTGTGGACTGCTCCCCATGAAGAAGCTAAGACCCTGTGCGCTTTAAGTGATGAGGAGTTTTTGGCAGAATTGACTCGTCGCTATGGTCACCAGATGGGTAAATTAGAATTGCTGGGAGAGCGGTTTGTTTTTCAGGTACAGTTAATGCAAAGCGATCGCTATGTTCTCCCCCGGTTGGCTTTGGTGGGTGATGCAGCTCATAACTGTCATCCCGTGGGTGGACAGGGTTTAAATTTAGGTATCCGGGATGCTGCTGCTTTAGCTGAAGTTATTCAAACAGCTCACCAGCAAGGAAAAGATATTGGTAACATCCAGATTCTGCAGCAGTATGAACGCTGGCGCAAAAATGAAAATTTGGCGATTTTAGGGTTTACAGACCTATTAGACCGTATATTCTCCAATAACATCTTACCTATGGTCATTATTCGTCGTCTAGGTTTATGGTTAATGCAGAGGATACCCATATTAAAGGTTTTTGCCCTAAAATTAATGATTGGTTTCCAGGGTAGAACCCCCCAATTAGCTCAATTATCGCTAAATACCAACTTCCATGGACTAAATAACCAGTTATGATTAAGTGGGTGAGTGGAATTAAATATAAGACCAACGTAGGTTGGGTTGAAGTATGAAACCCAACACCACGGGTCTCGTTACTCGACCCATCCTACAAATAATTGTGCCTCCCTACTTACTATGATTACAAAAACTACTAAATTGATATCGCTTGTATCGGTTATTTCACTTCCCTTAGTTAGTTTGTTTATACATAATCACTACACAACTGGTCAAACTCCAACTATTAGCCAATTAGCACAAGTAAAATCCATATGGCAGCGGTTTTCCTCCCAGGAAGGAAAATTTAGCGTGTTGTTTCCGGGTACACCAAGGCTTAGCCAGCAAAAGATGACCAGTGATAATGGGGAACTACAGGTAAATCTATTTACCGTAAATCGTCCCCAGGAGGAGGCAAAATATACGGTTGCCTACATTGATTATCCAGCACAATATATTCAATTGTTACGAAGTAGAAATCTGGTAGAACAAGCTATAGAGCAGGGCAAAAGTACAGCATTACAGAGAGTTCGGGGAACTATTGTCAGTGAAGAAAAAAAGACCTTGGGTGATAATGTGGGCATGGAAGTGAATTATACTACTCCTGACGGTAAAGTTGTCAAGCAGAGAATATTTTTAGTTGACAACAGATTTTATCAGATTACTGCGGAAACCACTCAAAAAAGACAAAGGTTTTTGACTAGAAGTATGCAGGGTTTTTGTGATTCTTTTAAGTTGTTACCATAAAGTTATGTTCCCGAATATCCTATGAAATGGCAGATTGATTCCCAAAGTTTTTGAGCTAGTGCTAGATTGGCAAAAAACCGTTGGCTAGGCTAGAAGTAAGTATTCATGTTAAAAAAACTACAAAACAAGCAAGTCTATTTAATTACAGGAGCAGGGCTGGGCGCCTTTCTCTTAGGTGTGGGGTTCTCATTTCCCCAGGCGCAAAAAACCTTGAGCAAATGGTTTGACCCCAGTCAGGTAGAAGCAAATCAGTCAATTCAAATGGACCAATCTCCTTCAGCTATTGGCATGACTGTGGCTCAATCTTTACCAGAAAGATCGAGTAAGCTCAGGGAAATTGCTGAAAAAGGAAACTCTCCAGACCGAGAAAGGGCCCGCTATGTGTTGGCTAGTGATTATATTCAAACTAATCAAGGTAAACCAGCGTTGGAATTATTGGTGGGTTTGGAAAAAGATTATCCAGTTTTGGCACCTTATATTTTATTGAAACAAGCCCAGGCTCAAGATATGTTGGGGGAAAAAGGGTTAGCTTCTGACCTGCGTCAAAGGGTATTAAGGGATTATGCAAAAAGTCCCGCAGCGGTGAAAGCTATGTATCTCATTGGACAGCCAAAACTACAGGAACGGGCGATCGCCGAATTTCCTTCCCATCCGCTAACCTGGGAAATTATCCGCAATCGTCTGCGAGAAAACCCTAATCAACCCAAATTACAATTAATATTGGCTAAGTATGCTGGTGATGAACCAGGAACTGTAGGTTTTTTACATAGCTTGGTTCCCCAATCTTCACTTACCCCAGCAGATTGGGAAGTGATTGGTGCAGCATATTGGGATAATAATGAGTTTGTTAAAGCCAGCAGTGCTTACAAAAATGCTCCTCAAACTGCTAAAAATCTATATCGTATTGCCAGGGGCTTACAAATAGACAACAAACGGGAATCAGCAATTGTAATTTATAAACAACAAGTCAAGCTGTTTCCTAAAGAGAAAGAAACAGGAACAGCCCTATTAAGACTGGCAGAAATGGCTTCTGGGAAGGATGCCATACCCTATCTTGACCAAATAATTGCTCAATTCCCTTCTCAAGCACCACAAGCACTAGCACAAAAGGCTAAATTGCTGACCAGTCTCAAGGATAATCAGTCAGCTAATCAAACCTGGAAATTACTTCTAAGTAAATATAGCAGTTCTGATGCTGCCACAGAATACCGTTGGCAAACTGCCCTGAATAAAGCTAAAAACCGGGATTATATTGGTGCATGGGAGTGGGCACAACCAATTCCTACCCAGAATCCTGGCAGCATTTTGGCACCAAGAGCCAGTTTTTGGGTAGGTAAATGGGCAAGTCTACTGGGTAAAAACGAGGAAGCTCGTAAGTCCTATGAGTACGTACTCGCTAACTTTCCCCAGTCCTATTATGCTTGGCGTTCCGCTAGAATCCTGGGATGGGATGTGGGTGATTTTAATAATTTACGCCTACTCAATCCCCAAATTACCTCACCCCAACGTCCTTTACCCCCTGCTGGTACGGATACTTTCAAAGAACTGTATTTAATGGCACAAGATCGGGATGCCTGGTATGAATGGGAGACGGGATTTAAAAATAACAATCAGCCCACGGTAAAAGAACAGTTCACGGAAGGATTGATGCGTTTAGTAAAGGGTGATAACCTAATTGGGATTGCTAAGATATCTCGATTAGAAGATAGGGAAACCCCGGAGGAGAGGGCGGAATATGGTGCTTTAAGTAAACAAATTACTTATTGGCAAGCACGTTATCCCATGTTGTACTTAGAACCAATACAGAAGTGGGCTTCATCTCGTCAGTTGAATCCGCTGCTGGTAATAGCTTTAATGAGACAGGAATCAATGTTCCAACCTAAAATTAAATCAGTAGCCGGTGCTGTGGGTTTAATGCAAGTGATGCCAAATACAGCTAAATGGATAGCACCACAAATTAGTGTGGATATGAAGACTATTAACCTGGAAGACCCCAATGATAATATTATGTTGGGAACTTGGTATTTAGATCATACCCACCAGCAATATAATAATAATTCCATGTTGGCGATCGCCAGTTATAATGCAGGCCCTGGCAACGTTGCCAAGTGGTTACGAACCATACCCAAACAGGATCCCGACGAATTTGTGGAAGAAATACCCTTTGGGGAAACCAGAAATTATGTGCGTCAGGTGTTGGGGAATTATTGGAATTACTTACGGTTGTATAACCCAGAGATTTCAGCGCTAGTTAGTAAATACGCCAAATCTGGAAATTAACCAACGGTAAAAAGATAAAATGTAAAATAGTTAAGGAATGTTGCCAACTCAACCCAACTCATGACACCTTTACCAGAAACAGAGACAGAAACCATAGATTTTGCTGAGGACACCAGTAATTTACCTGTGGACCCCCTAGATGAACTCCCAGACGAAGTGGAAATGCCGTTTTTTGACCATCTGGAAGAACTGCGACGGCGGATTTTCTATTCTTTAATTGCGGTGGTAGTAGGTATTGTGGGTTGTTTTCTAGTAGTCAAACCCCTGGTGCGACTACTAGAAATACCAGCTCAAGGGATTAAATTTTTGCAATTAGCACCGGGAGAGTATTTTTTCGTCTCCCTCAAGGTTGCTGGTTATAGCGGGTTAGTTCTATCCAGTCCCGTGATTCTTTACCAAATTATTCAATTTGTCTTACCCGGTTTAACTCGTCGTGAACGCCGACTATTAGCTCCCATAGTTTTTGGCTCTAGTATATTGTTTTTAGGTGGATTAGTATTTGCCTATTTATTACTTATTCCTGCCGCTTTACAATTTTTTGTTAAGTATGGAGCTGACGTAGTAGAACAGCTATGGTCAATTGAAAAATATTTTGAATTTATTCTGTTGCTATTATTTAGTACTGGTTTAGCCTTTCAAATTCCAGTTATTCAATTATTGCTAAGCAAGTTAGGAATTGTTTCGTCACAGCAAATGCTCAATGGTTGGAGACTGGTGATTATGTTATCTATGATTTTAGGAGCAGTGTTAACACCCTCCACCGATCCCCTCACCCAAAGTCTATTAGCAGGAGCAGTCCTGGCTTTATATTTTGGTGGTGTTGGTTTAGTCAAACTAACGGAGAAATAACCGTTTAGTATTAGTTTAGTCTTAATTAGTGTTGTTGGTGCTGGTTATGGCAGGACATAGTAAATGGGCAAATATTAAACGTCAAAAAGCGGTAGTAGATGCCAAAAAAGGCAGTGTTTTCACTCAACTTTCCCGGGCAATTATTATTGCTGCTAAAAATGGCATACCAGATCCCACAGGAAATTTCCAACTGCGAACAGCTATTGATAAAGCTAAAGCAGCAGGTATCCCCAATGATAATATTGAAAGGGCGATCGCCAAAGGAGCGGGTACTTTAGGTAGTGATAGTAATAGTTTGGAAGAGATTCGCTACGAAGGTTATGGACCAGGTGGGGTAGCCATATTAGTGGAAGCATTAACAGACAACCGCAATCGAACCGCAGCGGATTTACGGGTTGCTTTCAGTAAAAATGGGGGAAATCTGGGAGAAACTGGTTGTGTCAGTTGGATGTTTACCCAAAGGGGAGTTTGTATAGTTACAGGGGTGGAGGATGAAGAAAACCTATTAGAAGCATCCCTTGTCGGTGATGCTGAGAGCTATGAAATGATTGACCAACAAGTAGCTGAGGTTTTCACCCAGGTGTCCAACCTAGAGAAATTGAGTCAAACACTCAAAGCTAAAGACTTTAAACTCACAGAGGTGGAAATACGTTGGATTCCGCAAACTGAAGTGGAAGTTACCCATGTAGACCAAGCTAAGTCCCTGCTAAAACTGATTGACACCCTGGAAGGGTTGGATGATGTGCAAAGTGTAACAGCTAATTTTGATATGGCGGAAAATATTATCCAAGCATTTGCTAGATGAATCGAACTCAACCAACCTTTAATCGAGACAGTACAGGAATTGTCAAGTTGGATCCAACCTCAGCCAGTGTTTCTAAGTCATTAACATTTTCTAGGTATGGTAAACAACCCAAAACTGGAAAGTTAGTTAAAGACTCAATTAAATGGGTCGGAGTTAAATCCCCTATTTCTTCTTCCGAACGAGGTTGGTTACAATTCAAAACAATCCCCAATAAGTTTATTTTGGCTTGTCTAGCCAAAGCCGCATTAGCTACGGATTGAGCGATCGCACCTAATCTAACAGGAACAACCAAAACCGTTGGTAAACGCCATTCTCCCGCCAAATCAGCTACGGTCAATTCATCCGTTACGGGTGAACCTAAACCCCCGAGGGACTCCACCAGTAAAAAATCCCTTTCCCTTTGTAATTTGAGAAAAGTTCGCCAAACCAAACCCAAATCAATGGTCCGATTTTCCTTGGCCGCAGCAATTGGGGGTGCCAACGGTGCTTGGAAATACAAAGGGGTGATTTCTTCCTCGGACTGATCTAAGGTAAAAAGTGACTGGTAGGTTTCTTTATCACCTACACCAGACTGTAAAGGTTTCATGATTCCCAAGCGACTTTGGGGAAAGTATTTTAGCCAGTAAGCCGCTATAGAACAGGTTAATATGGTCTTGCCAGCACCTGTATCAGTTCCAGCGATTAGTAGTGTGTTAGACAATTTATTAGCGGGTATTCAGGTATGTTTCACAGTGAACAAATGGAAAAGGAGGATCCTAACACTACTATAGTATCACTTATGGGATAATTTATATTTTGGCGTAAGTAGGGAGGCACAATTATTTGTAGGATGGGTCGAGTAACGAGACCCATGGGGGTGTTGGGTTTCATATTTCAACCCAACCTACGTTCATCTTATATTTAATTCCACCCACCCACCTAATCTCCAATAAACTATCATTAACTATGTGAGTAATTATGAGTAATATAGATTTTCGCATTGAACGGGATTCCATGGGCGATCGCCAAATTCCCAATAACGTATATTATGGGATCCAAACCCAACGCGCCCTGGAGAACTTCCCCATAAGTGGAATCAAGCCACTAGCCAGCTATGTAGATGCCTGTTTGTACATTAAGAAAGCAACTGCAATAGTTAATGGTGAGTTGAGTTGTATACCCTTAGATATAAGTAAAGCCATAGTTCAAGCGACAGACGAAATACTAGGGGGGAAATTACGGGATCAGTTTGTGGTAGATGTTTACCAAGCAGGAGCAGGTACATCCCACCACATGAACATCAACGAAGTTCTAGCCAATCGAGCCCTAGAAATTTTGGGGGATGAGAAAGGAAATTACCAGCGGGTTAGTCCTAACGATCATGTTAACTATGGTCAGTCTACCAATGATGTCATTCCCACAGCTATTAGACTAGGTGGTTTATTGGCCCTAACCCAAACCCTACATCCCGTATTAGAAAAGGCAATTGCCACCCTAGAAGCAAAAGCGGTGGAATTTCAACACATTGTTAAATCGGGAAGAACCCACCTTCAGGACGCGGTTCCAGTGCGGTTAGGGGAGAATTTTCGAGCTTGGTCCCATATTCTTAGTGAACATCAAAATCGCATATACACTGCTTCTGGGGATTTGATGGTCTTGGGTTTAGGGGGAAGTGCAGCTGGTACGGGAATGAACACTCACCCCGAATACCGCAAAAGGGTAGTGGAAGTGCTTTCCCAATTATTAGAAATTCCCCTGGAACCAGCGCCCCATTTAATGGCTGTTATGCAAAGTATGGGAGCATTTGTTAATACTTCTGGTGCAGTGCGCAATCTGGCACAGGATATGGTGAAAATTTCCCATGATTTACGCTTGATGGATTCTGGACCCAAAACCGGATTTAAAGAGATTCAATTACCACCCGTACAACCAGGGTCTTCTATTATGCCAGGTAAGTATAATCCAGTTATGGCAGAAATGACATCTATGGTTTGTTTTCAGGTTATGGGATATGACCAGGCGATCGCTCTTGCTGCCCAAGCGGGACAATTAGAATTAAATGTGATGATGCCGCTTATAGCCTATAACTTGATTCATAGTATTGAGATATTAGGTAATACAATTAGAGCTTTGACAGATAATTGTATTCAGGGTATTATTGCCAACAGAGAAAGATGTTTAGGTTATGCTGAGGGAAGTTTAGCTTTAGTTACAGCATTAAATACTCATATTGGTTATTTAAATGCTGCTGCTGTAGCCAAGGAGTCCTTAGAAACGGGGAAATCTCTAAGACAAATTGTTTTGGAAAGGGGTCTAATGACTGAAGAACAACTGGCCTTGGTTTTAGATTTGGAACAAATGAGTACTATTGTTCCACTGTGCTAATTTTTTGGGGGAATGGGGAAACTTGAAACTCGCCTTTACAATCAATTTAAAATGAATTAAGTAAAATCAATTAACCACTCCTTAACTTATGCTGACAACAAAACCACAAGTTAGTTTAATTAGAGCCACATCCTACCAACAGGATGCTTTAAAAGAATCCCTAACCACCCTATTAGATCCCCTGGGGGGAATAGGAGCTTTTGTTAAACCTGGAAACCGGGTACTATTGAAACCCAATTTATTAACAGGTGCCCGACCCACCAAGGAATGTACCACTCGTCCAGAACTGATTCGCGCTGTTGCGCAGCAAGTGATAGAAGCTGGTGGCAAACCTTTTCTAGGAGATAGTCCGGCGTTTGGTACTGCTAAGGGCGTGGCCACGGCCAATGGATTGCTGCCACTTTTAGAGGAGTTGAACATTCCCATTGTGGAATTTCGTGGTCAACGTTATACCTGTCCTGAGGGTTCCGGAAAAAGCTATGAATTTAATCATCTGCTCTTGTCGAAGGAAGCTATGGAAGCAGATGTGATTATTAATTTACCAAAAGTGAAATCCCACATGCAATTAACAGTCACTATGGGAGTAAAGAATTTGTTTGGTTGTGTCCCAGGAAAGATGAAAGCTTGGTGGCACATGGAAGCAGGTAAAGATGCCAAAAAATTCGGAGAAATGTTGGTAGAAACTGCTAGAACAATTAATCCTAGTTTGACTATTTTGGATGGGATTATTGGTCATGAAGGTAATGGACCGAGTGGTGGTGAACCTCGTCAGCTAGGTGTTTTAGGCGCATCAGAGAATGTGTTTGCCCTAGACCGAGCAGTATTAGAAATACTCAAAGTTGATCCCATGCAAGTACCTACCATGGTAGCTGCCCAAAATTTGGGTATTTCTCCTGAATTGACAGATATAGAATTTCCCCATTTATCTCCAGATTTGTTACAAATAGAAGACTGGCGATTACCTGATAATTTAATGCCCATTGATTTTGCTATGCCCCGGGTAATTAAGTCAACTTTCAAACATCTTTATATCCGGTTTATCAAGGAACCAATGGGTGCTTACAGTCGAGGTTAAAAGCCAAAGGGGTGGGAGTGGGGACTTATGGAAATGTGAAGTACGAGGAAAACAAAGATAAAGTAGGTGACAAATCTTGTATGTAATTTATATAATGTGGTTGAGGTAGAGTTAAGGTTTTAACTAGCCATGAACAGGGGTTTACTTAATCAAATACTAGTAAAAAATTACATGGTGTCAGGATTTACTCTTTTAGTTTTTATGGCTACTGGGGTACAAGTGTGCTTGGCAGCAGGGGGAGTGGAAGAAATAGCGGAAAAAACCACCGTTAAAATCAATATCTTTGATAATCAAAAGGGCGAGGAAGCGGATGGAGGTTCAGGTGTAATTATTAATAAATCAGGTAGAATTTACACCGTATTAACCGCAAATCACGTTGTCTGCGATCTTGATGAAATCGCACTGGCGAGAAAAAGGGTAGCATGCGAAACGGGTCTTAAGTACACTATTCAGACCAGTACGGGTAAGGAATATCCTATTAAAGATCGTCAGGTACTACAGAAAGGACCAAGTGATCCAGATTTAGCAACAGTAACTTTTGAATCAGGGGAAAATTATGCCGTAGCTGTTCTGGGAAACTCCGGTCAGGTGAAACTAGGTACTGATGTGATTGTGGCCGGATTTCCTGCCATTTTTGGCAACAAAGGTAAAAATAGGACTTTCACTATTACGCCCGGTAAATTAGCTACTTTGAATCCCAAGGGACAAATGGGTTATAGTTTGGTATATAGTGCTGCTACTTATATTGGTAATAGTGGCGGGCCAGTGTTTGATGGTTCTGGTAGAGTTATTGGTATTCACGGATTAGCAGATATTGATCAGGATAGTGGTGAATCAGAAACCCGGGGTCGTAAACGCCCAAGAATTAGCGAAATAATTGGACAGAGGGAAACAGGAGCATCTTCCGGGAGAAAGACAGGGTTTAATGCGGGTATTCCCATTAATACCTTTTTCTCGTTGACGGGACAACAACCTCCCACCAGCGCTGTACAACCGGTACTTCCCCCTCCTCCACCAGTAGCTCCCGGTGATTCTCCCAGAAGACCCACTAGATACAAACCACCTAGTGTACCAGCAGTTTGCCCGGGTACTGTTTGTTAGATTTGCAAAATTTAAGATTACACAGGAGGAGAATACTATGTGGAAGAATTGTTTAAGTACCGTTTCATCAGTAATGCTCGTTTTAGGTTGTTTCTATACCAATCAGCAACAGGCGATCGCCCAATCCCAACCTGTAATAGATCAGGATAGTTTAAATGTAGCCAAGGGAATACCCTGGGGTGCAGGTGGTTTCCCCTTTAGTCAAGTAGCCAACATTAAGGACTCTTTGGTTGATATTATTTCAGGGAAGGTTGTTATAGACCGACACGGAGAACCAGAGAGTGGTTTGTCCGGACCATTTTCTCAGCCTTTTCCAGGTAGGTTTGTGATTGTTTCCCTTTGGGGAAGCAATGTAGATGGATGTTTTTTACAAGTGGTGGTGCAAAAATCACCCAATGATGGTCAAGCGGAATTACAGCAATTAGTCCCCAAAACCCTAGAGATAGGAGTTAATAATCAAATTATAGAACTGGAACGGAACCCCAGCACCCAAGTGAGAGGATTTAAGGTTCCTTATACCTATACCCAAGCACAGGGAACTAGTGTGAATAACCTTATAGGTAGAATTTTCTTTGGTGGAAACAATCAACCAGCAGAAAACTCCAACAAGCAAATATCTAGCAATTGGTACATGGCTACTACTCTTTTTGCAGTAGATCAGGGCACTGCCAACTTCCTCAGAAGTGCACAACCAAGAGAAATACGGATTCGCTTAAGATTCGAAAATGGTGACGCTAGAATTGTGAGAATTGGCAAGGGCACAGTGGAAAAGTGGCCGGAAGTCTACGGATTTAATTCCAGATGTGTTCCTCAATAAGCTTTACTTCTAAGTGGGTGAGTGGAATTAAATATAAGATTAACGTAGGTTGGGTTTCGTTCCTCAACCCAACACCCCCATGGGTTACCGCTAACCCGTCCTGCAAATAATTGCGCCTCCCTACTTAGTCAACTCTGATAGATGATTAATAGGTTCCACACTTTCTTAAAAGTAAAGTGGAGAATTAAGTTTTTTAAAACCACTGACCCAAACCAAGAAAAGTAGCTAGAATGGAAGGGAAACTCTCTTTTAAACAAGAAGAGTGGAACCACTAGGGAAAACCCAAACCAAACTTTTTATGGATTCAAATGGCCCGTCTACTAACCTGTCTAACACATACTCCCAACGTGTAGCAGATATTGTGGGAACGGTAATTGCTCTTTTAACCCTAATTATGCCTGTACTAATCATCTCCCATTATTCCTCAGCGGAAGTTCAGAATCCACCACAACCGGTAATCTACAATTTGACAACAGATAAACCATAGCCATGAACTAACCAGATATAAAATCAGATTTCTCAAAAAGGATGTGAACATAGCACAATTATCCTAAAATCTAGCAAGAGAACCTCCGGGTTCTAAATAAATTAACTGTTAGTACGGGAGTTTTGTTGTGGATTTATCTCTTATTCCTGCTCAACCTAAACCAGGTGTGATTAATGTGCTGATTGAAATTGCTGGTGGGAGTCAGAATAAATACGAATTTGATAAGGAATTAAATGCTTTCGCCTTGGACCGGGTGCTTTATTCTTCCGTCAAATACCCTTATGACTATGGTTTTATTCCTAACACCCTAGCTGAGGATGGAGATCCCCTAGATGGAATGGTGATCATGGATGAACCAACTTTCCCTGGTTGTGTTATCCCAGCTAGACCTATTGGTTTTCTGGAAATGATTGATGGTGGTGAACGGGATGAAAAAATCCTTTGTGTCCCCGTCAAGGATCCTCGCTACGCCCATGTAAACTCGCTGAAGGATATCCCTCCTCATAGGTTGGAAGAAATTGCGGAGTTTTTCCGTAGTTATAAAAATTTGGAGAAGAAGGTGACACAAATTCTCGGTTGGCATGATGCGGATAAGGTTGCACCTTTAGTGCAAAAGTGTGTCGCTGCTGCTAAGTAGGGACGCAACAACAGGTTCTTTGGTGGATGTGGAAAACAAAAAAGAGGCTTGTGCGCACTACTTCAGTCCCAATCTGGCACTTTTTTCGTTTTTTGCCCACCTTTTTCCCCTTTCCCCTATATATGTTGGCAAACAACTTTTAAGGAAATGCAGCGTACTCTACTTTTGGCTAAAGTTCACAACTGTACCCTAACTGGTGCAAATGTTAATTATGTGGGTAGTATCAGTGTTGACCTAGTTCTTTTACATGAGGCTGGTATTCTACCATACGAGCAGGTACAAGTGGTGAATAAGAACAATGGCAAGCGGTTCATTACTTATGCGATCGCAGCACCAGCTAACTCGGGGATCATTGAGTTGAACGGAGCAGCAGCTAGATTGGGCGTAACGGGCGATCGCCTGATTATCATGACCTATGGGCAATTTACTGAGGAAGAATTAAAGGAGTATTGTCCTAGGGTGGTAATTGTCAACGAGAAGAATCAAATCCTAGAGGTGAGAAATTATGATGATCAGTACATTAGGGGATCTGGAGTAATTGGTGTAGTTTAGCAGCTACTAGACCGCTATGGAGTAGTTCTCTAGCTTTATCTATTCCTGCTGACATGTGTGGACTAATACCACTGTGCCATAAGTAAAAACCTCCGTTCCAAATAGCTGTCTCCATCAACTCATTGCTTTCTCCTCCAATAATAGATTTGATGTCTGTCATGAGCTGCTCTGGACTATGTAAGGGTACATTCTTATTGCTGAATTCATAGTCCCGGGATGCCAAATTCAGTCTTTGTAATTCCTGGGAAGCTGATGTGCCAATAATCGCAGTCCGATCCTTTGGTAAATCCGTACTACCTTCCAACCCTTTGATAAAGGTATATTGTTTCACTCCTCTCATCTCTAAAGCTGTTTGCAACATCCCCTCTGTGGGAGGATGGACAAAGCCAGCAATAATATGGGCATTACCTACATAAGGACACCAAATTAATTCCATTGTTGCTAGTGGTGGACGTTTCCCCAGTTGTTCCCTATATTCCCAAAGACTTTTAGTTAAGCTAAAATGACTGGGTGTATGTATAAAACCAATACCGGTTATGTTAAATATTTTTTGAGTGGTTTCTAAGCATACCTTAGCCCAATTAATTCCTAAGTTTTGCCAAATTTCTATTAGGGGTAAACCATACTTGGTGGGATAGCGATCGCCTCCGTGCATGATTACAGGTTTACCCGCTGCTGTCAACAATAAAGCAGTAATGATATTAACTGGAGCTGTGCGGACTCTACCATCATAGGGTATACCAAAAACTATGGGATTTTCATGATAGTTAGTTAGGTTCAATTTAGGACCTAGTTCATCATAAGCATCTAGCATACCTGCTAGTTCTTCACCTGTGGGACGTTTAATCCGATGGGCAATTAAAAATGCGCCTATTTGTACAGGTGTGGGTTCAGATAATAACATCATCTTCATAGCTGTATAAGCTTCTTGACGACTGAGATTTTCTGAGGTGTGGTTTCCGCTACCAATTTTGCGGATAAATTCTCTAAATATATGGGACATAAGAAACTGTGAATGGTTAATGGGGAATCAAGACAAAGACTGCTTTGGAGGGATATGGTCAGCTACTAATTGCCAAAAGTGTTCTATGGGGGGTATTTTTAACCGATCCTGGGTAGTTACCATCACCACCCGACGAGTGAAACTAGAATCCCCTCCTAATTCATGATCTTTATCCTCATTATTGTTGAGAGAACGTACTACTAGACTAGGATCAAACTTGGCTTCAATTAGCGCTGAATGAGGTAATAAAGCTATCAGTTTCCCCTGTCTCACCACACCCCGAAAAGCATCTAAAGTATTCACTTCTAATGCTGCTTTTAATACTGCTCCTAGCTGATCAAACTTCTCTTGAATTAGTCGCTGCATTCCATAACCATCCTTAAATACCACCTGGGGATATTTAACTAGTTCACTCCACGGTATGGATCTAAATTCCGCTAAAGGATGATTGATTCCTACTAATACTTCTATTGGCTCTTCATATAGGTTTTTTACCACCATTTCCTTACCAGTAATTAGAAACTTGTTGTACATCACAATTGCCAAATCTACTAGACCATCTTTCAATACTTTTAAAGAGCGATCGCTACCTAATGAGGTGACTCTTAATTGTACTTGAGGATAGTTGTGACAAAACATTTGTAACACTTCCGGTAAATAGGAACTACAAATAGAGTGGATTGCTGCAACACATAATTCTGGTTGTTTTCCGCTGATTAAATCCGTTAGTTCCTGGGTTGCAAATTCCCATTCTTGGCAAATTTTTCTCACACGCGGTAGTAATCTTTCACCACCTAATGTTAACTTAGCATGAGTGTTTCTATGAAACAACTCTACACCTAAATCTGCCTCTAAACCCTGAATTTGCCTACTGATCGTAGATTGGGTGACCCCACATTTTTTGGCAGCTTGTTGGAAACTACCTGTTTGGGCGATCGCTAAAAAGGCTTGCAACTGCTCTAAACGCATAATTAACAGGAATTGTATCCCGAGTTTTTGACTTAAAATTCTGATTCCATCATTTTAGTAGGTTATGATACAAACTTTTGACAATTTTTGTTGTAATAGCAATCGACTCAATATTTGAGTATTAACCTAGTATTAGTTTTATCTGCAAGGGGGGAGGGCTATATATTGGTTTTGTATTAACCTTGTATTAACTGGGCATTAATTGATCATTAATTCATTATTAACTCAAGCTCATAAATATGGGGGGAGGTGTATGACCCCACAAATGATCCACCCTTGAAGCAGGTGACTAGGGCTATAATATTTTTGACTAAATTTGTATCTAGGGAGTATTTCGTGAACACAGCTGTAAAATTGCAGGAGTTAATGGCACAATTTATCACTCCAGAAAGTTTCCAACCTTATGGACAGGTGATCTTTCCTTGTAAAGACGATAAAATTTTTGACTATACAGATGCTCAACTAAGTTTAGAGAATGGTATTACACGCTTCTATATTATGCGCTTAAAAAAACAAGGAACACGATTTCATAAGATAACTCGTCATGTTGAATGTACTCAGTGTCTAGGTTCTCTGGAAGGGAAGGATTGGTTTATGGCAGTTTGTCCACCAGAGAATAATAATAGGGAACCCATTTTAGATAAGTTAGTGGTCTTTCACATTCCCGGTAACTGTTTTATCAAACTAGAAGTAGGAACTTGGCACGCAGGTCCCTATTTCTATCATGATTTTGTTGATTTTTATAATTTAGAACTTAGTGATACGAATCTTGTTGATCATTTCACCCATGATTTTTTAAAAACTAATGGATTAACCTTTCAGATTGTACTGTAGTCTAGCAATAGGTATGTGAATACACCTCATATAATACATAATATATATTAATTATCCCCCTATCCTCTTGCTCTAACTCTAAGTAAGGAGGCACAATTATTTGTAGGATGGGTTAACCCATGGGGGCGTTGGGTTTCATACTTCAACCCAACCTAGGTTCATCTTATATTTAATTCCACCCACCCACTTAACTGCCTAACATTTGTAAATTATGTAAAGTTGCATAAAGTCCCCCTTGATTGATTAGTTCCTGATGACTTCCCTGTTCAATTAATTCACCTCTTTTTAAAACAAAAATTCTATCCACATTTCTAATAGTTGACAACCGGTGGGCAATTATTATAGCTGTCCTTGCAGTTAACAACTGATTTAACGCTTGTTGAATTAGTGCTTCAGTTCCCACATCTAAGTTGGCAGTTGCTTCATCTAAAATCAAAATTTGTGGATTACGAATGGCTGCTCTCGCAAATGCTAATAGTTGTTTTTGTCCCCCTGAAATATTTGTGCCTCTCTCTCTTAATTCCGTATTATAACCTTGAGGTAACTCTTGAATGAAACTGGCAACATTGGTTTTTTCTGCAGCGCTCTCAATCTCTTCTGATGTGTAGTTATCTCCTAAACTAATATTACTTTTTACGTCACCAGCAAACAAAAAGACTTCCTGCAAAATTACTGCCATGTAACGTCTTAGCTCAATTTGTGGTATCTCCTGAATATCTATACCATCAATTAGAATACGTCCTTTTGTGGGTTCATAAAGTCTACACAAAAGACGAATGATTGAACTTTTACCCGCTCCAGTAGGACCCACTAAGGCTATTTTCTCTCCAGGGTGAATGACAAAATCTAAATTTTTGAGTACATAATCATCATCTTTGTACGCAAACCACACGTTCTCAAAGCGAATTTCTCCTAATGCTGAAGGGGTGATAAAGTTCTGTTCTTCTAAGTTCTTAATGGTCTCACCTATATAGTTACCCTGATTGTCTAATAGTGAAAATTTAGGACTGACCCGGTCTTTAATTTCTATGGGTTCATCTAAAATGTTGCTGACTCTTTCAATGGCAGTAAATCCACCCTGAATAATTGTGAATTTCTCAGCAAAGTTTCGTAAGGGGTCAAATAGCTGTTGAGCATACAGTATAAATGCTGATAAAATACCAAAGGTTATGCTTCGCCCCAATAATAAATAACCTCCAACCCATAAAACACCCGCTATAGCAATTAAGCTAACCCATTCTAATGTGGCGGAAACCGCTGAATCATACCAGATGGTAGTGTCAACTTGTTCAACATATTTTGTGTTGGTGGCACGAAATAATTCCGCATTTAATTTCTGTCGTCGGAATAACTGCACTACGTTAATACCAGCAATATTTTCTTGCAGTTGAGAATTTATCTTTGATAGCTCCTCTCTCGATTTATAATTTGCTTGACGATATTCTTTCTGAAAGTAGATAATTAACCAGGAAATTGGCACTAAAATCAATATTAGTAAACAGGCAAGTTGCCACTGAATTGTGAACATTAAAATGGTAATCACTAACATCGAAAATATATCAGAAATAATACCAATAGCACCTGTGGCAAATACATCTCCTAAACTTTCTACGTCACTAACCAATCTAGTAACCAATTTTCCTACCGGGGTAGATTCAAAAAACCTCAAGGATAGAGATGTTACATGACTAAATAAGTCTTGACGAATTGCAGCAGTAATTCTCTGCCCCACTTTTTGGACTAAATAACTCTGAACCCCTACCAAGGATAGTCTCACTACCATTGTTGCTAGTAGTAGTGCTTGTATGATTCCTAGTCCTTCCCATAAACTGCGACTGGTCAGAAATTTGTAAGTCCCCGGTTCTTGACGAATTAATGATATTGCTTGTCCAATTAGTAATGGTTGTATGGAATTGGCGATCGCAATCGGTACAAGCAAAAGTAGCGATAATGCAAGTAGATATTTACTGTTACGACCATAGGGAACTAAACGCAAAAATAACCGCCAGTCATTTTGATTTTGGCGGTAGTCTGGTTTGCGGGGCTTTTTGTCGGATTTTTTCTGAAATGGGTAGATGATCATCTTAGTGATTGTCGCGTTGATTATCGCATGGTGACAAATTCTTCAGCTGAACTTGGATGAATCCCTACGGTAGCATCAAAGTTGGCTTTAGTTGCTCCCATTTTAATAGCAATTGCAATTCCTTGAATAATTTCTGCTGCATTATTTCCCACCATGTGAGCCCCCAGGACTAAATCACTGGTTTGCTCCACCACTAATTTTATCAAGGTTTTTTCTTCTTTCCCTGGTAGGGTATAGTACATGGGACGAAAACGACTGCGATAAACTTTCACTGCGTCACCATATTTCTCCCGCGCTTGTTCTTCTGTGAGTCCCACTGTAGCTGCTTCTGGTGTGGTGAAAATTGCTGTGGGCACATTTTCATAACTCATGGTGCGAGACTTACCTCCGAAGACAGTATCAGCAAATGCCCTACCTTCATTTATCGCTACCGGGGTTAAGTTAATTTTGTTGGTACAGTCACCTACAGCATAAATATTCTCCTCTTCTGTGCGACTATACTCATCTACCACGATCGCCCCCTGGTCTAATTGGATTTTGGTGTTTTCCAATCCCAAATTTTCAGTTTTTGGTTTGCGACCTAAAGCTGCTAAACTTACCGCATCAACAATTACCGTGTCTTCTTGTTGTCCATCCTGACGGAATTTAACTTGGAATGTTTCACCTTGTTTTTCTATGGCGATTATTTGAGCATGATTAATAATATTAATACCATGGTTACTCATACCCTGTTGAATTTCATTTCGTAAATCATGGTCAAAACCACGTAAAATCATATCACCACGAATAATTTGAGTGACTTCCGTGCCCAATCCATTCATAATACAGGCAAACTCGCTCCCAATATAACCACCACCCAAGATCACCATTTTTTGCGGTTGGGTTTTCAGGTGGAACATGTCATCAGATACAATGGCATGTTCAATTCCAGGGGTATTTGGTCTAGTTGGATAACCACCTACTGCAATTAGTATTTTGTTTGCTGTGATTTGCCGTTCACCAACTGTAATGGTATGAGTGTCAACAAGTTTGGCATACCCCCGTATAACCTCCACTTGGGAATTATCTAACATTCTCTGATAAATCCCATTCAAACGGGTTACCTCGTTATTGACTGCGTTAATCATCTTTTCCCAATCTAGGGAACTGGTAACCCTACCCCACCCATACCCCACAGCATCAGAAAACAATCCCGGAAAATGGGAAGCATAAACCATCAGCTTCTTGGGCACACAACCACGATTTACACAGGTTCCACCTAATCTATCAAACTCAGCAATTCCTACCCTTGCTCCATATTCTGCTGCTCTTCTAGCTGTAGCAATACCACCAGAACCTGCACCAATTACAAATAAGTCAAAATCGTAATTCATCTTTATAATCTCTTAATTAATAATCTCTTAATTACTATCGGTTTAATTAGTAAACCATAAGTGGGTCGGTGGAATTAAATAATTGCGCCTCCCTACTTACAAGTTGGTGAGAAGGAATCATTCCTTCCCACTTTTTATTCTCCTATTTTACGCTTTGCAGGTATTTTAGCATGGTGTCTGCATCGGAAACTTCAAAGGGATCAGTAGGACAATTATCTTCGTAACCAGGTTCAATAAATATTTTTTCTATCTGACAGTTATTCACTACCATGGAATAACGCCAAGACCTCATTCCAAAACCCAGGTTGGACTTGTCCACTAACATACCCATTTTGCGGGTAAATTCTCCATTACCATCTGGTAACAAAAATACTTTCTGCGCTCCCTGTTGTTTACCCCATTGGTACATAACAAAAGCATCATTCACAGATACACAAATTACCTCATCTATGCCCAATCTCTTAAACTCGTCATACAGTTCTTCATAGCGTGGTAAGTGAGAAGTAGAACAAGTGGGAGTAAAAGCTCCTGGTAATGAAAAGACAACTACACGCTTACCAGCAAACAACTGCTCTGTAGTCCGATCCTGCCAACGGAAAGGATTGGGACCACCTATCAGCTCGTCACGAACACGGGTTTTGAAAACAACCTCGGGAACGGTTTGAATTACAGCCATGTTAACCTCTTCGTTTAATTGATAAATTTGTGTTTATGTCTATTCTTATCTCAGAATAATTCTGATTTAATAAAAAGTCAATAGTAATAAATACTTATTTTTTTTATTAAATAGTAAATGGCATTAATTTTGGGATATGCTAGACTAGGCCCAATCCAAAAATTTTCATCAATAAGATTAAGATCATGCAGGAGCAAGCAAACGCAATTATTAAAACCTTAAAATCTAAGGGATTGAGGGTGACTCCCCAGCGCTTTGCAGTGTATGCAAATTTGTTATCTCGCACCGATCACCCCACAGTGGATCAAATCTTGACGGATCTGAATAAAGACTTTCCGGTTTCATCCCAAGCGACCATATATAGCTCTTTACAAGCTCTAAGGGAAGTGGGACTAGTTAGGGAGGTGCTCCTACAGGAGGGGGTATCTCGCTATGATGCAAATACACAACCCCATCATCATTTTTGCTGTCAGCGTTGTGGAGGAATTGAAGATATAGCTTGGGATACCTTTGAATGTATAGAACTAAAAAATCTCCGTCCTGGTTTGCGGGGAAAGACTTACCAGGTTACGGTTCATGGAACATGCGATAATTGTCGAGAATAGAAAAGACACATCAGGAATTAACTGATGATTTGACACTTTGCGCCAAATTATATATCCCTCCCAAATCTAAACGATAGCTCAGGGGATGAACAATTAATCGAGCAGTACTTTCATACAAGGTGGCAATTTCTACCAGTCCGTTTTCCCGGAGAGTCTTTCCGGTGGAAACAATATCCACAATCGCTTCCGACATCCCCGTAATTGGTCCTAGTTCCACTGAACCATATAAAGGTACTATTTCCACTGGTAAGTCCAAACTTTCAAAATACTCCCGAGCGCAGTTGACATATTTAGAAGCTACACGACCGTGAGCAGGTAGGTCTAGGGGTGATTTATAAGAACTGGTAGACTTTACCGCCACGGACATTCGACAATACCCAAACTTTAAGTCAACTAATTGTCCCACTTGTGGTTTTTTTTCTTTTAGCACATCACAACCAACAATACCCAGTTGTGCCTGACCATATTCGACATATACAGGTACATCCTGCGCTCTGACTAACAGTCCTTTAGCTTTTCCACTAGCATCATAAATTTGCAATTGACGGTTTCCAGCATCTAGGAAGGCACTAAAATCCAAACCAGCAGATTGCATTAGTTGAATGCTATTTTTAAGTAATTCCCCTTTTGGTAGTGCAACAGTCAGCATTATTTTTTTTGATATGTTTGTCTTTGGGGTTTATTATCTCACTAGGAGCATGAAAATTTTATTAGTTGATGATGAAGTGGAACTAACGGATCCTCTAGGGCGAATATTGACCCGGGAAGGATATATAGTAGACATAACATATAATGGGAAAAGCGGTAGTGAACTAGCACAAACAAGAACCTATGATCTATTGATTTTAGATTGGATGTTACCGGAAAAAACTGGGTTGGAAATTTGCCAGGAATTGCGTCATCAAGGGAAAAATATTCCCGTTTTATTCCTCACTGCTAAGGACACCCTAGATAACCGAGTTCAGGGTTTAGATGCGGGTGGAGATGATTATCTAGTCAAGCCATTTGAGCTGAGGGAGTTACTGGCCAGGGTTCGTGCCCTCCTGCGTCGTTCCAGTGTTGATAGTTGTACCACAACGGGAAAGTTGGCATTGGGAGATTTAGAACTAGATATGGAAAATCAGGTTGCCCATCGTCAGGGAAGAATAATAGAGCTATCAGAAAAAGAAAGTCAACTCCTAAAATATTTTATGGAAAATCCAGAACAATTACTAACCCATGGTCAAATTATGCAACATCTGTGGAAAGGGGAAAAACTACCGGAAAGTAACGTCATTGCTGCGTTAATTCGTCTGTTACGACGTAAGATTGAGTTAGGTGGAGAGTCTATGTTAATTCACACCGTCTATGGCAAAGGATATCGTTTTAGTTACCATAACTGCACGTTACATCCCAACCCAAAACCATAGTGGTCACGAGAAGTCAAATTGGTTTAATGGCTGCAATTGTGTTAAAACCGAATAGCCCTGTAGCGGTTGACCCGCTACAGACTCACAATTTTATACAAATTGTTTGAACGGTTACAAACCGGTGCACTGGTATTACTTGTAAAGTTCAGTAGCTAAACGCCAAGCCAAAATACCTGGAATTAAAGCTACGGCCAAGGCAATGTAAACTTGAGTATCTGAGATAGACATGGTGGTAACCCTCCAAAAAACAGGATGAATTGACATCTCCCAGCTATTTTACGGTTTTACCACAATTGAGACACATATTTTTACAAGACGCAACATGAACCAAAATGACATTATATTTAGGTATTGATTTTGGTACTTCCGGTGCCCGGGGCATAGTAATTGATGAAGATTCCACGATTAGGGGAGAAATTCGTCGTCTTTGCCATCCCCATGGGGGTGATGGAAGTGATTGCTGGCGAGCGACTTTATGGGAGCTTTTAGGGGCAATTTCCCAGGACTCCCGTCGACAAATCAGGGGAATTGCCATTAATGGCACTTCTTCTACTGTTTTACTAAGGGATGCTATTGGTGAACCGGTGTGCCCACCCCTATTATACAACGATGGAAGGGGGTCAGTTTTTATTAAGCGTTTGGCAGAGGTGGCTCCCCCCAACCATACTGTTCTCAGTGCTACCTCTACCCTAGCTAAATTATTATGGATGCAGCAGTTACCTACTTTTTCTCAAGTATGAAACCCATCCTACAAATAATTGCGCCTTCCTAATTAGTAGAGGTGTTTATGATCAATTTCCAACGGTAGAAATATTGTCATTACCTCACCATGTTGGGAATTTTGCCGCACAATCAACTTGCCACCTATAGACTGAAATAGGTGTTTAGTCGCGGCAACATTTAAACTAATAGTGCCAGTCTCCGGTTGAAAGATTAACAATTGACCCAGAGCTTTGCGAATGGGTAAGTGAACATCCTTAGTAGAATTATGACAACCCAACCGAGGTAATAACTGTAATTTGAGTTGATGACCCGCAGGAACAACTTGAACTTGAATAGAACTACCAGGAGGTAAACTGCGGGTAAAATTCTCCATCAAGCCAGTCAGTACGCGATCTAGCATGGCCGGATTACTAACTACTGTTGGCAATTGTTGAGGTAAAGCTACATCTAAAGTCAAATTACGTCGAGTTGCTGCTTGTTGCCAACGGGGAATAATTTGTTCTAGGATCTGGTCTAAGCACATGGGTGTGAGCTGAGAACCAATTTGGGTAGTTTGGGACTTTGGGGTTTGAGAAGTTTCCAAAGTTTCTAACTCAGCAGCTTTAAATAACAACTCCATACGGTCAATCTGCTCCGTACATTCGTGATCAATAACTTCCAACCGTTTGATAACAGTTCCAGGTAGATCCTGTCGCTTTAACAGCAGTCGTGTCATAGTACGAATAGTTGCCAAGGGTGTGCGCACTTCATGGGAGAATGCCTGCAGTAGTTCCACATCAGAACGAGAAGGAGGTTTTGCAGATGGTAAAACGGGGTCATGAGGAAAGGAAAAGATAGGAAAAGAATGGGTGGGCCTATCAATTGATTCTGGTAATTCAGCAAGCAGAAATTGACTAAATTGAATAATGGTTTGATAGTTTGGTGCAGTTAGGGGGTAATTCTCAACCCTAGCATCTAACTGGGAAAACAATTCTGGATTAGTCAAAACTAATCTTGTTCCTAATGCTTGCCAAGCTTGTTTAACCACATCCGGCTCAAAAGAAAATAAAAACTTTTTTTTACTACCAGTGGGAGCTGACAATACTAAAGCTAGTGTAAACTTTTCTGTAAATACTAAGCAAAACTGCTCATTTCCCAAGGGATCGGGGGCTAATAAAGGTAAAATAGAATCATCGGGGAGAATGGTATTATTGTTATTATACAGATGAGAATGGTAAGTATTATTTCTAATAGTAGTATGTTGGTCAAAGAACAAGTTGCCCTGATTCGCTAACACTTTTGGCGGTACATCAAATGGCATTAAAGCCAACGGGTTAAAAGGTTTAGTTGCAAAGGTGACTGTTTGTAGGTTTTGGGTCAGATTGGGTTGACCGAACAGAGGAGTTGGTGCAGTCAAAACTAAACCTGGAGTGGTATGATGGGGTGTTTTTGGTGTTAGAGTCGTTAGGAGGAGATGTTCTGCAGCAGCAAGACCGACACGCCATTGTTGTTCTGCTTTTTCAGATGAACATGGAACTGTGTGAGATTGGCTTTGATCCAGAATTTCTGCCAAACTTGGTAAAATCCATTGGTACACAGGTTTTCACCCTTTGATTGACTATGAGACGATTATTGGAACTATAGTTAAAGTATACACTGCACTACATAATTTCTAGCTTATAGTCTTTTGTCTATTCATGGGAGTGGTATAACCGAACTCCACAGGTGGAATTTACCCAATTCTCTTAGAATACCTCACAATAGCTCTAATGTAAATGCGTATTACCATAGGTCTTAACTGAAATAGATTGAATTTCGTCAAATAAGTCTAAATAAAACCACATAGGATTTAAAATTCCCCTCATAAAAGACAATCTTCAGAGCTACATCAGTAGTAGCTGATTAATTACGAACGCTAAAAACTACTTTTCCAACACTGTATGGGAATAACAGTTCTTAGGACAAATACGAGAACATGCTTGGCAACCAACACAATTTTCCGGTTGAGTAACAACCATCACCTTACGTTCAATTTCTTCATCATCTTCATCCTCTACAAATTCACCCTCTTCATTCAAGGCCATCAAACCTAAAACATTGTAACCACAAACCTTCATACATCTGCCACAACCAATACATTTGTCCTTATCAATACCTTGGGCAAATTTAGGTGTCCAAGTTCCACCACCAAATGTCAATCCTGTTAATGTTGCCATGACTCTAACCTGAGCAATTTTACTTACAATTTTTTAGTTACTTCTTTCTTGATAATAGTCTCATATTTTTACTTTTTAATGTTAAATGTTAACTTTTTTGTCAAATTTTATGGGCCTGGTGATTTACCGTTATTTACTGAAATATTTATGTTTTATTGACAATTATTTTTATTTACCCCCTACTAAATATCTGACGAATGTCAGAAAACAAAATTAATAAATAGTTGCTAGTTCATGATGAACAATATTATCAAAATCTTTATGAAATTTATAGTTAATGAAGAACTAATAAAGTTTAAATTTCCGGGTATGAATAGGGAGACAAATCACAATCTACAGTTAACAGGGAAAAGTTAACTATGAATCAAAATGAGACATCGAGGGTTAATTTAAGTCAACCATCTAGGCAATTTAACTAGGAAGTAGCCCTATGCCTTATATAATTCCTAATAAAAATTGCAATAGATGTGATAAATGCCGCCCCCAATGTCCCACGGGTGCCATCAAAATCGAAAATAATGAATATTGGATAGATCCTTGTCTTTGTAATAATTGTGAGGGTTATTATCCCGAACCACAATGCGTAATTGCTTGTCCTACCCAATCTCCTATACCCTGGCAAGCTAAAAAAGGCAGATGCAAAGTTGAAGTAAGAGAATCTACCAGTCTGGATTTATTTTCTAATGGTAAAAACCACCCATTTGCTTCCGCTATAGTCATTTGGGAGGCGTGCAATATATTAGCACAACGTAAATCATTACATTGGGCACAGGATGGGGGAGGTAATTTATACTATAGTCGTCAAGTCAATCAAGGTCGAGGTAATATTTCTTTTGCTATTCAAGACCCTTCTGAATCTGGTTTCGTCAGAGATTTATCAACCATCGAAAATCTCGATATTCGTGCTGCCTGTATTCACCTGATTTTTGCAGCATACGCTACCACTTTGGACCAACCTTGGGAACAGGAATTTACCATTGATGAACGGCAAATTGAAGCATATTTGGGACTAGAAAAACGGAAAGATCTGAACAAAACTACAAGGTTATGTTTGATTAAGAGTATTGTTCAACAGGTCTGTTCTTTGGTTGTTTCCATTGATTGGCAAGCTAGAGGTAAAGTCCCCGCTTTTTCTGTGGAGAAGAGTTATCTATGGCATTTAACGGATATTGAACATCATTTTCAGGAAGATGAACGAGGTTGTAAATATCTCATTGGTTTGACTTTTAAGGTGAAAGCTGGTCTGTGGTCCAGGCACTTTTTAAATAAACAGGGCTGTAAAGAAAGTTTGGCATTCTATCAATATGGTAGTTTACCAAAAACATTATTGACTACGGTGATGAGTCTTTGGCAACAACATGAAGGTGCAGTTAGGTTGATGTTATGGTTACTTTTTAAAACTAAAATGGGCAGGGAACAAAGAATTACTGTTCCTACCTTATTGCGCGTTGGTTATGGTGAGGAAAAAATTCATCTTGCTTCTAGATCCCGGGATGAGCGTAAACGTTTGCTACGCACTTTTGAAAATGATTTGGAGGTACTTAATCACTATGGTATTAAAGTGATTTTTGACCCCGTTACTTACCCGGTAGAAATTCAGCCCCTTTGGGCAAAATTAGTTGATATTCCTGAAGATCCAGATGAGGCCTTAGAATTTTGGATTAATGATGGTAGTGGTGAGCATCGTCTGACTGATAGCGGTCCCCGTGGTAAGTGGAATATGTTGATGAATGCTCGAATTTTGTCTTTTGAATTACCTTCAGATTGGGAAAACGTCACTCCACAGTCCCATCGTAAACAACATCGTTCCGTTAAGGGTAAAAGGTCTGTGAAACCTCATGATGATTTATTGGGGGAACAGGTATTACAAGCTCGCAAAGCTATTAGTATCTCTCAACGGGAATTAGCAAAGTTGGCTGGTAAAAGTCAAAGTTGGATCCGCGATGTGGAAAATGGCCGTCTCAAACCTAAATCGGAAGATCAGCTTTTGCTTAGGAGAATACTAAATATTCTCTAATCCGATCTTCAACTATATTCCCTGTCCCCCCTTTATAAAATTACACCCCTACTTTTACTCCTCGACAAGCTTCTGCACAATTGCGACAAGCACTGGCACAAGCTATCATTTTTTTATCAGTAGATATGGTCTCACAAGCTAATGCACAGCGATCGCATATTTCTGCACAAAGTGCACAAGTCTTTTCAGCAAATATGGAACCGCTGATTAGCATATTAGTACATATCATACAGAATTCTGAGCAGTCACGCATGGCGCTGATGAGATTGGCACTCATATATTTACCACCTTGACTCATACAGTAGGTCATGGTTTCTAAACAGATTTTATGACATTCTGTGGTAGCATTGACGCAGTTTTGCATTTCTGTGGTCAAGGATTCAGTCATCATCATCATCATAATCAACACTCCTGATTTGTTTGGGGGTCAATTCCAAAAATTCATCCTAGCTAAGGTCTGGAGGTCAAGCTGGCCGCTTTGGCAGTAGTTTTTTCGGAGAATTCCCCCCTCCCTAATTAGTTTGTGCTACCCTAGGAATCAAAGTGTTTTTTAAGCAAACTTTAGGTGGGTTTTGTGCAATTGGGTATGCTCCTTAAACGGAAAAACCGCGCCATTGCAGCTGTGCTGGCCTTTTCCGGTGCGATCGCTATTTCCGGATTACACAAGTTTTATTTGGGACAACCAGTGTGGGGAATTCTGTATGTGTTATTGTCCTGGACACCAATTCCCAAAATAGCTAGTGCTATAGAGGGGGTGTGGTATCTCACACAGGATGAGGAGACTTTTAACAGGAAGTTTAATTCTGGTCAATCAGTTAGCAGTTCCCCGGAAGTGGGTGCCCATGTGGAATCGGTGGCTAATGCTTTACGTGAGTTGGATGCTTTGCGTGAGGAGGGGTTGATTTCTGAATATGAATTCGAGCAAAAACGTCGTCAATTGATAGACCGTATCTCTTAGTGGGGACTATAATTTCCGATGATTAGCTGGTTTCCTTGGAATCTCAAGTTACAAAAATTACGACACAAACTTCTTCATGATCCCTACTATCGCTTACAGTCGGGAGAGGAAATACATCTTGCTGCACAATTGGGTATGCGGATTGATGTTAATCAAGCCAATGTGGATGACTGGTTACGATTACCTGGTTTATCTATTCATCAGGGTCGCTCTTTGGTGGCATTGTCCCGCTCTGGGGTGAAGTTTTATTGTATTGAAGATATTGCTGCAGCTTTAAGTATACCCATTCACCGACTAGAACCACTCAAACCTTTGCTCAGTTTTACTTATTATGATGAACACTCCTTAGTACACCAACAATCAATCAATATTAATACGGCATCTATAGAAACTCTATTGGAAATTCCAACGATAGATATGGACCTAGCAGAGGCGGTGGTAAAAAACCGCCTCGCTGGTGGTGCTTATCGTAATCTGGTGGATTTTCAACAAAGGTTGGGATTATCTGGTGACCTGGTCTCCAAACTAATGTACTATTTGCACTTTCAATAGTATTACCATACCCCTAACCAATCAAACCCAATCGATTTAATGGCCAAAAGCGAAATGCTGCGTGACCAATCAGGTTCTTTCGCGGTAAAAAACCCCAGTATCGAGAATCATTACTGTCATTGCGATTGTCTCCCATCACAAAGAACTTGTCCTCTGGAATTTTGATCAGGGGGAATGGTTGATTTGCTGGTTCAGCAATGTAGTCTTCTTCCAACCGTTTGCCATTCACATAAACTTGACCATTCACTATACCAACTATATCTCCTGGAATACCTATAATCCGTTTAATAAAAGCTTGATTGTCATCATACCCACGCTGTTGTAATTCAGGAGGTGTCTGAAAAACCACGATGTCACCAGCTTGAGGAGGATGAAGTCGGTAGGATATTTTCTCTACTACTAATCTATCCCCTATTTGCAGGGTGGGATACATTGATGCGGAAGGAATTAAACGAGGTTCTGCAATAAATACTCTGATCAATAGGGCTAAAATCAGTGCCACCCCTATTAAAGTTAGATTTTCTTGCCAACCCCCCTGTTTATTTAAATTGTTTAAAGATGTGGAAGTTTCCTCAATACTCTTCTTTTCCGGATCATTCATACTCTGTTGACGATTGTTTCTGGCAAAATTACAATTCCTGGTGTGCAGGATTTTAGTTCCCCGCTAATTTTAACATACCACGGTTTGAAGAACCGCTCTATAGGATCTTTGAGCTTTTCTCAACTTAGTTTGGCAAATAAATCTCCTAAAACTACATTAGAAAACAAAAAACCCTGGGGGTCATTTAAACATAATCTATCTTTGGTCAATTTTACCCAACCTGGAATCACATGGGGTTGTAAACACTTTTGTATTTTCTCAACTTTTTGGTCACCAAACTTTTCTGCTAATACTCCTAGATTTAAACCTTCTGCTAAACGCATCCCCAACATTATAGTCTCTAATAGTTCTTCATCTTCATGTATAACTTCAACATCAATTATTGCACCATCATTTAACCATTGATAATATTCCTGGATCCTTCGAGGACGAGAAAAGCGTTTACCTTCTATATAGCTGGTAGCACCCATGCCAAAACCATAGTAAGCAAGATTCTGCCAGTAAACCCGATTATGCTTACATTGATGCCCTTGCTTAGCATAATTAGAAATTTCATAATGTTCATAACCCGCACCCGTGAGAATCTCTTGTCCTAGTTCATACATCTTTACTGTAATCTCATCCGCTGGTAGAGGGTGATCCCCAGGTTGATAATAACGACCAAACACTGTGCCCGGTTCTATGGTTAAATCATAAATGGAAATATGGGTAGGAGCAATTTCTACCCCTTTGGTTAAAGAATTTTGCCATTGCTCTATAGACTGATGTGGCAAACCCGAAATCAGGTCTATGCTAAATTCGGGTATCTCCACTTGGTTAACCATATCAATAGCTGCAAAAATATCTTCAACCGAGTGCGATCGCCCAGCAGTTTTTAACAATTCTGGGGTAAAGGTCTGCACCCCTAAACTGACTCTGTTTACTCCTGCATTTTTATAACCTTGAATATGAGCTAAATCAAATGTACCTGGATCTATCTCCATAGAAATTTCCATCTTTGGTTCCATGGCAAATCTCTTTTCCAAACTCCTCAATATTTGCTCTAGTTGTTTGGCCGACAATAGGGAAGGTGTACCACCACCAAAAAAAACCGTTCTCAAAGGTTGACTAAAAGTCGGTGTGATGCTGATCTCATGGCAAATGCTATCTACATACTGACTAATTGTATGAGATGCTTCCCCTCGCACGCGATCGCCCGTTACATACACGGGAAAATCACAATAAAAGCACCTGCGCCGACAGAAGGGGATATGTACATAAGCAGCGGTGGGGATTGGAAAACTCATGGAAAAAATTCATTGATAGAACTGTTGACAAAAATCACATTTTGTAGTTAAAAGTAACGCAATCCTGAAGACACTAGTATATCCAAAAACCCGTGGAAGTTTACAGGTAAACCTAAACCACTAAGATATAATAGCCACATATATTTTCAGAATTCTCAGACCTGTAGGCTAGATGCAGTTTGATAATTATTCCGTCCTTCATATTAACCAATCCACATTTGACCGAAAAAATGCCTTAAAGTCGCACAGACAAACATTATTCAGGAAAAATAAATCATGCTTGATTTCACCATCATTATCTCATTTATTATAGCCTCTGCGGGAATAGGTTATTTCAGTACCGACTTACTACCACCAGGAAGTCTCAAAGGAGTAACCAATTTAGATGCTTTGCGTTTAGTAGTAGCTGTCTTCGCTGCTCTCATTGGTGGCGCGGTTGGACTGAGTTTCCAGACCAGCTATAGGCGATTAGAAGCACAAGTGAAGGAAATGCCCATAGAAGTCATTTTAACTCGTGCTATCGGCTTAGTCATTGGGCTATTACTAGCCAATTTAATGTTAGCTCCCCTGTTCCTACTCCCCATCCCTGCAGATTTTAGCTTTATTAAACCTTTAGTAGCAGTAGTTGGCAGTATAATCCTATCCGTAACGGGAATGAATTTAGCTGATACCCATGGTAGAGGTTTGTTACGATTAATTAATCCTAATACGGTGGAGACCCTAGTAGTAGAAGGAACTCTCAAACCAGCTAATACCAAAGTTTTAGACACCAGCTGCATTATAGATGGTCGGATTGAATTACTGCTAGAAACGGGATTTTTAGAAGGATTAATTATCGTACCCCAATTTATTTTGCAGGAGCTACAGCAAGTAGCAGATGCAACCAAGGATGTAAAACGAGTACGAGGAAGAAGAGGTTTAGAAATTCTCAATCGTATTAGGGAAAACTATCCAGAAAGGATAGTAATCAACTCGGTAGAGTACGATGATTTAAGCACGGTAGACACAAAACTAGTAAAGTTCGCCCAGGAAATTAATGGTACTCTATTAACCAACGACTACAATTTATCCAAGGTAGCCAGTGTTCAAAAAGTGCCAGTATTGAATGTGAATGATTTGGTAAATGCAGTTCGTCCTTCCTACTTACCGGGGGATAACATTGACATCAAAATCCTCAAAGAGGGGAAAGAGCCCAGTCAAGGCATTGGTTATTTAGATGATGGCACAATGGTTGTGGTAGAAGAAGGCAGTGGTTATGTGGGTGGTGAAGTGCGAGTAGTGGTCACCAGTGCTCTACAAACCTCCGCTGGCAGAATGATCTTTGCCAAACCGCAAGCCTCGGCTTTAGCGTAAGATAGCCAGTTGAAGGTTAGTTCATAGTGTAGATTGATGTTGGTCAATCGAAAACACCTATCAAATCTGAGAACCAGGAAGATGTAAAATTTTAGCATTTATTAAGGTACTCAGCATGACAGTAAACACAACCAAGACATCTTCCACCGTTCCCAGTTTTTGTGAGGGAATTCAATATTTTGGGGAACCATTGCCAAACTTTCAAACCTATGGTGCAAAGCCAGTCATAGAATCTGGTAGCGTGTCCATAGCTGACATTAACCATACAGCAGCAGCTTATCAAACCTTACTAGTGGCGGATGCCCTACGCTATCTCACCTTACAAATCACTGGTAGTAAAGCTTCAGGACATCCAGGAGGCTTTGCTAGTCAAGCCGAAGCTTATGCAGCATTAGTCATGCTGGGACACAAAAATATTATTACGGAAGTGGGACATCATGCTCCCGGTTTTTATAGTGCCATGTTTTTAGATCGGTCCTTAGAAGACATGGGCATATTTACTGTACAACAACTGCGCGATCGCTTTCGGGAGAAACACGGACTAATAGGACACCTATCGGGTTATATTCCTGGAATTTTGGCACCTGCAGGACCATTGGGACAGGGACAACATTTTGCCATGGCAGCAGCTTTATTACACCGGGACAAACTGTTTCCCTTCACCGTGGGAGATGGGGGATTAGGTGAACCTTACATCATGAGTTCCATGGCTCATTTTCACACCGCCTATCCTCAAGTTACCAATTTCTTACCCATTTTAGTGTGGAACGGTTATAGTCAAGAGCACCATAGTATGGTGTCCTTAAAAACCAACAAAGAAATGACCGCTTATTGGCAAGGCAATGGTTTTAAGGAAGTAATCATCGTAGATGCCAAAGAATTTGACGACCAGAATCAATCGGGAGATTATGTAGACAGCACCATATTTTCCTGGGAAAGAAGACTAGAATTTACCAGAGAAGTATTAATAGGCATTAATCAAGCGACTAATTTAGCCCTCAATGGTACACTAACAGTATTTATTATCAAACAACTTAAAGGTGCGGGTGTGCACGCATTAGGAGCAAAGTCACATAATCTTTATCCTAAAGATACTTTAGATGCACCCCATATTGCCAAAGCTCTACAAAAAAGAGCCTTATCTATAGAAGCATGGCAAACAGTTCGTACCAATGCTGAACGCGCTGGAGGTGGTCCAGCAGCAAAAACAGTAGTGACGGAATTTGAATTACCCCTAGCACCCATCGGGGAATTACCACTGGAAGAATATGCGGTTGGTGGTGAGCCAAAGGTTTCCACCACAGCTATGGGTAGATTAGTAGGAATAGTAGGAAGTAAGGATCAAAACTTTCTGGTGACCAATGCGGATGGTAATGAAGCATCCGGGATTGGTAATATTAACCAAGCTCTGAAAATCAACCATCCCACAGCAGATGAACTATATAACCAAATTCCCGGAGGTCAAGTTTATGAACCCCTGAGTGAAGATGCTTGTGCAGGATTAGCAGTGGGATTATCCCTGATGGGTGGAAGAACCCTATGGTGTTCTTATGAATCATTTGCCATAAATGGACTGCCAATTTGGCAAACTGTGACCCAAGCTATGGCCGAATTAAGAAGAAAAACCCCATCCACAATTACCTTATTTACAGCAGGTGCATTGGAGCAGGGGCGTAACGGTTGGACCCATCAAAGACCAGAAGTGGAAGCATACTTTGCTGCTATGATGAGGAATGGTAATGTCTTCCCCGTTTTCCCTCCCGATGCTAATAGTATCCAGGTTTGTTATGATTGGGCTTTGACCACCAAAAATAAAGGTATTGTAATTACTGCTAGTAAATCACCTTTACCCATTAGAACCACTCTAGAACAAACTAAACAAGGACTGGAAAAGGGGGCAATTTTATTACATCAGGTTCCAGGGGGAAAACAAGTTGTATTTGCCGTGATTGGCGATATGACCCTAGTACCAGTGTTTGAAGCAGCAGCATTTTTAGAAACTGAGGGTATAGGGGTAAAAATAATTTCTGTGATTAATCCTCGTCGTTTATATCGTCCTGATGACACTGCTTGGGATACTTGTTCCCAACCGGATGGGGAGTTTTTAGCTGATGAAGAGTTTGAGGAGTTATTTAGTGGGGATGGGTTAATTGCTGTGACTGGTGGTGCGAGTGCTATGTTAGAGCCAGTTATGTTACGCAGTTCTATTAAACGGGATACTTTTGCTTGGAAGCGAGGAGAGACCACAGCTAGTGCAGGTGAGTTAATGTCCTTTAATGGCTTAACTGCGGAAGCGTTGACAAAGCGCGCTATTGAGTTAGTGCATTAGAGTTAGGTGTAGATCCTTCTTTGATTAGGGGTGGGGAAAATCTCCCCACATCCGTTAAATTAATAAATTGCTCTTGATTCTAGGGTATAAACGGGGATATGCACAATTTCTCTATCTGTCAAATCGTACTGCTCACAAACCAGACTTAAACGATTCCCCGATGTTTTCATCGGATTAACAGAATGGGTCAAATTTCCCTGAAAGCAAACTAAGGTGTTGGTTTGGGGTTTAATCTTCTGAATGTGGCGATTATTTGATTTCAATACTAATTCCCCCCCTTCCATGTTTTCCGGTACTCGCACATAAAGAACCGTCACCAGATTTGGTGGTTCAATGGTTTTACAATAGGAGCGCAATGAACGATCTATATGTGGATCAACCCGAGAACCTTCTTGAAGTAGTAAAGGATTAAGATAAAATGCATTACAACTTGATTGTAGTGCCAATTCTAAATAGGGTTTAAAAAAGGGAAACTTCTCCTGGACAATTTTTATTCCCTGTCTTTGGAAAACCACAGAAAATCCTTTTGTCTGAATAAAGTCTCTATTGAGGTTATTGGTAGTAAAGTATGGACTGGCTTGGATTTCTCCCCCTAGGTCTTTCAGGTAACTACTTGGAAAAATATTGCTTTGTATTTGGTAGTATTTCACAGATTCCTATCTAAATTTATTTTTAGGTTTATTTTTAAAAACTATTACCCAATACTTTCTAAAATCCTCCCTATCATACCATTAGCTTGGCTGCCATAACCACCCCCGAATAAATTAAAGTGATTTAAAATATGATACAAATTATAAAGTATTTTTCGTTTTTCATAGCCTGGTGTTAGGGGAAATTCTTCCTCATATCCTCGGTAAAAACTGGGAGGGAAGCCACCAAAAAGTTCCGTCATGGCAATATCAACTTCCCGATCGCCAAAATAAGTGGCTGGATCAAAAATCACTGGCTCACCATTAATTGTAAATCCCACATTTCCTCCCCATAAATCGCCATGAACTAGGGATGGTTCTGCTTCGTGGTCAGCTAATAAGCTAGGAATGACACCTAATAATTTTTGTTCTCCAGGAAAATTGCCACCGCGTCTTCTTGCTAACTGAAATTGGTAACCCAGTCGGTTTTTAAAAAAAAATTCATCCCAATTTAACATCCAACTATTAATTTGTGGTGTGGAACCAATAGTATTGTTTATATGCCAACCAAAACCTTGTTCACTGGTAGTTTTGTGCATTGCTGCTAAATTTCTCCCCATTTGTTGCCAGCTTTTATTATTGCCAGCTGACATGTGCAACCATTCTAATACTATGTAACTACAATTATCTATAGTCCCCCAACATAATGGTTGAGGAACCCGGATAGTTTTGGTTTCATACATTTGTCGTAAACCCAGCATTTCTGCTGCAAACATTTCTCCCTGGGATGCTTGATTGATTTTGACGAAGTAGGTGATTTTACCATTGCCAATGGCATAACCCTGGTTAATACATCCACCACTCACTGATGATCTTTGGGTAGTTTGGAACTTTTGCCCAGTTACCTCACTTATTTGCCGATCTATTTCTTGCCACATCACCCCGTTTTGAACCTCGCGTTTTTCAACTGTTTCCTTAGTAATTAACCTTATTTATTATCTTGGTTTAATAATAACTGCTCTATAGTCCTGTGGCGAAAGATATTTTTGTGCAGCTTTCATTAAGTCATGCTGATTCTGCATTTGGATGTGTTGAGGATAATTGAATGCTGGATCCAAATCACCAAGTAAACACTGATAATAACCATATAATCCACAACGCTCTCCCGGTGTTTCATTATTGAAAATAAATCTATTTGCTACTCTTGTTTGCACTCGGAGAATTTCTGATTCTTGGACTAATTCCGTTTGCAGTTTCTCCAAATGTCCAACTATACCTGTTTCTACTGCTGCTAAATCTTCCACATTACACTTGGCGGAAATCGTGAATAGTCCCTGTAGTTTATAATTACTATTACTGACGGAAATTGTGGAAACCAATCCCCTTTCTTCCCGTAAGTCCTGTACCAATCTAGAGCTACGTCCTTGTCCTAATATCCCCGCTAAAACATCTAAGGCATAAGTGTTTTTTATTTCGCCCAATCCTGGTACTCGCCATAAAACAATTAGTCTAGCCTCTTGCAAATTTTCATCCGTAAATTCGTGACGGGTAATTCCTGTAAATGCTGGTTCCTGATTATCTATAACCTCTAAAGGTGGACGAGCTAGGTATTTTGAAGACCTTGCCATCTTTTCTTCAAACCCCTCAGCTACAATTTCTATCAGCTGGTCCACTGGTAAGTTACCAACAGCTACAGCGGTTAGAGAAGAAGGTTGATACCAGGTGTCATGGAATTCTCCCATTTGTTGGGGTGTCAACTGAGAAATTATGCTTTCTAAACCCAGTATTGGACGACGATAAGGCAAAAAATCAAAGGCCGTTTCCATTAGACGGCGAGAAATTCGCCTTCCTATACTATCCTGTGAACGTCTAATCTCTTCCAAAACCACTAATCTTTCGGTTTCAAAACCATCTGGGGGAATGGACGGGTTACAAACTAGATCTATTTGCAGTGGTACCAAATCCTTAAAGTCTTTAGGCGCACTGGTTATATAAAATTGGGTATAGTCTTGACTTGTGGCTGCATTAGCAATGGCACCTCGCTCTTCAACACGACGCTCAAATTCACCACTGGCTAAGTTTTCTGTCCCCTTAAATATAATATGTTCTAAAAAATGGGCCATTCCATTAATGGAATCGGACTCTACAGCAGAACCAACATTTATCCACACATTTAAACTAACTGCTTCAATTGGCATTTGTTCCGCAATGATGTTTAACCCATTGCACAGGGAATGTACTCTGGGTTTTTGAAGAGGTGGAGTTTTTGGCAAGGTTAATATCATTTGTGGTGGCAAGGTCTGCATTACTACTCATATCCTAACTACTCATATCCTAGGTTTATTGAATTGACTTTCCCCCAGGTTAAAAGCCCACTTCTACTATAGCAGATAGTTTGGTAATCCTTCAAGATTACCAAACTATCACTCAATTAGGCTCACACCGGAAGCGCTGATGGAAAAACGGAAACATTAGCCGTCGCATCAGTAAAGTTTAGGAACTTTTCAATTAGTAGTTGCTCAAATATATTGAATGAGTCGTGCCAATTTGCTACTATTTGTTGCAAGTCCTGTATTTTCTGTGAGGGACTATTTCCCAAGAGGGGATAGTTAAAGTTACCAGAAAATAAGATTGCCCCTACCACTTTATCAGGAAATTGAACTGTTGCTTGGTTAATACTCAAGTTCAAAACTCCCCTTTCTAAAGGATAACTTAACTGTAGACTTGCTCCCACTCTCTTCCCTCCAAATTCTTGCCATGGACCTGGTGCTAATAGCCTGCTATGGATGTATTTATAGGCATCTGCTTCAGAATTGAAAAGAACAAATCCCCTCGGATTGATACCAACCTGTTTATACTCTACTTGAGAGAGTTTTTCTACTAGTTTATGAGTAATATTTGATACTTGAATTTCCTCTTGAGGTTTTTGCGATAGGTTTTCAACCATAGTCACACCATTGGGATGGACAAAAATGCCCAATCCTGTATTAAACAAAATTTGTAACACTCCATTGTTGTAAACCGGTTGTTTGGCTAACTCCCATTCGCTAGGAATGATACCAGTGTATTTTAAAAAGTCAGGATTAACTACTGCGGGATTCAAGTCCTTGGCATTAATAGAGATTGCCAATTCCTGAAGTTGTAAATTTGCACTCATCGTTGTTATTGCCTATTGTTATTAATCCAGCAATACTGGATCTCAAATAGTCATTTTACATACAATTACTTTCTCATTTCTATAAATTTCTATGTCTTCCAATTTAATTTTATAGCCTATTTGTTGATGGCTATTGCTCCCGGGATAAACGGTGCCCTGGAAGTGGGTAAGGCTATACAATTATGAGTGGTAGTATTAAGAATTGTAAATTAAATGTCCAGTTCATCTCTAAACATCAAGCAGTCTCGTGTTATTGTTGTTGGTGGGGGAATAGGTGGCCTTACCGCAGCAGCTCTATTAGCACGTAGAGGTTATCAGGTTTTAATTGTGGATCAAGCTTTGGTTCCTGGTGGTTGTGCTTCAACTTTTAAACGTCAGGGATTTATTTTTGATGTGGGTGCAACTCAGGTTGCAGGTCTGGAACCCGGAGGAATTCATTACCGGATTTTTCAGGAACTAGATATAGATCTACCCCCAGCTACACCCTGCGATCCCGCTTGTGCGGTTTTTCTTCCAGGAGAAACAACTCCAATCAATGTGTGGCGCGATCCGCAAAAATGGCAACAGGAACGTCAACAGCAATTCCCCGGAAGTGAACCCTTTTGGCAATTATTAGCTACTTTATTCCGTGCTAGTTGGGAATTCCAGGGAAGAGACCCTATTTTACCACCGGGTAATTTGTGGGATCTCTTACAGTTGGTTAAAGCTGTGACTCCTAGCACTTTTATTACTGCTCCGTTTACTTTTATGACTGTGGGTGATGCTCTCAGGTTATATGGTTTAGACCATGATATAAGACTGAGAACATTCTTAGATCTACAACTGAAATTATATTCCCAGGTTAGCGCCCAAGAAACTGCTCTCCTCTACGCTGCTACGGCTTTAAGTATATCCCAACTTCCTCAAGGACTATATCATTTACAAGGTAGTATGCAAGTGCTGAGCGATCGCCTAGTGACATCTTTGGAAAAAAATGGCGGTCAATTATTAATGCGTCATACGGTGGAAGGGATTAATGTGGAAGATGGCAAGGCTAAAGGTGTAATAATCCGCAATCAAAGGACTGGACAAATATTTACAGAGAAAGCGGATCACGTGATTGCTAATGTCACGGTGCAAAACCTGATGGAACTATTGGGAGAAAAGGTCCCTCATAGATACAAAACAAGAATTGAAAACCTACCCCCTGCTTCCGGTGCATTTGTGGTATATCTGGGTGTGGAACAAAGTGCTATCCCCCAGAATTGTCCACCTCACTTACAATTTATGTATGATATTAATGGCCCAGTTGGGGAAAACAATTCCCTATTTGTTTCTGTCAGTCATGAGGGGGATGGTCGGGCACCTGCGGGAAAAGCAACAATTATAGCTTCATCCTTTGTGGATTTCGCTCCCTGGTGGAATAGTGACAATTATCAACAACTAAAGGCAAAATTTACTCAGGAGGCCATTTCTCGACTCGCTGAATATTTTTATTTGAACCCAGAAACAATTATTCTCATCGAAGCTGCTACACCAAAAACCTTTGCTGACTACACCGCTAGACACAAAGGAATCGTGGGTGGTATTGGTCAAAGAATTTCTACTTTTGGACCTTTTGGTTTTGCCAATCGTACACCCATTAGGAACTTGTGGTTAGTTGGTGATTCTACCCATCCAGGGGAAGGTACTGCTGGGGTGAGTTACTCAGCTCTCACAGTAGTTAGACAAATTGATGACCTACGGGAAAGGTTGTCCCGGTGATAGAAATGGGGTTGTGGGCACTACTTCCGGAACTAGTTGTTCTTTCCACGTCCTAATTTGTGCTTGAGCATCCTCATAAGCAGAACTACTACGAGGGACTAATCTAGCAGTTTCAATACTCTTGGCCAGGTCAACTTGGCTTTGGGAACGGGCGATTTCTAATATTTGCTGACCCCACCGGTCAATGGCAATGTTGATATCCATACGTAAAACATTACGCCGGGAAACACGGTTAGCTGTCCGTATGGCTTCGGACAAGGCTTCCGCCGTGCCAATGCTGGCTAGATCCCTAGCTTTTCTCCAATTCTCTTTGGCGCGTATTTGCTCTTCCCATGTATCAATTGCTGCTTGTGCTTCACCGGCTAATGCTCTCCCGGATATGGCAATTTTTCTCGCTTCCTGCACAGCACTATTCAAGTCCCCGCTCTCAGCTAACACTATGGCCCTATCTAAATAGGGTTGATCTTCAATACGCTGAATACTGGCATTCCAGGCGCGGATTCTCCTTCGTGATCTTGAGTATAGGGCCCGACCTGAAGAAATTTGACTGGCTTCGGCGATCGCACTTTGTAAAGAGTTAATATCTCCGACATTAGCAATTTGTTCTGCTCGGTCTAAGTAAGGTTTGTCTTGAATAATTTCTATTTGGTCATTCCAACGATTAATCTGGGTTTGAGCTTCTTGGGCGCGAGGGTTTTGAGATGGAATTTGTTGCGCTTGAGATATGGCAGATCTTAAATCCTCAATGGTGCCCCCACTAGCTAGATCCCGAGCTTGTTCTAACTTAGTTACATCCTCAATTTCCAATTGCCAAAGGGAAATAAGTTCTTGAGCTCGACCGTATATTCCTCGAGAAGGATCTATCTGTTGGGCTTGAGAAATGGCATTCTCCAAGCCTAAAATCGTTCCTAACCAAGCATTTCTTTGGGCTTCTCCGAAATCTATAAAATCATCAATTTCCGATTGTAAGGAGGGAATAGGAGGGATTTTTCCGGCAATTTCCAAACCCTTATCTGCATCTCTTATATCCATTTGAGCTTGTGCTAATTTCAGCATTTTTCGCCCAAATTGAGGAACTAATTCCTGAGCCTTCTTGTACAAGTAGCTTTCTGGTTTAACCGATTTTGCTAACTTAATGGCTGCTAAAATATCATTAACAGAATTACGTTCGGCTAAGGAATCAGCCTTATCTAGTTTATCACCATCTTCCCGCGCAGTTACAATAATTTGATTTAACTGGTCATATTTCGTAGTCGACCAAAATCTATTATTAATGCGGAGTAGTTTGGATGATAGCATAAAAGCTGATTGCCAACGCCTGTTTTCTAATTCTCCAATGGAGGACTGGTAGATTTCCTCAGCTGTTGACCAAGTAGATTGCCATTTGAGAATTTTCTCTTCCACAAACTGACGATCTTCCAAATTTTCTGGAATTTGTTTAGCAGTAGCTATTGCTTCCTCCAAATTTCCTAATTGGAAGCTCTTCTCCGCCAAATTTATAATGTCCCGTGACCACTCCTGCAATAGATCATTAATTTGTCCTCGTAAAGGATGATCCTGTGGTAAATCCTTCACTAAGGCTATAGCTTGCAATAAGTCACTAACCGTCTGTTTGGAAGCAGCCAGGGTGGCACAGTGGACGCGCATAGAAGCACTGGCCAAAGGCCAGAATATTCTAGGACAGTTGGGAGCGGAGGGTAGTTTAAGTAAGATTGATACTGATATAATACCTATGCTGCTGGGAATAAACGCTAGGACGAAAAACCACCATATCCAGCTTTTCTTCCACATTGCTAATTCCCATATCTTACCGGACAAAACAAAGTTAACAGGTCTATACCAATTGTTCTCTTTACCTTCTTCGTGTAAGCCATTGTTATTTTGTTGCTGCATTAATGACCCAAAATTGCGATCGCTATCCTGAATAGCGTTCCCACCGGATGATTGATTGACCTGGACTTCTGAATCTGGGGACAATCTTGGATTTTGCTCTGGTTTTGTGGTCTCAACCGGAGAAAAACCTCCTGAAATATCCTGATCTGTCATCTCTCACACCACACTAAATTGATTAACAGTCCATTCTGACAAATTTACCCCATCAACTCCAGAAGGTAGTGCAGGTGCGGTCCACTCTATAGACTGACACCCACTCCGCTCTGTAAAACTTATCCAAAAATATATACCTCAGGGAATATGCTTAATTGTAGTATTATTTTACCATATTTAGAATAGCTTAACCTTTAACATTTTGTAAATCCACAATTAGTTGAGCCAGATTATCACTGCTTGCTTGATAAACACTACCACAAAAATCGCAGGTAGCTTCAGCTCCGTTGTCCTTGAGAATCATATCTTGTAATTCGGACTCTCCCAACATTTTCAACGCTCCTAGCACGCGCTCAAAGGAACAACCACAATGAAAGCGCAGAAGCTGACTTTCAGGAAAAATTGTCAGTTCCATATCCCCCAATAAATCCTCGAAAATGTCGGTTAAGCTTTTACCTGCTTGTAATAATGGTGTAAATCCAGATAATGCTGACACTCTCGATTCTAGTGTTTCCACAAGAGCTTCGTCTCTGGCAACTTTTGGCAGAACTTGAATTAAAATTCCCCCAGCTGCAGTTACACCACCCGAACCAACAAACACACCTAATACCAAAGCGGAAGGGGTTTGCTCAGAGTTAACTAGGTAATGGGTGACATCATCCCCAATTTCTCCGGACACTAGTTCTACCGTGCTAGAATAGGGATAGCCATAGCCAACATCTTTAACCACATACAAATATCCTTTTCCTACAGCACCTCCCACGTCCAGTTTGCCCTTGGTGTTGGGTGGTAGTTCTATGGATGGGTTGCCCACGTAACCCCTGACCGTGCCATCCAGTCCAGCATCTACTAATATACCGCCTAATGGTCCATCTCCCTTCACTCGCAGGTTAATTCTCGAACCTGAGCGTTTCATCCCCGAAGCCATTAACAAACCTGCTGACATAGTTCTTCCCAGAGCTGCTGTGGCTACATAGGAAAGTTTATGGCGCACTCTTGCCTCTTCGGCTAACTTTGTGGTGATTACACCCACCGCTCGAATGCCACCATTTGCTGCTGTGGCCCGCACTAGTTTGTCCGCCATAAACACCTTTACTATTCACAAAAAACTGCTCAGTGTGACCAGTTGGCTTTAAACACCGGAGAAAATTCTCTCCTATAATCATTATTAAGTATATCATAGTTAGTGCTGACTTTCCTCCAAAAATTGGGCTAGAAGCTGTCGATTCTGGTATAATCCTAGCCACCCACAAGATTCACAAAGCCTACTGGTCACTTTTGGGTCTATACCGTTTTTACTAAAACTATAAAATAACAACTATTATGTTAGGAACTTTTCAACAAAGCCAATTGCGTATAGAAATAGAAGCATCCTCCCAAGCTATTCATGATAGTCTTGTCTTTCCTACAAAACTACGTGAATGGCTACCATTTGGAGGCCTTCCCCCATCCATGCCAGAAAAATTGACCCCCGGTTTTGATTTCACTACTTCTATGGGATACGTAACCATATATCATCATGTGGATGTTTTGAGGGTTAATTGTTTACGCCTACTTCTTAGTGGTGCTATTGATGGTTTTCATGAGTGGTACTGGGGAGAAGGTTGGCTACAGTCCCGACTGGAGGGTGTGTCACTCTTACCCTTGAATTTGGGTCAAACTCTCAGTTTGTTGAGACTACGTCATTTTTTGACCCTTCCCTAGTTACCTGTGCGACTTAACTACTAATACAGAGCAATGCGCTTCTTCCATTACTTGTGTACTGACGGAGCGCAAAACGATTTTTTTCACGCCTGTTAATCCACGGTTCCCAATCACCACTAGATCGGCTTTGTAAATATTTGCTAGTCTGATTATTTCATCCGCAGGATCCCCTGATACTAGTTCTAGTTGGCTTTTTACCCCCAATTTTTCTTGGTAGGTTTGCAATTGCTTTTCTACCTGAAAATAAGACAATTTGGGCGAGTCTGGATGAGGACGATCAGCTGGCAATTCCGTGGAGTCCGATGATGGAAATACGTGACAAAGAATCACCTGCGCATTCCGGGAAAGCATAAGACTCTCTAAAGTCTCTATCACTCTTTCCGCAATTTCTGAATCATCTAAAGCCACTAAAATAGTATTTAACACCGCTTTTACTTCCTTAACTCAAAATCACCCTAGTTTTTTTAGTTTACTCTGTTCCACCTCATTTCTAATTAATCCTGATGAAGGAATTCCCCCGCAGTTGTAATCTGGGGGAATATGGTCAGGAATGAGAAAGTCTATTTATGCTTCTAGCCATCAGCATCAAATCTTATCCGCACTGAATCCGCATGAGAGGGTAAACCCTCCGCCATAGCTAAGGTGCTAATGGCACTGGCTACTTTGGCAAGTGCACCTCGAGAGTATTGTATAATACTTGAGTGTTTAAGGAAGGTTTCTACACATAGAGCGGAGGCATAACGAGCAGCACCGGATGTAGGTAGGGTATGATTGGGACCAGCTAAATAGTCACCTACCGCCTCTGGTGTAGAATCGCCCAAGAAAATCGCTCCTGCATGACGGATATGCTCAATTAGTGACCAAGGGTCTTTTACCTCCAATTCCAAATGTTCCGGGGCAAACATATTAGAAAATTCCGCCGCTGCTTCCAAAGATTCCACAATTACGACCAGTCCATAATGGGCGATCGCCTTTTCTGTGTCTATCCTTCTGGGGTGATCTACTAATTGTCTATCTACCTCTAACTGAACCTTTTTGGCTAAACCAGTATCCGTAGTCAATAAAATTGCCGCTGCCATGGGATCATGTTCCGCTTGGGCTAACATATCTGCCGCCACATGTTTGGGATTAGCAGTTTCATCGGCAATAATTAACACCTCACTCGGTCCAGCCAAGGAGTCAATACCCACAGTCCCATATACTAGTTTTTTGGCCAGGGTGACATAAATATTACCAGGACCTGTAATTACATCTACCTTGGGAATGGTTTCTGTACCGTATGCTAGAGCTGCGATCGCCTGGGATCCCCCAATGCGATAAATTTCAGCTACTCCAGCTTCTTGAGCAGCTACCAACACTGCCGGATTAATTACCTTATCACGACCTGGTGGCGTGACCATGACTATGCGAGGTACACCTGCTACTTTAGCCGGTATGGCATTCATTAACACTGTACTAGGATAGCAGGCCCTACCACCGGGAATATATAGACCCGCCCTATCTACGGGTGTGTAGCGTTTACCTAAAACTACTTCATCTTCCCCAAAGTGCACCCAGGTTTTTGGTACTCTCTGACGATGAAAAGCTTCTATTCGTTCACAGGCCAGCTTAATTGATGCCAACAAATCCTTTGATATTTGTTGGTAAGCCACGTCCATCTCAGAACCTTTTACCCTCAATTCCCCCGGTTCCAAGGTTTGGTGATCAAACTCGGCTGTGTAGTGGAGTACGGCTTTGTCGCCCTGGTTTTTTACAGACAGCAAAACTTCTCTTACTGTTGCTTCTTTATTAAACACCTGTTCGTCGTGGGTACGTTCGCAGATGCGTTGTAGTTCGGATACAACATCTGCCTGCTGAGTGATAATTCGCAGCATGGAGTAGACAGTGCCAAAATTAGAATTTTTTCCCTTGTGATCATTAGTTTGGCTTTTTATTCTTGCGGATAAACAGCTGCCACTAATTTTCTTCTCTAGCTTAACCTGCTTTTTTTTGATCCCACCAGTATTTCAACCTATCATTTATCGCTGTAAAAGCTCTAAAAACAGTTTGATGATCTTATACTCCCAGTCTGTGATATACTGGAGGAGTTTGGGGACCAGTTTGGCGGTATTAATCGTGAGTTTTTTATTGTTAGAGTCTATTATAACCTATTTTTCAAAATCCCTGACCCCATGCTATTGCCAATTTCTGGTGGACTGGAACTTTTTCCATCTTTACCAACTCTTCACAACACTTTACAAAAATTTTGTTAAAAGTTGTAAAATTTTTCCTAAAATTTTTCTGTGGAATTGCAGCACTTGCAAATTTCGTGCTATCCTAGTATTTCTAGTAGTGTGTGTACATATTAATTGATAGTTTTTTTGGGAACTGACCGTGGCAAACACAAAATCAGCACTTAAACGCGCCCAAATCGCGGAGCGTAACCAACTACACAACAAAGCATACAAATCAGCAGTAAAGACGCTGATGAAGAAATACTTTGCTGCAGTGGAGGCCTATGCTTCCAACCCTACGAGCGAGTCTAAACAGTTGGTAGATGAGAGGATGTCACAAGCCTACAGCAAAATTGACAAAGCTGTTAAAAGGGGAGTGTTGCATCCAAACAGTGGGGCTAGAAAAAAATCTAGATTAGCGCGGAAGCTCAAACCATTGACCCAACCGGTTTAGGAGTCAGAATAGTCACTAATTCGTAATTCGTAATAGGAAAAAGCTAAGATAAGTCGTTAAATCAAAAAAACCGGTTGATTTTGGTTTAGTGGCCACTTAGAACCTGGTTATGGATTATGGATTAGCAAATTATGGCAAATCATGAGTTGTTGTCACTGGTAACTTAAAAATGCAATTAATAGATAGCCACGTACATCTAAACTTTGAAACTTTTAAGCCAGATTTAGAGGCAGTGAGACACCGTTGGCAAGAAGCAGGGGTAGCGCACCTGGTGCATTCCTGTGTTCATCCAGGGGAATTTGCCAGCATTTGGTCTATAGCTAAACAGTTCCCGGAGGTGAGTTTTGCCATTGGGTTACATCCTTTGGATGCTGATAGATGGGAAGATCACACAGGGGCTGAAATAAGAAATTTAGTCCACCTATCTAACCAGTCAAATGCGCCCGTTGTGGCAATTGGGGAAATGGGATTAGACTTTTACAAAGCCAGCAACCGTCAGCAACAACATAAGGTATTTGAAGCTCAACTGGCGATCGCCACGGAACTAGGTCTACCAGTAATAGTCCATTGTCGGGAAGCTGCTGTAGAAGCGAGAGAGGTGCTAGAAAAATGGCGAGAAAGGGAAGGAGAGAAGGTGCGGGGTGTAATGCATTGTTGGGGAGGAACACCAGAGGAAACCCAGTGGTTTTTAGATCTGGGTTTTTACATTAGCTTTAGTGGTACAGTTACCTTTAAGAATGCGAAAGCTATACAATCCTCAGCAGCGATGGTAAGTAAAGATAGGATTTTGATTGAAACTGACTGTCCATTTTTGTCACCCACACCCAAGAGAGGAGAGAAGCGTAACGAGCCAGCGTATGTAGGCTATGTAGCAGCGCAGTTAGCAAAAATCCGAGGAGAAACCGTAGAATCCATAGCTAACCAAACGACTGCCAATGCTTGTAGACTGTTTGGGATTAGACTAGAGGGGACAAAAATTCAGCCAAATCCATCCTGATACCGAGAATAACCTGGCGGATCCTTGATTTTTGGTGTGTCAGAACGAGTGTAGATGAGGTCTGGATAAATAGTATGAACAGAGAATTAATGAGCAAAATGTACGTAATGAGTAGACAAATCACCCACCACTCGTCAACAGTTAGCAGGAGCAAGGTTTCCACGTCTATCTAATTTTATTTTTTTATTGGGTTTATTCGCCCACCGTTCTCAGAACAAGTTTAACCAGGTTGATAAAGGTAGAGGCATGAACAACGAGAATTATATGGAACCATCCTTTCTATTACCAGATCTAATTGAAATTCAGCGTTCTAGCTTTCGCTGGTTTTTAGAAGAGGGTTTAATAGAAGAGCTGAACTCATTTAGTCCTATTACGGACTATACAGGGAAATTAGAACTCCATTTTTTAGGACATAACTATAAGCTAAAAGAACCGAAATATAGCGTAGAAGAGTCAAAAAGAAGAGATAGCACATACGGTGTACAAATGTATGTGCCCACAAGACTTCTTAATAAAGAAACAGGTGATATTAAAGAACAGGAAGTATTTATAGGTGATCTACCGTTAATGACGGATAGAGGAACCTTTATTATTAACGGAGCCGAGCGGGTAATAGTCAACCAAATCGTGCGATCGCCCGGGGTATATTACAAATCAGAGATTGATAAAAACGGGAGAAGAACATATTCTGCCAGTCTAATTCCCAACCGAGGGGCATGGCTAAAATTTGAGACAGACCGTAATGATTTGGTGTGGGTAAGAATAGACAAGACCCGCAAATTGTCAGTTCAGGTACTACTTAAAGCACTAGGACTATCAGACAACGAAATTTTGGATGCTTTAAGGCATCCAGAGTACTTTCAGAAGACCATTGAAAAAGAGGGACAATTCTCCGAAGAGGAAGCCCTTCTGGAGCTGTACAGAAAGCTGAGACCTGGAGAACCACCCACAGTTATGGGGGGACAACAGCTATTAGAATCGCGCTTTTTCGATCCCAAACGTTACGACCTAGGTAGGGTAGGTAGATATAAACTCAACAAGAAACTGCGCCTTTCCGTTCCTGACACCACTAGGGTTCTCACCCCAGGAGATATTCTATCTGCTGTGGACTATCTCATCAACCTAGAATACGACATTGGTAGCATTGATGACATTGACCATTTAGGAAATCGCCGAGTTAGAAGCGTTGGTGAACTGCTTCAGAACCAAGTAAGAGTTGGTTTAAACCGTTTAGAGAGGATCATTAGAGAAAGAATGACCGTCTCCGATGCGGAAGTTTTAACACCAGCATCACTAGTCAACCCCAAACCCCTAGTAGCAGCCATAAAAGAGTTTTTTGGTTCCAGCCAGCTAAGTCAATTCATGGATCAAACCAACCCCTTAGCGGAACTAACCCATAAACGACGCTTGAGTGCTTTAGGTCCTGGTGGACTAACCAGAGAGAGAGCTGGTTTTGCCGTGCGAGATATTCATCCCAGCCATTACGGACGCATTTGCCCTATTGAAACGCCAGAAGGTCCAAATGCGGGGTTAATTGGTTCCCTAGCCACCCATGCTCGTGTTAACCAGTATGGATTTTTAGAGACACCTTTCAGACCCGTAGAAAACGGAAGAGTTTGCTACGAAAAACCTCCTGTTTACATGACAGCAGATGAGGAAGATGACCTGCGAGTTGCACCTGGTGACATTCCCGTAGATGACAACGGACAAATACTAGGAATTCAAGTACCCGTTCGTTATCGCCAGGAATTTTCCACCACTACTCCCGAACAGGTAGACTACGTAGCTGTGTCACCAGTACAAATCGTCTCAGTAGCCACCAGCATGATTCCCTTTTTGGAGCACGATGATGCCAACCGAGCCTTAATGGGTTCTAACATGCAAAGGCAAGCAGTACCCTTATTGAAACCCGAGCGTCCCCTGGTGGGAACTGGACTGGAAGCCCAAGGTGCCAGAGACTCAGGTATGGTAATTGTTTCCCGTACTGACGGAGATGTGGTGTATGTAGATGCGACCGAGATTCGTGTTCGGGTCAAAGAAAAAGCCGCTCTTACCAACCGTGAAAGCGAAAGTATTCCCCATAAACCCCAGGAAATAAAATACGTTCTCTCCAAATATCAACGTTCTAACCAGGACACCTGTCTCAATCAAAAACCCCTAGTGCGGATTGGGGAAAAAGTCATAGCAGGTCAGGTATTAGCAGATGGTTCATCCACAGAAGGGGGAGAATTAGCATTAGGGCAAAATGTTATTGTTGCCTACATGCCCTGGGAAGGGTATAACTACGAAGACGCAATTTTAATTTCCGAAAGACTGGTACAAGAAGACGTTTACACATCAATACACATTGAGAAATTTGAAATAGAAGCAAGACAAACCAAACTAGGTCCTGAAGAGATTACCAGAGAAATACCCAACGTTGGGGAAGACGCCCTCAGACAATTAGACGAACAGGGGATAATCAGAGTAGGGGCCTGGGTAGAATCAGGAGACATTCTAGTGGGGAAAGTAACTCCTAAAGGAGAATCAGATCAACCACCGGAGGAAAAACTACTCAGAGCGATTTTCGGAGAGAAAGCTCGCGACGTGAGGGACAACTCCCTGCGGGTTCCCAATGGGGAAAAAGGAAGAGTAGTAGATGTGCGACTATTTACCAGAGAGCAGGGGGATGAACTTCCACCGGGAGCCAATATGGTAGTGCGAGTGTATGTAGCCCAGAAACGTAAAATCCAGGTTGGTGACAAAATGGCTGGGAGACATGGGAATAAAGGCATCATTTCCCGAATTTTGCCCTTAGAAGACATGCCATACCTTCCCGATGGCACCCCAGTAGATATAGTCCTCAACCCCCTAGGTGTACCTAGTCGAATGAACGTAGGACAGGTGTTTGAATGCCTATTGGGTTGGGCGGGTCACAACCTGGGAGTACGCTTTAAAATCACCCCCTTTGATGAAATGTACGGAGAAGAATCTTCCCGACGTATAGTTCACGGCAAATTATGGGAAGCTAGGGAAGAAACCAGTAGGGATTGGGTATATAATCCCGAAAACCCGGGTAAAATCATGGTTTATGATGGACGCACCGGCGAACCCTTTGATCGTGCAGTCACAGTGGGGATAGCCTACATGCTCAAACTTGTCCATTTAGTTGATGATAAAATTCATGCTCGCTCCACAGGTCCTTATTCCTTAGTCACCCAGCAACCCTTGGGTGGTAAAGCACAACAAGGAGGTCAAAGATTTGGAGAGATGGAAGTGTGGGCACTAGAGGCATTTGGCGCTGCTTATACATTACAGGAACTGTTAACTGTTAAATCAGATGATATGCAGGGACGTAATGAAGCATTAAACGCCATTGTTAAAGGAAAAGCTATTCCTCGTCCTGGCACCCCTGAGTCCTTCAAAGTGTTAATGAGAGAATTACAATCTTTAGGATTGGATATTGCGGTACATAAAGTAGAAACCCAAACTGATGGTAGTTCGCTGGATGTAGAAGTGGACTTGATGGCCGATCAAATATCTCGTCGCACTCCTCCCCGTCCAACATACGAATCCTTTTCTCGTGATTCCCTGGATGAGGACGAGTAATTAATCAGTAATTACAATGGGGAGAGGGGACTCACTTGAGGTGGCAAATATAAATCTCATAAATCACAAACTTAGAACAACCTAGAACTAAATTTACTCAACTATGCGCTCCGTTCAATCTAATCAATTTGATTACGTCAAAATTGGCATTGCTTCACCAGAACGTATCCGCGCTTGGGGGGAACGTACCTTACCTAATGGTCAGGTGGTTGGTGAGGTGACAAAACCTGAAACCATTAACTACCGTACCCTCAAGCCAGAAATGGATGGTTTGTTTTGCGAGCGGATCTTTGGCCCTGCTAAGGATTGGGAATGTCACTGTGGTAAATATAAACGGGTTCGTCATAGAGGTATTGTGTGCGAGCGCTGTGGAGTGGAGGTAACGGAATCACGAGTTCGCCGCCATAGAATGGGTTTCATTAAGTTGGCAGCACCTGTGGCCCATGTTTGGTATCTCAAAGGCATTCCTAGTTATATTGCCATACTATTAGACATGCCCCTACGAGATGTTGAGCAAATCGTCTACTTTAACTCCTATGTAGTTTTAGCTCCTGGTAATGCCGAAACCCTTGTTTATAAGCAGTTATTAACAGAAGACCAATGGTTAGAGATTGAGGATAAAATTTACAGTGAAGATTCTCAACTAGTAGGTGTAGAAGTAGGAATTGGTGCGGAGGCTTTACTACGTTTATTATCAGATATTAATTTAGAAGAAGAAGCAGAAAAACTGCGGGGGGAAATTGAATCAGCAAAGGGACAAAAACGGGCTAAATTGATTAAACGTCTACGGGTGATTGACAATTTCATCGCCACTGGTTCCCAACCGGAATGGATGGTGATGTCAGCCATTCCAGTCATTCCACCCGATCTCCGTCCCATGGTACAACTAGACGGTGGTAGATTTGCTACCAGCGATTTAAACGACCTCTATCGTCGGGTAATCAATCGCAATAATCGTTTAGCTAGACTACAGGAAATCCTGGCCCCGGAAATCATTGTCCGCAATGAAAAACGCATGTTACAGGAAGCAGTAGATGCTTTAATTGACAATGGTCGGAGAGGACGTACGGTGGTAGGAGCCAATAACCGTCCCTTAAAGTCCCTATCAGATATCATAGAAGGTAAACAGGGGCGATTCCGGCAAAACCTCCTGGGTAAAAGAGTAGACTACTCAGGACGTTCCGTTATTGTAGTTGGTCCCAAATTGCAAATTCACCAGTGTGGGCTCCCCAGGGAAATGGCCATAGAATTGTTTCAGCCATTTGTGATTAACCGTTTAATTAGATCGGGAATAGTTAACAATATTAAAGCAGCCAAAAAGCTCATTTCTCGTAATGACCCCAGTGTTTGGGATGTTTTGGAAGAAGTCATAGAAGGGCACCCGGTTATGTTAAACCGCGCTCCTACACTGCATAGACTGGGAATTCAGGCTTTTGAACCCATATTAGTAGAGGGAAGAGCGATACAGTTACATCCTCTTGTTTGTCCGGCATTCAATGCTGACTTTGATGGAGATCAGATGGCTGTTCACGTTCCCTTGTCTTTAGAAAGCCAAGCGGAAGCAAGACTGTTAATGTTAGCATCCAACAACATTCTTTCACCTGCTACGGGTAAACCTATCGTCACACCCAGCCAAGACATGGTTTTGGGAGCCTATTACCTCACTGCTGAAAATCCCAATGCTACCAAGGGAGCAGGCAAATACTTTGCCTCCCTAGACGATGTAATTATGGCATATCAACAAGATCAAGTGGAACTACATGCATATATTTATGTTCGATTCGATGGCGATGTGCAAACAGGACAACCAGATAACGAACCCTTGGAAGTCACAGAAAACGAAGATGGCAGCCGTACTGTCTTGTATAAATTCCGTCGAGTGCGAGAAGATGCCCAAGGGAATTTAATTTCCCAATATATTTATACAACCCCTGGCAGAGTGATTTATAACAAAGCAATTCAAGATGCTTTAGCCAGCTAATTATCCGTCCCGTTTTTCCTATTCTCCATTTCTTAACCCACCATGACAGAAAAAATGATTTTCCGTAACCTTGTTGTCAACAAAGGTCAATTAAGAAACTTAATTTCCTGGGCATTTACCCACTATGGTACGGCCCGGACAGCTGTGATGGCCGATAAACTAAAAGACCTAGGATTCCGGTTTGCGACCAAAGCCGGTGTATCCATTAGTGTAGACGATTTAATGGTTCCTCCCTCTAAGAAGTCCCTTTTACAGGCAGCTGAGGCGGAAATCTTGAGTACAGAGGCGAAATTTAAGCGTGGTGAAATTACGGAAGTAGAGCGTTTCCAAAAAGTAATTGATACATGGAATAGTACCTCGGAAAATCTCAAAGACGAAGTAGTTAATCACTTTAAAACTACAAATCCTCTTAATTCAGTTTATATGATGGCCTTTTCCGGAGCCAGAGGAAACATATCCCAAGTGCGACAACTAGTGGGAATGCGCGGACTAATGGCAGATCCCCAGGGAGAAATTATTGACTTGCCAATTAAGACCAATTTTCGGGAAGGACTAACAGTTACCGAATACATTATCTCCAGTTATGGTGCGAGAAAGGGATTAGTGGACACAGCACTACGAACCGCCGACTCAGGTTATTTAACCCGACGGTTAGTGGATGTTTCCCAAGACGTGATTATTAGGGAAGTAGACTGTGGAACCCTAAGAGGTGTACCCGTACGGGACATGACAGAAGGGGCAAAAGTATTAATTCCCTTAGGGACAAGACTAGTAGGGAGAGTTGTAGCTAAAGATGTTATTCATCCTACAACTGGGGAGATTTTGGCAGCCCGGAATACACCAATTTCCGACGAACTAGCAGCGGAAATCCACAAAGCAGGAGTAAAAGAAGTATTAGTAAGATCACCATTAACCTGTGAAGCTGCCCGTTCCGTATGTCAACATTGTTACGGGTGGAGCCTGGCCTACGCCAAAATGGTGGATTTGGGCGAAGCAGTGGGAATTATTGCAGCTCAAAGTATTGGGGAGCCCGGAACTCAATTAACCATGCGGACCTTCCACACTGGTGGGGTATTTACAGGAGAAGTTGCCCAACAGGTGAGAGCCAAAATCCCAGGAACCATCAAATTTTCCCGCAGCTTAAAGACCCGTCCCTATCGGACTCGTCATGGAGAAGATGCTTTATATGCGGAAACCAATGGCAATTTGATCCTAGAAAGTACTACCCAAGAGCATCAAGAAATTTCTGTGACCCAGGGTTCCACACTATATATTGTCCCGGGACAAAGGGTTGAGGTGTCGGAATTGCTGGCCGAAGTGGCCCTAGGAGGTAAAACCACTAAAGCTAATACAGAAAAAGCAGTTAAAGATGTGGCTTCTGATTTGGCGGGTGAAGTAGTATTTGCTGATGTTTTGGCAGAACAAAAAACTGACCGTCAGGGAAACACCACCACCACAGCAACAAGAGGTGGTTTGATTTGGATTTTGTCGGGAGAAGTTTATAATTTGCCCCCCGGTGCAGAGTTGGTAGTCAAAAATGGAGATAAGATTACTGCCAATGGGGTGTTGGCGGAAACTAGACTCAATACCGTACATGGAGGAGTAGTCCGCCTACCTGAACCCATTCCTGGTCGTCCCACCAGAGAAATTGAAATCATTACAGCTTCCGTAATTTTAGACCAAGCAACAGTTACAGTTCATAGTTCCCAAGGTAAAAATAATTATTTGATTCATACTGGTCTAAGAGGGAGACACCAGGAAGAAATCTCCAAAGAGAGTGAGGGGTCTTTCCAATCTCAAACATTTAATCTCAGGGCCACACCCGGGACCAAAGTACAAAATGGTCAAGTTGTAGCTGAATTGATTGACGATAGATATCGCACTACCACGGGAGGAATGTTAAAATTTGCTGGAATTGAAGTCCAGAAAAAAGGCAAAGCTAAACTCGGTTACGAGGTGGTAACTGGAGGGACCTTGTTGTGGATACCCGAAGAAACCCACGAAGTTAATAAGGATATTTCTCTACTTTTAGTAGAAGATGGACAATTTGTGGAAGCCAGCACAGAAGTAGTTAAAGATATATTCTGTCAAACCAGTGGAGTGGTGGAAATTACCCAGAAAAACGACATTCTGCGGGAAATAGTCATTAAACCCGGCGAACTTTTGATGGTAGATGATCCAGAAGCAGTGCTGGGGAGAGATAATACCTTTGTTCACCCCGGCGAGGAGTTGCTAGGGACTACTGTAACGGAAATGCGTTACATTCAATATGTGGAATCTCCTGAAGGACCAGCTCTTTTGAGTCGTCCCGTGGTCGAATTTGAGGTCTCATCCCACCCTGATTTGCCTTCCACTACTTCCGTTAGTCAACAAACAGGAAGATCGATACAATTAAGAGCGGTACAGCGGTTGCCATACAAAGACGGGGAACGAGTAAAAGCTGTAGATGGAGTTGAATTACTCAGAACCCAACTAGTATTAGAGGTTGAACAGGATGGAGAGCAAGATCATGCTTCTCCTTTAGCAGCAGATATTGAATTAGTCCCTGATAGTGAAAACCCTGAGATTCAACGCCTGCAGTTAGTGATTTTGGAATCTCTGGCACTCAGGCGAGATATGGCAGCTGATGCCACCCAAGGTAGTACTCATACTACCTTAGAGGTAGAAGATGGTATTACCATTCCACCTGGATCCGTAGTAGCAAGAACTCAGATCCTGTCCAAGGAGGGAGGAATCATACGAGGGGTAAGGCCAGGTGCGGAAGCTGTTCGACGCTGTCTCATTCTCAGAGATACCGACATGATTATCGTTAAGACTAATCTTCCACCCACTGTGAAAAAGGGAGATCTATTAGTACAAGGCACAGAAATTGCTCCAGGAATAACAGCTCCCGTTTCTGGACAGTTGGTGGATATTAGTCATCAATTACCTCCCAACAACAATCAACAAGAACAGCTTGTACAAGCAGCATACTTCTTGAAAATTCGCACGGGTCGTCCCTATCGGGTTAGTCCGGGAGCAGTCTTACAAATAGAAGACGGTGGATTGGTACAAAGGGGAGATAATTTAGTTCTATTGGTGTTTGAACGCGCAAAAACAGGAGATATTATCCAAGGGTTACCAAGAATTGAAGAATTGTTGGAAGCTCGTAAACCCAAAGAAGCATGTATTTTATCCCGTCGTTCTGGGGAAGTAAAAGTAGTTTATGGGGAAGGGGATGAAAACCTAGTCAGTCGGGAAGCATATTCAGTCAAAGTTGTAGAGTCTGATGGTGTGGTAATAGACTATCCTTTAGGACCAGGACAGAATTTAATCGTTCCCGATGGTGCCATGGTGGAAGCTGGTCAACCATTAACTGACGGACCTTCTAACCCCCATGAAATTTTAGAAATCTTCTTCAGTTTGGGGTCTGAGGATGGACTTTACGCTTGTGCTAGTCATGCTCTACAAAAAGTGCAAAGCTTTTTAGTGAATGAAGTACAAATGGTATACCAGTCTCAAGGAATTGACATTGCAGACAAACACATTGAAGTCATAGTCCGACAAATGACTAACAAAGTGCGCATTGATGATGGTGGTGACACCATTATGTTACCTGGGGAACTAGTTGAATTAAAACAGGTAGAGCAGGTAAATGAGGCCATGTCAATTACCGGCGGTGCTAGATCCCAGTACACACCAGTATTATTGGGTATAACTAAAGCATCATTGAATACAGATAGTTTTATTTCAGCAGCCTCCTTCCAAGAAACCACAAGGGTGCTGACAGAAGCAGCAATTGAGGGTAAATCTGACTGGTTAAGAGGACTAAAAGAGAACGTTATCATAGGAAGATTGATTCCCGCTGGTACTGGTTATAATACTTATGAAGAGGTAGGAGCAATTGAGGACTATGGCACAGATGTGACTACGAGTGTATTAGATGAGGTAGATGATCCATTAGATATGGTTTTAGATGACCGAACCGCCAAGCTGTATAGTTTAGATAGCTCTGGACTAGATGGCACTTATGATGATGGCTACGATAACGATAATACGTATGGTAGTAACCATGGTACAGCTTTAGAGGATGAAGATGAAGATCTAATTACTGATGAAGTAATTACGGGTGTAGATGAGGATGAAGATGAGGATGATTACGAAGACGAGGATGAAGACGATTTTGATATAGATATAGATCTGTAATCATTGATGTTTAACCATTCATAACGTATGGGGGGAACTATTTCCCCTTTTCTTTCTCCATTCCTAGAGTAATATGAATTCCAACCTAGAAAATTTAGAGTTTATTGATTATATTGACCATAATGGTGAATTACCCATACAACTTGAAGGTAAGATAGGGGTTTACGCAATTTTTAATCAGGAAAAAATTTTGCAATTCATTGGTTATTCTCGTGATGTTTATCTCAGTTGTAAGCAACATTTAGTTCGTCAACCCCATAAATGTTATTGGTTAAAAGTCCACACCATTGAACGTCCTGACCGAAAAATTCTATCAGAGATTGAAAATAGCTGGATTGCCCAAAATGGTAGTCTACCACCGGGTAATGGTGAGCATAAGCAAATATGGACTAATGCCATTAATGTCCAAGAGTTAATGAATGATACAGAAAAAGAGAATTATCAAAATCCATTAATTGATGATTTAGCTAAGACTAAAGTGTTAAAGAATGTATCGCGTCGAGTAGAGTCAGAAATATTAGAACTGTTGACAGCAAGAGGGTTAAAAACTCAAATTCGCTTTAACCCCAAGTTGAAAGAGGAGGGTTTACTAGATTTAAAATAACCTCACCTCCAGATGGTAGTGTAATCCGAATTATAAGTTAGAGGAATTCCCTACCCAGGAAAAGAGCTCTCTAGTCCAAAATGGATCATCATAATTACCTTTAAACAGTCAAACAGATAACCATGCTAGAACAAGGTACTATCAGTATACACACTGAGAATATTTTCCCCATTATCAAGAAATCCCTCTATTCCGATCATCAGATATTCCTGCGCGAACTCATATCTAACGCGGTAGATGCAATCCAAAAAATCAAAATGGTATCCCGTGCTGGGGAGTATGGTGGAGATATAGGGGAACCGGAAATTACCATTGCCATTGACAAGGACAAGAAAACCCTTTCTATCTCCGATAATGGTATTGGGATGACCGGGGAAGAAGTAAAAAAATATATTAACCAAGTAGCTTTTTCTAGCGCGGAAGAGTTTATTCATAAGTATGAAGGAAAAGCTGATCAACCAATTATTGGTCATTTTGGTTTAGGCTTCTATTCTTCCTTTATGGTTGCTAAGAAGGTTGAGATAGATACCCTTTCTTACAAAGAGGGTTCGCAAGCAGTACATTGGAGTTGTGATGGTTCACCAGAATTTACTTTAGATGAATCTTCTCGCAATAGTCGTGGTACAACGGTGACTTTAACATTAATGCCCGATGAAGAAGATTATTTAGAGACAGCTAGAATTAAAAACTTGGTTAAAACCTACTGTGATTTTATGCCAGTTCCCATCAAACTGGATGGGGAGGTGTTGAATAAACAAAAAGCACCTTGGCGAGAATCTCCTAGCAGTTTAACTCAGGAAGATTATTTGGAATTTTACCGCTACCTTTATCCCTTTCAGGAAGAACCTTTATTGTGGGTCCATTTGAATACGGACTATCCATTTATTATTAATGGGATTTTGTATTTCCCTAAAATGCGTCCTGATGTGGATGTGACTAAGGGACAAACTAAGTTGTTCTGTAATCAGGTTTTCGTTAGTGATAATTGTGATGAAATCATTCCCCAATTTTTGATTCCTATGCGGGGTGTTATTGATAGTACAGATATTCCTTTGAACGTTTCTCGTAGTGCATTGCAAGGCGATCGCACGGTGAAGAAAATAGGAGATTATATCGCTAAAAAGGTAGGTGATAGGCTAAAAGAACTCTACAGGAGCGATCGGGAACAATATATCAAAGCTTGGAAGGATTTAGGGACTTTTGTTAAGTTTGGAGTTCTCAATGACGAGAAATTTAAAAAACAAGTGGAAGACATAATTGTTTTCCGAACTACTGCTAAATTCACTGAAAACCCCGGAAATGAACCAGCAGTTGAGGTACAGTCAGCGGAGGGTGATATTTGGCAAGATGTCAACAAGAGCAACACCAATACTTTGCCCTACACCACCCTGAAGGAATATCTGGAGCGCAACAAAGAGCATCAGGAAAATAAGGTGTTTTATAGCACTGATGAAGCTAGCCAAGCTACATATATAGAGTTACACAAAAATCAAGGTTTAGAAGTTCTATTTATGGACTCATTCATTGATACTCACTTTATTAATTTTCTAGAAAGGGAATATCAGGATGTTAAATTTACCAGGGTAGATTCTGACCTAGATAACACATTATTAGATGATAAATCGGGGGAAATTGTAGACCCGACAACACAGAAAACCAAAAGTGAAACCATCAAGGAGCTATTTGAGAAATCTCTCAACAAACCCAAGGTAAATATTCGGACCGAAGCATTGAAATCTGATGATCCTCAAGGGACACCACCAGCAATAGTGTTATTACCAGAAATTCTTCGTCGTCTACGGGAAATGAATGCCATGATGCAACAACAAAATGCCGATTTTCCTGAAGATCACATTTTGTTGGTGAATACGGCCCATCCTTTGATTCAAAACCTGGTTAGCTTGAATCAAGGTAGCATTATTCAAGGTAGTGGTGAATCACCAACAGGAAAATTGGTGAAAATGATTTGTCAGCACGTTTATGATTTGGCATTGATGTCTCAAAAAGGTTTTGATGCAGAAGGAATGAAGTCCTTTGTTGAACGTTCTAACGAGGTGTTAACTAAGTTAACTTCAGCAAGTTAAATACTCGTTAATAGTCCTATTCAATCTCCCCATGGCAATAGCCAATTTTTCCAGGGGACAGGGAATTCATTCCCCGTATCTTGCAAAGGTTTTACCTTTCATCTGGCGTTCAGGCGATCTCGCGTAGCGAGATCGCCTACCCATTTCTCCTCAAGGGAAAATAGCGAAAATGTTTTACTAATAATTAAGAATGGAGAAGAGTTATGCTGAAGTTAAGAAAGCTTTAGAATTAGTTAATAATCGTCCTGGAAAATGTGTTGACTATCGAACCCCTTTTGAGATATTTTATGAATTATCGTCAGACCTTGATCCACTTCATTTTTGAATTGGCGCAAGGGGCTATCTATCAAGTGTCAATCACCATGCAGCCTGAAGCCAATCTTTTTTTCATCAACGCTAAAGAATATATCAATCTAAATATATACATTTATGAAATTGAGATACCCGATGTTGCCACAGTTTTTTTGGCTGTTAACCGGCAATCAGTAGATAATCCTCAAGCGTTTATAAACCCTGACAATAGTAAAATAGTTGATCCGAAAAACCTAAAACCAGTTTTAAACTTTAATTCTTCCTATGGAGGTACACGTGCAGAACCTCCAGTAAAAGGTGACGACAAACAAAGCCGTCTCAATGCGCTAAAATCCTTAGTTAAGCTGGCATTTTATGAAAGTCATGTCAAACACAATTACCTGAGTACAGCTACTCGTAAGGGTGCATTGGATGAATTAATTTCAGCGGAAGGTAGAATTTTAAAATATTTGAAAGCTCAAAATGAAGCACAAACAGATATTCCTGATGGCTACCAGTTTTCCAGAGATTTTATGAGGCTGGAATTTCAAGGTGGTAGAGCAGTAATTCTAGCAAATAATCACGAAATCCACGAGATTATTGTGAATGCAAATCATCCACAGGCGTATGAAGTGTACACTATGATTTTTGAGCAAGTAGGAGCATTTCTGAACGGACGGAGAGGGGCTACGAAAGTAGATAACAAGGGAGATATTGTAGAAGAAAACTCTTACATACCTGCTGGAGCCTTATTTATTACGCCTGATTTTGGCCCAAATAAAAAATTGGCTGATTATGCACACGAACATACACCCCAAGTTTTGGGTGTTGATGCATCTGTTGGTGGTGGAGGTGGTAAAGCAGCCTATACAGTCACTGGACTTTTAGGTGGGTTTGATGCAGCTAGTGAGTATGGGTTATTCGATGCTTCTGATAAGAATCTTCCCATATCGCTTATTGGCTCTGCAGGCGCAATGGGGTCTGACTTAGCTACACGACTAGCAGAGCAAGGATTTAATAATGTATTAGTGTCAGATATCGCTTATGACTATACCAAATCTATCAAGATAGACACTGAAACAAAAGAAAAACTCGTTCCTATTTTAGAAAACGAGAGATACCGTATGAATGGTGAAGAGTACCAGAGAATTCCTGTTAGTTGGGATGTTGTCCCCGCAGAGCCTGGAAAATTCACTGATGAAGCTTTAGGCAAAAATGGAAGACCTAGAGTAATTATTACAACTACATTTGGCAAAGCACTGGAGAATTCCAACCTTAACGCTATTCCAGATAATTCAACATTATTGCTGTCAGAAAACTGGTCACTTCCTTCTGGTGATAGGGGAGTGATAATAGCAAGAAATCTCAAGCTTAGAGGTATTATCACCTTCCCAGGTCAAACGATGACTCCAGGTGGAGCTGGGAATTCTAAAGTAGAAATATTTTTTAGAGTAACGACAAATGGGGGTATCACCAAAGCGATGGAATGTGAAGAAACACCTGCCTATTATAAGCGTTTAGGGCATGAAATTGTATACAGACAAATAAAACAAGGTGTGAGTGATCTGATTACCATAGCATGTCAGCAAGACATCACAATTATAGAAGCTCTAGCACAATATACTAGCCTACCAGTGTTATCACAGGAGCTAATCACTCTTAAATTTGATTTGGCAGTAACTGAAGCACAATTTAATAGTTCAGATAAAACAGCACAATTAGTTTAGGAAACGAGTCACTCAGGTTATATCTCATTTTTATTTATTATTGAATTCGATACGAAGAGTGACATCATTTCTCTGTTAAATATTCCATCTTAATACTGCTCGGTTCGGTGAAGAATATTTGTAGATTTGCTTGAAAAAATCCAATCTACATATTTTTTATCCCTAATACAACCAGTATTTTATATTTATAAAAACTAATCACCAGAACCATTAAGCGAAGCAATGAAAAACAAAAACGAAGACTTTATTAATAATGAAGAACATCAAAAAAAGCATGATAAGACTGAGTATTCGTTCAATTTTAAAGTCGTTGGAGTATTGCTTGTTATTATTGCCGCATCTGCATTTGCCTTGAAAGGAATTTTTGTAAAACTTGCTTTTGAAGAAGGTATCAGTGTTATTGCATTATTGTTATTACGAAATGCAATATCTGCACCATTATTTTGGCTAGGGTTTTTTGCAGTCCAACGACGTAATAATATTCCCATAAAACTAAAACATCTTATAGAGTGCTTTTTGACAGGTTTTTTATATTTTTTATCTATACTAACAGACTTAACAGGAATATCGTTGCTTGATGTTAGTGTCGAGCGAGTTATTTTCTTTACTTATCCTGCTATGATTCTCATCTTTACTGCAATAGCCAGCCGTAAATTACCTGCCAAAAATCATTTAGGTGCTTTTATAATTACTTATACTGGAATTGGTATAATTGTGGGAATTACCAGCAAATGGTCTATATTCATCAACAATCTTGAAGGTAGTGTTTGGGCAATTATGGCAGCTAGTTCCTATGCACTTTATCTCATTAAAAGCCAATCTATTATTAAATCCATAGGTTCTATTAAATTCACAACTATTTCTAATACATTTACATTTTTATGCTTATGTGTATACGCTTTATGCTTTGGTGTATGGCCGGAATTCAATTTTAATTTTAATGAATACTATTATACTACTATAATTGCAGTTTTTTGTACTGTTATACCTTTCTTTATTTTATTTGAAGGTATAAAGCGTATTGGCTCTTCACAGTCGGCAATTATTAGTATGATTGGTCCAGCAATCACTTTACTAGCTGCCCATACAATTTTAAATGAACAATTAGAAATAAATCAATTCATAGGAGTTGTGATAACAATATTAGGAATTTTTATGATTATAGGAGATAATATTTTAAATACCGCTTGGGAAAATTTATATAAAAAATTTAACCGCAATCATAAGTCTATGAGAGCCATATTACATTCGTGTCAAATGGCTAATACATGGGAGCAGTTCTGTAACTGGATTACCAGCACCAACAAGCGTCTATACATTGGTTGGTTCGGTGTCCTGATGATTCCCACCCTCCTAGTTGCAACCACCTGTTTCGTCATCGCCTTCATCGCTGCTCCTCCTGTAGACATTGATGGTATGCACGAACCAGTAGCAGGTTCCTTACTCTACAGAAATAACATCATCTCTGGTGCAGTTGTTCCTTCCTCTAACGCTATAGGCCTACACTTCTACCCCATTTGGGAAGCTGCTTCCTTAGATGAGTGGCTGTATAACGGTGGACCATACCAATTGGTAATTTTCCACTTTTTAATTGGCGTATTATGCTACCTCGGTCGTGAGTGGGAATTGTCCTACCGCTTAGGTATGCGTCCTTGGATTTGCCTAGCATTTTCTGCTCCTGTAGCAGCAGCTATCGCAGTCTTTTTAATTTACCCCATTGGTCAAGGTTCCTTCTGTGATGGTATGCCTTTGGGTATATCTGGAACCTTTAACTTCATGATCATATTCCAAGCAGAACACAACATCTTGATGCATCCCTTCCATATGTTAGGTGTAGCTGGTGTATTCGGTGGTTCTTTCTTTTCTGCAATACACGGAAGCTTGGTAACTTCCTCCTTGGTACGTGAAAACACTGTAAACGAATCGCAAAACAACGGTTACAAGTTCGGTCACGAAGAAGAAATATACAATATCGTAGCTGCTCACAGTTACTTGGGTCGCCTCATCTTCCGATATACTCCCTTCAAGAATAGCCGTTCTCTGCATTTCTGGTTAGCAGTTTGGCCTGTCATAGGTATCTGGTTTACCACATTGGGTGTCATCACAATGGCGTTCAACTTGAATGGTTTTAAATTCAACCAGTCTGTGATTGATTCTACTGGTCCTGTTATCAGTACTTGGGCTGATGTGATCAACCGCGCTAACCTGGGTATACAAGTAATGCATGAGCCTAACGCTCAGAACTTTCCCTTAGACCTTTCTACGGGTGTTGTTATTCCTGTTGCTAATTCATCTGGCAGATATGCAACACCAAGACTGGGTTGATATAGATAATCCTGATGATGCAGATAAGTTTATTAGGCTATCAGAGCAATCTGGGATCCAAACTTAAAGGTAGTAGGCAGTATATTTAAAGTATCCTTAAAATAAAATTTACATCTTATGCTGTCGAACAAAATGGAGTGGCAAAAATGAACAGATACACAAAATTAGAAAACCTATTAAAAGCTCAAGACTTTAAAGAAGCAGATTTAGAAACAAATAGAGTAATAGTAGAAGTAGCTAACAGAGAAAGGGAAGGTTATTTAAGAGAAGAAGATGCAGAAAAATTTCCTTGTAAAGAATTGCGCGCCATTGATAATCTGTGGCTAAAATATAGTCAGGGTAAATTTGGTATATCTGTCCAACAAAAAATATATAAAAACCTGGGCGGCACAAAACAATTTGATGAAAAGGTATGGGAATCCTTCGCAGATAGGGTAGGATGGAGAAGATTGGGATCATGGCTCTCTTACAAAGACTTAAATTTTTCACTGTCCGCACCAATTGGTCAACTCCCAGCTGCTATCGGGTCAGTGTGCGGAGTTAAGGGTGAGTGTGTGGGTGGTCCGTGTGGTGGCGTCTTGCCATATGGTATCGCATCACTCCCCTCCTGTGAAGACATGTAGAGTGAAACCTTTAAAGGTTTCACTCCCAGGTGTTGAGACATTAAACTCAATATCTACATTATAGGTTTACCAAAAAAACTATAATCCCTATTGATGAAAGTATAATTGCCCCTATAAGCACCGGTTTAACTAGGTCTAAACCTTTTGATGACTGACCGCTTTTATGGGCTGTATTTTCTAGTCCCTGTGCTAGTATTGGCTTCCCCGTGGCCACCATCACCTCGAATTTTAACTCAAAGGGTTGCCAATTCTCTCCTGTCCTTGGTTTTCCCGTGAGTTGCAGTTCATAAACTCCTGGTTTAGGAAATGTAATTTCCGCGCCTGGTATACCCTCATATCTTTCCACATTCATAGGTTTTAACGGTGGTTCAAGCAGTGCAGGTTCCCCAGGTGTATGTGGTTGGGCATAAATTGCTAAGTGACAATTACAGTCCCTTAGGGACACGGTCTTGCCACCTTTTTGAGTTAAAGCAAACCATACTGGTGCAACTTCTCCAGCACGAGCCCGATCATTGGGTTCAATGTGAATAGTAGCTCCTATATCGTTTGATACTTTTACCGTATGAGCTTTAACTATATTGGTTAATGTTGCTGTTAGTAGTATAAACAACAAGAGTGATATTTTTTTATATCCGTAGCTACCTGATTTAACAATCATATCTGTAAATGTCAACTATTCCTTTTGCTTTAAAGGAGTATAAAATTCTTTTAACTTAAAAATTGACCAAACTAAGGGCGATCGCATCATTAAAACCGCGAGTATAATGAATACTAATAATAAGGTTGCCATCTGATTAAAGATAGTTAACTTTAAAGCTCCTAAATAGGTGGAACCAATCAAAACTGCATGAATAGTAGTCAATATCAAAGCTGGAACAGTCAAAAGATGGATTCGACGCCAGTTTGGACCTAGAGACTTTTGCATAAAGTCAAAACTTGTAAAAGCAGCAGGGGTCATAAAAATTAAAGCCAAAATACCTGCACCCATTCCCCACTGAAATTCCACTGGTAAAAACCAAATGGCTGACACATTCCATGCTAAAAAGTGTTCTAATTTGTGAACTGTATGTACTAAAGATAGCATAAATGCTCCTACACCCAATCCTCGACGATAACGTATAAGAGCTGGCAATAGAACACGTGTGGGACGGGCGATTAAAGCCAAAATTAAGCAAATTAGGGCAGCATAACCACTATAGTCAACCATGGTTTCCCCTGTGCGGGATATGGTAATTATACCAATAATCATACTTACCCACCCCCCCATGCGAAATAGTTGACTACGTTGATCTTTACTCATTAGGGAAGTGGAAATACTTACTCCTAACATAGTTGGTAGAGTACCCAAACCAAATGCCAACATAGTTATTGCCCCATGCCATCCATTTCCCGTAGCTGCTGCTTTAATTTGAGCAGCATATAAAAAACCACAGGGCATTAGCCCCCAGGTCATACCTAAAAGTGCTGGTGTCCACCATTTTGTATGTAATGATAGATTGACCATTACAGCACTTAACCGATTATGTAAACTATTTTGTAATAAAGGGTGAAAAATGGGAATTTTAGGTATTAAATGTGGTTTGACCTGTGTCAATCCTATCCAGATCAACATCACTCCAGTAATTATTGCTATCCATCTACGTAAATCACTACCAACTCCTCCTAATTGTCCACCTTGCACCAATGCGGAACCAAGTAAGCCTATAGCAGTGCCAACTAGAGCATAGCTGAATACTCTCCCTAAATTTAAAAGAATGTGAAATTGTACCTGTCGTTGCCAGGATTGTATTTTCTCCGGGTAAGAAAAAGAAAAAGCTATTGCTAAAGGTCCACACATGCCAATACAGTGACCAAAGCTCCCCAGAAAACCCAGGATAGTAATTAGCACTAAGTCCAACATAAGTAAAGTTCTCAATCCCTGAGTAGTTAGGTGATGATGTTGATTTGAACATACTTAGTATGTTGGAATCAGGTTGGTAATTTTGTCAAAAGACAAGCTGTAAAACTTATTCTTGGTTACTATTCCTAGGATGTTTTTATGGGAAAGGTCAAGCTCCAGTTTTGAGGATTGTTTAATTCAAAAAATAGCCCTTGAAAAATCATTTTTGTACCAATACGAGTGGGCACATAGTATCTAATGAGAATATTTCCAGGTTGAGCAAATACATCATCGTAATTTTCACTGTATCCGAAAGGACGAGCGCAGTATTGACGACCTCCGGGAATAGATAACATAAAAAACTGACTTTCTTTATACGAATCGGGGACTTGAAATATTCCATATATATGATGTTGACCCAACCAAGGTCTAACACTAACTTTAGTAGCTGTGACTTGAAAATTGTCTTTCTTTAATTTTGCCAAGGTGATGAAACTGCAATTAGAATCATTAACCGGCCACCAGATAATCACTAGGCAAGAAAGTATAAAAATTAAACCATAGATAATCAAACGACGCATATTGATACAATTTTCTTACAAATAGGTAACAAACATGAAGTTTTTGTAAAGTTATCCAATCTAGTCGTTTCCACCAGAAGAGGTTACAATCACTGTAAAATCGCCGAAACGCACGCAAATCCTTAATTTTTAGATGGTGGAGCAAGTGCCAAAGGCGAATTTATTTCCCATGATAGTTAACTGTAATTAAAAACCATGATCAATAAAGTTACCATATTTACAGGATTATTAAGTGCGATCGCCTGGACACCATATTTGACAATGTGTCCGACCGCTCATGGAGCAGATAAGGTAACCATACGTTATGGATTTCTGGAAGAATCAACTTCCCTTACGGAGCTGAAAAAAGCCACGGAAACTGGGCAATTGCCAGGTAGTCTACAGATTTATACTAGCAGACTAAGCCAAGAACAACGTAACTGGTTGGTACAAGGACTAAGAGCTAGAATACCCATAAATGTGGTGACCTTAAATTGGTTACTGAATACTCAATTAGGTCAAACAGTAATCAATGAAATAGCAGCGGTTTTTGATCGTCGTCAAGATCAATCAGGGGTACAAGCAGTTAGAGCGGGTTTAATATTAGCTGCTAGTTCACCAGAGGGGTTATCTATACTGAGTTTTATTGCAGCATATCCAAGTCAAACCCTAAAACTGAATTTAGCGGAGGTTTTGACAGTGGCAAAGTTTTTAAATATGGATTTTTTGCAAACTCAGCAATTTCTGCTGATGAATGGTTCCCAAACTGATGGACAAAAACTATCAGTCAACATTCCCCTTGATCCCACCCAACCAGGAACCGAGAAAGTAGAAATATCTAAGTTAAACTTAAATGATGATAAACGTAAACGTAATATCATCGTGGATATTTATCGGTCAAATTCTGCCAATAATGAAAACAACATTGAAAAACCCTTGATTGTCTTTTCTCATAGCTCCAGTTTAGTGGGTACAGACCTGCAATATCTAGCCCAACATCTTGCTTCTTATGGTTATACAGTTGCAGCTTTACAAAGTCCTAGCAGTAATTTTTTTGGCAATAAAAGTAAAGTTGGCTTGAACCCTCAAGAATTTTTAGCTCTTCCCCAAGATGTAAGTTTTGTCTTGGATGAGTTGGCAAAATTAAACCAGAATCCCAATAATTCTTTACGGGGAAAATTAGCCACTAATAAGGTCATGGTTGTTGGTTACTCCCTGGGTGGAACCACAGCATTAGCATTAGCTGGTGGGGAACTACAAATTGCCAGTCTCAAAAGCACTTGTGAAAAAAACACTGGTAAATTGAGTGATGTTCAAAGTTTTATGTGCTTGGCCAGACAATTGCCAGAAAATAACTATCAACTGCAAGATCAAAGGGTTAAACAAATAGTAGCTCTAAAACCAGCTTCCTCCCTATTATTTGGTGAAACTGGTTTGACAAAGATAAAAGTTCCTACCTTAGTATTTACTGCATCTGCTGACTATGTCACCCCAAGTTTGACTGAGCAAATTAATGGTTTTAACCGTATTCCATCTCCCAAGTGGTTAGCTGCTGCGGTGGGCGCCAGCCATCTTAGTGTGGTGGATCCCCTAGTGATCAATACTTTTTTAAGTAGAACTAACCCCTCCATTACCAGTCGAGAAGTGGTAGGAGACAAATCAGCGGATGTGCGCAATTATGTTAAGACGATTACTTTAGCTATGGCTGCACAATTGACACCAGATGCCAATAAGTATAATGTTTTTCTCACTCCCCAATATGCCCAGGTAGCTTCTACTCCTTTGTTCCCATTTCGTCTAATTAAATCCTCTTCTGGTATAAATACTACACAAAAAAACTAGTTAAGAGAGCCAAAAGCTATTCTTAATCCCCAAAATACAATTAAAACTGCCACAGCCAACCAATCTGGCAGTTTTAATTGTAGTTGATGCCATTTGACCTGGTGTTCGCTGGGACTGGTAAAACCCCTCACTGTCATCGCATTTGCGATTTGTTCTGCTCTTAATAGGAGGTTTTCTAGTAGTCTTTCCATGACAACTAACCAGACTCTTGTACCCCCTTTTAGTCCCAGTTTTTTCCAGTTGATCGCCCTTGTCATTACAGAACGGATCAAATTTTGAATCTCTTCTAAAACCAGGGGAATAAATCGCAATGATAGGGTTAGTGTGAGGGTAATTTCTGTGACGGGAACCTGCAACTTTTTTAAAGGCTGCATTAAGCTCTCTATACCTGATGTTATCTCCTCTGGTGCAGTTGTTAACAAGTATAAGTTACTGCTATAGATTAATGTAAATACAATAGTACTTAAACTAATTGCTAAATTCAAGGAACGCCGACTAATTGTAACCGGACCTTGGTGAAATAGTATGTACTTATACTTCTGATATTCATGGCGTTTTTCATAGTTTTCCCTTGCTGGTGAGGGCAATTTAGTTCCATTTTCAGATTTTGCAAATGGTACTGGACTTAACACTTGTTCACTTGTTGGTAAGCGTGGTTGATAACCTATGCTCATACCATCTGGGCTAATGGCAATAATGGCTAGTACCATAGTTGATAGCACTAATAACCACCCCATTTGTTGACGCCATACCCTGAGAGGAATTCGGGCAACTAAGGTAACAACCATCAGCAGTAATACCAACAACACACGCCAGTAGTTGTTGGCAAATACATAGCTGGTCAAAAAACTTAACAACCAAATTAGTTTTACCCGTGAATCTAATTTATGTAGCCAAGTTTGAGGAGCATCTAAATATAGTCCTAGAGGAAGCGATCGCAATAAGTCCATCTGTCAATTCCTAAATTCCCAACTAACTTTCTATGAAAAGGTGTCTCAGACACGAGTTGCTCGGTTAAGAGTACCCACTTCCATTTCTCGAACTTTTTTGCTACGCCATAAGATGCGGATGGGTGTTCCCTCAAAACCCAATTGCTTGCGAAACTGTCTTTCTATATAACGTCTATAATTTTCATTAAACCGTTTAGCATCATTAACAAACAATGCAAATGTAGGTGGTTGGCTACTTACCTGAGTACCATAATAAATTTTACCCTGTTTACCACTACGTGAAGCTGGTGGTGAGTGCCAACTGACTGCGTCTGTGAGAACTTCATTAACCACAGATGTGCTGACACGGCGCTTATGGGCTTCAGCAGCTTTGTTAACCAGGTCTAAAATTTTTTCTACTCTTTGTCCAGTTATAGCACTGACAAATATGGTGTCTGCCCATTCAGTAAAGTGTAATCTTGCCTCTAAGCTTTTTTCATGGTCATATATGGTATAAGAGTCTTTCTCCACAGCATCCCATTTATTGACCACAATTACGCAAGCACGTCCATCTTCAATAATCCGTCCAGCTAATTTTTGATCCTGTTCTGTGACACCATCCAAAGCATCCAGCACTAATAGCACCACATCAGCACGGCGGATTGCTTTAAAGGCGCGATTAATACTGAAAAATTCCGTCCCGTATTCCACATGTTTCTTCTTCCTAATTCCCGCAGTGTCAATCAAACGGTAGGCTTGTCCCTCTCGTTCAATTAGCGTATCAATAGTATCCCTGGTAGTTCCAGAAATTGGACTAACTATTGCCCTTTCCTCACCGACAAAAGCATTTAATAGACTGGATTTACCAACATTAGGACGGCCAATGATAGCCACCTTAACTTCAGTATTCTCCTGTAAGTTTTCAGAGTGAGGAATATATTGAATCAACTCATCTAGCAAATCACCCGTACCACTCCCGTGAATAGCGGATATGGGATAAGGTTCTCCCAATCCCAACTCCCAAAATTCACTAGCTTGAATAATACCTTGCTCTGGCGATTCACATTTGTTCACAGCTAAGAGGGTGGGAACAGTCTGTTGACGTAACCATTCAGCAATTTCTTCATCTGCAGGAGTTAGACCAGCTTGTCCATCTACAACAAATATGGCAGCGCAAGCTTCTGAAAGTGCAGTGATTGCTTGTTGACGTATCAAGGGGAGAAATTCCGTATCATCATTAAACACTAGACCTCCAGTATCAACTACCAAAAACTCCCGATTTTGCCAAAATGCTGGACGATAGGTACGATCTCGTGTTACACCAGGTTCATCATGAACTATTGCTGTTTGATCCCCTGCTAAACGGTTCACAAAAGTAGATTTGCCCACATTGGGGCGGCCGATAATTGCTACAATTGGCAGTGCCATAAATTCAATTCCGAATGCGGATTGTGCAGACGTACTGGGTTATCTATATTTTTCACCCAGCACAATAGAAAACTACTTATGATATCATAGCCTTTGACATTTGTCATCGCCAGCAAACTTCCTCCAGCTGGTGAAAAAATCGCCAATTTAGGTAGGAGTGCCCATAAATGTCTATAAGTCAAACACCAGGTCCCCTTAAAACTCCTCTGCTCCCACCCCTACTTGGTGCTTCAGTGGATGAATTAACCACCTGGGTACAACAGCAGGGACAACCGGGATATAGGGGTAAGCAACTGCATAATTGGATTTACCACCAGGGCGTACGTAAAATTGGTGATATATCTGTATTTCCTAAAACTTGGCGCGAACAGGTTGCTGATGTTTCCATAGGTCGCTCATCGGTTGACTATCAGTCTTTAGCCACCGATGGTACAGTAAAATATTTACTCCAACTAGCAGATGGCGAAATTATCGAAACTGTTGGGATTCCCAGTGATAATAGGCTAACAGTCTGTGTTTCTACTCAGGTGGGTTGCCCAATGGCTTGTGACTTTTGTGCTACTGGTAAAGGTGGGTTTAAACGCAATCTCAATCGTGGGGAAATTGTTGACCAGGTACTCACAGTACAAGAAAATTTTCAACAACGGGTAAGTCATGTTGTATTTATGGGAATGGGTGAACCATTATTAAACACAGAAAATGTGATTCTAGCTCTCAAGTGTTTAAATCAAGATTTAGGAATTGGACAGCGCTCTTTGACAGTTTCTACTGTAGGTATTCCAGATCGTATTCGTCAACTGGCTCAACACCATTTACAAGTTACTCTTGCTGTTAGTCTACACGCACCCAACCAGACCTTAAGAGAACAAATAATTCCCAGTGCTAAAACCTACCCCATAGAACAATTATTAGCGGAATGTCGAGAATATGTGCAAATTACAGGAAGAAGGGTCACTTTTGAGTACATTCTTTTAGCTGGTGTTAATGATTTACCGGAACAAGCTTTGGAGTTATCCCAACAGTTGCGGGGTTTTCAAAATCACGTCAATTTAATCCCTTACAATCCCATTCAAGAAGCAGACTATCAGCGTCCAAACCGGGATAGGATCAATGCTTTTGTGAATGTTCTGCAAAAGCAAAAAATAGCGGTCAGCATCAGATATTCTCGCGGTTTGGAAGCAGACGCGGCTTGCGGTCAACTCAGAAGGGGTAAAAAGTGATACAGAAGTTTTATGTATCCCGGGCTAAACCGGTATCTTGCTAGCATAAATACCTGGTGCGTAAGCTTCAATCACCCTACCCGTACGAGTACAGTTGATCATTAAATAGTCACAAGCTGGACATTGAGTTCTAGTAACTTGACTCTCAGCTATAAAATAGCGGTCGGCCATTTTACCACAATTGGGACAGTGGACTTTATTTTGTAAGATTTGCATTTTAAACTCCCTGGATTAAATAACTTTTTGCTAATTTTTCACCGAAACCAAAAAAATCTTTTTTCGATTTTGCTCATCATCTCTGAGCCAATCTTATTAATCCTCATTCTTGAGATATATAAATTTATATGAGCTGTTCTATCTTACCGGGTTAGTTACTGATCCCTAGAACTTAATCTTTGAGACACTGTATCTTAGCCTGCACTATAAAAGTATGACCTTATTTAATTCAACAGCTACAAATATGAAAAAACTGTATTACAAGTCACAGAATTTTTTTCTTAATAATCTATTAATCATATCAGTAATTTATTCATGCACTACAGATATTCATTCGATATGATGTGTATTAATATGATGTCCTTTGGCATTACGTTATTACACTTGTAATAATTACAATTTGATTATCTTTATATATAGAATTACGAAAAATTTAAATTCAATGTAGAAAAAGCAGGACAAGCCTGCTTATAAAAAATACTTAACCTGATCAAATTGGAAACGATAATTAGTAACCACGCTTGAGTGCCAATTCAACACGATTAAACTCCAATTCCAAACGATCTTTTAGCTTTTGGGGGACAGGACGATTGGGGTAGGAACTGTAATGACCTGCCAAAGCATTGAGGGCAGTGCGCATAGTCGTAAAGGAGCTTAAACTAGAAACCGAACTGGAACGCTGATAACGGGCAGAAAAGTCATTGATTTTTTGACGTGCTTCCGCTTGAATTGCTGCTTTATTAGGGTCATCAGGTGATACTTCCACGGCCTGTCTCATCACTTTAACAACTGCTAGAGTGTCTTGACGATAATCTCCAGTCAAACTATCGGGAGTACCGGAACAACCCATCAAACCAATGGTAATCACTAAAATCAGTGCCAGCAGACGCGACCAATAACTCTTCATATCCAATTAAAACAAAAACAATAGGTAAATCAAGTTTCATCCTATCTTGGATTGGTATCCGGGGATTGACTTCTCTGTGGTGTTTAAACCTGAAGATAAGCGAAAATACAGAGTATTACGCTGTTGATAGGGTCTATTTAAAGACAGGATGGCACTTTGTAGAGTTTCTACTTCCATACATGTGCCCCCAATTGCACCAGCCATAGTAGTAATGTGTTCTTCCATTAAAGTTCCTCCAATATCATTACAACCCCAATTTAAAGCCTCCATAGCACCGGTTAATCCTAACTTAACCCAGCTTGGTTGATGATTGGGTATGTACTTTCCCAAAAATATTCTTGCTACTGCTGTTAATAAGAGTGCATCAGCTAAAATGGGTTGGTCTCTACCAACTCGACGACGTAGGGGTTTTGGTACGTCTTGACCAACAAACGGAAGGAGAATAAATTCGGTAATTTGCCCTGGATATTCTTTTTTGTGTGCTGCTTGCTGGAGTTGGCGCAGTTTTTCTAGATGTGTAATTTGCTCTTCTGGAGTTTCAATATGTCCCGACAACATGGTGCTGGTGGTACATAAACCCAATTGGTGGGCCGTAGTGATAATTTCCAGCCATGTTGCTGTATTGATTTTTTCGGGACATAATACTTTTCTCACCTCATCATCCAACACTTCTGCTGCTGTTCCTGGTATGGAACCCAAACCTACATCTCTTAAAGCTGTAATTACCTGCGCATAAGAAATACTGTCTAGTCTTGCAATAAATTGTATCTCTTGAGGAGAAAAAGCATGTATATGTAGCTGAGGAAAGTTTTGTTTAATAGTTTCTATTAGTTTAATGTAATACGGTAGAGACCTACCATGGATTTGGGCTTTTGGGTTTAGTCCTCCCTGCATACAAATTTCTGTTGCGCCTCGACTTACCGCATCCGCAGACTTTTCCAAAATTTGTGACCAATCTAGCCAATAGGCATCCTCATCACTATCATCTCTCCGAAATGCACAAAAACTACAATGTTGTTCACATATGTTGGTAAAGTTAATATTCCTATTGATAACATAGGTGACCACCTCTCCTGCTTGTTTTTGGCGGAGCTTGTCAGCTGTTTCCCGAATAGTATTTATAGTTTCTGGATCAGTTTGCTTTAGTAAAATTACTGCTTCTGATGGTGATATATCTGATCCTAGTAGCGATCGCTCTAAAATAGAGTTGATAGGAGTTAATGTTATATTATTCACTGGTTTTGATTTTTTTGGTAGGACAAGTAGTATGTAAATAAGTAAATAAGCGGAAAAACAAAAATTAACTATGGTTAACCTAATTTAACATTAAAAGCCGATTTTATATCTTATGTATTTGCGGTATGATGTTCCAGCGTCAAAGTCATGGAAATAGCATTAACTTGTGGAAAAATCAAAGCTAATTACCCCCACGGGTCCCTTAAAAATTGCCGAATATCCAGCTTTGGAGTTGGGGTGGGATGATGATGTTGTTCTCTTATCCTTGGTAATTCCCACCTATCAAGAGCGAGAAAACATTCATAAAATGATTAACATCATCAACAGCATACTAGAGGAAAGTATTCCCAATAACTACGAATTAATAGTAGTTGATGATAATAGTCCCGACTTGACATGGCAAGTAGCAGAATCGTTAATTCCAGAGTATCCCCAATTGCGAGTGATGCGTCGTCAACAGGAAAGAGGTTTGTCCTCAGCAGTAATTAGAGGTTGGCAAGCTGCCAAAGGGCAAATTTTAGGGGTAATAGATGGGGATTTACAGCATCCTCCAGAGATACTATTACAACTGTTATCCCAAATAAAAAGAGGTGCTGATTTGGCCGTGGCCAGTCGTCATGTGAATGGTGGTGGTGTTAGTAGCTGGAACGTGGTCAGACGATTTCTATCCCGTGGAGCCCAAATTTTAGGGTTGGTTATCTTACCACATATCCTAGGTAAAGTTAGTGACCCCATGAGTGGCTATTTTATGGTACGTCGAAATGCGATCGCTGGAGTAGAAATGAACCCCATAGGCTATAAAATTATTTTAGAAGTAATTGCGAGAGGGAAGATCAAAAAAATTGGGGAAGTTGGTTATGTATTCTGTGAACGCGAGGAGGGGGAAAGTAAAGTAACTTGGAAGCAATATCTAGAATACATTCAACACCTCATACGTCTACGTTTATCTACGGGAAGATTAGGAAAAATCAGTCAGAACTTTAACTTACAAATTACCCCTCCTCTAAGTAGATTTATGCGATTTGGTTTAGTGGGACTAAGTGGGGTGTTTGTAGATACGGCCGTGCTTTACCTATTGAGTGATACTTTAGCTTTACCCCTAATTGGTAGCAAAATCCTAGCTGGGGAGCTGGCAATTTTCAATAATTTCCTGTGGAATGATGTATGGACATTTGGGGATATTTCTATCCAACAACGGAGTTGGAAACAGCGAATAAAGAGATTTTATAAATTCAACTTGATTTGTTTAGCAGGTTTAATCATAAATGTATTGATATTAAAATTTCTGGTTCACTTTTTAATTTCCAATCGTTATATTGCCAATCTCATAGCAATTGGCGTGACAACAATTTGGAATTTTTGGCTTAATTTAAAATTAAGTTGGCGGGTAACAGACGTCAAGTGACATCAAAATAAATTGTGAAATCCTCTGGAGATAAAGACTGGAAAATCCCCTATCTGATGTAACTATTAAATTTTCAATGACCCCCTTATGTCGGATAGAAATATTATTTTCATGTCTGGTAATAACTACAGAACCATCTATGGCATCCCTTAACAATATCATCTCAGTTTCAGTGGGATGATCTAAAATAACAATATCACTACCTTTGTAAACCATTCCCCTACTTTCCAAAATATCCCCAGAATATTCAGCAATAAATAAATCCAATTGGGGATGACGTAATAAACTTTGAACATTGCGATTATAATCTTCATGAAAAAATCTTTGAGCAAGATTTAAAAACGAACCTTCACGAGAAACACCACCGATTTTTAATTTTGGATATTCTGACAATAAGTAGGCAATAGTATCCAGTAAAGCCTTCTTAGTAATTCGATTAAAAGTTATAATCGGGATTCTAGCATCCTCAGCAGAGGGAAAAAACTCTGATAGAATATAGTGTGGAACATCAACACTTTTACCAATAGCAGGATTAAGATGCATAAAAATACCCGGTGCTGCATTAATTTCCAAAACAGCAAAATTACCATATCGCCAAGAATGGGCAATATTTTTAGCGATTACATCAATCCCCAAACAAGTGAGGCGAAAATTTTGGGCAATTTCCTCTGCAAGAATAATATTATCTGGATGAATTTTATCGGTAGCATTAATGCTAACACCACCAGAAGAGATATTAGCAACATCAGAAAGATAAACACTGCGATTTTTCTCAATTACACTATCTAAATCTAATCTTTGACTATATAAATATCGTTCCATAGCCCGATCAATCACAATCTTACTCATAGAAGAAGTAGGAGTATCTCTTCTTTGTGGTTGATTATTTTCCCTGGCAATTAGTTCCTCAATTGTTGAATACCCATCCCCAATTACCGACGGTTGACGGCGTTCTGTTGCAGCAACAAATTTACCATTCACACACAATAAACGAAAATCTTTCCCCCAGATACTTTCTTCAACAATTACTCTAATTGACTGGTCTTTAGGAATTGCTGAAACTGCCAACTCATAAGCAGATTTTAATTTTCTCGAGTCCCTTATATTGGGGGTGACACCAATCCCCTTATGACCAGACACAGGTTTAATTGCAACAGGGTAACCAATTTCTTGAGCTACAGCTATAGCTTGTTTTTCTGAAGTTACAATATCACCTTTGGGGACAGGAAAACCCAATCGGTCTAAAAATTCCTTACAGTCATCTTTACGAGTGGTAAATTCCGAATCCAGATGACTATCAACATCAAAGGTGGTCGCAATTCCCCTCAGCTGTTTTTTTCCGTAACCATATTGCATTAACCCCTCTTCCCATAGATAAAAAGTAGGAATACCCTGTTGGTAAGCAGTTTGCCATAAAGCATAGACAGTCGGTCCACCATAAACAGATTTGCGAAATTGATCTTGTAATTTTATCAGTCTCTCTTCAAGGGGGAAATACCGTTCTTTACTAATATTTTCAAACCAGTCCCAAACCAGGTAAACTACTGATTTGGCTGTATGTTCATGCAATGCTTGAATGGCAATCTTTACATAGGAATCATGGGAATTTATACTGTAAAGATTGAAATATAGGGACATATCTAACTTATTAACTTCTGATACAACCTGAGCAAATAAATTAGCATATAATTCATAGGTTTGTTTAGCTACCTGGGGATAAAAATCACTAATAGTGTGAACATAATCTTCCATTGGCAGAGGATCTTGATGTTCAGTTAAGGCAAAGTCAAATACTATGGCTGCTGTATCTAAATAGGGATTTGGTCCAATATAATACTTGAAGTTAAAAATATCGAATACATCTGTTTTTCTAGCATTTACACGCGTTGTTCGTTCTTGAACCATTGATTTTCAGTTATCCTTAGATTGGGAAAGAATTGTGGAGGAATAACAAAAATTAATTAGATGCTAGGTTTTCACCCTTCCTGTATTTCTTATTGCTACCATTGGAGGCGCTATATAAGCCCTATATATTTTTACCCTGACATTATTTCACATTGATATACCTAACCAATGACATGCTGCTCCCATAACAACTCCTAGTCTTTGTTTTATCAAATCATCTCTAGTCATTCTGTAGGATAATTTCAATTTACCTCAAGTTTATTAGTTATTCATAAGTTAATCAAGTTTTTCAATCTCAAATTTGGAATGTAGTTTAAGCTATTGGTTATTTCCTCAAAGATAGAGAACCAATAGTCGTAATACATTTGGAACTCTTCAAGTTCCACTGCATGAGGATAAATTGTGCCGTCTTCCAACTCAAACTCAGTTTTTGTAACACGGATTACCTTTTTGCTGTTCATAGCAATTTACTCCAATACATATATATCATATACTATGAGATTTTGGTAATATTTAGTAGGATTTATCAGATCTGCTTTTTACTGCCTAAAACCCCTATTCTTTCTTCAAGGTTCCCAAAACCTAAACCTGTCTAAATGATTATGATTAGCTATAACAACTGCTGCTGCAAAATTCTCTGCTGGTACTAGTTCTTTTAATTGCCAATTTCCTACTATGCACAATTTAGCAGATTTATTTAGCGCTAAGTCTATCTCTACTTGAGCTAGTTCAGATATACCTTTCCCAGTAGCTTTTAAATAAGCCTCCTTACAAGTCCAATAACGGAAGAATATCTCCTGTTGTTCTTCCGGAGCTACTGATTTAATTACCTCATATTCCCTAACTGAAAAAAAGCGCTTGGCTAAGTTTTCTATGTCTGATGTGTGACGAATACTTTCTAAATCTACTCCTATTAGTCTATTATGACTCACACCACATAAACCTAGGTCTTGAGAATGGGATAAATTAAAGCATATTCCACAATGCTTAAACTTCAAGCCTAATAATGGCTTTCCTCTCTCTTCATACTCAAATTCTATTTCTTTTGCTTCTACGTTTATATACTTCGACAGGATTTTTCTAAGAAAGGCACGACCAACAATAAAACGCTCTTGGTGTTGTGGAAAATAAAATTTTTCTGCACGAGCTATTTCATCACCAGATAAAACCCTGCGGTAAAATTCCATTTCCGATGGTGATACCTTCAGGTTAATCTTCCAGATATGTACTTCCTGAGCGCACAGCTGGAAATTTTCAGGCGCCCGTTGCCAAACAATACACTGATTCACAACTAATTCCAGTTCTTAGGGTTTTAAGTAGGGAGGCACAATTATTTGTAGGATGGGCTAGGGGTAGCGTAACCCATGTGGGCGTTGGGTTTCATACTTCAACCCAACCTACCTTAATTTTATATTAAATTCCACCCACCCACTTATATCCTAAATTTTATAACCTAGATTTTACAAATTGTAAATAATTATTGTTTTTATGTTATTTTTGTGCATTAATAACAAATAAGTAAAAAGATATACTTTATTTATTCCGTATGTGATGATCAACTTGACTCCTGACTCAATGTGACCTCGAAAAAATATGGTTAGAAACTGTAATTTGTGAATTACATCTGGTGGTGTAAACTGATATTATTTCCATGTCTTTAATTGTGAACCTAAGTCCTTTACCACATTAGTCCTTATGTTCAATTTTAAATGTTCTTGTCCATCAAAAAAGTAATCTTTGTATATATCAAAGATTCTTAATTTATCGTTAAATATAAGGTAGTCATAATTTTTTAATAATGCCCAGGATTCTTGTCATAGACGATGACCCAGCGATTTCAGAACTTGTTGCCGTCAACTTGGAAATGGCTGGCTACGATGTTAATCAAGCTGAAGACGGTATTAAAGGTCAGGCGCTAGCTCTCCAACTACAACCCGACTTGATTTTACTTGACCTGATGTTGCCAAGAGTAGATGGATTTACCATTTGCCAAAGACTGCGTCGGGATGAGCGTACTGCTGAAATTCCCGTCTTAATGTTGACCGCTTTAAACCAAACTCAATACAAAGTAGAGGGATTTAACGCTGGTGCGGATGACTACCTGACCAAACCTTTTGAAGTAGAGGAGATGTTGGCTCGAGTCAGAGCTTTGTTGCGGCGAGCCGATCGCATACCCCAAGCTGCCAAGCACAGTGAAATTCTCAATCATGGCCCCTTGACTCTGGTCCCAGAAAGGTTTGAAGCTATCTGGTTCCATGAAACCGTGAAACTGACTCATCTGGAATTTGAGTTACTTCACTGTTTACTTCAACGTCATGGTCAGACCGTCTCTCCCAGTGAAATTCTGCGAGAAGTTTGGGGTTATGACCCTGATGATGATATTGAAACCATTCGTGTTCACATTCGCCATCTCAGAACTAAACTTGAACCTGATCCTCGTCGTCCTCGTTATATTAAAACGGTTTACGGTGCAGGTTATTGTTTAGAGTTACCTGCTGTACCTCCATCTGGTGAAGCAAGTAACATGACACTGGTAGAATGATTTGACCAGGGATTAAGCTTTCTTGATTCCCCGATTGAAACACGGGGTTTCTCAGCATATTATTGATATCTTTCTAAGAAATCCAAAGCATAATTTCGCAGTTCATAGTATTCCTTAGATTCCCGTAATTCGTATCTGTCACGAGGACGGGGAAGAGGAATATGTAAGACCTGACCAATAGTTGCGCCAGGTCCATTAGTCATCATTGCCACCCGATCGGACATAAAAATAGCCTCATCTACATCATGGGTGATCATCATCACAGCTTGAGGGTGTTGTCTCCAGATTTCCAAAACATCCTGTTGTAATTTGGGTCTGGTCAAAGCATCAAGTGCCCCAAAAGGCTCATCCAAAAGCAACATTTTCGGTCGAGTTGCCAGGGCCCGGGCCACACCTACCCGCTGTTTCATTCCACCAGAAAGCTCATGGGGATACTTATCAGCAGCTGCAGACAGTTTTACCATCTGGATATGCTCATTTACAATGGCCACTTTTTCCGGTCGAGACATGGTTTTAAACACTTCATCTACTGCCATACGAATGTTTTCTCGCACTGTGAGCCAAGGTAACAAAGCGTAGCCCTGAAATACCATCATTCTTTCCGCACTTGGCTTAGTAATGGCTTTACCCTCTAAAGTAACTAGTCCGGAGGTGGGTTTTTCCAGTCCTGCAACAATCCGCATAAGGGTTGATTTTCCGCATCCTGAATGCCCAATGACTGATACATATTCCTGTTTACCAATAGCAAGATCAATACCGTTGAGAACAACAAACTGTTCACCACTGGGGTGGCGATAGGTCTTGATGACTTGCTCGATACTCAAAAACGGATGACTATCCTTGGGTTGAGAAGGGTCAATTGATTGCATTGTGAATGTCATAAACCATCTAGGTATGAAAGTGAAGGAAAGTTAAGGTGAGTTGCCAAAAACAAAACCATCAGGTAATATAGAATGATTGCGCATTCCTGACCCGAATATCAAAACTCCTGATATACCCAACAGGATCGCCAGGGTCAAAGGACTTACCATCAATAAAAGCTGTTCCAGCTTCTGGTTTGTAGTCCTCCGATGGGCATGGAATACCCATCTCTTGGGCAATTTCCCGGTAGAGGTCTGTTCTCCAAGCTTGACGTGCGATCGCCTCAGCTTTTTGGGGAAATTCTGCAATTTGTCCCCAGCGAGTGGCTTGGGTCATCAGCCAAAGACATTGGGACTGCCATAGAAAGGTGGAATGGTCGTTGGCTACCTGAGAAACTGAGGTTGGTAAATCAAAGAATAAGGTAGTTTCTGGATCATTAACTAACCGGGATTGGTTGTCGAAACCACCATAATCAAAGTTACCAACGATTCCGGGCTGGGTATATTTGACAGCAGCTCCCGTAAAGGTGCGCCGGGAAATTAGGTTGGCTACCTCAAACCGATTGGCAGGATTGCTGCAATATTGACAAGCCTCGATCATTGATTTCACTAATGACCGATAGGTCTTAGGATAGTCATTAATAAAAGATTCCCGAACTGCTAATACCCGATCTGGGTGTCCCCGCCAAATTTCCCTTCCTTGGACAAATGTAAAGCCCACACCCTCATTCCTGGAAATGGCACGGGTGTTCCAGGGTTCGGCTACCATGTATGCTTGCATGGAACCAATACGCATATTGCTGACCATTTGTGGTGGTGGGGTTATAATTAATCGAAGTTGACTAATTGGGTCAATCCCCACTGCTCCTAATAGATAACGCACAAGGTATTCGTAAATGGATGAGCTAAGCACCACTGCCCACACACGATTATCAACCGGTGTATTTTGCCAATACTTGCTTAGATCACGTCCAAAAGATTCTAGGTTGTTATTATAGGTGTACCAAGGCCTAACTCCATCATTCCAAAGTTGGCGATTCATGGTTAAACCATTGCCATGGCGGTGGATTGTCATGGCTGCACACAGCGGAAATGGTCGCGCTCCTTCAGCTCCTATACGCGCATTGGTAACAGCTCCCGACACCACTGGGGAAGCATCCAACCTGCCAAAGATGATCCCGTCCCGGGAATTAGCCCAACTGGCTTCACGACTAAGGGTAACATTTAGACCATATTTATGGAAAAAGCCTTTTGTTACAGCAATAGCAAAGGGAGCACAGTCGTTTACAGGTACAAATCCAATGGTTAGGTTAGGTTTTTCTAAACTGGCTGGATCAACAATAGGTTTCTCTGTATAATTAACAGATAAATCAGTAGAATTTTTAACTTGACTTTGACAGGAAGAAAAGGCGATCGCTGCTGTAGTGGCACCAATTCCCTCTAGAAAGGCACGCCGAGTCCGGGGTATATTCATCAGATCTCCAGTACCTAGCTAGGAAGAATATTTTAGAATGGCCTGTAGTTTAGTCAGGGCATAGTCTAATACCAGACCAGTTAAACCAATGACGAAGACGGCTAAAAAGACGGAACTCACATTCAACCTATTCCACTCATCCCATACAAAAAAGCCAATGCCAACTCCCCCAGTTAGCATTTCAACAGCTACAATTACTAGCCAGGCAATGCCCAAACTAATCCGTAATCCTGTAAATATATAGGGGAGACTAGCCGGTAAAACTACTTTCACCAGCTGCTTCCATCGTGGCATCTCCAACAGCTGTACCACCTCCAAATATTCTTTGGGGACGTTTCTAACCCCTTCAGCTGTATTGATGATAGTTGACCAAAGAGATGTAATAAAAATTACAAATATTGCTGATGGTTCTGCTGCATTAAAAATGGCTAGGGCAATGGGCAACCACACTAGGGGAGATACGGGTTTAAATACCTGAATAATAGGGTTAATTGCTAACCAAGCTGCGTGAGATAAACCAATCCAAATACCAATGGGGATAGCAACTATTGCCCCTAGGGAAAAACCGATACAGACTCGACGCAAGCTGGCTAGTAGTAGCCATCCCAGTCCCAGATCACCTGGTCCTCGGCGATAGAATGGATGTAAAATAAAGTCTAAATTTTTTACCAAGGCTTCTGGTGGGGTTGGCATCATTTCTTGACGAAACAAGGCAATAATCCACCATAAGGCAATGATACCCACAAAACCAGTGACCGGTAGGAGGATATGGGGTTGAAAAAAGCCCCGCAAAGTTTTGAACGTTAAAGTCTTTGCGCGACGAACAAGACTCACTGAAGACATGAGAAAATACCCCTTTCAGGATGGACTACATAGCCGAGAGTCTTAAAAGAATTCTGGTTTTGACCTGACGTGCTTTTAAATTAAGACCGGGAAGCCATAATTGCACGGGGTCATGTAATCACAGTCTTCTTTCAATGCTGACGAGGTTAGCTGACGGGCTAGGACTGAGAGATGTCCCTCTTTAATAAGGTCATGTTAAAGATAAGCCGCTCTATAGGATCTACCCAAAGCTACCCAGACCTTTACAGATCTGGACTACCTACTTCCTGTTTCATCGTAGTCTCAAGATGATTCTTGAGAGGTTTGTCTACTCCACAAGCTATCTCGGTAGAGCTTACCGTTTGATCCGAACGAATCGGAATATGAATTCCTTCAAACCATCGTTCTAGATTTTTTGCTGCGATCTCTGTCTTGGGTGTGTCCACATTCAGGACAAACGTAAACTCTTTCGCGGCATTTTGTGGCGGTGCTTACCACAGTTTGAGCAAATTTGAGAACTGGGAAACATGCGGTCAACTAACACTAATTGACTAGAAAACTTCTCAGTTTTATACTATAATTGGCGCTTGAATTCGTACATTCCACAATCCGCAATTGCACCAGCTAGTTTGTGATTCTTCAAAAATGCTTTGATACTCAATTCTTCAATTTTGATAACGCTGTGGTTTTTAGCGAGATCATAAGTGAGTTTATGAATGGCATCTTTGCGAATATTTGACACTTTAGCGTGAGTTTTAGCCAGTTTAGAAATAGCCTTATCTCGATTCTTAGAACCTTTGACTTTGCGACTAACAGATCGCTGTTGACGCTTCAGTTTCTTGTTCATTACCAAAGTTGTAAGCATGTCTAGCTACTCCGCAATGTTGACGGAATAGAGTCACCTGTTTGTTATTGGGTTTTAATTCCCCTAAGTTTACAAACAATTTGGTTCCCCCGCTTTTCATTTAACTGGACTTAATTTTTACGCGCCCTGTCAAAAGGAAAATTAAGCTGACTTACTCACCATTTCCAATTTTAACACAGTTGTCTTAATTATGTCAATCATTCCCCAAAGAGCCAACTTTAAAGGAAATTCAGGCGGATTATCTTTGACCATTAACTTGGATCGGGAAAAGCCTGGGTATACTAGAAATGATGAGTACTTTGTGTTGCGTGTTCTCAATGGTATGAATCCAGCTTTGTTTAAACTCAAGAAAGATAATCCCAACCAGTTGAAGGTAACATTTGATTGGGATGACTATGAAAAGGATAACGGTGGGATTAGGGATTATTAAGCTTCTCCGTGTCTTTAGACCGGAGAAGCTTAAGAAATTGTCATCAGAGTCTGGTAGGTGCGTATGGTCTGGTAGGTCGAGGGGTTCCCCAGGGGGGGTTACATCTTGGGTGGTGGTTGAAGATTGGGGCACGGTAAGAGGGGGTACGGGGTTCATTTTTGCCCTCAGCTAGGGGGATTTAACCTAATTTTAGCAACTGTTTTTGGTTTCGTGTTGTTTTTTTGACCGGGGAAATATCTGATAGTTTGGAACCTTTACAACCCAATCTACTAGTGGAGTTTTAACTGTTTTGAAAATTCATTCCCTGTGTCTCTATGGGAAACAAGGGACTGCCAGGAGACCATAATTCCATACTCCCTGGATGCTCTTCAAAATATTCGGCTTTGGTTGTAATGCGCAAACTCTCTCTCATCCCTGGCATGGAAAATTTATACTCCCCTTCCTGCATCGGTTTTACATCAATTCCCCCTGGCAGTAAGGCAGGATTCTGTAGTAATTCGTCTAGGGTTTTTAAATCATATAGCGCTTCTAAATGTTTCGGCTCTTCTAACTCTACGTCTGTTATGCTATCTAGGTCAAATCCTTCTGCTTCTACTTGAGTGATGCTGTCATTTAATTTGCTCACTATGGTATATCTTTGCTCTTCTTTTTGAGAATGGCTCGATAAAGCAGCTGTGGCAATACTCCTGGGTAGGGTGGCTAAAATCGGTTGTAGTTTGCCTACATACTGGGAGAATAAGCCTATTCTTTCTCTTAATGCTAGGTAAACATCTGTCTCTACTGTATCTTGATAGTGTAGGTTAATAATTTTAATCTTCTCATAGTTTTGTCCTAGTCTGTCAATTCTCCCAATCCTCTGCTCTACACGCATGGGATTCCAAGGCATATCATAGTTAATTAATGCTCCACAAAATTGAAAGTTTAAACCTTCTGCTGCTGCATCTGTACACAGGAGAATATCGGCTTTCCCTTCTTTAAAGATGCGTTTAATTTCATCCCGGGAAATAATTCTCCAGGTGTTATTCCCTCCTGCTAATTCTCCTCCCCTCCCTGAAAAACAAATTACTTTATATTCCCCTGTCTTTATTAAATACTGTCTCAAAAAATCCATTGTGTCTGTATATTGTGTAAATACAATCACTTGCTGATATTCTTGTCTGATTTCTCCTAGTTTCTGCCACAATTTCTGTGCTTTACTATCTGTTGGTAGTCTTTCAACTTGTTTTAATAAAAATTCTAGTTCTCTTACTTCTTCTGCTTTTAAAGCTTCTATTTCTAATTGATTGGCTTCTTCTGTATCCATTGTTTCATCGGTAGTTTCATCATCAGAAATGTCTTCTTCATTGAGTTCTAGTTGGGAAAATTGACGACTTTTAAGGGTGGTGACTCGTTGGCTAAGGGTACTTTTTAAGGCACTAAAACTACTGGCTAAACGACGACGATAAATTGTCATCACAAAACCTACGGCATTTTTATCAGCTGCTGAGGCTTTATTATAGGTGCTAGAAATATAATCTTCTACTGCTTCATAAACTTTTCTTTCTTCTAAGGTTAGGGAAACAAATTCATCTTCAACAAGGCGGGTGGCAATACGAGTGCTAATTTTTCCGGTTTCATAGTAGTGACGTAAAAGTTCACGGGTATGGCGGGAAATCAAACGGTTTACAGGAGTATTACAACGCATTATGGAAATGGCTGCTCGTCTTTTTTCACCGGTGAGTTGTTTTCTGGGAAGGGTGGCTTTGTCTCTTAGGGCTTGTAGTATTTTTTTGGTGGCTAGTTTGCTACCACTTGAAACAAATTTTTGGGCGCTCTCTGCACTTGTTTCCCCAAATTCTTTTTCTACTTCCTGAAATAATTGGGCCATAAATTCTAATTGACTATCGCTGGGGTTGGCTATATTGGCATAATCAAAAAAGTGTTTAAAGTTATTTAAATCCCATTTTTGTGGGAGTCCTAATAAATTTAGTAGATCCCAAATTTCTATGGGGCTTACTTGCATGGGGGTGGCAGTTAATAATACTAATCCTTGAGTTTTTGGTTTTAACCGCTGCATTAAATTTAGTAATTGATTTGCCCCTTTTGGTTGATTACTACTCACTCCTTGACGACGGGCATGATGGGCTTCATCTAATAAGATTAAATCGTAGGGTTCTGCTGTATTGATTAATTCTTTGGATCTATCTATTCTCCGCATTAGGTGGCTAGAAGTAATCACTATGGGTTCTTGATGCCATTCTTCACGATTGACAGTTTTAATAATGGGTTTACCTAATACTTTCAAGGCTGGGCAATCATACCAAGTTAATTTTTTACCGTCGTAAATAGGAATGTTGAGGTTAAATTTTTCCCTTAATTCTATTTGCCATTGGGTCAGGACTGCTTTGGGTGCAAGGATAAGAATGCGTTTGGCTTTCCCTGCTAACCATGCTTGACGAATTAATAAGCCAGCTTGTATGGTTTTACCTAATCCAACTTCGTCGGCGATGAGAAGTTTGGGGGGCCAGTTAAAATAAAGGCGTTGGAAGGCACTAATTTGGTGAGGATAGGGTGTAATAGCACAGGTGGCCATGCCAATATAATCTCCTGCTCCTGATATGGTGGCCCCAGTTTGAATCATCTCCCAAATCTGTTTGATTTTCTCTGGTAAATCTACTGGTGTGTTATTATTATTTTCTGTTTCTTCTATCTGTAAATTATTATTTATATTATTGATATTATTTAATTCTTCTTTGTTTTGATTATCTGTAAAGTCTGAATGAGGATAGTTATTTGGGTGCTGGTTATGGTGAATGTGTGTTAAGTTTTGAGAAGAAGGATTAAATTCTTCACCAGTTTGGCTGGGGGACTGATTATGGCTTAAGTTTTGATGGAGATGATTATCTATGGCTTCAATTTTTTGATTATGTGTTGAATGGGAAGGGGAAGGAAGATTTAGCACAGAGGGATTTTGATGATCAATTAATGGTATATTGCTCTGGGAATAATGGTTTGTTATTATTTCTAATCGTTTGGGTTTTTGGTCGTTAGCTGGTAAAAAGGTAAGTAGTTTATCTCTAATTGCTGTGGGAACATCAACAATAAGGCAGTGTTTAGCTTGATTATTCCAGAGTTTATTAAATCCTACTTCTTCATCATCTACATAGGTTTTTGTGCCGCCCCAGTCTGTAAACACATGAAAACTTTCCCAGTTTCCTTTCCAACCCCTAGCTGTTTCGTTGACGCTACCATTAAATGCTAGTCTGTTTCCTGCTTTATCTTCAATAATTCCAGCTTTTTCATGGAAGATACCTTGCACGGGTATTGGTTGGCGTTCTAAGGAGCAGGGAACGGCTAATTTTACTTGTAAGTAATCTTTTACTATCATCCATGATAGCAGTTCTAAAGCATTTGCTTCTCCTATGTCATCCGGAATTAATGGTAGTTTTACTAGGGCATTTTCTACTACGTCTTTCAGTTTTTCTCCCCTGGCGATCGCTTCTGTTTCTTCTTCTTGGAGGGTACAACCAATAATTAACCGCATAGTTCCATGGTTACGAATTAAACCTTCAATTCCTATGGCGGCTAGGGTAAGAATACGGGCGGAAAAATAGCCTGTGGAACGGTGGTAGCGGACTGCACATTTTAAAGCTGGTTCATAAAATTCTTGAATCAGACCTAGGGTGTCTGAGTCGTATTTTGTTGCCCAGGTATAATCTGTCAGTAAGCTCATAGGAACTACTCCAATTTATAGTATGGCTTGGGGGTTTTGGCGGGAAAAATATGGAACATGGGTGCTGTAAGTGGGTGGGTGTAAGTATGAAACCCAACGCCCCCATGGGTTATGCTAAGTAGGTGAGTGGAATTAAATATAAGATCAACGTAGGTTGGGTTGAAGCATGAAACCCAACACCCCCATGGGTCTCGTTACTCGACCCATCCTACAAATAATTGTACCTCCCTACTTATAAGTACCTGATGTAATTAAACATTTAACCACAATTCTAGCTGTTTAGGTTGAGGTACTTTTTCACTAAATGCTAAACGTCGTAAATTTTCTAAAACATCAAAGTCTTTGGCAGCTTCAGCAATGTCTCCTTCTTCTTCTATCATTCCTGTATAAGTGCCAGAAACTGGTAATACTTCTAAAACTGCTAATAGTGCCATTTGGAAGTCAGGGTTTTTCTCAACTTGGTTACTTTCTAAAAGTTTGATGGCAGCTTCTAACCCATTGCTACGGGCGCGGGTAGCAGCGTGATGTAGGGCATCTATCATAGCACGATTACCATCTGGTGAACCTAAGGAACCTTTGGCAGCGCGTTGGTTACTGTCTAGTAGAATTAGGTCGCTGCTTTGTTTTTGGGCTAGTTTACCTACAATATCTCGGTCTAGGTCTACACCCACTACTCTGGCTAAACGTAATGCTTCATCGTAGGGAAATCGAGGTGATTTAAAAGCATCCCAAGCTAGTACGAACCATTCTGTAATTGAGTCTAAAGTAGTTTGGCGTTTTGTGCCTAAAAGTTGTTGCATGCGCCATTGTTTTACTTCTTTTCTAGCGGTGTCTAAAGCATCTTCTGGGGTTACGCTGTAGGGGTCAAATTCATCGCGTAGGGTAGTTTGTTTAGTTTTTTTTGTAGTTTGGGGTGAGGGTTTGGGTGTGCCCCGAGTGAGTGGCCAATGTTGGGAGAGTTCTTGTAAAGCTGGACCAAAGCAGGAGAGATATAAATCAACGCCTTTGATGCCATATTTTTGGAATTCTTCTACTCGGTTTCTGACTGTTTTGGCAATGTCTTTTTCTATATCTTCCCAGTAAATGGTATGGTCTTCTGGTTTGATTTTTCTGGGACGACAAACAAGAAATATGGTGCTTTTAGCCGCAGCTTTATCTTTAATATGTAAGCTACCTTCTGCTTCTGTATTGACAGGCCAGGAAGCAGTGATGACAAAGCCAGCTTCTAGCAAACCACTGGCTAAAGCATCCCAAGCACCTTGAGCTTTATGGGTAAACATTAAGGTCAGAATACCATTTTCTTTAAGTACACGTCCACATTCTTTAAAGATATTAGCCATGCGTTCTTGATAGTCTTTTGTTGCTAGTGCTTTTGCGCCTTTTTCGCCTGGGAATTTAGCGGGGTTGGCTACTGCTTCGTTTTCTTTGTCTGTGAGTTGACGGGTGAAAAATTCAGGATAAATATATCCAGCTGTGCGTTTTAGCCAAACGTAAAAGAAATCACTTAATTCTGCATACATTACGTTATCATAATAGGGAGGGTCAAAGACTACTGCATCTATGCTATTATCATCTAGATGATAAAGGTTATCTCCTGATTCGTTGGTAATGGTAATGTTAGGTGGAGTAAAAGATGGGGAATTTAATAAGTTTAGTTGTTGACCTTTATTGTTAGCTTTTTTAATATCAATATCAGGGCGACTTAATTCAACTAGTTCTTCAATACATTTTCCTGTTTGTTCAATTGCCCAATCATAACCTAATCCAGTAATAAGAGGAGCCATTTCTGAATAAGACCAACAAAAAGCAAAATCATGTCGGTTAAAAGTATTGGCTACAACTTCTCTTGTTGGCATCCAAATAGACATTCGAGAGTTGTAATTTAGCATTTTATCTAAAGCAAAACTTAAATAGGTAAATGCTGCTTTTGTAGTTTCTTCTAATGCTCCTTTAGATTCTTCTTTTTCTAATAATTCTCGAAATACTTCTACACTTGTTCCATGACACAGAAGTTGTCTGGGGGAGAAAAAACTCCTCCAATAATATAATCCATAGCGTAAAGCTTCGTCAGTCTTAGATCCTTCTAATACTATTTCATTAGGAATAATATCTAGTGCTTCCCAATCAGTTAATTTTTCTTCTAACTTGTCTTTTATTTCTGCTGTATTATCATCACTGGGTAAAGGTGAGCGATATCCTCGTTCCCACTTTTCTCTACTTTTTCCCGTTTTGGTTGTAGTAACTATTCTTTGTTTATAAACTACAGCAAATAATTGGTCGCCCATTTCTCCCCCTTGGGCTTGGGCTTTTATTTCATCTCCTGAAACAACTCTATTACAGTCAGGATAGGGACATTGGGCATCACCTCTGGTGACTGTTCCAGGTGATTGGTCTTTAGCTTTACTAACAATTTCAAATTCACAAATCCGTTTATTTATATCAGGGTTTAATCGCACTCCTGTACCATCTGATGCGAGTTTCCAGTTAGGAGACAGTGGGATAATTCCATCACAATAAGGACACCGTATAGTCCGGGCGTAAAGATAAGTAGCATCACTTATTGATTCATTCTTATTTTTAGGAAATAAGTCTTGTAATCTTTCCTCCATATGTTTACGCCATTCTAAACTTATACGATTATAGACTTCAAGTATTTGTAAATCATATTTTATAGGAAAATCAATAGTTGCTTTTAAAATAATAGAAGCGACAGGATTTATATCATTAGCAAGAGAATTAAAACCTAGTCTAACTGTTTCAAAAGGAATACTTCCTCCTCCTGCTGTTACATCAAGCACCGATATTTGATTTAAATCATAAATATTTAATTCCGTTTTTAGCCATGTGATATCATCAGTACCTAAGCAGTACTTAAATGCTCTCTCATAACCATAAGGGTCTTTTACTCTTTCTCCAGTTCTTCGTGCTTTTTGCATTAAATATTGTGCTTGAACTGGGTCGCCATGAATACCTAAAACGTGCAAGAATTTCTGTTTATCAGCATCCGCAGGTAATAAAGAAGCTAAAACCGCAGCCCGTGACGCTACTAAAGGTCTTCTAGCCCACCAAACATGAAGTCTATTTGGTGCAGGAAAAGGAGTCATTGGTGTTCTTTCTCTGAGGCTTTCTAATCCAATTTCAGCGACGGGTAGCCATTCTTCAATTAATCTTTTGGTCACGGTATTTTCCAGGTACGTGCGTAGCATCACTTTAGCTATAATCCTTTTTAACATTAAATGTGACAATTATCCTATTCTCTGTTACAATTCTTCACATATAGTTTAGTAACTTTTATATATCAGATAGATATCACATTTTACTGAGTGGGACCCCTATAGCGATTTTCATGTAGTTAAACTCCAAAATAAGATAAGCTATAATAGGGGTAATAAACTAAAATAAAGTAGAAGTGCTGTCAAATTATATGCCAAAACCTTATTCAATAGATTTGCGTAATCGCGTGATTGTAGCATGGGTTGCTCAAGAGGGATCTCAACGCCAGTTGGCAGAAAGATTCAAGGTCAGCTTATCATTTGTGAGAAATTTAGTACGTCGTTATCGTGAAACTGGGCAAGTTGAGCCAAAGCAATGTGGAGGATATGAAAAGCCTATAATTGCAGGCCAATATTTAAACATGATCAAGTCTTGGCTGGATGAGAAAAATGATTTACTACTTTCAGAATTGTGCGATCGCCTGAGAGAAACGACGGGCACTAGTGTTAGTATCACAACCATGCATCGAGCCTTAGAAAAGTTGGGTATACGTCATAAAAAAAAGTCTAAATGCCAGTGAACAGGAGACTCCACGTGTTCAAGAATTAAGGCATGATTATCGTCGTTGGGTAGATACAGTTGATATTAGAAACTTAGTGTTTTTAGATGAATCGGGGATAAATTTAGGGATGTCAAGGTTGTTTGCCAGAAGCCAAGATGGACAAAGAGCAATTGGTAGCGTACCAGGAAACAAGGGCAAAAATATTTCTCTGATTGGCGCTTTAAATATGGATGGAATTCTGGCAGCAATGACTGTAGAGGGAAGCACAAATACAGAAGTATTTCTCACTTATGTAAATCAGGTTTTAGTACCTCAATTATGGAAAGGGGCTATTGTTGTTATGGATAATTTAAAGGTTCATTATGCTGAGCGCGTGAGATTGTCAATTGAATCAGTCGGTGCAAAAGTTAAGTTTTTACCCCCCTATTCTCCAGACTTATCTCCGATAGAATTGTGTTGGTCAAAATTAAAGCAATTTCTCCGTAGTCGTGAGGCACGAACATTAGAAACCCTAAATGAGTCCATGACAAGTGCAGTAAATTATATTACAGCAAAGGATGCGCTTAATTGGTTCAATTATTGTGGTTTATTTACATGAAAACCGCTGTAAGCTAGTCGTTGTTGTCACTCGGCTCCTATAACTTTCGAGCATTTGGACACTGGTTCTCCGACAGGGGACTTTCACCCCATGAGTTCACGCCCATGCTGGGCGTACACAATCGCAATGCACCGGAACCTTGAAGTATACTGGGGTCTAGTAGATGTTATCTCCGTCCGGTGATTGCAAGCGTTATGTGCCGTAAAAACACCCAAAGGAAGTTTGTATGAATGAAGTAATAGTCCATCAAGTTGATGTTACTCACTACCGCTTGGTAGAGCTATCTAAGCTTGCCGACCAAGCAAAACCTTTCTATGATTGGGTTGAAAAAACCGCAAAGAGAATAACCAGTTCGCATAAAGAGCTGAATGAAATTCTAATGTCAGCAAATAGGAATGATATCGCCGCTATTATCAATGCGTGTTATTCTGAAGCGGAAGACAAACAGCCGCTATTATTTGATGGTATTGGGAGAGTTTATCCACATGAGAAAGCATGCTTTTACTTCTTTGCATGGATAATTAGGGACGCACCCCAGCAGAGGCTGGCACCGCTTATAGCCCGAATGAGAAAAATGGAAGATATCGACAGAATAGTCGCCGAATCTGACACAATAGTTGAATTGATAAACGAATACAGAACATGCGTCAAAAGTTTTAGTTGGCTAACAGTGCGTGAGGTAGTTATAGACCGACTTGAAGGATCACGCCGTAGTATTAAGGGGCATCAGCTTGAAGCTAGTGTAAGAACGGCGTTAATCACGGCATTTCAAAACTACTTTTCTATACATGGTAACTATGGACAATACAAGAAGATCAAAATCGCCGATAGGCAGATCAAGATTGGAAATCATACCATTGATGTTTCTGCCGAACTTACACCAACCGGTAATGGACCAAATGAAACACTCTTATTGCCAATCAAAACGAGAGAGACCGAAGGTGGCGGGCATTCTCATATATTTACACGAGATATAATTGCGGCAGTGCGTGAATTGAAAGAAGACAGAAACAGGTATCACATGATTGCTGTTATTGTTGCGCTCAATTGGTCCGTTACCGAATTAGATAATATTGATGATCAAATTGATAAGGTCTTTCATTTCAACATGAACCCAAATAAGTTCGTGGGGTTTGATGAGGCATCGCAAATCCAATTGAACAGATACATTCAAGGAGTTTTAGATAATGGATAATTTAAGCAGAATCATTAATAAAGTTCTTTGTGGCGACATCCGGGATGTTGCCTCATCTATTCCTGATAATTATATTCAAGCGATTGTAACAAGCCCTCCATATTTCGGTCACAGAAATTACAGTGGAAATGAAGCCTCCGTCCGAGAAATAGGACGAGAAGGCAATTTATTAAACTATGTAAAAAATGTTATTGATTGTTTTGAGGCATTGAAACCGAAGCTTAGGAATGATGGATTATTGTGGCTTAACATAGGAGACACTTACCGGAATAAAGAACTCCAAGGCGTTCCTTGGCGTGTAGCATTTGCGCTGAAAGACACGGGATGGATTCTCAGAAGCGATATCATTTGGAAAAAACCTAATGCAATGCCATCTTCCGTTAAGAACAGGCCAACTACTGATCATGAGTATGTTTTTCTTTTTTCTAAATCTGCTGATTATTACTATGATGCCGATTCCATAAGAGAGCCACATGTAACATTTTCAGAAAACTCAAAAATGAGAGGTGGTAGAAATCACTTAGGTAAACGTAACGGCACACCAGAAAATGGCAAGAATGCAGGAAACCAAAATTTGCATGATGGCCGATGGGATCAGGCTTTTCATCCTATGGGGAGAAATAAAAGAACTGTCTGGGAAATTCCGTTAGGAAAATTTCGGGATGCACATTTTGCAGTCTTTCCTGAAGCATTGGTCGAAACATGCGTATTAGCTTCTACAAAAAAAGGTGATGTTGTATTTGATCCTTTTACCGGCTCTGGCACTACAGGGGTGGTTGCATTGAGGAATGATCGAAAGTTTATTGGGTGCGATTTGGTAAAAGAATATCAGGAAATGGCACAAAAAAGAATTGATGAAATCCTAGCTCAACCAAGTCTTTTCCGATATGGCACATAATCGGGTCGAGGCAGGTGTTTCTCCTGCCCATCCCACAGCACCCATCATGCGGGTTCGCAATGGGCGGTTCATGAAGGTCTTGACCTTCGTAAGAAGGAATAGGTATAGGTATTGCAACTAGCTGTTCAATCACAAGAGGCAATCCCTTTTGTGGTTGTTCAAGTCTTGACCCTAATAATACAGCGATTTTCATGTAGTTAAACTCCAAAATAAAATAAGCTATAATAAGGGTAATAAGTTAAAATAGAGTAAAAGTGCTGTCAAATTATATGCCAAAACCTTATTCAATAGATTTGCGTAATCGCGTGATTGTAGCATGGGTTGCTCGAGAGGGATCTCAACGCCAGTTGGCAGAAAGATTCAAGGTCAGCTTATCATTTGTGAGAAATTTAGTACGTCGTTATCGTGAAACTGGGCAAGTTGAGCCAAAGCAATGTGGAGGATATGAAAAGCCTATAATTGCAGGCCAATATTTAAACATGATCAAGTCTTGGCTGGATGAGAAAAATGATTTACTACTTTCAGAATTGTGCGATCGCCTGAGAGAAACGACGGGCACTAGTGTTAGTATCACAACCATGCATCGAGCCTTAGAAAAGTTGGGTATACGTCATAAAAAAAAGGAATATTACTTATTGGGGTCAGTTAATAAACAACGTAGTGCCATTAGTACGCGGCGGGGATTTTTTCGGTGCATTGCCATCCCTAACCAATATGCAGCTTCTTCTTTACCCATAGCTTCAATCCCTTCTGCACAACAACACATATTTTCTCGGTTTCTCATTGGTGCTAATACCCGAAACATTAATCCCATCCTCAAGGCGTTCTCTTCATCAATTTCAAACTCTTTCTTTTTGCCCCTTTGCATGTTTGGTAAATCGATGTTTATAAATTTTAACTGTCGCAGCAGGCGATTTTCAATTAAGGCTAAATTTCTGCCTTTTAGCCCTGCAATGCGTCGAGGATGTTTTAGATGTGGTGTGGCTGGTGCTGGTAACTGGTAAATTTCTAGGGATAAATCACTACCTGAGTGTTTTTCAACTTGTAGTTGGTAATGTGGTTTACTTAAAAATTGAGGTAAGTTATCAGTGTGATTTCTCAGTTGAACTAGGGGAGAAATGGAAGTGGTCATTGTTTAAATCGCCTCTGCGTAAGCTTCTATAAAAGCAGCACCTGTGGCAAATCTGGCTAACTTTTCTGTCATTTTTTCTGGTTGGTCTCCATTAAGGTCTAAACCATCAGGATATGTTAAAGTTAGGGTTAATTCCACATTTGTTTCTGAAGCTGCGCGCAGTTGGGGTTGTAGAAATTCTTTAACTGGTGAAATATCACTTACCTGTCCCTCAAATTCCATTTTGAAACTACTGCCATTTTTGCTTTCATATTCAGCTGTTAGCTTGACCTGTTTTTCGGCGTTTGTAGCATGGTTGATGCCTCCTATTAGCTTAAAACCATCATTACTGTCAAAAATTCTTAAACTCAGTAGACTGATTTTTTTAACTTGTGCACTTCTGGCATCCTCCCAGATATTAATTAAAGCTTGTCGCAATGGAGCTTCAGCTCTAAAAACGCGCGGGTGGGGAGCTGCTGGGGTAGATGAGGTCTGATAATTGTGTGTGTCTGTATTGGTAGAGTCTGTTCCAGAAATATAAGTCCCTCCTAATTTTTCCCCTGCTTTACTTGTTCTGGTAGCACCACTACTACTGCTTGCGGTGTTTCCGTAACTGGTGTTAGCTGGGTTTGGGTTATCTGGTGAGGTGACTGAAGGACGTGGCCAAATACCTTTTTCTTTGGCATATTCTATGGTGAAAATAATTGACTGTTCATCTATTTTAATTTCTGCATAGGGATCATCTTTTCCGTTAAGTAAATCTCCATTTTGATAAATATAAATACCTTGCTCTATGCCTTTACGCACCATTTTAATAAAGGTCTCATCACTTAACATGATGGAAAAACGGGGATTTTTACGAAATTCAGCTCTTAATTGAGCAGTGCTAATTTGTCCTTTTTTTAGGGGTGTATTGTCTCTAATATAGTTAGGTGCGGGAGGCTCACTACTTTCTGTAAGTAGTTTACTTGCATCTGATAAGGCTTTAATAACTTGCTGTTGTCCTATACCTGGTTTTTGGGAAGTAGAAGGTAAATCAATTGATATATGAGCTAAGTCTATATTGGTATTATCTAGGCGAGTTTTGGAAGGGTAAAATAAGTGCCGATAGCATTGTTGAATGATAATGGCTAGTTCTTGTTCTGATTTTTGATACAGTTCGTTGACTTTATCTTGTTGATGTTGTGGTAATTGTGATAGTCTATCTGGTGTTCTCATTGCTGCCAATGCTAAGCGATAGACCATTTTATCTTTCATTTCATCACGGGTGGCATCCTCAGCAACTAAAAATACTAAGTTATTCTTTAAATCGCGGTATTTACCCTGGGAACCTTGGCTTATGTAAATATTTTCTACTAACTGTGGTACTGTTACTTCTTCATTGCGCACTGTTTCTGCATCGTAACTAATAACAACTAGTTTCGGTTTGCCATCTTCTATATCATCACTCACATCATAAGCACCACCAGGAAATAGGTTGAGATTAAAAGTATTACCTTTAAAAATTTGCTGAATGCGGTCTTTGAGTTGGGTTCTAGCTTCGTCAAGGTTTACTTGCCTTTTCTGCTGGCTAATTAAAACAGTGAGGTTGACTTCTGTGAGAAATCGTAACGGTGCTGTGGGGCGATCATCTAAGTAACCAGATTCGGCAATAAATTTTTGGCGAGCATCATTGATAAAGCCCATATCCATTGCAGGAGCTAAAATGCTATAGCGTAAATTTACTTCATCTATCCCTTGTAGATTTTCATTAAAAACAAAGGTATGCCAAAGAATATTACGGGCAACAAAGGAAGCGTAGGGTGGTAAACCAGCATACCATTTAGTATCTAATTCTTCTGCTAAGGATACTCTTGCGGGAGAAGTACTTCCTGTATTTGCTGCTACGTCGTTTTGAATGACTGGGTCGAATCTTCCTAATTCTAAACGAGTGTTAATTTCATCTCGAATAGGGTTATAACCAGGGTTCACATGATGTAGATGAATGGCATAAGTGGAGGTGGGTTGTTCTTGCCAAAGATGGGCTATGGTGCGGGTTAATAATCTCAACATTCCCCGCACCCGTTGGAAGGTGCTTAAAGTAGAGAGTTTATCAGTGAGTAAATCCATTAATGCAGGATGAAAAGGAAACCCATTTTGAAAGTCTGTTTCTCTATTAGCATTTACTCGTTCGGTGGGTAGGTCACTACGATAGGTAATCCACAATTGGTTATAGGTATTAACTACCTCCTTCACTGCATTTTGGTCTATGTGGGCGAATAAACGACGGCGTAATACTTGAACTGTTTCTTGTTCGGTGGTGGGGTTAAGGAGGGTGGAAACCCTTGCTGCGACTTTGCCCCATTCTTCTATTTTTTTATCTAGAAGTTCATTTTCTTGGGAATAGGCATCTGTGGCTTTCCCTTCCTTACCGACTGCTATGGTAAATACGACACAAGCTTTTTCAGTAGAACTAACAGCTTTAAATAGGGAGGTGAGAAATGGTGCAAGTTGATCTTGCTCTTCTGTACCTTTGACTTTTCGCAAGTAGATGGATAATTCGTCTAATAAAATTAAAACTGGGTCATTGCCAAATAATTCTTGTAAGGTAGCTGCTCCTGGTGATCTTCTTGTGGTGGTATCACTTTCACGGACTTTTTCATAGCCTGCGACACCATCTAGTGCATAAGCTATTTCTCCCCAAGGGGTGTAAGCTCTTAAACCATTACCCAAGGGTCTGCCATTGATAGGGTCAGCATTTTCACCATCAAAGGAAGCTAGTCTGACTTTAACTGTGGGGACAAGAGTGGGATCTATAAATTCTTGTACATTGGTTACACCTTGCATACCTTGGGCAGCGTGGGTAAGGGCAATAAGGCTATGGGTTTTTCCTCCGCCATATTGAGTGTCTAAACGCAAAACAGCACAACCATCATTTCCTTGTAGCCGTTCACATACAGTTTTTAATAATGTTTTTAAACCTTGGGTGGGGTGGGTATTAGCGAAGAATAGATCTGGGTGAGCATATTCTGGGGGAGCTGTACCATTGATTACCTGAGCCAAATCCGCAGCAAAATCAGATTCACGAATATTCCCTTGTAATATCTCGGGACGGGGGGTGCAAATTTCAAATAAGGTTTTCATGTATCTGATTGTCTAATTCTGTAGAAAGATTGATGGAAAACGTTTTGCGTCAGCAACTAAAGCAATGACACCTTAGTTGATTATAACATTTCGTTTCATCTATCTTTAGATAGATATTTAGCCCGGCTTTGGCAGGGATTGTTCCCCAGGTAAACACGGAATGAATTCCCTGTCTGAAGTGCAACCTGAAAAGGGTCTTTCTGTTACTGGGTGCCTACTCTCTTGCTCTCGTGTAAAAGACTTTTTAACAGAGTCCAAGAAATACCTCCAGAAGATAGCCTGAAACTGCGATCGCTCGTGAATGCGATCGTGTGGGTTGGGTTGAGGAATGAAACTCAACTGGGATAATTATAATTAATTGGGTGGAGTTGTGCGATTCAGGTTTATGTTTTATGACATTCAATCCGAACTACAAATTTTTATACGGGTGTTAAAATGCAGCCTAAACATTTCGTACCCGCTAACCTACAGTATGGCATTCACAATAAAAAATAAAATATACATAAGTTTTAGACAATTATTTTCCCATAAGTGTGTTATAATATTGGAATATTTAGGGAAAAGCTCGATATAAATATTTAAGTAATAACAAACAACAATGATAAAAATAAAGACAAAAAAATCAGTAATTAACGAAGAAAGTGCGAAGGTCAGAGAAAAACGCTGGAATGCCTATTATTTCGTCGGGAACCTCGCAGCCTTGTGGTGTAAAGGTTTCAGCCATTATTTTGAGGGTGGTGGAGGTGAAAAACAGAGAAATTTTGTTGACCTTCGCAAAGTGGGTCTAGACACCAGTCAGGGTAAGGGGTTAAAATGGAGGGGTCTTGACCTTCGCAAGAAGGAATAGGTATTGCGACATGACATGGTTTTACTGGCCGTTACTGGACAAAAAGTCTTGACCTTCGCAAGAAGGAATAGGTATTGCGACGGTATGTTTGGAGCGCCTACTACTTTTCCTGATACTGTGTCTTGACCTTCGCAAGAAGGAATAGGTATTGCGACTGGTTTCTTTCTAGCCATGCTTGGGGTGGTTCGTACAGTCTTGACCTTCGCAAGAAGGAATAGGTATTGCGACTTATATCTGAAAATCCAGACTACCTTCAATACAGAGGTCTTGACCTTCGCAAGAAGGAATAGGTATTGCGACTAATCGTGATTGTAGGTTATGTATCTATTACATATGGGAGGTCTTGACCTTCGCAAGAAGGAATAGGTATTGCGACAGACTGGACTTTAGCGAAAGGTTCGCTTACAATTCGGTCTTGACCTTCGCAAGAAGGAATAGGTATTGCGACAGCAAAGCCTTCTGAAGAGAAGAGAAGCTAACCAAGGAGTTGTCTTGACCTTCGCAAGAAGGAATAGGTATTGCGACAGCCTATAATGATTTGCTCAATCTCATCCACCGTTGGGGTCTTGACCTTCGCAAGAAGGAATAGGTATTGCGACCTTTCAACCCAAGCTTGGGGTGGCTGATACGTTGAAGTCTTGACCTTCGCAAGAAGGAATAGGTATTGCGACATCAGTTATAGCCTCATTACCCACAGTTGTTATAAAGTCTTGACCTTCGCAAGAAGGAATAGGTATTGCGACTTGAATTGTTATCAGCAGAACTTAGAAAACGCCTGATGTCTTGACCTTCGCAAGAAGGAATAGGTATTGCGACTCCCTAAGCCTTTCGGCTTCTTCTTTAGAAGAAGCCCGTCTTGACCTTCGCAAGAAGGAATAGGTATTGCGACGTAAAGGTTCCAATGAACTTCTCATCCGCACGGGGATGGGTCTTGACCTTCGCAAGAAGGAATAGGTATTGCGACATCACAGGGAGCTGCTCTAAAACAGCGAATATTACATTTGTCTTGACCTTTGCAAGAAAGATTTTATTATATTGGTGTAAGTGTTAATAGTATTAATAGTTTTACCGGATTGATAGAGATATTCCTGGTAATCTCTAAAATTAGCAGCAGTACAATTAGCTATATGGATGTCACTTAAATAAGATATGTAACTACGAATTATCCTATTATAATTTATTCTAGAGTGTTTAGATTTACCATCTAACCATTGATTTATAGCATTAGTAATGGCGATCGCCAGTAGTTTAAGGGAGGAAAGTGACCTAGGGAATGAATTCCCAAAGGTGGTTTTTCGGGATGATTTACCAAAAATTTTTCAATGTTTTCAGATATTTTCATCCCGTAAATATGTAAGTCAGAGAATGTGATTACTGGATGGCATCATAGAGGCTAGCACCTTTAGCACCAGAGAGGCTAGCACCTCTGAGGAAAGCATGTCTGAGTTTAGCACCTCTGAGGTTAGCATCAATGAGGAAAGCATCTTCGAGGTCAGCACCTTCGAGGTTAGCATCAGAGAGGTTAGCATCAGAGAGGATAGCACTTGTGAGCCTAGCACCTTCGAGGCTAGCACTTGTGAGCCTAGCACCTTCGAGGCTAGCACTTGTGAGCCTAGCACCTTCGAGGTTAGCACCTGTGAGGTTAGCACCTTGGAGGTTAGCATAAAAGAGGTCAGCACCTTTGAGGTTAGCATCAGAGAGGTCAGCACCAGAGAGGTCACATTCTAGACACTGACGAGTTTCTAAAAGTCTGTCTAGGTCAGACTGGCTATAAGCATAACTAGGACTAGTGCCAAGGCTAAAAGAGGAAACAAGAAACAAAGTCAATGTCAGCGCTAATGTGAGAAATTTTTTCATTGTCTTAAATCCGTAACCAAATTATCGAGGTAAATTATACATGACTGTTCTTATCCATAAAAGAGCAACTAATAGAAATAAGGGCAGGGTAATGAGTAAGATATTTAACGTCAACAAGTTTTATCTTTACTCAAGTTCCATTCAATAAGTTAGTATTAAGCTTCTCCGGTCTGAAGACACGGAGAAGCTTAAGCCCGAATCACAGTAATTCTATATTGATTTTCTGTCACTACCACATCAGTTGATAACCTTTCTTCCATAGGTAAGGCATTTTTCCGTCTATCAAAGATAAATAACCAACCAAAATCTAAACCCAAACGCCCTAAATAAGATTCTAATTGTTCAATTCCATCACCTTGAGGATCGCGTTTTTTATCCCGCCACACTTTTAATTCAATCCCTAAAATAACATCTTTATACTGCAAACACAAATCCATTCTATCACTACCAATGGCATATTCCCTTTCTAAAACTCCTCCACCATTAATCACACGATGTAAAAAAGCCATTAATACTATATGTGGTGCAATTTCATGATATCCTGTGCTACCTAATAATGGTTCTCCATGTTGTCGCCAAAACTTGAGAAATGCAGTTAATAAAGCATCAATATTTAATTCACCTGCTGATGTTAACCAAGTGGGTGCAATTATGGGTAAAGAAGCCATTGGTGTCACAGTTAAAACTCTGGGTAACACTTCCCGATAAATGGGATTAGCAATAGTTAATCCTCCATAGGGGTGCATTTTACATAATCCTAAATCCATGACAAATTGAATATCATCATTAGGTATATTCCCTAATTCTAAACCTGCTAACATTGGTTCAATAATTGCTTTTATTCTTGGTTCTCTTAACCTTTCTGCTAAACTATCTAAATGAGTATCTTGACGAGTAATCAATATTTCTTTAGCTGTTAAAATATGTTCTTTAGTAATAGTAATGCTTCTATCTTTTACCATTTTTTCTACAATTTCTTTAGCTAAAGCATTCACTAACCAAGGTTGTCCTTGGGTTAAATCATAAGCTGTTTCTATGGCTTCTGGTGTGAAAATTTGCCCAGTTGCTGTTGTATGTTGTTGATATAATTCTCCTACTTCTGCAAGATTAAAATTTCTCATAGTTAGAGAAGCAACCTTTATATTAAAAGGACTAGAAGTATTTAATCTGTCACTACCTCCCGATGCTACTTTATAATCTCTCACATCTCGCAAGCCAATTAAACCTACTGATGAGGGAAAATTTTCTGGACGGTTAGGAAAACCATCTCTTAATTGTCTTAAAACTGAAATTAATGTTTGATCTTGTAAAGAATCAATTTCATCTATAAATAATACTAAAGGGCGGTTTAAAGATGTTGCCCAATTTGATAAAAAAGCCTTAATTCTGCTTCCTGGTTCTTCCTGTTGCCATTGTTTAACAGGTGGTTGTAATTCCTTGGGTAAACGAATATTTATTGTATTATACCAAGTTCCTAAAATTGCTAATTCGGCGGCGATGGGATCATGATTAAATGCACTGCCTACTTCTACTGACACCATGACTGCGGCATAATTTCCAGTGTCGGTAAGTTGTTTTGCTAGGGATAACATGGCGGTGGTTTTCCCTGTTTGTCGTGGTGCGTGTAGGACAAAGTAACTACGTTGTTGAATTAACGCCTCTAAGTCTGGTAATCTGACTGTGGGAGATAGGACATAGTGAATATCGTTTGAACATGGACCTGCAATATTAAACCAGCGAGTCATAAAATTTTGACAATAGGTGAACTCTTTAAGTTTACATATTTATTCTGAATGGTGGGCGATCGCGAAGCACTCGCACTCGCGAGATCAATCTCCCCGAGGAACGAGAATTCATGTTCAGGTGTATTCCATGGTCGGTTCCCAATTTATAAAGGATTGACGGTAAACGTTTTCCGTCATGGGATAAAGCCATTATTCCAAGGGTTTTGGTGTATACAGTTGCTTTATAGTGGTTACAACCTACCAGATTAGTTCTTTGCCAATCTTCTGGGTTGAGGAGAGAATTATTTTCCGGTAATCTCTAAAATTAGCAGCAGTAGAATTAGCTGTTAACTGGAAGCACTAGTATAAAATCTTAGGGCAAATCGCCAAAACCAAGTGGAAAGAAAAAATAAAAACATGGCTAAAAAAACAGCACTTATTAGCCAAACCACCTGGATTTGACCCAACATGGCTTGAGCGGGAACGGTAGTCAGAAAAAATACTGGAACTACAAAAGTAAAAAAAACTCGATAGCCCATGGGATATGCTGACATGGGATACCTACCCGCCTCCAATAGTCCCCGTAATACCTCGGTGGTATTATAAACCTTTGTAAACCAAATGCTGGTTGATCCTAACATGAACCATAAACTATAGAGAATGACTAGACTACAACCCAAAGGTAATATGCCCAAAATATAGTCGTTTACTCCCAGACCTAGATTTTTACCTGCATAGCTAATTATGATAAAACCAAATAGTAGATCCGGTAGTCCCCAGAGGGAAAGAATATGAGTTGACAACCAAAACTGACTACGGATGGGTTTTAATAAAACAAAATCTAATGTACCCTCTTGTACATGACGCACAATCCGGTTTAAGTTAGGAGCTAGAAAGCTAGACCAAAAACCCTGCAACAGAGTAAAAACCCCCAACACAAGTAGGGCTGAATCCCATGACCATCCACTAAAGGTGTAACCAGTGCGATAAAATAAGAACAACCCAAAAATCCCCCCGGAAAGATTCCCTAAGCTACTCAGGGCGGCTATGATGAAATTTAAACGATATTCCATTTCAGCAGCAATAGCTGCACCCCAAAATAATCTGATGACCTTTAAATATCTTTGCATTTTGATGATTAATGGTTGACCTTTGATTTACCAAACATGACCCAACAAATTCCCCAACAGTTTTTTAATTATCGTTTACTTCTACCCTATCTCCAGCAACAGTGGCCAACTATCTCTAGAGGATTTATTGGCATTATAGGGTACGTTTTCGCTACTTTAACCTTGATTCACTTAGCTGGTAAGTTGGCTTTACCTTTTGGAGAGGGTAATGTGGTGGCGATCGCCCAGTTAACGGGTGTATGTGCTTTGGTATTTCTTGTCCGGGGCTTTTTTCAGTCCGTTCAAGACTTGTATATGTCCAAGGTTGCTTTGAGGGTAGCTTTTCATCTCAGGCAAAATGTCTACACACACTTGCAAAAACTGAATTTGAGTTATTTTGAAACAGCAAAAGCCGGGGATTTGTCTTATCGCTTAACAGAAGATGTGGATAGGGTAGGTGAGGTTGTCAATAAGTTGTTTCATGATTTTATCCCCTGTGTTTTACAACTGATTGCCATTCCCATCTACATGATTTATTTAAATTGGCAGTTGACTTTAGCTACGGTGATAGTGGCACCAATTATGGGGGTTTTAATTGGTTGGTTTGGGGAGCGTTTACGTAAGTATGCTCTCAAAAGTCAAAATCGCATTTCTGATTTATCTGCTATTTTAACCGAGGTTTTTAGTGGTATTCGCTTAATTCAAGCCTTTGCAGCGGAAAAGTATGAAATTGCTAGATTCACTCACGAAGCTCAAAGAACCCTCAAGGCTAAATATTCCGCTGAAAAACTAAAGGCGATTCAAATTCCTATTGTAGGGTTTTTAGAAGCCTTGAGTGCTTTATCCCTCATTATGGTGGGAGTATGGCAGATTTCCCAGAAGAATCTTACTGTGGGTGAGTTTTTTAGTTATTTAGCCGCAGCAGCTTTACTAATTGATCCTATTGGTCATACTACCCATAACTATAATGAGTTCAAACAGGGTGAGGCTTCTTTGGAACGAGTATTTGAACTGTTGGCTATTAAACCAACAGTCCTAGAAAATCCTATTGCTATGACTCTTCCCAGTATTAATGGCAAGATTGAATACCGTGGTGTTAGTTTTGCTTATAAACCGGGTGAGCTAGTTTTAAATCACGTCAGTCTGTTTATCAGTCCTGGTGAGTCCATTGCTTTAGTTGGTGCTTCCGGTGCTGGTAAAACCACTTTCGTCAATTTACTCCCCAGATTTTACGATCCTAAATTGGGTAATATTTTTATAGATGATGTCAATATTCGTGATGTCACATTAAACAGTTTAAGAAAGCAAATTGGTATTGTTCCGCAAGAAACAATTATGTTTTCAGGAACTATAGCTCAAAATATTGCTTTTGGACAAGACAACTTCGACCAAAAAGCAGTAGAAGCAGCCGCCCGGGTGGCCAATGCCCATGACTTTATTATGCAATTACCAGCAGGTTATCAAACTTGGGTGGGTGAACGGGGCGTCAACCTATCCGGGGGACAACGACAAAGAATTGCCATCGCCCGCGCGGTGCTATTAAACCCCAAAATTTTGATACTCGATGAGGCAACCTCAGCTTTAGATTCCGAGTCCGAAGCTCTCGTGCAGCAGGCTTTAGAAAGATTAATGCAAAATCGTACTGTATTAATTATTGCTCATAGATTGTCAACGGTAAGAAAATGCGATCGCATTTTAGTCCTAGAAAAAGGGCAAATTGTGGAATCGGGGAATCATGAACAATTATTGTCCCTAGAAGGTAAATATGCACATTTTTATGCGCAACAATTTAGTCAGAGTTAGTTTTAGCACAGCTGCAAAAAGAGCGATTTACATCCTAAAAACCAGATTTTTGTATTGTTAGATACTGAAATAACTGCCATTGACAGTATTAGGGGTAACAACAGTGAATATAAAACACAAGATACACTGAAAAATGATAGGGAGTGGGGGCGCAAAGTTTTTCAACATAAACACCCCATACTATATATAATTTCCTAATAAGTTGAAAAAACTAATTCTTATTTAGCGTAAACCTTACGCCTGTCTGAAACTACCCAGCTGAAAAACACATTAGGAGGATTATCTATGGCGCTTGTACCTATGCGGTTGCTTTTAGATCACGCTGCTGAAAATGGTTATGGCATTCCCGCTTTTAACGTTAACAACTTAGAACAGATTCAATCAATCATGAAGGCAGCTGCTGAAACAGATAGCCCCGTGATTTTACAAGCCTCTCGTGGCGCTCGTAACTATGCTGGTGAAAATTTCTTACGCCACTTGATTTTGGCTGCGGTAGAAACATACCCACAAATTCCCATTGTGATGCACCAAGATCACGGTAATGCTCCTTCTACCTGCTATTCTGCCATCAAGAACAATTTCACCAGTGTAATGATGGATGGTTCCTTAGAAGCTGATGCAAAAACTCCTGCCAGCTTTGAATATAACGTCGCAGTTACCCGTGAAGTTGTTAATGTTGCCCACTCTTTAGGTGTGAGCGTTGAAGGTGAACTAGGTTGTTTAGGATCTTTAGAAACTGGTGCTGGTGAAGCAGAAGATGGTCACGGTTTTGAAGGTACCCTTGACCACTCTCAATTATTAACCGATCCTGATCAAGCAGTCGACTTTGTAGAAGCTACCCAAGTAGATGCTTTAGCTGTTGCTATTGGTACTAGCCATGGTGCTTACAAATTCACCCGCAAGCCCACTGGTGAAATTTTGGCCATTAGCCGCATCGAAGAAATTCACCGTCGCCTACCTAACACCCACTTGGTAATGCACGGATCTTCTTCCGTACCCGAAGATTTAATTGCACTGATTAACGAATTTGGTGGTGCTATCCCCGAAACCTATGGTGTACCCGTAGAAGAAATTCAAAAAGGCATCAAGAGCGGCGTACGTAAAGTTAATATCGATACCGACAACCGTCTGGCTATCACTGCTGCTGTTCGTGAAGCTCTGGCTAAAAATCCCAAAGAATTTGACCCCCGTCATTTCTTAAAGCCTTCCATTAAGTACATGCAGAAGGTTTGTGCTGACCGTTATGAACAGTTTGGCACTGCTGGTAATGCGAGCAAAATCAAACAAGTTAGCCTAGAAGATTTTGCTGCTAAGTATGCTAAAGGCGAATTAGCTGTGAAAGCTGCTGCTGCAGTTTAATTGAACAAACTTATGGGGGCTGGGTTCCACCTAGACCCCAACTTGACCAAACCGGGGTGTTAATCCCGGTTTTTCATGGTCGGTTTCCAAAGTCTTGCCTAAAAAACTCGGTGTTGTAAAGAGGGCATTTGACGACGCACCTGTTCCAGTCTAGTAGGTTTAATTTCGGCAATAGCGACTCCTGGTTTATCTCCTGCATCAGCTAAAATTGTTCCCCATGGGTCAACAATCATGGCATGTCCATGGGTTTGACGACGGGCATAATTAGTACCTGTTTGGGCTGGGGCGATTATGTAGTAAGTGTTTTCAATCGCTCGGGCCTGTAATAACACTTGCCAGTGGTCTTTTCCCGTAAAAGCCGTGAAAGCAGCAGGAATAAAAACTACATCAGCCTCCCTAGCTGCCAGATCTCGATATAATTCTGGAAAGCGCACATCATAACAAATAGAGAGACCTATTTTGCCCAAGGTTGGCGAAACATATACTGGTGGCAATTCTCGTCCAGCCATAACCGTACTAGATTCTTGATAAGTATTACCATCAGGAACATTCACATCAAATAGATGCACCTTGTGGTAACGACCAATTTCCTGTCCGTTAGGGTCAACTAGTAAAGCAGTGTTGTAAACTTTACTTGTACTATCTACGGGAACAGGAAAGCCGCCGCCGAGAATGGTAATTTGATACCGTTGTGCCATTTGCTTGAGAAACGTTTCTGTTTGCTGGGCAATAATACTGGCTTGGGCAAGTTTATCTTTTTCCTCTCCCATAAAGGAGAAATTTTCTGGCAACCCTAATAACTGGACACCCTGGCGCACGGCCAGGTCAATAAACTCTTCTGCTTGTGCCAAGTTTTTTTGTAAATCAGGCACACTGGTCATTTGAATGGCGGCGGCTAAATAAGACTTCATAGATTCAAAAACAAACAGTAGATAAGGTATCTAGCAGTTATTAATAATCTCTGTAAATTATTTAAATCTGCTGTTAGGGTAATTGACACGGGATAATTGCAGGAGTCAATGTCTTTTTTAGACCTTGGTCTATTACCACCGATATCATACAAAAATTCAGGTCAAAGGTGAGTCAATTGTTGCTTCATATTGACCTACTATGGTTAAATATATGCCAATAAGAACGATCAAACAAGCTATACTTTTGATGAGACTGATTTGTTCGCCCAAGATTAGCCAGGCGGAAATTGTGCTAATGACCGGATCCACAAACATTATCATTGCCACAGTGGAAGAGGATAATGAATTGAGGGAATAGGCAATTAGTCCTTGTCCCAAGACCTGACAGATTAAAGCTAGGGAAATTACAGAAAACCATCCTTGCCAAGAAACTGGGAATAGGTTATCTCCCGTCATTAGTAAAACAGGTAAGGTAGTTGCTGCTCCAATAGCGCAACAGAGGAATACTAGGGTTTTTGTTGCAAACTGGGTCAGGAGCTTTTCCATGAGCAGTAAATAACATGGCAACAAAATTGCCGATATTAAGGAGAAGAAGTCTCCCTTCAACTCATTGGTAGAGACAGAAAAATCTTGGAAGCTGATGGCGATCGCACCTGTAATAGAAATAATCATGCCAACCACAAATTGTAGTTTCACACGATGACGAAAGATAATCCACCCCCCTATAGCAGTTAATAACGGTACTACTGCGTGAATAATTGCAACCGAGCTAGCCACACTAGTCTGAGTTAGTGACTTAGCCCAAAACAGCTGTCTTGCTGCAAATATAATACCAAGTAAAAAAAACAAGCCCCATGCTGATAATGTATATAAATTATTAGTTGGCGATGGTTTAGAACTTAAATTGTGTTGACGAATTAAAGAAAATCCGATCCAAGTGCCAAAGAAAACGCTAGATATCCACAAACGATTAAATATAGTTGCTGCAGCACTAATTTCGCTTTCACTCCATCTGATAAAAATAGGCGCAAAGCCCATTGACACAGCTCCCAGCACCAGTAAACCAACGGATATAAATTTAAATTGTTTGTCTGATAACTCAACTGGTAACTGATTCAATTTGTCTAATTGGTTTCTCATTAGTTTATAAACTTACTTTTTTACATTTATTATAAGTTCAATGCCTATTAATCCAAATACCTCTTAACCCAGCCTTTCTCGCGCCATGATAATCATCAGTAATACTATCACCAATGTGCCAAGCTGATTGTGGTATACAATTGTGACTTTTCAAAGCTATATGAAAAATTTTTGGATCCGGTTTAGCTGCAAGAGCCTGGGTAGAAACAGTAATAGACTTAAAATAGTCCCTAAGACCTAGACTTTGTAAAACCGGGTATATGCGAGAGTCAAAATTAGAAACCACTCCCAATTCTATCCCCAACCTTGACCAATTGGCCAACGCCAGGGGAACGTCAGGATAGACAAACCATGGTTCAGCAGTACCGAAATGAATATAGAGTTGACCGAAAAAATCAGAAAAATTCCCAAATTTCCCCCGTACTCCCGCACCCTGAAACGTGTTTGAAACAACATCGTACCACCAGTTAAATTCCTTGTCAGGTATAACTTCCACATCACAATTGAGGAATATGGGAGGTGGTGCAGCTGCAAAACTTTTGTGAAACTCCCGATTTAAAATTTCCGGGGTCACCGTGACACCAAATTCTGCAGCAATTTGGCTATAAACCTCACCCACACTACCCTTGACACCGAAGATTGTACCTACCGCATCTAAAAAAATCACTTTTGGGTTTTCCATGAGGTTGAAGCTGGATGAAATCAGTCAATTTCATAATTATAATCACCTCATCACAGTAGGTTGAGTTTAATACGAAACTTAACATCAACATTTAATCATAAGTAAGGAGGCACAATTATTTGTAGGATGGGTTTCATACTTCAGCCCAACCTACGTTCATTTTATATTTACACCCACTTAAAACTAATTGGTTAACAATCCCTTAGCTGTTTCATGAACGACTTCAAGAATTGCTTAACAGCCAAACAAGTCTCTACAGCTAAGAAAAATGTATCTATTTAGCCTTTATAATACAGTATTTGTACTCCTATTCATCCTCATTCGCGCTTAGGGGATAATAGAAACAAGAGCAATTGGAATTGGTAGAAAGTAATTTTTTTCCGTCAAACTAGGTAATTTTGCTGATTTTTTTAACCACATACTTATTTTCTCTCCCGCTTCTTTTGCCATATCAAGGATATCTTCCTGGAGTGCTGTAGAAGCTATTGTAATCGCATCATCTTCTAACAGCGAAATTAAGTTATAAACTTCTTCTCCTGTTGCACCTTCTTCCTTTAAAGGATGAGATAGATCACTGTTGAAAGTGTAGAACGTCAGATAGGAATAAGAGTTTGACGTCATATTATTTTCTAACTCACGCAAGGGATGAGTGACAAATAGAACGTACTGAATGTTTTGACTTTGTAAATCGGGAAAACACCCATAAAATCTTTTAGCTGAGATTGTTGTGAAATCAGCTTGAACCTTTCTGGATAGAGAACGTGCAAGACATCCTATTGGATCTAAATCATGAAGAGGTATATGTTCACTCCCATCTTCTTTTTTGACCCATGGGCAAAGACCAGCGAGCTTGATATTTTCTTTTTCCTGTCCAAACAGGTTAAATTCTGGATCGAAGGTGAATTTTTTGTTGAGAATGGTAGCAATCTTAGTTTCGGTCGTTTTTATTACCGTACCTTCGTTTTCAAATACGGGACGATTCCATTTCTTAGTGCTAAAATTTAAATTATACTTGTGGTCAATGGAGCATAAACCTAATTCCATCCATTTTTCCAGGCGGGTTTCTAGTTCTTTCCTGCTAATTACCCATTGTCGTTTCACTTCTGTTTGAACCTCTTTTAGTTGTTTTTCCATGTCATTATGAGCAGATTCAGCTTTCTTTAAAATATCGTCAATTAGTGAGACCTTATTTTCTTCGATATCTTTAAAGATTTTCTCTTCATCTTCCGAGCTGAGTAAACCCAGAATCTTGAGCCGCATTCTTTCATCTTGAATGCCCATTTGTGTAAAGCGATCAACAAGAGCTCGTTCTCTCTTTTCCTCATGGGTATCAGCAATAATTAGGTAATAAGCAATCACATCTGAAATTTGTCCTAGTCGTGCAACTCGACCATTCCGTTGCATTAGCACTGCTGGGTTTGGAGTTAAATCCCAATGAATGACGCGGTTCGCCGTTTGAAAATCAAAGCCTTCATCCGCAGCTGAAGTTGCCACTAATACTCTTATATTTGAACCTCTTTCACCTAAACCGCGTAACCTTGCAACAGTATCCTCTCTTTGAGAAAGGCTCATATCACCAGTTAGTTTTCCACTATATCCTGGAAGAGCCTTAATGATAATTTCACAAGTTTGTAGGCTTTCAGTAAAAATTAGAAATTTTGATTCGGGATCCCTATTAAGCATCTCTTTAAGCCAATCCAGTTTAGCATTTTCTACTCCGGGTTGACCATTAGTAAAACTTAAAAGTTCTAGCGCAAGTTGTGTTAATTCTAAAATTTCACCATTGTCAGCTATGAAGGTGCTATCTTCTTCTTCGTCTTCGTGAAGATGCTTGCTAAAATTATAAATCTCAGGTATGGTATTATTTGGTTGTGCTATTGCTCTGGCTTGAAAAGTAAAATTATTATCACTGGGGAAGGAAACATCTACGTGTTCAGATTTTATGCTTTCATTGTAGACAGCAAGCTTTTGAGAAATCGCTTTAATAAGCTTACGAAGATTTTCTGTACTATCTGATTTGTCTTGTTTATAGACAGTTTGGTTGTCCCATTTTGTATGTTTAATACACCATCTAAACAGCCAAATTGCACCACTAATTGTGCTACTAGTGAGTCTTGTTTCCAATTGTCTAACTGAAAATCCACTAAACCTTTGATTGTGATTCTTGCGAATCTCTTGAACTTTTCTCCGAATCTTTTTAATTAACTGTAGATATTCATCACTGACCCTAAGATTTGGGCGTTCAATAGTCAATGTGGGAAACATCTTCTCATTATTCCAATTACGAACGGTATCTTGTTGTCGCCAAATTAATGCGATAGGTGATTGATCGCTAGCTAAAAGGTTAACAAGTTTTTGCTGATAGATATCATCTGAGTATGAATTCTCAATTACTGAGGTTCGATGAGTGAGAAGACGTAATAGATTAATAAATTGATTTTCAGAACTAAAAGGTGTAGCACTCATTAAAATTACCAGTTCAGGAGGATTAGAATTATTCCAGAACTCTCCAGTTATCATTTGATAAGCGGCTTGATAGGCTTTTGTTGTTCGTTTTCGTCCTATGAACTGTGGGTTGGTCAATCGGTCTTCACTTGCGCAATGATGTGCTTCATCAATAATTATAATTTTAGGTTTTATTCCTGGTGGTAAATTTTTTTTATCAGATTTTTCCACATAGCGTCTTGCAGCATCCATACTGGCAATGTGAATCCCATCAGTTCTCCGTTTACCATATTCCACAAACCGGTTTTCAACTTCAATAATACTTTGATTATCCATCCCAGGAATGAGGGATTCAAGCTTTTGCTTGACATCATCTAAAAGCCCGCCTTTTGTAAGATAAAGACAGTGAATTTGACGTTGAGCAATGAGCAAATCTCTTAGTATTAGACCAACTTCAATAGTCTTTCCCAGTCCAACCTCATCCGCAATTAGTACGCGCTTTACTCTCAACTGATGGGTCTTCATATACTGTTGTAATGCCAATTGGTGAGGAAAAGGATCTTTGTTACTAACAGTAATTCGACCCGAAAAAATGTTACCAAGGATTTCTAATGCACCAAGTCGCATGACTGTATTAATACGGAATGTAGGATTTAAATCTTTGCTATTATTAAGCACACTCCCACCGGGGAAATATGCTTTTTTTTGCTCAAGCATTTCTCTGACATAGGGAAATTTGTGGAATAGATCTTCCCATGGGCGAAGTTGGCTAAACCAAATACCACGCCGATCCATTAGCTCATTAGCATTAGCACTAGCGCCTATGGTAAATGCGTAATGAGAGTAAGCGGGTGCATTAGAGTTTTCAGGATCTGCATAGACTACATCTGCATGATGACCTTTGAGAGAAGGAATCTCAAATAACTGATAAGGCATAATTAGGTTCTTAATTTTGTTACAATCTAAGTCTAAATGTAAACAAAATTACTTTAATTAATCCTAATTTTTTCCCGCATCTATCTTTAGATAGATATTTGGTCTTAAAGCGTTGCTCGCTGAATATCAATCATGATTGGAGCAGTCTTGTCAGGGTAAGCTGAGTCTATGAATGAAGAACTCCCATCTCTTTAGGGCTGGGGAGTGTCAAAAAATTCTATTCCTATCGGAACGGAAAGTAACTGATAGGCTTGTTCCCATAAATGTTTTGTATCCGAATCCAAAAAAATAATTTTTTTATCTATATTCTGCTCTCTCCAAAAGTTATCGACCCATTTATCTAAGTTGATAACTTCTATTCGATCTATTTCGCTTTGTGGTAAGTAGAGAGGCACAATTATTTGTAGGATGGGTTAGGGGTAGCATAACCCATGGGTGTGTTGGGTTTCATGCTTCAACCCAACCTACCTTCATCTTATATTTAATTCCACTTATTTACTATAGTTTCCAAATTTGATCTAATATCTAAGCTTAAATTAGTGCTAAAAGTAGTAAATAGTATGCGATCACTTGAATTATTAAATCGGTTATTGGAGCTGAGTTTACCATTAATATGTGAAGTATTAGTTTATGGATTATCTGATGAGTGGGTGGAAAAACTCAGGTTATCTGTGATTATAATTTTAGATTATGATCTTATTTTCAATTTTTAATATGAAACCTGTATCATCCTTAAATCTTTGCATTCTTTCTTTGTGAGACTGGTGAAATTCTGGCTTTTTTGCATTTGCTATATATGCCCTTTTTGTCACAAATTTTTCTGAATTTTTATTCTCTATAAACACGCTAATTGTACTTTTTAGTTGTATTTCTGCCTTCTTGATCAAGTTTCTATAGTTTCTACCACTAGGTTTTCTTTCTTTCAATTCCACCTCCATGAAATTATATAATACTCCTTACAAAAATTAAATATTCACAATTCTCTACACTACTGATGATAGTATTTCTTCCTCAATTTCTAATAAATCACTGAAAAATCGATTGGTTTCTGCTAAACAACTATTCAAATAATTTTCATCGGAAGGTAGTCCTTCATAGGTAGAAAGTTTTCTAATTTCTCCACTATCTGTTAGCTCATATACAATTGAATCTTCTGGAAATATGGAAGAATTCAAAGGAACAATATTTTTGAGTTTAGTTTTTAAAAACTCTCCCTTCGGTAAATTATCAAAAGTTTGTAAAATTTGCTGTGCTTTAATTGCTAAGGTAAGATAGTCAATAATGTAAGGACTATGAGTGGTCATAATTAGTGTGTTACCAGCTGTAATATTGACGAATTCCAATAACTTATACAATATATCTCTTTGTGATGTAGGAAATAAATTTTGTTCAAGTTCTTCCACAATATTAAGAAAACATTCATTTCTATACTTGGAAGATAATAACTCTAAAGCAGCTTTTTTAACTTCTTTAGACAAATTTTCATCATTGATAATTGCTTGTATTTCAGTAGTGAGTCTTTTTTGTTCTTCTGCACTTAGTTCGCTTTGAGAAGAACCTTGATTTTGATTAATAGACAAGGCGATATTCCTAGAGACTAAAAACGCTGGAACCAAGGATTGAAAACCACTAGAAGCCTCAGAAATATTCAATTTATAGTTATCGCCTCTAAGAATTAAATTTTGACTAGTTTGATCAAACTCCAGCTTCACATTTCCTACTGGCAAGTCTAAAGTTTCTGATAACTCCTGTTGAGACCTTTCCAATTCTTTGAAAAAGTCAAGCAGCATGAGAGGTAAACCTTTTACTTTTTCCGCTTTCTTGATTACACTGAAAAAATTCCTCTCCGCTGGAATATACATAATTTTAGGTAACACATATTTCCTAGGAGTATTATCACTGCGATTAATAGTTAACTTACTATCAGCATAAGTCATTGTATAAGCACTACCGCGATATTCTATTTCAGTTCCAGATCTAAAGTATTTCTTTAAGTTGTTATAGTTACAATATATATTCACAAGTCGGTTGCGAGATATTACATCTTTCTCGTCTAAACTACCTCGGTATAATTGTTTTTCCAGCCAACTAAACATGGAAATCAATTTTGCAATACTACTTTTTCCTGTCCCTTGATTACCAATAAAAACAGTAATTTTACGAATATCCACCAAGCCATCATTTTCCACAAGTCCTGATTTAATAGGTCCGAAGTTTTGAACTTTTATTTGAGCCATAGATTACTCCTTTTTAATAAGTCTTGGATATGGTGAAGTTTCCGTTGGTGTTGCATATTTGCGGGATGAACTAGCATGCGAAATCATTGAAAAATCCCTCTTGGGTTGAGGAACTAAACCCAACCCATGGCTAAACTAGTTGTTTTAAAACCAACTTAAACTTTCCGCTAGGGAATTCATTCCCTGGACCCCTGGGAAAGCGTTTTAATAATTGGAGTCAGTAACCAACTAAAACCCACCTTTAACTGATGTTCTAAAGTCGGTAATCTATACAAATAGACTAAGCGCCGCACAAGATAACCTAAATAACCATCTAATGTAATCCCTAAAGCTGTAAGAGTAGCATTATCTACCCCCAAAGCCATAACTTCCCCTAATGCTTGATAGCGGAAGGGAAGTAGGGGGCGATCGGTTAAAGATGCCCAAATATTCCATGCTGCATAATCTGCTTGCTGAAAAGCTACCTGAGCAGTACCAGGTAGTTGTTGTTCTTCTATGTCCTTACAGTCTGCCAAGTCTCCCAGGGCAAAAATTTCTGGATGCTCTATAACTTGTAGGGTGGGAGTGCAGGTTATTTGTCCCCTTTGGTTATGTGCTAGGGGAAGATTTTGCACCAGAGAAGAAATTCTCGTTCCCACAGTCCAAATGACTAAATCTACGGGAATTTCATCTATTTGATTTTTGTACTCTAAGGAGATAGTATTTTCCCCTATAGATACCACTTTGGTTTCTAAGTCTATAAATACACTTTTCTGTTCTAATGCTTTTTTAGCCTGTTGGCGATTAAATTCCGAAGAAGTGCGCAGAATTTGATCCCCAGTTTCTATCAAGCGCAATCTACCTTTTTCTCCCAGTCTATCTGCGAGTTTACAAGCCAATTCTACTCCGCTGTAACCTGCACCCACTATGGCTACACGAATTTTTTCCGGGTCCGTAGCCGTCAAAACTCTCAGTCTTTCTTCTAACCTATGAACATCAGCAAGAGTACGAAATGGGTAGGCGTAACTGACAACACCAGGAACCAGATCCAAATTGGTTTCACTCCCCAATGCCAACACTAACCTGTCATATTGCAATGTTTTTCCATCACATAATTTCACTTGTTGATTATCCGTGTCAACTTCACTAACCTTGGCTTGATGGAAATGTACTCCGGTATTTTCTAATATCTCCTGATATGAGGGTGCTATCTCCCAGGTTTGCAGTTCATTGGTCAGTAGTTCATACAATAGGGGTGAAAAAATAAAGCGATCGCCTTGATCTATTAAAACGATTTCTGGCTTTTCTGTATTTCCCCAATCTAGCTGGCTTAAACGTAAAGCGGTGTAAAGTCCGCCAAAACCGCCACCTAGGATACAGATTGTTTTAGGTGTTTGTATATGTACTTGTGTAGATATTTCTGTAAGTATTTGATTCATAGTCTTAAAAGTGAGCCAAAAGATATTAATATGATAACGAGTTGAAAGAACAATCTTCAATTTTGGGAATGGGTGGCAAGTAAATTCGAGGTAAAAGCTATGGTAGGTGATCTAGAGTCTAAGCCAAATCCACAAGTGCTAAGATCATTAGTTATCCTAGGAACTGCCATAATTATGGGAGTTGGTGGGTTGCAGCTGTACAAGATTTTGCTAACCCAACATTCTAAAGCTAATCAAACACCAACGAGTGAAAGTACCATACCACCAATTCATACTGTCACTGCTTTAGGAAGACTTGAACCGAGAGGAAAAGTGATTAAACTTTCTGCATCCACCTTAACTCAGGGAAGTAGGGTTGAGAGACTGTTGGTAAAAGAGGGAGATATGGTAAAGGTTGGACAAATAATAGCAATTTTAGACAACAAACCTCGATTACAAGCAGCATACGAAGAAGCAGAAGCAGCGATAAAAATAGCCCAGATTAACGTAGAAAAAGTACAACAGGGGGCAAAAATTGGAGAACTGAATGCCCAAAAAGCGGAAATTGGCAGAATAGAAGCACAAAGAGTAGGGGATGAACGTGGACAGGAAACAGTAGTATTAAGACTAGAAGCTCAATGGCAAGGTGAAACGGCAGTACAAAGAGCAACAATCAATAGACTACAAGTGCAACTAAAAAATGCCCAAGTGGAACTAGAAAGATACCAACAACTATATAAGGATGGAGCAATTTCTCAGTCGTTGTTAGATAGTAAAACCCTAAGCGTTGACACTATTACCCAACAGTTGAGGGAAGCAACAGCAAACCTACAACGTATAGATAATACTAGCAGAAAGCAAATTGAAGAGGCAAAAACTGCTCTAAATCGAATCCGTTCTACAGGTGGGGAGCAAATTATCTCAGCCAAAGCTATTTTGAATAAAATTGCGGAAGTACGTCCTATAGATATAGCAGCAGCGAGGGCAGAACTAAATCGTGCCAAAGCAGCAGCACAGCAAGCAAAGGTCAATTTGGATCAAGCCTATATTAAATCTCCTCAAAAGGGAGTAGTATTTGAGATCCATACCCGCGCTGGAGAGCTAGTGGGGAATGAGGGGATAGTAGAAATTGGCGAAACTAGTCAGATGTACGCAGTAGCGGAAGTCTACCAGAGTGACATTAGTAAAATCCTTCCTCAGCAGCAGGTGAAAATATCTAGTAGTTCTCTTGAGGGAGAATTGCAGGGATCAGTAGAGAGAATTGGCTGGGAAGTGAAAAGACAAAACGTGATTAATTCTGATCCTAGTGAAAATATTGATGCAAGAGTTGTGGAAGTTTACATTAAACTAGATCATTTATCTAGTCAGAAAGCCCAAAAACTGACCAATTTACAAATTAAGGCAGTAATTCATCTATGAGAGGACTGATTGAAGAAATACAAAGACGCACACCCTTGGGATGGTTACAACTGAGTCATCATAGAGGTCGATTATTAGTTGCCATATCTGGTATAGCTTTTGCTGATGTATTAATGTTCATGCAGTTAGGGTTTCAAAATGCCCTATATGATAGCAATACTAGATTAAACCGGGCAATGATTGGGGACATTGTTTTAATTAGTCCCCAGAGTAAAAACATGCAAAATATGTCCACCTTTTCCCGCAGGAGACTATTACAAGCGGAGGATGTGCCTGGTGTAAAATCCGCCAGGGCAATGTATGTGGGTTTAGTAGCATGGAAAAATCCCCAAACCCAACGAAAAACCTCTGTACAGGCCCTGGGATTTAGTCCTGAACAATCATTATTAAATGTACCGGCCATTAAAAATCAATTGGATACGATTAAACTACCTGATTACTTTTTATTTGATCGTGGTGCTAGGGGAGAATACAAACAAATGTTTGCCAAAATAGATCAAGGGAAAATTGTCAGTACAGAAATAGAAAAGAGGACAATTCATGTAGGTGGATTGTTTAAATTAGGAGCTTCTTTTGGTGCAGATGGAATATTAGTTTCCAGTGATGAGAACTTTTTACGAATCTTTCCTAGAAGACAAGCAGGAAGTGTCAATTTGGGATTAATTAGTGTAGAACCAGGGTATGAAATTTCTCAGGTAGCAGCAGCAGTGAAATCTCGCCTACAGAAAAATGAAGACGTAAAGGTTTTGACTTTTCCAGAATATATCAAATTTGAGGAAGCCTATTGGAAGAAAGAAAGTCCTATTGGGTTTATTTTCAGTTTGGGGGTAGCCATGGGATTTATGGTAGGAGTTATAATTGTATATCAAGTTCTATCAACTGATGTGAATTCCCATCTAAAAGAATATGCCACCTTTAAAGCTATGGGATATAATAACATGTATTTATTAGGAGTAATTTTTGAAGAAGCAATTATTTTAGCTACTCTGGGATTTGTACCCGGATTTATCATCCCTATGGGATTATACCAAATGGCAAAAAATGCCACTAATTTGCCCATATATATGACCCTGTCTAGAGCTATATTTGTTTTGACCTTGACGTTGATTATGTGTATGATTTCTGGAGCTACAGCAACTGGGAAACTACAATCAGCAGATCCGGCGGATATGTTTTGATTGATCATGGTTTTTAAAAACTAGATGTTGGCACATATTAAATAACATGAAAATAACATGAAAAATTCTGAATTAGTATCAATGGGACTACCAGTAATTGATATCCAGAATCTGGACTATTATTTTGGATCAGGATACCTGAAAAAGCAAATATTATTCAATATTAACCTGACGATTAATGCGGGGGAGATAGTGATTATGACTGGTCCTTCAGGTTCGGGAAAAACCACCCTGTTAACCCTGGTGGGAGGTTTACGCTCTGTACAGTCTGGAAGTTTGAAAGTTTTAGGTAAGGATTTGAGTAAAGCTAGTTTGAAACAATTGACCCAATCTAGAATAAGTAATGGTTATATTTTCCAGTCCCATGGGTTGCATGGTAGTTTAACAGCAGTGCAAAACGTAAGAATGGGTTTAGAAGTTCATCCTAGAATTCCCGCTTCGGAAATGATGATCCGTTCCCGTCAAATTTTAGAAGCGGTTGGTTTAGGAGACAGAGTTAATTATTATCCAGATAACCTATCGGGGGGACAAAAACAAAGAGTGGCGATCGCCCGTGCATTAGTGAGCGATCCTAAAATTGTGTTAGCGGATGAACCAACTGCTGCATTAGATAAACAATCGGGTAGGGATGTGGTGGAGTTGATGCAGAAATTAGCGAAGGAACACAATTCAACGATTTTACTGGTTACCCATGACCATCGGATTTTAGATATAGCTGATCGGATTATTTATATGGAGGATGGTCATTTGAGTGCAGGTGGTTGAAGGAAGAAATGGAGGTTGTGTACTAGACCTGTTGGGAAATAGTGATTAAAATACCAGAAATCCTTATGGAGTCCATCTTTGAGGGATTTCACGGTATAATTCCCGAAATCCTTGTCGGAAAAGCCTTTCAGGAATATTCTGGATTATTACCCAACAAATCTATTTATGCTTGACAAGTCTAAAAGATTTACAAGCTTTATTAATTTATTTTCAATAAACTTCTTGCATATTTAGTCAAGTAGTTTTATATTTAAAGGTAAGGTGATCGAGGCCTTCCTCCAAGAAATCCGGATCACCTTACACCCCTTTTAGAGGTAATCAAATTATGGCACAGACTAGGAATTTTACTGGCAATGTTAATGACACTACTGTAGTTGGCATCGTGGTAGTTCCAGAATGCGATCGCAGGGAACCATTAAAGCGATTAGACATCTCCGGAAATAGCCAAAGCGTTACCAATACTACTTTTTAAGGTGAGACACCCCAATACAAAAGTAGCTGACTGGTATGCTAAAATAAGCGTTAGAGATGCCTCTTGTTGGGAATTAACCAAAAGATAACACCTATGTGTACACTGCAGAAGCTATCGACAAAAACAAAGAGTGGTGATCGTCAGCAATTCTAAATTTAACTTGACTTTTGATGCACCTATTGTTATGATTACCCTATGTTAAGTGTGGGGAATTCTTGGTTCTTGTCCTGGTTTAAAGGGGGAAAAACATGCTTACTTGTTTTGATGTAGCACGTTATTTCATTCACCTGGCAAACGAAACTGGTTCATATATTAGCAACCTCAAATTACAAAAGCTGGTTTACTATGCTCAGGCCTGGCATTTAGCGCTCTACGATACTGCTCTGTTTGAAGAAGAATTTGAGGCCTGGGTTCATGGGCCGGTCATTCCTGTGCTGTATCAGCAATATAAGGGTTTTGGATGGCGTCCCATCCAACAAGAAGTAGAGGAGCCTAACTTGCCTGAAAATATCAGAAGTTTTTTGGATGAGGTTGTGGAAGTGTACTTCCAGTGCGATGCTTACGAATTAGAACGCATGACCCACCAAGAAACCCCTTGGATTGAAGCAAGAGCAAGGGGTTCCCTACCTATGGATGCTCCCTGTAATGAAATTATTACCAAGGAATCTATCAGGGAGTATTACAAAGTACGTGCCGAAGAAGAATAAGATTAAGAAGACTGAACTTCAAAATCAGTCTCCTTCTAAAATAAAGCCCACTGTCACAGAGAATTGGTCAAAAGGAATAAGCTTCTCATACAAGTACTTTCAGAGTGACCACAGGGATTTTTCAGTTGTGGGTAGGAACTCCGATTACTTGCTTGGTCTTCTTGAAAGACTTAGAGATATTTCTAGTTGGACGGCTCAGGAACTTATCAGCAACCGTAGTAAAGCGTTACGCTGCCATCCAATTACTTGGGAGGATACAACTGAATCGGGCTTTGGTATCCCTGGAGAAGAACAGATAGTGGATACACCTTATCAATTTTCTATTTGTTCCAATGAACATGGCAGGGTGCACGGCTTCTTTATTGAAGAAATCTTTTACATTGTGTGGCTAGATCCAGACCATCTACTTTACCGACGGTAGATTACACTGGGCGATCGCATCAACAGTTGGCTAGACGAAGACAGCAGTAAGACGTTTGCCACGGTGAACAATTTTCCGTGTATCGTAGGCCTTGTTTTTATTAAAATTGAATACAATTATATGTCCCTCGTTCAACCTGTACGAATCTAGGTAGCTACAAAGCTGATCAAGTCCATCCTGGAGCCGCTTTTCACCGTACCAGATTTTCAGTTCGATCACATAACGCTGGTTGTTATAGGTAACCACCAAATCCATCCTACGGTCTTCCGCAGTCACATTCTCCTTAAATAGGTATCCCTTACCATTGATGATCGGGCGAAAGAAAGACATGAGCAACATACGCCCATTGGACTCAAGAAAATCGTTGTCTTTAGATGAATGATGCTCCCGCATGAACCACTGGAATCTCTCCAAGATTAGCTCAATATTGAGTCTTCCACCAGATATGAATCCGCTGTCTCGGTATCGGTCAAGGAGGCCATGGTCAGTTTCCTGCTTAGAAAGTAGGTAGTCAAGAATTCGGTATTCATAGATTTTATTGCTGATATCGCAGAGACCCTGCTCGTTTCCCCTTAGTATTCCATAGACTTTGCCCTTGCCAATAACTGGATTGCTGACATTGAACTTCAATGCCATACCATTGATCACAATATCTTTGACCAGGTGGAAAAGATCTTCGTTGTTTTCCAGGTTTTTGTCAATATCATCAAAGTGGGTGGTGGTATAAGCTCCATCCACTAGGTATGTGTAGGCTGCGTCGATGTCCTCAGATGCCCAAGGTCGTTTATTTTCATGCATATAAACTTCATCAATGACCTGGCACATCTTGCTAATAAGGAAAGGATTACCATTGGTATAGTAAAACAGAAGCCGAGCCAATAAATGAGAGTCTATGGTGAGTATATGCTCACGGGCATATTCCACGAGCATGGGTTCAATTTCCTGCTGGGTGAAGGTGAATTCGATATCCAAGTCTACAGCAATGTTCCAAGGACTGTTCAGCTTGCGCTCCTCACCCGTGGTAAGCTTTAACTTCAAGGTCTTCACATCATGGATACCAATCAGTACTACGGAATGAAAGGTGGCATCTCGACCTTGTGCTGCTGCTAGGTATTTGTCCCGTAACAAGGACAGGAAATTGATGAACACCTGGTTATTGCTGGCTTTGTCAATTTCGTCCAGCAGCAAAACAATTTTTAGCCCAGACTTACTAACCCAATCGCTGATAAATCTTGAAAGTTGTTGGAAGTTTTCTATTTTCCTGGCTTCACCTTCAAGCCAGTCCGCTAGTTCCGGGTGGTTGAAGAACAATCCTTTGGCAAAAACCACAGGTATCATGCCCGCCAGATTTTTCTCACTTTCAAATGGTAGGTCGCCAATCCCCTCGAAACTGGTGCTGATTACCAGATATGTTTCCACCTTCTCAAAGCTTTTTGCCAGCAGATTCTGCATGGTGGTCTTCCCATGTTGGCGGGGGAAATTGATGGCAAAATATTTGCCACTTTCTATCAGTTGACTACATCTATTGAATTTTGCTGTCACATCGCACATGTAGTGCTTTTCTATCTGACAAATGCCGACTGTATTGAACTCTTTCATATAAAATCTAAGGCCATATAGAAAATTAAGTATATAAGTGTATCCTATATGGCAAGGTTAAAATGGCATAACTATTACAGCAGTTTTCTTTATTGACCACAATTTACAGTGTAAACCATCCTTGTGGTTCCCAGGGAATTGGGTGAGTCCAAATTTCTTATATTTTTCAGTTATGCTTGACAAGTCTAAAAGATTTACAAATTTTATTAATTTTTTTCAATAAACCTCTTGCATATTTAGTCAAGTAGTTTTATACTTAAAGGTAAGGTGATCGAGGCCTTCCTGCAAGAAATCCGGATCACCTTACACCCCTTTTAGAGGTAATCAAATTATGGCACAGACTAGGAATTTTATCGGCAATGTTAATGACACCACAGTAGTTGGCAGTGTAGTGGTTCCAGAATGCGATCGCAGGGAACCATTAAAGCACCTATTGATTGGATCGAAAAAGACAGTTATTAGTACGATTCACTATCTACACGTGCTAGGTTATGCCCATGCAACTGATTGGAGTGATCTGATACCGACTAGTAATCCAGGGGAGGTCATGAGTATCCTGGTAAAACAGATTCTGATTAATTGACATCCACCGGTGGGTTTGACTCAATAATGAGATAGGGAATTCATTCCCTATCTCAATTGTGTGTACACCAGCTATGGGGGCAAAAACAAAGAGTGGCGATCGGGTATTAGGTAAACAATCGGATAGGGATGGGGTATAGTTGAAGAATAATGTTCTGTTCACATATTTGTTTTACAGCTGAGACCTTTATCCAGTGAATAAATTATGGTAAATGATAATGATGATATCCAAATTCTAATTAATAAAACTGAGCGTTTCCTCAAAGTTTCGAGGAGCGATCAAGCTATTAAAGATATTAAAGGGGTGTTGAAGGATTTTGAAAAAGTTTTGGAAACTGACCCTGATAACCTTCATATTCTTAAGGTTTATGCTGAATGTTTAGTTAAATTGCATGAATTAAGGAAGGCATTGGAAGTTTTTAAAAAACTTATGGAATTATCTCCAATCAATGTGAGTATTATGAGGAATTATGCCAGTGCATTGTTCGATAATGGTGAAAGTAAAGAAGCATTAAATGTTCTTGAATCTGCCCTCCATATTGAGCCAAAAAATGTAAAAGTATTGAGTACATATAGCAAGATTTTGCTGAGACTCACTGATTATAAGAAAGCGTGTGAAATATTTGAGCGTTCTCTACAAATTGAACCAGATAACACAATAGCTTTAAATAGTTATGGGAAAGCTCTCGCTGATTCTGGTGATTATAAAAAAGCCTGTGAAATATTTCAGCGTTCTTTACAAATTAACCCAGATAACACAATAACTTTAAATAGTTATAGGAAAGCTCTCGCTGATTCTGGTGATTATAAAAAAGCCTGTGAAATATTTGAGCGTTCCTTGCAAATTAACCCAGATAACATAATAGCTTTAACTAGTTACGGGAAAGCTCTCGCTGATTCTGGTGATTATAAAAAAGCCTGTGAAATATTTGAGCGTTCCCTACAAATTGAACCAGATAACACAATAACTTTAAATACTTATGGAAAAGCTCTCGCTGATTCTGGTGATTATAAAAAAGCCTGTGAAATATTTGAGCGTTCCCTACAAATTGAACCAGATAACACAATAGCTTTAAATAGTTATCGGAAAGCTCTCGCTGATTCTGGTGATTATAAAAAAGTCTGTGAAATATTTGAGCGTTCCTTGCAAATTAACCCAGATAACATAATAGCTTTAACTCGTTGCGGGAAAGCTCTCGCTGATTCTGGTGATTATAAAAAAGCCTGTGAAATATTTGAGCGTTCCTTGCAAATTAACCCAGATAACATAATAGCTTTAACTAGTTACGGGAAAGCTCTCGCTGATTCTGGTGATTATAAAAAAGCCTGTGAAATATTTGAGCGTTCTTTACAAATCAACCCAGATGATACAATAGCTTTAACTAGTTACGGGAAAGCTCTCGCTGATTCTGGTGATTATAAAAAAGCCTGTGAAATATTTGAGCGTTCTTTACAAATCAACCCAGATGATACAATAACTTTAACTAGTTACGGGAAAGCTCTCGCTGATTCTGGTGATTGTAAAAAAGCCCGGGAAATATTTGAGCATTCTCTACAAATTAAACCAGATAACACAATAACTTTAACTAGTTATGGGAAAGCTCTGGCTGATTCTGGTGATTGTAAAAAAGCCTGTGAAATATTTGAGCGTTCTTTACAAATCAACCCAGATGATACAATAGCTTTAACCAGTTATGGGAAAGCTCTGGCTGATTCTGGTGATTATAAGAAAGCCTGTGAAATATTTGAGCGTTCTTTACAAATTAAACCAGATAACATAATAGCTTTAACTAGTTACGGGAAAGCTCTGGCTGATTCTGGTGATTATAAGAAAGCCTGTGAAATACTTCAGCGTTCCTTACAAATTCAACCTGATAATTATATATTTTTTATATTCGCTAAGTGTTTAGAACAGCTAGGAAGATATAAGGATGCAATCACTCAAATTGAGCAGATAGACACTAGAAAATTAAAACAATATGATGTTAATGTTATTCATATTACCTTAGGTAGACTATATTACTGTCTTAAATTGTACCAAAAAGGTGATTCTTACTTTAACTTAGCAATTGATAAGTCAGATGATAAGGAGAAGTCCATACTATCTAGTGCGAGAAGTATCCTAGCTAATAATCCTCATAACGAGAATGCTGTAAAAATGTTACGACAAATTACTGAAGATTCACCAAGATATGGTGAGGCCTGGGAAATGTTAAGACTAAACACTAGTCAAAAAGAATATTTTGAAATGGTTCATCCTGATTATGATCATGCTTTAAATGATGCTCAAATTCTTAATAGATCAATTTATCACAAAATTGCTAATGAGATTAGTATGCTTAAAGCAATTGCTTACAGAATATTACGTGCTTGCAAAGATGAAAATGAGGTACTCACTTCTATTATTGCAAGCATTGAAGATGTATTGGAACAGATTAACAGTCGTCGCGCAGCAGAAAAATCAGAACTTGAATTTTTTAGTACCGACGAAACTATTGCCAATACCAATAATAAATATCAACATATCCTAGAAGTCGTTGCTAAAACCGCTCATGATATTTCTGATTTTGTTAACAACGAATTAGCAATTATTGAATCTAAAACTCGACGTATGATTAAGAAAACTCCCTATGAAGACCCTCAGTATATTCAATTCAACAAACTGTTAATACAGCTAGAGTTGAGTCAAGCTGCTCTTAATGATTTAAAAGCAATTAATGAAGGTATTAAACTTAAAAAACATCACTTTCCAGTTAGGAAACTATTTGAAAAATGGGAATCTAATACTCAAATTGATAATGCTTGTATTACTCTAAATATCCAAAATGGTGACTCATATTTTAATGGTGATGAAGAAAAAATTAAGAGTGTTATCAATGAATTAGTAGAAAATTCCATCAAACATAACTCTCAAAAAGCAGATTTGCAAATTCAGATTATTTCCCGAGATACTGTCAATCCTTCAGGAATTCGTGGTGCTAGGATTCCCGGTTCACAGAAATATCTATTTATTGAGTTTAATGATAACGGTCAAGGTATCAGTCCCAGTAGGAAAGATTGGATATTTCAACCTATGAACACTACAGCAACAGAAGGTTATGGTAGCGGTTTGGGATTATTCATTATCCGCAAAACATTAATTCAGATGAATGGATATATTCAGGAAACTGGACAGAAAGGAGCTACATTTGAAATTTATATTCCCTATACTGAAGACAATCCCTAACCCATTACCAAACCTTTAGTCGCTAACCACTCGGGATTAAATATACGCGACTGATAACGAGACCCACTATCACATAAAATAGTCACAATAGTATGTCCTGGACCCAACTCCCTAGCTAAAGCTACAGCTGCACCAACATTAATCCCCGTTGAACCACCCATTAATAAACCATCTTTTCTTAACAACTGATATACCACTCTCAAAGCTTCCTGATCATTAATTTGAATCGCATCATCAATGGGAACATCCTCCATATTCGCTGTAATCCTACTATTACCAATTCCCTCGGTGATGGAATTACCCTCTATACTTATCTTACCAGTTTTAATATAACTATATAAACCACTACCCAAGGGATCAGCAACCACACATTTAATATTAGAATTCTTTTCTTTTAAGCACATTGCCACCCCAGCATAAGTTCCCCCTGTTCCAGTTGCTGCTACCCAACCATCTATTTTACCACCTGTCTGTTGCCAAATTTCCTCCCCCGTGGTCTCGTAATGAGCACAACGATTGGCTAAATTGTCAAATTGATTCGCCCAAATGGCATTAGACATTTCCTCAGCTATTCTACCAGACAGTCGCACGTAGTTGTTAGGATCTTTATAGGGCACTGCTGGTACTGGACGAACTTCCGCCCCTAATGTTGTCAGCGCCTCTATTTTTTCCTGGGACTGGGTATTGGGAATAATGATCAAACATTTATAACCTTTAGCATTACATATATGAGCTAATCCAATCCCTGTGTTACCCGCAGTTCCCTCTACCACAGTACCACCAGGTCTTAATAAACCCTTTTTTTCTGCATCTTCAATTATGTACAGTGCAGCTCGATCCTTCACAGATCCCCCAGGATTGAGAAATTCTGCTTTACCTAAAATCTCACAACCGGTTTCTTCACTAAAGCTGTTCAGTCTGATTAGTGGAGTGTTGCCAATTGCGCCAATAAATCCTCTCTTGATATCCATATTAATAAACTTATTGTTTTATAGTTTCCCCTAATATATACTCTATATATACTCCCACTTTTAGTGATTATATGCCAGGCGAGTCAGCGGGAGCTTGACACGTCCTGGACTTGAAGATCCAATCCCTACCTATTGGGTTGGGGGGTCAACCGTAAATAGGGTTTGATTTCTTGATAACCCTTGGGAAATTTCTCTTTCAGAACTTCTGGGTCTTTTAGGGATGGTACAATTACGCAATCATCTCCGTCTTTCCAATCCGCTGGAGTTGCTACACTGTAGTTATCAGTTAATTGCAGGGAATCAATGACTCGCAACAGCTCATCAAAGTTACGTCCGGTGCTGGGAGGATAGGTGAAGGAAAGACGAAGTTTTTTATTGGGATCAATGACAAATACGGAGCGCACTGTAATATTGGCCGCCGCATTTGGGTGAATCATATCATATAGCTCGGAAACCTTTTTGTCTGGATCCGCTATAATTGGATAGTTTAATGTGGTGCTTTGGGTTTCTTCAATATCCCCTACCCATCCTTGGTGGGATTCTACATCGTCCACACTCAATGCGATCGCCTTGACGTTACGTTTGTCAAATTCGGGTTTTAATTTAGCAACTGTGCCTAATTCTGTGGTACAAACAGGTGTGTAATCAGCGGGATGGGAAAACAGCACTACCCAGCTGTCACCCGCCCACTCATAAAAGTTGATTTCACCATGTGTTGATGCTTGTGTAAAGTTTGGTACTGTATCACCAAGATGGAGAGCCATACTAGATTCCCTGTAATTAGAAAAGATAATTATTTTGCGCTACCACTATAACATAAATCGGTCTTTATCGTAAACGGACTTTACTAGTTGCAACAAATTTTTACAAACTCTCTACATACCCTATCTCGTTGTGTGGGTTTAATGTCTGCAAGCATTTTTTACAGCTGTAGCATCCCACAACCGAGCTGGGCTGGAACACCAGCACCTACGCTATGAAACCTTAAGGTTTATCATAATCCTAGTCTAATTCCTCTTGCCATCATTGAAGCAAACAGGGGAATTACACTAAATCCCACAAGCTCTAGACGAATAATAGTTTTGAGTAGGTTTATTTTCTCGGGACTGACTTCCGGGGAATTCTGATTACGGAGATTTTTAATCCACATCAAAAATGAAAAGGTGGGATACAAGGATAATAACCCAACCAGGATAAATATGGATATTTTCAACCAGAAAACCGGTTGATGAGTATAGTATGCTGCTCCTTTCTCTAAATATAAAACCCTAAGAACACCTGTGATTAACACCGTAACCCCTGCAATTCCGTAGGCGCTATCAGCTATGAGAACTCGCCATCCTTCTTTATTGGTTAGGTCTGGTTTAAGGGTAAATAGTTCTGTACATAAGGAACCAAATATAATTGCTAAGCTCAAATAGTGTAAATAGGCGACTATCGCATTAATCAACATAAATTCATCCTAAATGAAATCCTAAATTAAAAACCTCATAAATTGCCCTACCTCAATTATTGAGGATACTCCCGGGAAACAAAGGGGACTGGCACAATTTCTCCTTGAGTTTCTCCCACTTCTACAGTTAAACCCACACCTCCTGCTTTCGCACGAATATAACCTAACCCAAAGTGTCCTTCGGGAGTTTCTATGTAGCTGGTAAGCTTACCAACTTTTTCCCCCGATATGGTAATTATAGTTCCCGGTTGTGCACAATTTTTTAGCTTAATTCCCCATAAATGTTGTTTTACCCCTTTGTAAGTATTTAGTCTGGCAATGGTCTCTTGACCAATGTAACAACCCTTATTAAACGAAACTGTCTGCCAAAGACCAACTTCTAAGGGATTATAATCATCCGTTAACTCCGCATCGGGAGCGGGCCGACCTTGCGAAATCCGCAACATTTCCCAATGGCGATCGCTCAGTTTGACTGCTCCCCAATCTAGGAGTTGCTGCCAAATTTGCTGTTTTTCTGCTCTGGGGAGAATTAGGGTATAGCCAGGTATAGCTAATCCAGTACCAACGGCAAAAATGATGCCATTGATTGAAATGTGATGGCCGTCAGGTTGACTCAGAAGTGATGCTGCACCCAGTTTGCTGATTATGGTATCACTTTCTGGACCTAGGAGGGTGAATGTTGCTGTTTGGTCAGTTATGTCCGTCAGGGTCACCTGGTCTGCGAAAAATATATAACGGTCTAACCAGGAGAGTAAAAATTCCCGCCGATTGGGTGAGACTAGTAGTAATACTCTATCTTCTAGGACATATCCAGTCACTAAATCTATAGTTCTAGCTGTGGAAGTGACCATCACAGTGTCACAGCCACTACCTGGTTGTAAAGATTGAAAGTTATTAGTGCTTTGATTGTGTAAAAAACGCAATCTATCTTCACCAGTAACTTCAATTCTTCCCCAATGGGAGCGATCGCAAATAGCAGTTCTGGTTTTAGCTGCATAAACAGCTGCTCTATCTTCGCTATCAATTAAAGATGTTAACATAATCACCCACCTATTTATTTTTATTCGCTTTGTGCGTTACAAAACGGTAACGCACAAAAACAACTACTTTCTTTCTGTATTACTACCATCAGTATTGTCACCAGATCTATTTTCTTCTACTTTTACCTTTGATGGCTGCTGATTTTGCAATATCTGATTTTGACGGGCTTTAAAGGCTGCTGCTGCATCTTCTAACTGTTGATTTTGCTGATTAGGATCCCAGTTCAATGGGCCGAAGTTCAACCGATGAATTATATTGAACATATCAAGTCCCGAATCATTTGCCAAAGGATTTGTATTATCCGGACTACTCAAAGGTTGACTTGTATTAGCGATATTAGCAAAACTTGGTTGTGGCGCAAACGAACTAATAAGACCTATTCCCGCACCACAAGCCAGCAAAAGTTTACCCATCAAAAAGTACTTGTTCATGATTTCCCTCCATTTTTGTCTGTTTTAACAAGGTTAGGCTAATGTTTTGCGTAGTTGGGGTTGAATGCTTACTAAAGCCACTATTGCAAATCCCAATAATACTAACAAGGATCCTCCAAAGCTAACATTACCCCAAAACACCTCCATCACCACATCATTTAGTCCCCAATTACTATTGAGATATAAATGCCTAATTGGCTCTATGGCATAGCTCAAAGGGTTCAGGGCAACTACAATTTTTAACCATTCTGGCATAAAAGATAATGGAGCTAAGGCTGTACTGGCAAATAACAGAGGCAAATTAGTTACAAAAATTACTGCTATTAGTTCAATATGTCCAGGTAAAGCAAAGGCCAAACCCAGGGAAATAGCTGTAACTCCTAGTGCCAGTAAAAATACGATCAAGGCGATCGCCACCAATCCATTAATATCTGGTAGTCCTGCTCCTAGCATTGCTGCTGCACCGACTATCACTGCTGCTTGAAGTAAACTTTGGCTAATGATGAAAATAGCAGAAGCAAACACAATAGAAAACCGAGAAGCTAAAGGTGCTACCAGTAACCGGTTTAAAAAGCCAAATTCCCGATCAAACATGACAGGTAACCCGGCATTTAAAGCGCCAGCAAAAGCGGTAAATACTATCACACCAGCAGCTAAAAATTGTCCGTAATTAGCAGTAGAACCAAATAAACCCTGGGGGGCATTTTGGAACAATGCGCCGAATAACACTAACCACATTACCGGTTGAATAATACCAGCTATGAGGGTAGAAGGACGACGCTGTAGTTGAATAAATAGACGACGGGTTAGGGCTAAGGTTTCTTGGGTGATTTCCCCAATAAAACTAGATCCAGTTTCAGAAACCATAAGCGAGGGAGAAGTAACTGATGGTAAATTGATATCTGTCTTCATAATGATTTAGAAGTGGTAACTTTATCGATGAATATATGAGGATTCTTAGATCCCCTGTGGGATGGGTTGAAATTTTCCCAACCTATCTCATATTTTGCTTTTTCTCCGCTTTAGGATCACGATTAGCCACTGCTGCTAATTCCGCATCCATTAATGTCTTACCAGTAGCAGCCAAGTAAACATCATCTAAACTGGGACGGGATTGGGCAATACCAAAAATTGGTAGACCTACATTACTTAAAGTCTGCTGAATAGTAATTAGGGCATCATTTTGCGGGGTAACTACTAAATTCAGAGAATTACCCTGAGCAGAATTAATGATTATTTCCTGCACAAAAGGTAGAGTTGCCAATAAATTCTTGGCCTTGTCTACTTCCTCCTGATGTGAAAACTCCCGGATGCGCAAAGTAATGCGATCGCCTCCCACTTGATCTTTTAATTGAGCAGGTGTACCAGTAGCAATTACCAGACCCTTATCTATAATTGCCACTTTATCTGCCAAAGCATCAATCTCTTCTAAATAGTGACTAGTGATGACTACAGTAGTACCAGCGGCTCGTAATTTCCGCAAGAAATCCCAGACTACAATTCGACTTTCTATGTCCAATCCCACCGTTGGTTCATCCAAAACTAACACATCTGGGGAATGTAACAACCCAGCTGCTAAATCTAGACGTTTACGTAAACCACCAGAATAGGTTCCAGTTTTTTGATCTGCATATTCCTGTAAACCAAGCAATTCCAACACCTTAGCAATCCGTTCCTTGATTGCTGCACCGGGTAGATGATAAAGAGCTGCTTGCAGTTGTAATAGTTCTCTACCTGTTAATATCTTATCTATGGCTACCTCCTGAGCGACATAACCCAACCTTTGTCGTGCCAATTTGGGATGGTCCACAACAGATATACCCGAAACTTGAACTTTTCCAGCATCTGGGGTAGTCAGAGTACAAAGAGCGCGGAGAGTAGTAGTTTTACCTGCACCATTGGGACCAAGTAAACCAAAGATTTCTCCCGATTGTACCTCAAAAGAGACATCTTTGACTGCGACGACCTTACCGTAGCTTTTCCTTAGATGTTCGATTAAAACGGCTGAAGCCATAGTCCTATACGTTTCCCAACAATTTATCTCCCATTTTACCGAAAAAATCAGTTTCACGCTTTGCCATTTCCTGTAGTTTGGGTGATTGTTAGTAATGGTTAGTCTTCATCGAATGTTAAGAAATCCAATATCACATCTAAAATTATCCTTTACTTAACTATTACTTAACCAACCGCTGTTAACTTGATGTCAGACTAGACTATGAATAAACAATAACCACAGTGAGTATTACGATTGACAATGTTTCCAAGGATTTTAAAGGCAAAGTGGCACTGAAACAAGTGTCATGTAGCATACATGAGGGAGACATGGTCGCCCTAATTGGTGCGTCTGGTTCAGGAAAGTCCACACTCTTGCGGCACATTAATGGCTTACAAACTGCTGATGCTGGTGAAGTCACCGTATATGGTACCACCTTGCAAAGTCAGGGAAAACTACATTCAAAAGTCAGACTATTACGCAGTCGCATTGGTTGTATTTTCCAGCAGTTTAATCTAGTAAATCGGTTAACAGTAATTGAGAATGTTTTGGTTGGTAACCTGGCCAGAGTGTCTCCTTTACGTTCAACACTACATTTGTTTACTAAAGAAGAAAAAATTCAAGCCCTAGCTGCGCTGGAACAGGTCGGAATTCTCGAGCATGCTTACAAACGAGCCTCTACGATTTCGGGAGGACAACAGCAAAGGGTAGCCATTGCTCGTTGTTTAGTTCAGAGGGCAAAGATTATATTAGCGGATGAACCGATTGCTTCATTAGACCCAGAGTCAGCACGTAAAGTAATGGAGTTGCTGGTACAGCTCAACCGAGATAATGGAATTAGTATAGTAGCTTCTTTACATCAAATTCAAATGGTAAGAAACTACTTTAGTAGGGTAATTGCCTTGAAGGATGGAGAAGTAAAATTCGATGGACCAACCGTAGAATTGGATGATAGGAAACTAAATCAAATTTATGGTGCAGCTGTCGAAGAATTGGTAATGAGAGGACATGGTGAAGTGTTGCTATAATTCCTAAACTCAAGTTTTTCCGCATTTAAATCTTGCGCACCACCAGAAAATATCACTTATAAAACATCACTGAGGAATAGCCATGAAACGCAGATCATTCATTGAAAGCTCCGCCTTATTTGGTGCGTCTTTATTAGGTACTCAAGCCATTGCCACCATTGGTAACAGAGGTATTGAGCCAGTACAAGCCCAACAAATAAAAGAACTGAACTTCGGTATCATTTCCACAGAATCCCAAGCCAATCAAAGACCCCTTTGGGAACCATTTATTGCGGCGTTATCAAGTTCCATAGGCATTCCTGTGAGAGCTTTTTATGCTACTCAATATGCAGGGGTAATTGAAGCCATGCGTTTCGGTCAGGTGCAAATAGCTTGGTATGGTGGTAAATCCTATATTGAAGCTGCTAAAATTGCCAATGCAGAAGCCTTTGCCCAAACTGTTTCTAGCGATGGAAAAAAAGGTTACTATGCTCATCTGATTGCCAATAAGAGTAATCCGATTACAGCAGCAGCTAAAAAGCAGGGTGGGGATAAATATGTGATCCGAAATGCGAGTAAATTAACTTTTGCATTTAATGATCCTAACTCTACTTCTGGGTTTTTAGTACCTAGCTACTATGTATTTGGCAAAAATAAAGTTGACCCTAAGAAAATTTTTAAACGGTTAATTTTCTCAGGTAGTCACGAAGCTACAGCTTTAGCAGTGGCAAATAACCAGGTAGATGTAGCCACTAATAATAATGAGTCTCTGGAAAGATTGGAAAAAACTAATCCTTCAGCCAGACAGAAAATTTGAGATCATCTGGACATCACCAATTATCCCTAGTGACCCCATAGCTTATCGTAAAGATTTACCAGCTGATGTGAAGAAAAAACTGCAGAATTTTTTCTACAATTTCAAAGACAAAAAAATCTTAGAACCTTTGCAGTGGTCAGCCTTGGTCCCAGCTAATGATAAAACCTGGAACCCTATTCGAGAGTTAGACCTTGCTAAACAGGTTTTAGACCTCCAGTCTAAAACGGATTTAACTGCTGCAGATAAACAAAAATTAAACAACTTAAATAGCCAACTGCGAAAACTGCAAGGACGTTAATACCACTTAATTGCCAGTAATTATCAGCTGTTGATTTTTAAAAACTAAGTTAGAGATCAACAGCTACCTGAAAAAAGAGAAAGTCTACTCTCAATAAATAACTTGACCAAATATAATAGTATTAAATCTAGGCGTATACGAGCATGTCCCCGAAATCAGAATCCCCAGTTTCTTCTCCTAATGTCTTGGCAATGTTAGAGAAAGAAGCCAAACTTGTCACTACCAAAAAAGTTCTGTTAGTTTTAGCAATTGCTGTGGCCCTTATTGCCTCCTATCTACAAAGTGAATTAAATTTCTTGGTGCTTCTGCAACGTGGAGACAATATGGTGGAGTATGTTAAATCATATTTTCTACCAGACTTTTCCGACTGGGGATATTACTTTTCTGAAACTGTAATTACAATTTCTATGGGACTCTGGGGAACCCTAATGGCGGCGATCGTTTCTGTTCCCTTATCCATCCTAGCATCCAATAATATGTGCCCAATATGGATTGTGCAACCAACAAGACGAATATTAGATGCCATGCGTGCTATTAATGAAATAGTGTTTGCATTGATATTTGTAGTGGCAGTGGGGTTGGGTCCCTTTGCAGGGGTGTTGTCCTTATTTGTACACACCACTGGAGTATTAGGTAAATTGTTCTCCGAAGCGGTAGAATCTATTGAACCAGGTCCAGTGGATGGGATTAGAGCTACTGGTGCTAGTCACATTCAAGAGGTCATTTATGGTGTGATTCCCCAGGTTATGCCTTTGTGGACTTCTTTCACGCTTTATAGATTTGAATCTAATGTCCGCTCCGCTTCTGTTCTGGGCATAGTGGGAGCTGGTGGCATAGGTGTTTCACTTTATCAAAGCTTTGGCGCTTTCCAATATCAAAAAGTCTGTGCGATTTTAATTGTTTTAGTAGCAGCTACAGCTATAATTGATTTATTATCTGCTAAGATAAGAAATTGGTTAGTCTAGTTCAACCACGGATGAAATAAAACCAGATTTCGTAAAAAAAGAATGAACTAGGCGGCAAATATCCGGAGCATGAGTATTAACAAAGTCATGTTCAGCACCTGGGATAACATAAAAAGCGGTTTGGGGAATGGTTTTTGCATAGGTTTCACTGTGCCATTGGGGAATAGTAGTATCATTTTCCGCAGCAATAACTATTGTTGGTGTGGAAATTTGATGGATATGTTTTTCCACCGTATTCAGAGCATTTGTTGCTTTTAATATGCTGTTTAACATAGCAGCAGCACTGGGTTGAGTCATCAGCATATGACGTGCTTGGGCAATTTTTTGGTAACCATTCCTGTTCCCGCTAAAGTAGGCAAAAGGTTTATATAGGGCGATCGCCAAATCCACAAGTTTTGTCTGCCAAAGTAGTGGTTTAAGGTGGTCATAGCGTCCAACAAAACCATCATCACGAATACCTGCGGGGCCAATTAAACCTAAACCGTGTAGACTAAATGAGTAATGAACAGCATATGCTGAAGCGATCCATGCACCGTAGGAATAACCAGCTAAATAAAACTTTTGTAGTTGAAGATTATCTACAAATTGCTTGAGAAAAGCAACTTGGTCCTCAATTAAATAATTAATTTTGGGTTTATTGGATTTAGAACAGTCACCAAAGCCTAACAGTTCTAAGCTAAAACATTGAAATTGAGATTGTAATTGGTCCACCAGACAATTTAGGGATGACGCATCACCGAAAAACCCATGTAATAAAACTAATGGTTCACCTTTACCTTTAAGGGTGTAGGCGGCCTGATAATCATCAAGTTTAAGGAATTGTTTCATATTTAATAATTTTTAATAACTAAAATTGTCAAATATAACCGGGGCGCAGTCCACCACAGGTTGTTGAGTTGAGATAGCTTGTTCAATAATGGCGATCGCCTGATTAATACCTCCAGAATGGTTAATTTCCTGTTGAAATTGTCGGGCACGATCTCGATAGCTGGGGACCTCTAAAACCCGTTTTACCTTTTCACGTAATTTCTGCACTGTTAATTGTTTTAATTCGAGGAATTCGCCGCAACCAGACCATTGAATTCTAGCTGCGATACCTGGTTGATCATTAGTAATAGGAATAGCCAGGAGAGGAACACCATGAGTCAAAGATTCAAGAGTGGTATTCATACCTCCATGAGTAATTGTTAAACTCGCTCGCTGGAGTAGTTCAATTTGAGGAGCATAACGAACAACCAGGGGATGACCCGGTAGGGGTGGTAGATCTTCAGGATTAGCAGAACCACCCAGAGAAATCACTAATTGAATATCCAAATTCTCACAAGCTGCAGCAATGGTTTGAAAGGTATTTTTCAGGCGATTTTGCAATGTTCCCATGGAGGCATAAATTAGGGGTTTATCAGATAATTTTTCCCAGGGAAAATCAACAAATTTGCGGCTTGTTGTGGTATGAAATGGTCCAGTAAAATGAAAGTTATCAGGCAAGGTTTTTCGGGGATATTCCAGAGATTTTGGTTGATGACAGATAATTGCCAGGGAAGAATCAAAAGTTGTTGGTATGGGCAACTGATTATTTTTTAAAAACTGGTTTGCTGGTTCGTGGATAATTTTTCCTATCAAAGAACCTACATAATTAGTCAATTGATTTCTCAATTTGAAAAACCATGAGTCACCATATTGCCATGTTGTAAAAACAGGTGGAATTCCAGCTTCTTGGTTAAATGGTAAAGCACTACAGACTGTAACATAGGGAATATTCAAAATTTTGGCGATCGCCACTGCTTCGGTACTGGTTTGATCAATGACCATTCCATCCAGGTTGAGATCTTTACAGGCGATCGCCCCATCTTGGAGAACCATATATGAAACGTGTCGAAAGATTCCTATGGTGTAAAGTAGAGCGGATAGACCTTCTCTTTTACCCAAGGTTTCAAAGATTTTCTCTATACTCCCTTGGGGAAAGGATTCCATGGCCACTGGAAAAAAATGAATACCAAGTGCTTCAACTCTTGCTTGAGCATCGGGTATACCTACAAAGGTTACCCTGTGACCTTTTAGGAGTAAGGCTTCACCAATCGGTAACATGGTATTTAGATGGCCTGTTTCAACCGGGCAATATAAACCAATATGCATAACTAATATATCTGTCCCCAGTTTACCTTTTCCCGTTCACTTGGGAAACCGAGATAATTTTATAAGTACCAGATGTGGATTCAGGAATACCCTTGGGAATAGGTTTAACTATTTGGAGCTGGGCTTTTCCCATGCATGGCTTATTGCGCTTACAGATACTAATAATTTTTTTACCCACAGGGGATTGGGTTTCAAAGAAATAAACTAGTGTGTCTCCACTTTCTTTACCAAAATAAAAAACATGGGAGTGGGTTTTACCAATCTGGAGATTCCCGTTAAATTCTCCTGCAAATTTCTCCTGAGCGAACAACTCTCCTGCGTTTAGCGCAATTACGGTTGTTGGCAATAATGCCCAAAGTATTTTCATCACCAATATACCAGTAAAATTTACTTCAACAACAGTACCACGGTTCCATCCTACAATTGCCAATTTTCTCAAACAGGTCTGAAAACCAATAAAATTGTGGTGACATCAATGGGGTATTAAGGACCTGCATACAATATTGTCACAACTAGACTTTTAATTTAAAATAAGTTTTGTGAATACACATGCGATCGCACTTCCTGTGTACAATAACGAAATAGGTTAGAATGGAAGATATTTTTACCTAAGGTTATAGACTTATGAGTAGCGAAAACATTACACTTGCGGATATTTTTGCCCTATTTAAAGAAAGCGAAAGACAACGAGAAGTAGAACAACTTCTATATCAAGAACGTCAACGGGAATATGAACAACGTCAACGAGAATATGAACAACGCCAAAGAAAACATGAAGAAGAGATGGACCAATTCCGTATATCTATGGAAGAAACTAGGAAGATGGTGGCTGAAACTAATAAGCATATGGGATCCATCACTAGTAGATGGGGTGAGTTTGTAGAAAACTTAGTTAGACCTGCTGCGGTGCGATTATTTAAAGAACAGGGTATTGATGTCCACTATACCTCCCTTCAGGTAAAAGCTCATGATTATGCAGGTTCCATAGAAATTGATATTTGGGCAGAAAATGATGGTCAAATTGTAGCTATTGAAGTTAAGTCTCACTTAAAGGTACGAGATATTAAACGATTTATAAAAGTACTTGATCGGTTCAAGGATGTATTTCCTAAATATAAAAAATATAAGCTTTATGGAGCAGTGGCGGGTATTAAAGTGGATGAAAAAGCAGATCAATACGCCTTAGAACAAGGTCTATTTCTAATCCGTCCAGCGGGAGATTCGGTAGCTATTGACGTGAAAAAGGATTTTCAAGCCAAGGTGTGGTAGGTCACAATCATTACCAACTTGGCACGTCTACCCAGGTTCTGGAATGAGATGATTGATGACACAGATCCATCAACAGTTGGGAATAAACTCCCTGTTTCAATGACGGAACAATCTCCTTTTGGGTTTCTATTCCATTCACCCATTGGTCTACAACTCGCAAAAATGCACTAATCCTACCATCAGTGTAGTCTTGGGGAAATAATAATTGTTTAGGAATCTCCAATTCGGTGAAACTTCCCCCAATTTCACAACCCCAAACTCTAAACCCATAAATATAATCCTTTTGATTCTCACTCGCTATAATTAATGTCCCTTTGTCTCCATACACTTCGATAGCATGAGTTCTCTTGGCTTGCACTACTGCACTAATACAAACTTGACAAGGTATTCCTTTCTCTAACTCTAATGAAATTAAACAATTATCATCACTATTCACTACCTTTAACTCTCCATCCACCGGATCTCTTCTTTGGGTAATTGCTGTGGTTAAATAGGCGTTAAGTCTTATTACCTCTCCAAATAACCAGCTAATATAATCAAAAGCATGGGAACCTAAAGAACCTAAAGCTCCACCACCTTGCTCTCTTTGGGAATACCAATTCCAAGGACGATCTGTGTTAGCACGAGATGACCCTAACCAATCAATTTTAATTAGTCTAATATTTCCTACATAGTTGTTATTTAATAACTGATGTAAATATTGCCATGCTGGAACAAAACGAAATTCAAAATCTACCGTGGCAATAATGTTTTTTTGCTTTGCTAGTTGATATAGTTCCTTAGCTTGAGTTACATTTAGGGTGGTCGGTTTTTCTAATAAGAGGTGTTTACCCGCTGCTAATACTTGTTTACCCATGGAGTAATGTAAAAACGGTGGTGTGGATATACTCACCGCTTGCACTTCTGGTAATGCCAAAATTTCTTCTAGATTGTCGCTATGGTGGGGGATATTATAAGCTCTTGCTAAAGAATGGGCCTGCTTAATATCTCTGTGATAAATGCTGAGTATTTTAGTTTTGTGATGGGAACTAAATGCAGGAATATGTACTTTTTGTCCGAATCCGCTCCCAACTATTGCTACGCCAATCATAATTTTAGTTTTTAGATTTGTTTTAACAACTTTTGTCCCCATTCCCCCTCTACTAATTAACTACTTGTGCACCATGACTACGAGGATCGTCTTGATTGATTGAAGCTGGAGTGGAAAACTGAGAAGCTCTGCCATTCATTTGAGCATAGGGAAGGGGAGAACCTGTGATTAATGCGTCTAAGTTACTATCCATAATGGTGCGGGGTGTATCACCAATCGCTTCAGCTATGGTTTCCCCCTGGTTACCTAAAAAGACGAAGTGGGGTATGCCATCTACTCGATATTTAAGCATTTCTGGTAGCCATTTACTGTTATCCACATTCAACATGACAAAATTCATCTTGTCACCATATTTATCTTTCAATTTTGCTATGTCCGATGCCATCTTTTGGCAAACTGTACACCAGTCAGCGTAAAATTCTACTAGACTGGGTCGATTGTTGGTTATGGCCATTTCTAAAGGGGTAGATGCTTGGTCTAGTTCCTGAAGGGAAACCGCACTGGTTTGGTTTCTCAGTCCTAAAAATAAGAGTCCAGTGAGGGCGATCGCTACAATTACTATGAGTAAGTTTCTGACCCGATTTCCCAGGGTTGACTGGGTGGAGGTGTTTGGGTTGGGATCAAGGGGTGCATCTGGAATCATGGTTTATTTATTAATAATTATTAAGCAATTAGGCATTTTCCAGATCTAGTCTATCAAATTTAGCCAAATGTGGTTTTTTCTATGAAGAAACGAGTGACCCTGACTTTTCCTAAACGTGCGATCCAGATCCCTGTTACTTACCGACTGGCGAGGGATTTTAACGTAGCTGCTAACATTATCCGCGCTCAGGTTGCTCCTAATCAAATTGGTAAACTGGTGGTCGAATTATCGGGTGATATTGACCAGTTAGATGCAGCTATTGACTGGATGCGATCGCAACATATTGCTGTTTCTCATAATTTGGGTGAAATAGTTATTGATGATCAACTATGTGTTGACTGTGGACTGTGTACGGGAGTTTGTCCCACGGAGGCATTATCTTTGAATCGAGAAACATACAAACTAACATTCACGCGATCGCGGTGTATTGTCTGTGAGCAGTGTATTTCTTCTTGTCCATTACAAGCTATTTCGACTAATTTATGAAACTAGATAAAGTATCTATAAAAACATTATCCGTGACCAGCTTAGGATACTTGGGGCATCAAGCATTGACAAAAATCGCTGAGAAAACCCTTGAATATGAAAAATCGGTCAAAAAAGACAAGGACCCCAGGGCATTACATCAAATGCGAGTAGGAATGCGTCGTTTACGTACTGCCATTACCAGTTTTAGTTCTTTTTTAGATCTACCTTCATCCGTGAATGATCAAAGTATTGGTAAAATTGCCAGAACTTTAGGAAAACTCAGGGATTTAGATGTGTTAAAAGAAATTCTAGAGCAGGACTATCAACCATACCTATCACCCCGTCAACAAACTTACTTGAAAAAGGCTTTTTCTGTTATATCACAGGAGCGAGAATCAGTCTGTTTATCGGTGCAGAAAATCTTCAAATCTGAACTATATAAATCCTTTAAACAAGACTTGCTGGAGTGGCTAAAAAGCCCGATGTACAATCCTTTAGCTGAATTACAAATTCAGCAAGCAGTACCAGAACTCCTTCTACCACAAATCAGTAGATTTCTATTACATCCAGGGTGGATGATTGGTATAGAAACCCTAGATCCAGCTGGAATTACATCAGTAAAATGGAATCCTGAAGAGCTAGAAAAAAACCTACAAATCCAGGGAGAAATTCTTCATGACCTGCGAAAACATGCCAAAAGAGTGCGCTATCAAATAGATCTATTTGACAACCTATACCAACACTCCTTCACACAGGAGCTTGGCCAAATCAAACAAGTTCAAGAAATTTTAGGTAATCTCCAAGATAGCATGGTTTTAAACCAGTGGTTGGTAGATATCTTTAAATCAGAAGGTGAATCCAGTTTAACTGAAATGATGACCCTGCTAGCTACTAATCGCTATCAATTATGGCAGCAGTGGCAACCCTTACAAATGGAATTTTTAAAAACAGAGACCAGAAAGAATTTATACCTAACAGCATTACACCTGCAGTAATTTCCATCGGAAGATCTCCCGAGATTTATCACCTTGGAAGCTAGTAGGGGTCACGATCAAATTTACCCCGCTTAACACTTCTGAAATAATATCCGGTGGATGGTGGGTGCTTTAAATTGAAGATTTCACCTCGAATCAAACGCCAAATTTTATACTCGTAGTAAGTTAGGGGTTGACCGGGTTGACAGACTTGAGGAGGATGATCTCCTAACACGAAATAGACTGCACCCCTTCCCACTACTTTAGCCATACCATTTTTATCTACTAATAAAGATGTTTGCTCACTAATAGCTATGCCTAAAGCATCCGTAGATATACCATCTTGTATTTGTCGCGCAATAAAAACCATAATTCTCCCCATACGTTTACGTTCATCAAAATGAGTGTCAATTATAGTTCTTTTTAAATGCTTCCATTGGAAAAAGTTATAAGTAAAGGTGATATTTCTGTAGGGATCATTGAGCGCTTCCCAAGTTTCAATACTCTCCTCGCAAGCACAAGAATCATAAACAAACTCGCTTTGAATCATTGCTCCTGCACTTGTTCCACCCACTGCTCCCCCCTTATCATAAACTGATTTGATTGCAGCTTCCAATTTGGTATTTTTCCAGTGACGTATATATTCACATTGATCCCCACCTGCAAAGAAAATTACTCCAGCGTTTCTGACCTGATCAAAAATATCATTTCTATTGGCTTCTTGTCGGTTTTTAACAATTAGGGTTTTTACATAATTTACTCCCCGCATGCGATAAATTAGTTCGTTGTAGTTATCATTTCCACTAGCACGAATCACTAAAACATTCACTTTTTGGTTAGAGTTGTCACCACCCCTAACTTGATTGATCATCCATTGAATTGCATCGTCCACATCCACACCACCACCCCCTAAATTATGTACTGGTCCAGCTAGTTGGGGTTGAGTATGGGAAGACTTATTGTATGCAGGATAGGACGTTACTCCTTCCCTGTCTATTTTCTCCAGGTAGCGCTTGAAGTTAGCTGTTAGGTGGGATAGGAGGGAGGTTCCCATCTTCAACAAGATATCAATTGCTGTTTTCAACCATTTGGCCATACTCGGAAGTTGCAAACACCTATTATTTCTAATTATCTCCAATTATCTTTAAATCTTGCACTTCCCCACAGAAATTCCCACCGTAAGGTATTAGTGTTTTTTGAACCTTCCAGTTGGTATCCTACCAATCAATTTGCGATCGCTCTTTTAATACTTTCTCATAAACCTCAACGGTTTTTTGGGCCAATTGTGTCCAGCAAAAACGGCGCTCCAACTCCTGATATGCATTATCTACTAACCATTTTCCATAACCGGGATTTTTCAAAACTTCTAAGATTCCCCGTGCTAATGAGCGGGGATTATTTACCTGAGTGATAATTCCTGTTTTTGTATGTTCAATAACTTCCGGGAAACCACCAGTATCCGATACTATCACTGGTACTCTCGCAGCAAAACTCTCTAAGGCCACAATGCCAAAGGGTTCATATAAACTGGGGAAAACCGCACAATCAGCTAGGGTTTGAAATTTATCTAAATAATCATCAGAAAGGAAACCTGTGAAATAACATTTGTCCCAAATTCCTAAATCCCAAGCTTGTTGTTTTAAATGATCCGTATTCCCACCACCAATGATCACAAATTTAACATAACCACCCATTTCCCAGAGAATTTGAGGAGCAGCGTTGAGTAATACAGGTATGCCCTTTTCGTGGGTTATTCTCCCAACATAATACACTATTTTTTCATGATCAGCTGCAAATTGCCGACGAAAATTTTGGGCATGAAAATCCCGATGATGACGTTTTTTCTCCGGACGAATCCCATTATAAATTATGTCTATTTTATCTGGGGGACTTTGCAAAGCTCTGATCACTTCCTTTTGCATATATTCAGTGCAAACAATAATCCGCCAAGCATTATATGCCAATTCATTTTCTTTACTATGAACATAGTTTTGGATATCATTATGAATCCCGTTACATCTTCCATATTCTGTTGCATGAATGGTAGCAACTAAAGGAATTTTGAAATTGTGTTTTAGGGCGATCGCCGCATCTCCTACTAACCAATCATGGGCATGAATAATATCAAAATATCCTTCCTTAATTAATTTACCACCGTAATGACCCATACTCTGATTTAAATTGACTATCCAGTGAAAAAAATCATGGCTATGGGCTACTGGTACTCGGTGGACATAAATACCTTCCACCACTTCATAAGGGGATGCTTGTTTCACGTCGGGTGTAATTAGGTGAATTTCATGTCCTAACTTCACCAGTTCTGGGTACAGCTCTCCCACATGACGAGCAATACCTCCAACTATCCTTGGTGGAAATTCCCAACTTAGTACCAGTATCTTCATTCTTTTGACTCCCCGATACTTTACAAAAATTCAAATAACTAACAGGAATTTGAGACTTTATTTTTTATCAACCTCTGATCTGGTTTTTGGCTCTCTAGGTCTCACAAAACGCTACACCAATAATATAGCTTTAGCCATAAAACCTAGGATGGGTTTTGATTTTCCTCATGCTTTGTTTATAGTCTGCTCATAGTTTTTATCCACTTTCCAGGTAGGTGAGTATGGAGTCAGGAATTTTCGGGGGATTTTGCTCCCCCTCCCTTGGGTAACTTTTTGATGCTTGATACACACACCAATTGATCTCATATTGACTAGCTTTGATCTAACTTTAACACCGCCATAAAAGCTTCTTGAGGTACATCCACCGTCCCTACAGCCTTCATCCGTTTCTTACCCTTAGCTTGTTTTTGCAAGAGCTTTTTCTTACGGCTAATATCACCACCATAGCACTTAGCCAAAACATCCTTTCTCAAAGCGGGAATGTGTTCACTAGCAATCACTTTACTACCTATAGCAGCTTGGATAGGAACTTTAAACTGATGACGTGGAATTAATTCCTTCAATTTTTCGGCCATGGATCTACCCACATTGTAGGCTTTATCTCGGTGAACGATCATTGCTAGGGAGTCTACCGGGTCACCATTGATCATAATATCCAATTTTACCAAAGGATTTTCACGGTAGCCAATTAGATGATATTCCATACTAGCATAGCCACGGGATCGGGACTTCATCTGATCAAAAAAGTCCGTCACTACTTCAGCTAGAGGAAGTTCGTATGTAAGAGTGGTTCTACCTTGGGTAAGATATTTCATATCCTTAAACACACCCCGACGATTTTGTGATAACTCCATTAGAGTTCCCACAAAGGTTTCTGGAGTAATCATTTCTACTTGCACGTAGGGTTCTTCTATTCTTTCTCGATCATTAGGTGCTGGTAGGTGGCTTGGATTATCAATATAGAGTTCCTCACCCTTAATAGTAATTACCTTATAAACCACGGAAGGAGCAGTAATAATCAAATCCAGATTATATTCCCGTTCTAACCGCTCCTGCACAATTTCCATGTGCAGTAAACCTAAAAACCCACATCGGAAGCCAAATCCCATGGCACTGGAAGTTTCTGGTTCATATTGCAAAGCCGCATCATTCAATCTTAGCTTTTCTAAAGCCTCCCGCAAGTCTTCAAATTGGTCTGCATCTATGGGAAACATACCACAAAACACCATGGGATTAGCTTCAGTATAACCTGGCAAAGCTTCAGCAGCTTTAGCCTTTGCTAATGTAATAGTATCACCTACTCGTGCATCAGCTACCGCTTTAATCGCCGCAGCTAGATAACCTACCTCCCCTGCGTGCAATTCTTCTACCTGGGTTTGGTTGGGACAAAGAACTCCTAACTCGTCAATTTCATATTCCTTATCGGAGGCCATCAAATAAATGCGATCGCCTTTTTTGACTGTGCCATCCATTACCCGGAAATAAACTATTACTCCCCGGTAGCTATCATAATAGCTATCAAAGATCAAGGCCCTTAATCGTTGACTAACAGTATCAGCTGCTGGGGGTACGCGCTCGACTATAGCCTCTAAAATTTCTGGAATACCTATTCCTTCTTTAGCGGAGGCTAAAATTGCCCCACTACAATCTAGTCCAATAATTTCCTCAATTTCTCCAATGACCCGATCTGGTTCTGCTCCCGGTAAATCAATTTTATTTAACACGGGGATAATTTCCAGATCATGTTCCAAGGCCAGGTACACATTGGCCAAGGTTTGGGCCTCTACCCCCTGGGAAGCATCAACTACCAATAAAGCACCTTCACAAGCAGCTAAAGAGCGTGAAACTTCATAGGAAAAGTCTACATGACCAGGAGTGTCAATTAAGTTCAACACATACTGCTGTCCATCCTTAGCGGTATAATTCATGCGGGCAGCTTGTAGCTTAATTGTAATGCCACGCTCCCGTTCTAGATCCATATTATCTAGGAACTGCTCTTTCATTTGTCGGTCTTCTACGGTCCCAGTGGCCTGCAGTAAACGATCAGCCAGGGTGGACTTCCCATGATCTATATGAGCGATAATACAGAAGTTGCGAATGCGAATGGCGGGAACCTCAGTCATATACCATCTTTGCTTGATTAGCAGTCAAAATTTAAAAGTATTCACTTCATGTATTTTAATGCTTTATTGGGCAATGGGTAATACATGATTGGCAATTCCCCCTCTTCTCTACTAAATCGGTAAATTGATTTTCAGGATATGATGTCACTGGATATAAAAACTGCCAGTTACAAATTGGTTATCTGGGGTTGGGCAATGTTGGGCAATTTTTTTGGGAATATAAACCTATGAATATGGAAAAACATCACAATAAAGCGGATAATACAAACGCCGAAAAAATAGAAATAGCATTACGTCTGGACTCGGAATTGATCGCTCAGATTCAACATCTCACCAATGACCCCAGTAAGGTCATAGAGGTTGCTATTCGTCAGTGGTTACGGGGAGATTTTCCCAGGGATGATGAACTGACTCGTACTCCCATGCGCACCCCTGTCCCCCCCAGGGGTGAATGGAATGATTGAGTCTAGACTTTCAACTACCCTACTATAAGAAAAATCGGGTAAGCTTAAAGCTATCCCCTACTAAACAGGTATCAAAACCATGGAACTAACTCTTGAAAACGTTGAAACTGTACTAGATGAAATGCGACCCTACTTAATGTCTGATGGGGGCAATGTGGAAGTGGTAGAATTAGATGGACCAATTGTGAAACTACGTTTACAAGGAGCTTGTGGTTCTTGTCCTAGTTCTACTATGACCCTAAGAATGGGTATTGAACGCCGTCTCAGAGAAGAGATTCCTGAAATTAGCGAAGTAGAACAGGTCATTTAAGAGCTAATGTAAAATTGCAAGAGGCACAAGGGATGCGTTGGTAAGCTAATTCCCATCATCCCCCGCCCTTCCTATTTGACTTTCTACTGGGCTTTTGCATCACATTCTAGCGCCTTTTTTTGCATGGTTCTGAAGATGTTGTAAAAACCATTGGCCCGGGAAGGTGTGAGACTAACGTTTAATCCCGTTGCCTGGATAAATTCGGGGTTTAGTTGTATAATTTCTTTAGGAGTTAATCCATTTAGTCCTTCTATTAACAGTGCTAATAATCCCTTGGTTAGCTGAGAATCTGAATCTCCTGCAAAAATTACCTTCCTGTCATTAAGTGTAGCTGTAACATATACCTGAGAAACACAACCGGGAACTTTGTTTTCTGGTACTTTGTTTGCTTGGGCAAACTCAGGTAGTTTCTGTGCATACCAAATTAGCTGTTCATAGCGGCGCTTAGGATCGGAAGCACGTTGAAATCTTTGAACGATCTTCCCCAGAGCTGGTGGTAAGGAATCAGGACTCAAGGACATAGTAAATTGAGAAAGTGATTTAGTGAAACCAACTGTGGGCAGTTGATCATATAATTTTACTGGATTGATATGGACATTCCTGCAACTTCATGCGGAATGTCAGCCCTTATTATCTGTTCACATCACTGAAGGAGAATATCTAGTGTTAACTTCCGCCCTGCTCGCTGTTACCGCAACTGCTCCCCTAACCTGGAGCCCCACCGTTGGCATTATCATGTTGGTGGCTAATATTTTTGCTGCTGCTTTCGGTAAATTTACCATTGAGTACCCCAGCGCACCTCCCTCTACACCATCTCCTAATTTCTTTGGCGGGTTCGGTTTACCAGCAGTTCTGGCAACCACTGCTTTTGGTCATATCCTCGGCGCAGGTGTGATATTAGGACTTCACAGCATCGGTAAAATTTAAGTTCTAGTACTCTCCCAAACATTGATAGTAGCTCAACAATACCTTAATAATGGTCTTGCCCTAGCCACTATCAAGCTTGGGGCTGACTACTGAGCAATAGCCCACTTGGAAGTTTATTAGGGTGGTTCTAGGACATGGATTGGATTATATAGTCAAAGTATGGTTGGGTAGCTGCTGCATCTTCTCCACTTAATAGGTCTAAAGACGCTTGTTTGAGGCAACTAATCGCTTCTACCATACCCGGTACTGGCACACCCAGGGAATTGTACATTTCCCGCACACCAATTAGACCAATCTTTTCAATGGGCTCTTTGTCCCCTGCTAAAACTCCATAAGTGATTAGACGTAAGTACCATCCAAAATCACGGATACATAGAGAACGCTGTTTATCACCGTAGGCATTGCCACCAGGAGAAATAAAGTCAGGGCGCTTCTGCCAAAGTTTTTTGGTGGCTTCCTGAACAATCTTTTTTTCGTTTTCCGCTAGGGTAGCAGCGATTCTTGTTCGCTGAACTCCTGTTTGAAAAAAATCTTTGATGCTTTTGAGTTCGCCACTGCTAGGATAACGCAGCTCATCATCAGCTTGGAGAATAACTTGGCTAATTACAGTCATGATTATGTAGTCACGGAAAATATATTATTTCCTATTTTAACCATTTTCGGGTACAGAATTAAGCTTCTCCGGTCTAAAGACACGGAGATTTCTGAAGAGTCCATAAACGAACTTTCTGAGGCTGGCTTAAACAGCCTCTACTGATTCTGCTAAAATTAATTCTTAGCATCACCGCTACTTTAAGTTGATTTCGAAAGTATAGCTCAGATAAGACTTACTTGTCAATAGCAGCCACAAAATAACATAAAGACAACACTGGAATATTGAAGAACCGCATCACGGTTAAATATCAAGGCGAATAAATTCGCCGTTGGCACTTCCTGTCTAAAGCCAAGTGGCTTCCGTGCCTTTCGGCGATTTTCTTGTGAACGGTATAGTTGGTATTATTAAGTAAAATGTAGTAATGAATAATGAATAATAATGATATAGTTTGGCAACAGGGAAAAATTATAGAGCTGGAAATTTCCGATCTCAACGACAATGGGGAAGGAGTGGGAAGGTTTGAAGGTAGGGTTGTTTTTGTACCCGATACTGTGGTGGGCGATCGCTTGCTGGTTCGTTTACTCAGGGTGAAGAATAAATATGCCCATGGTGTTGTCACAGCTATTTTCCAACCTTCTTTGCAAAGGACTCGTCCTCAATGTATTGTCGCTGATAAATGTGGTGGCTGTCAATGGCAACACATAAATTATGAATATCAATTACAGGTTAAGCAACACCAGGTAATTCAGGCTTTAGAAAGAATCGGCAATTTTGTTAACCCACCAGTAGCACCAGTGTTAACCACAAATTCACCCTTGGGTTATCGTAACAAAGCTACTTATCCTATAAAAGTCTCATCTACAGGACAAGTTCAAGCTGGTTACTATCAAAAAGGCAGTCATTTACTAATCAATTTAAATCAGTGTCCAGTACAAGACCCTCGATTAAATCCCCTGTTGACAGAAATTAAACAGGATATTCAAAAGCAAGGTTGGTCAGTATATGATGAGAACCGTCATCAAGGGGAAATTCGCCATCTGGGTTTACGGATTGGCCGTTATACGGGGGAAATTCTGTTGACCCTGGTAGTCAAAAATGGTCAGTTACCAGGAATTGAAACCCAAGCACATCAATGGTTACAGCGTTACCCTCAACTGGTGGGAATTTGTTTGAATCATAACGGCGATCGCACGAATGCCATATTTGGAAAGGTAACAACCTGCATTGCAGGAGTCCCTTATATCAGGGAACGATTTGCTGGACTGGAATTTAAGGTGCGACCGGACACTTTTTTTCAAGTTTACACCGAAACAGCAGAAGCACTTCTGGAAGTGATTCAATCACAACTTAATTTACAGGGAGATGAAATTCTTGTTGATGCTTATTGCGGTATTGGTACTTTAACTCTACCACTCGCAAAACAAGCACGTCAAACTATTGGCTTAGAAATACAACCAGAAGCAGTAGAGCAAGCTATATACAATGCTCAACATAACGGGATCACTAATGCCAAATTCCAAATAGGAGCAGTAGAGGATATTTTACCCAAATTAGAGACACTGCCAGACATTGTCCTTCTTGATCCACCACGCAAGGGATGTGAACCTACAGTGCTAGAGTCCTTACTAAAGCTAAAACCTAAGAAAATAGCTTACATAAGTTGTAAAGCATCCACTTTATCTCGTGACTTGGGTTTATTATGCGCCAGTGGAGAGTATAAACTAAAAAAAGTGCAACCAGCGGACTTTTTCCCTCAGACACCCCACGTGGAAACAGTGGCCTTTCTAGAAAGTTAAGCTTCTCCGGTCTGAAGACACGGAGATTTCTGAAGAGTCCATAAACGAACTTTCTGAGGCTGGCTTAAACAACCTCTACTGATTCCGCTAAGATCAATTCCTAGCATCACCGCTACTTTTTTCAAAATATTAGCAGCACCATTACAGTCCGCATTAATTTTGAACCCATCAGAAGTTTCATATACTCCACGACTAACTCGTTTCCCGCTTGCTTCCCACCCTTCGGGTTTTTCACCGAATTTAGGTATATTGTCGCAATCAAAAAACGATGATTGAGAAGTGTATGATTCTTCTGTTTCAATAAAATCTATTCCGTATTGTTTACATAATTGAGCAATACGGTCTTTTAATCTTGCTGTGGGAATTTGGACAAACTTCTGATTGTTTTTAGACCCCAAATCAATACTATCTTTTTGTCCTTTATTCCATCCAAAAACAATAGCACCAATCTTATTTTCAATACAGTGGTTAACGACTATTCTTGCAGCTTTGTTAACTGCATCACGCATTTGTCGGTTTCTTTAGATGTTATTAAAAGGTATATTGAAGATCCGCATCACGGTTAAATATCAAGGCGAATAAATTCGCCGTTGACACTTCCTGTCTAAAGCCAAGTGGCTTCCGTGCCTTTCGGCGATTTTCTTGTGAACCAACAGAAAAACGGAAAATCTTTGAAAGACCACTAGACTATTGAGTAATAGCAATGCTAAAATCAAAGCAAGGTAGGAAGGGTACACCTGGTTACCTTGGGCCGGCCCACCCTCTTCACTAACAAGTGTTCCCAAACCCTTTTGCTAGCTGGAGAGTGCGGTTTTGGTTTGCCTGGTCGCAATTCATATTACAAATTAGTTTTATGTTTTTATTAGAGTTAAAAGTGTAGTTAAGCTTAAGATTCGAAGAAGCGCGTATTGAAACAGCGAATTAATGTCTAGCTAACCAGAGGCTACGGGGTTTCTCTTGTGATTACCATTTCTTTTAAACCGTGCTCGTGGGGTACTATTAGTTTTGCCTCAACCCTTTATTTATGTCCCATACTAGATCTATTATTAGCAGATATTCCCAAAAATCTACAGCCAGAAATTAGGCTAGGACTACAAGAAGCCCTAGTGAATGCAGCCAAGCATGGGAATAATCTGGATCCTAGTAAACTGGTGGTGGTACGTTTTTCCTTCACAGATGATCAGTATTGGTGGATCATATCAGACCAGGGGAATGGATTTACACCCTGTTGTCGCAAACTGGGCGATCCCAGTGATTATTTACCACCAGATGAATCAGAGAGCGGGAGGGGTATGGGCTTATTACATCAAATATTTGATCAGGTAGAATGGAACCATAAAGGCACAGAACTAAGACTGTGCAAGCACGTAGAAATTAGGAGGTTTTGGCATACAAACCTGGTTCCGGTTTTGGGCTATAAGTGACGACTGGGACAAGGGGGAGCGGATATGGACTTATCCAACCAACCCAAAGCCTGATTTAACCTAGCTTGAGCTTCCAAAGGTTCATTTTTGACCAAGAATACCATTGCCGCAGCCACAAGCTCACTAGCCCGGGCATTGCGGTGAGATTTGAGACGATGCCAATCTTCGGGGGAGATGCTTAATTTTGCCATCAAAGCTTGAGCCAATTCCAGGGTGCTGTAATTATTTAACTCAGTGTTTAAAGACATAATACTTAGGGCCTAATATACAAAAGTAGAAGAGTTATGATATTTGACCATTATAGCGAATAATCCAACACCAGTCTATAACCAATGACTAACTCAGAGGAAAACTATCAACGAGACATTGAGCAACAACTAGAGCAATTAGACAAAGAACTGATGCTGTTAAAACAAAGATATACTCAAATACAAAGGGATCAACAAAAAAAAGCTGAATGGCAACAAAAAGCTAAAGATATTCAACAGAATAAAAACCAGACTAGGGAAATGCGACTTGAGTTGAGGCGTATAGAAAAAGAGATAGAACTAATAGAAATTAACTTAGAAAGTAAATTAATTTCTTGGAGAAGTCTAAACAAACCCTTTTGGCAAGTTATTCGATTTGGTGGTCTAGGCATTCTTATAGGTTGGTGGTTAAAATCATGGATGTGAGCCATTAGTAGCAAGCTCTAATGCGCACAGCAAAGCTATATAAAAGAACCCAGTTGTAGAAAATGATTGAACATCGAATTGCCACAATACTAAGAAGTAGTCAACCTGAAGAAACCCTAGTAGTACATGGTTGGGTAAGAACTAAACGAGAACTTAAGGGATTTACCTTTTTAGAAATTAATGATGGTTCATGTTTAGCCAACTTACAGATAGTTATTAATCAGGATCTACCCCACTACCAGACAATCATAAAACAAATAAATACAGGTGCTTCGGTGGAAGTTGGGGGAGTCTTAGTTGCATCCCAAGGGAAGGGACAGAGAATAGAGCTAAAAGCGGAAGCTGTACAAGTGTACGGGGACGCGGATCCAGAAACTTATCCTTTACAAAAGAAACGTCATTCCTTTGAGTTTTTGAGAAGTATTGCCCACCTACGTAGTAGAACCAACTCCTTTGGGGCGGTATTTCGGGTGAGAAATGCTTGTGCGACTGCCATACATCAGTTTTTCCAACAGAGGGGTTTTATGTGGGTCCACACCCCCATTTTAACTGCTAGTGATTGTGAAGGAGCAGGAGAATTATTTAGCGTCACCAGCTTGAATTTGCAAGATATTCCCCGGAAAGAGAACCAAGAGGTTGATTACAGTCAAGATTTTTTTGGTAAACCCACCTATTTAACAGTGAGTGGGCAATTAGAAGCAGAAATTATGGCCATGGCATTTACCAACGTTTATACCTTTGGACCAACATTTAGAGCAGAAAATTCTCACACTTCTAGACATTTGGCAGAGTTTTGGATGGTAGAGCCAGAAATGGCCTTTTGCGACTTAGAAGGTGATATGAACTTAGCAGAAGAATTTCTTAAACATATTTTCCGATATGTGATGGAAAACTGTGAACAAGATATGGAGTTTTTCAATCAAAGAATTGACAACACCGTATTAGAGACAGCGGAAAATATTGTTAACAACCAGTTTGAGAGATTGAGCTATACAGATGCCATCCAAATTTTAGAGAAAGCAGAAGTCAAATTTGATTACCCGGTAGAATGGGGCTTAGATTTGCAGTCAGAACACGAGCGTTACCTAGCAGAGCAGCTTTTTAAAAAGCCAGTAATTGTTACGGATTATCCTGCACAAATCAAGGCATTTTATATGAAATTAAATAATGATGAGAAAACCGTACGTGCCATGGATATTTTAGCTCCTAAAATAGGGGAAATTATTGGTGGTTCCCAAAGGGAAGAAAGACTGGATATTTTAGAGAGAAGGGTTTTAGCCCAGGGGATGAAACCAGAAGATTTATGGTGGTATTTGGATCTACGTCGTTACGGAACCGTACCCCATGCGGGTTTTGGTTTAGGATTTGAAAGGTTAGTTCAATTTATGACGGGTATGGGAAATATTAGAGATGTCATTCCCTTTCCTCGTACGCCACAGAGTGCAGAGTTTTAATTTGGATACAACTTATTTAGGGTACGTTGATTATGGCGTGGGATAACCCCACACCTTCCATTTCACCCTAAATACTACTTAATCTTGCTGATATATCAAAAGCGGATTCTATATAATCCAATAGTATGAACTCGTATTCTTGAGTAGACAAACTAGCCAATCCTTTTGGTTGGATTACCTGGTTTTTAGGAATAGACTTTTTATAAAAAACACTAGCTAGGTCAAAGCGACAAGAGTAGTCTGCTTTGTCTGGATGGTTAGTTAAAAACATTTCGGCCGCGATCAAGATTTTCCTTTGTTTGTTCGTGGTAACCGATTCTTTCCCTCCCGCATCCCAATTACCAGCGCTACGGGTTTTCACCTCTACAAAGGCGATGAGGGGTGTTCTGCGATTAATATCTGTTGGTGTTGGTGTAAGAGTTTTATTATCATACTGGGCAATAATATCCACCTCACCCCAAAGACAAGAAAAACGACGATGGAGAATTTGCCAACCGTTGGATTTTAACCATTGGGTCACTAGATCTTCTCCTGTGAGACCAATTTTGCCATAATTAGATGAAGGAAGTTTAGACATCAATTACAATTCAGGTGATTACTAATCCATTCTTATGAATATTAAACGAGTTTTTAAAAATCAGATTTTTCTAGTGATCCTCAGTTTATCGTTGTTGGTAATCATACCCCTAACTTGTTTAGTAGGTATAACATCAACAGCTTTAGCACTAGAATACAACAAAGAAATTTTGATCGGAGCAAATTTTTCCCAAAGGGACTTAAGAGATTCTAGTTTTACCAAAGCCAATCTTCGTCAAAGTGATTTTAGTGGTTCTAATCTCAGCGGGGTCAGTTTCTTTGCTGCTAATCTCGAATCAGCAAATTTCACTGGTGCTGATTTAACCAATGCCACTTTAGATTCTGCACGTTTTATTAGAGCTAATTTGACTAATGCTATTTTAGAAGGTGCATTTGCAGCTAGTGCTAAATTTGATGGTGCAATTATTGTAGGTGCGGACTTTACTGATGTGTTGTTACGTCGTGATGAACAAAATAAACTATGTGAAGTAGCAAAGGGAATTAACCCCACTACAGGTAGAGATACAAGAGAGACTCTACTTTGTCGGTAGTGTACCACTCAAAATAAACTTGGAATTATCTGTATGATATTATGATATAGTGTCCTGGGATTTGCCTAACAATATATTCATTTAGAGTGTAACTAGGGGCTAAAAGCTCAAAGGAAATGCGAGAAACAAACGTTGAAACATCTAAATAGGTACTCCCAACCTTGCACTTTCGTTAGCGATCGCCAGATAAAATTGAGAAACTAGGTTTTAAATTTTATGAAGCAACTACAAACAAGACTAGTATTTATCATATTTAGTATTTTTTTCACCGGATGGTTGATCTGTGGACTATCAATATGGTCCCTGGAATTTAATAAAGCCAAAAAAGATATCCTTCGCACTGCGGGAATCCTTTTAGATACAGCAGCAGCAGTTAGGGATTATACGTCTAATCAGGTTCAACCCCAATTTAGCCTGATTGAAACATCATTAAAAGCTCCTGCTGCTGATCAGGCTATCCAAGGCGGTAATAATCAAGCCCAAGGCTACCAACAAACAGAAACGGAAGTACCTGAGTTTAATAGAGTTACTGTTCCTTCCTATGCTGCTCAACAGGTTTTAAACCAATTGGAGAAAAATAAGAACGGATATAGCTATCGTGAGACTGCCATAAATCCAACTAATCGCAAAGATTTAGCAGCACCTTGGGAACTGGAAATTATTAATTACTTTGCTGAAAATCCCAAAGCACCACCAAAAATGGGCGAAAGGTTTGACACTTTGACTAAGCAAAAAACCTATTATATTGCCAAGCCAATTCAAATCACTAAAGAAAGCTGTTTGGTATGTCACAGTACACCTGAAAGGGCACCTGCTTCCCTAATCAAGACCTATGGTAGTGAAAATGGTTTTGGGTGGAAGTTAAATGAGGTGGTGGGAGCTAGAATAATCTCTGTCCCCTCTATTGTTCAGTACAACGAAGCTCGCAGATCTATTGGCTCTTATTTGTTGGCGATTGCTAGTATATTTTTAGTCGCATACACAGCAGTAATAGTAATTATATATCGTTGGGTAACCAAACCACTAGATTTTATCACCCACCTCTTAGAAGAAGTTAGCCTACATCAAGCGGAGGGGGCACAATTACCAGAGGATAAATCTAACCCCCTACATCATCTAAACCGATCGATTAATCGTCTTTTGATCAGTCTTAATAAGGCTTTAAAATCACCACAACAACAGTAAATATGCAATGTTTTTGTTAAATAATCAGTAATTGGTGGCGGACATGAAAAATTTTCTTCTGCTTTTTCAAGCTGGATTGACTGGATGTCTTTTGTTCTCTTATGTTTTCGTATTGAGTAACCCCGAACAGATTTTGCCAGTAATCATCGAAATACTCAAGATTGTTGTTTTAATTAGCATTGCTGTGGTGTTTGTTAACACACTTTCTTTTTTAATCATTGATTTTTGGTTCACCCACAAGCAAGGAAAACAGCCATCTAAGTTATTGAAGTTTACAGTTTCCGTCGTTCTTTATGGCATAGCTGCTGCTGTAGTTTTACAAGTTTTAGGAAAAGACACAACTCAATTCTTTACTACATCTGCCTTATTCGCAGCAGTGGTTGGGTTTGCCATGCAAGAACCCTTAGGTAATTTGCTCTCGGGTGTTTTTCTGCAAATAAACCAACCTTTTCAAATTGGTGATTGGATTGAATTTCAAGCACTAGATGGCATGATGGTAGAAGGGGTTGTAGAATCAGTTGATTGGGATTCTACAGATATTCGCCAAAAATCCGGTGAAATTACTTATATTCCTAACGGGTCAATAGCTAAAAACCTAGTAAAAATGGCAGCTGCGGGTAACGTCTATCGTATGGTGGACTTCACCGTTCCTCCCAATATTCCCCCCAACCAGGTTATGGATATTGCCTGCAAAGCCTTAATTAATCAACCTCCAGCAAATGTTAATCTGGATAAGCCTTTATTTGCTAGAATGTGGTCCTATGGTTTGGAGGAAATAAACTACAAACTCTTCTACTATCCGAAAAACTACAGTGAGGCGGAAACCCATACAGATCCGGAAATTCGTTGTCGACTTTGGTACGCTCTCAATCGTGCTGGTTTAACTACTGAATATCAGCAGTCGGAAAAACAACATCTATTGCAACTGGTTAATGCTGTTGAGTTTTTTAGAGATTTAAGTCTGGAAGCTAAAAGCTTAATCATTGAGGAATCTAAAACTTTGTTGTTTGACAGAGAGGAGTTATTGGATAATCAACAACTATTTTCCGGGGCCATGTTTCTGGTAGTAAGCGGCTCTATTTTGGTACAAAATGAATTAATTCATACTTCAGAGGGTAATATTACTATTCCCCTAAATCGAAACCCACAAAATGATTATCGCGCCAGTCTTGCTCTCAAACCACCAGTGATTGAGCAGGTATCCGTACAACTAGCTAAGTACATAGGCCCAGTGGCCTTTTCCCTAACTAAAGAAGCAGCTAAAACAGCTCCCTCTCTATATAGTCTTTATTCAACCCTCTCCACTGAGATTCACAATCCACAACAAAGAGAAGAGTTTCTCCTGCACCAACCACTAGCTCCCACGGAGGAATTGATAGCAGGAGATTTCTTTGGGGAGATGAGTCTTTTCCTTGGACAACCTTTACCCAAGATCAAAATCACTACCATAGAGGAAAGCCAAATTTTGGGTATCACTCCCAATGCACTTTTGAGCGCCCTAGACCGGGATGGTATAGCTATTAGTGTCATCGCTGAACAAGTTAGCCAATATTACCATACTTATTTAAGTGGTTCTCTCCAAGAACTACCAGCGGATATGTTAGATAAAAAGGGTATTGTTGAACAAATACAGCAATATTTTGAGTCACGTATGGCACTGAATTTGAGATCTTGATTTTAGAATTGCTTAGACTTATTACCATTCCCCCAGCTTTAGCTCTGGGGGATACTAAGTCTGTCAAGACCCATAACCCAATAAAGATTCAAATTCTGCCTGCAAGGCTTTTATATCTGCTAGTCTAGCTACTAACAAGTTATCCCTACCCGCATCTTTCAATCTAGTTTTCCAATATTGAATAGTATCCGGATTATGCAACCAAAACTCAATGACGGTGTTGACCACCTCATCCAAATTCCAACTCTTGGTGTTGACCACGGATTCTGCGGATTGGAGAAATTCATCCAGGGTACAAATTTGAGTTCCCAAATATTCAACCCGTTGGTTTCGTGGTTTAGTTAGGTTTCTATCTAAACTTTGCTGTTGATGATTGAAAAAGTACAGTACTGGAGACACCCCTATAATATCAAAAGTGTACCTCATTCCCATCCTCCAATTTAGCTGTTCAGTTATTAAGTTGACAGACTTCACATTTAACTATAAATTAACTATAACTGGAAAAATAGACGGTTTTTACCTCAATAAATGATTTTTAAAATTTCTTAAAAACTTAGCAATTAGAAGTGGAGAGTGCTAATTTCTATCTTAAATTATCCCTTTTCCAATTCTTGGAGAATTTTGCGATATAGATGTTCCACCTGCTGTCTTTGCTTTTCCCCCAGGGAAGCATAATGAGTCAACCCAGGAGCGCTGTTAACCTCCAAGAGGGTGTAGTCTACTAGTGGTTGGGTAATATTTTGAGTGAGAATATCCACACCTGCTAATCTTAAACCCATATCCTTAGTAATATTAATCGCCAGTTGTTGAAAATCAGGATGGATGTTGTCAGTCATATCTACTGCTTGACCACCTGCGGAGAGATTGGCATTATCTAACAGATAAACTATCATCCCTTGGGGAACTATACTCTCAAAAGTGAGATTTTGTTTTTGGAGGTTTTTAAAAATTCGGAAGTCAGCTAGATCAATTGATATCTTTTCAACTTTTTTGACCAATTCTTCCTGTTTTATTGTGAGTAGTTCTAAAATGGTGGACTTGCCATTCCCAATTATGGATAGGGGAATTCTCTGATAAGCAGCCATAACTTCATTATCTAGGACTAAAATTCTAAAATCATTACCAAGATAAAATCTTTCCACAATTAGGACTGATTGTACATTAAATATTTTTTTTGCCACTTCATAATATTCGTTTTTATTATATACCTTAGTGACTAGAATTCCTGAACTGAGATTCAAAGGTTTCACAATAACAGGTAGACCTAATTTCTCCGCGTATTGCCAACCTTCATCTATGTTTCTGGGATTAGCTACCTTTTGACACATTTTATCGCTGAAAAATGTCTTGCCTTCTGTTACTTTATAACCAAGAGTACCCAAAAAGTAATTAGAAAAGGCCTTATCTTGGGCTAAATTAGCTGAGCCAAATCCATTAATATTAAATCTTGTATTACGAAAGACTGTTCTCTTACCATTGCGAAAGGTTATGTGGCCTATTAGTTCATATTCCGGTTCTATCAAAATCTTTGCACCTATTTCTGTGGCTATCTTCTGCAAAACCGATGCTGTAAATCTCATAGTTTCTTTAATATGGTTATTAATATTACCGTTTAGCTGTATTATAAATATACAGTTGCACTAAGTGTTGACAATTAAAAAATTATATAATAACAAAGTGGCATCGTCAATCAATTAAAGGCGCTAGTGTTTCCCCCCTAAGAGATACACTAACGCCGATCAAATTCATAGGGATAGTATAATTATGCCACAAGATACCGGATACAAAAACACAAAACTAGAAAAAAAGGCGATTTCTTATAAAAATCGCCTCAATGGTTGGACTGTAGCTCGTGTAGCAGAAGATGATCAGCGTGTTGTTGTTGCCCGCTTTCGCAGTAAGTCAGATGCGGATGGCTATATTCAGCATCTGCGTCAACTTGTGCCTGATGGTTATTTTGAAATGTTTTTTGATTCTCAAGTACTAATAGCTTCAATGTGAATATGAAATTATTCTTTAATCAGCGTTCTAGCTAAAGTCATACCTCAGAGACTTATTGCTGCCAAGTTGCTAAACACCTAGCCAACTTTTCTAATTGTTTTAATCCCCGCAATGAACCGCTAATTAAGTGACTAGCAGCTATGGGTTGTTGAGTTAAAGCTATAAGCAAGGGTAAAATTTCTAGTGAACCATTGGGGTTGATAGTTTTAGACAAGTCTGGTATGTTATGGGTGGAGTCGTCACTGACAACTCTTAGTATGGCGGTGGATACCTCTGTTCCCTGGAAAAACTCCACGAATCCAAATCCTTCCATATCCACCACATCAACCCCAAATTTTCGATGCAGACCCCCTTTTTCCATAGATTTGGAAACTACGGTGTCACTCGTTATTCCCTTAACTCCCCTTACTAAAAATGCCTGATCTTTAAGATGCTTATATATATCTTTGGTTAGATTTACATCGCAATTTATCCGGTTTACTTGATTTGTTTCATATATACAAGTTTCATATAGTACAATATTACCAACTCCATAATCTGAGTGTAAACTACCACATAGGCCCATTAATAAAACCTGTTGGTTTAGGTATGGATTCCAGTGTGGGTAATTGTTTCTGAGAAACGGTTTCAGTGATGAAATTCCTATGGGAATGCCAATAACCTGTATTTTGGCACTGGGGACTCGATTTATTCCTCGACAAACTACTTGGTATTCTGCTCCCCGGGGAACTAAAATTGTACTGATCATATGAAATTACGAAAAGTCACCGACTTTAACATATACTTTAATTAATAGTGCTGGAGTTTGATGCTGTTCGCTGATTTGTGAACTTGACATTTTTTTATCTTAATTTTACACGTAAGACTCCATAACTGCCCATTTATCCGTAGGAGCTATGGAGTCCGTGGAATCAACTTTGCCCCGGATACAACCAGCTGATTTTAGCGTCTACCGCGATAGGGAACAGCATTCAAATAGTCAATATCAAAAGAAGAGATTCTTTGAGCATAATTGCCCTTACCAGACACAGAAGCTGCCATAGCTGCAAATCTGCCGGGATCGCCTTCTTTGAGACGTTTTGCTTTGGCTTTCTCGCTGTAGAAGTTTGCCAAAACAAATCGCCAATCTGTTTTGACCGTGCCCGCAGTTTCTTGGAAGTCCTCACCATAACGAGGTGTGACTAAATTATAGGGACGACCTTCCATCCGTTTGCGCTGGTAAGGTACTGTATTGTCACCAAAACTTGAAGTATATTCTTCACTATCAACTAAAGCATCAACAAAACCACCAAATCCCTTGGTACCAATGATAATTGACCAAGCTATTTCCTCTTCTTTGTTATAAGCAGAACGACCTAGTAGGCGTTTTAGGGTAATATCTACTAAACGATAGTTGTTATTAACAGAAACCACTAGACGATAAAAAGCTTCAGACTTAGCTAACCCCCGAATAAAATCCCTAACGGACAAAGAACCCGTCTTGAGTTGAGATTCTAAGGTGATTTGGCGGTTAAATTTTAAAATCTCGTGTTCGCTGAAAACCTGACGATAGGATGCCCAGATAATAGATTGAATGTCAGTATAAGAACTAACATCCTCCAAACGATAGATGTAAGGTGTATCCTCATTTTGATCAGCAACACCGAAACTGCTAACACGGTGGTTTTGAGTAGTAGGTTTGTATTGAAGTAATGGCAGTGCCATGCTGTATTCCTCTGGTTGATAAATTTGACTTTAATTATTTTCCCCCATTAGGTTACACACCTAGGGGATTTATTTGACGGGGAAGTTAGCACTGGGGCTAATAGACACAGGTATGCCTGTAGGTACTGTTTCCCTGGTGGTCTTAGGAATTGCAATGTTAGCTGTGTTCACAGGTGTATAAGTGACAGTTCTGATACTCACGGAAGCAGCCATTTTCATAAAGTCACTAATGCTACCAGGCTTGTAACGTCCTGCTTCTATCTTATCGCGCCAGTAGTTGGCGTAACGAGGTGTAACTAAATTAAAGGGTCTATCTTTGTAGCGCCGTCTTTGGTAAGGAATAATGTTTTCACCGAAACTGTTTTGATATTCCTCTGAATCTACCAGAGCATCTACAAAACCATCCCAACCGTTGGTGGCAATTTTAATCGACCAAGCGATTTCTTCCTCTTTGTTATAAGGAGCACGACCTAATAACCGTTTCAGTGCAATTTCTACCAACCGATAATTGGAATTGGTCTTAATGACTAAATCGTCAAAAGCTTGGGATTTGGCCAAACCCCGAACGAAGTCCCGCACGGTGATGGCTTTGTTTTTTAACTGGGATTCTAAATTGCCTTGACGGTAGAATTTGAGAATTACATGTTCGCTAAACAATTGTCTATAAGCTGCCCAAATTAACTCTTCCACCTCACCAGTAAAAGCATAATCTTCTATACGGTAAATTCTGGGGGTGTCTTCATTAGGTACTTCGTAACCAGCTACTCTTTGATTTTGAGAACTGGGTTTGTATTGGAGTAGGGGTATGGCCATATTAGGGGGTTGTTTTTGTTGGTTAACTAATGACTAATTTTTGGAGATGGGTGGGATATAGCTGTAGGGTAAAGATACTGCTACTGGTTTAATAGTCACCTCTGGGGTGGAAACTTCCCTAGATGTATCCGGAATTTCCAGGGATCCAATTTGGGTAGTAACTGAAGCAATTGTTCTTTGGTAATTACGCTCGGGAGTAATGATTTTTCCCGCCATGGCAAAGAAGTTAGCTGGAATCGATTTCCGAATATCCTCGGAGGTGGCGGTACCATAAGTGCGAGCACTGTAGAAGGAACGATAATCTAGGACACGCATACTTTGGGTATCTCGCCAATAGGAGCTATAGCGAGGATTTACCAGATTAAAAGGACGTGACCCAAATCTTCTCCGTTGATAGGGTACTATATCATCACCAAAGTTGTTTATGTACTCTTCAGATTCCAATAGGGCATCAATAAATCCATGTACGCCTTTAGTGCCAATTACTATAGACCAGGCTATCTCTTCTTCCCTATTGTAGGCTTTTCTACCTAAAAATCTCTGCAGGATAATATCTACTAACCGATAGTTAGAGTTAACTTCTGCTATTTGAGTACGAAAAACTTCGGATTTTCCTAAACCTCTAATGAAGTCCCTAACATTAATTGCCCGATTCCGCAGTTGAGATTCTAAAAACTTTTGCCGATAGCTGGTTAAAATCAGATGCTCGCTGAAAACTTGTCTGTATGATGCCCAAATAATCTCATCAATTTCTTGATCTGATGTGGCATAATTTAGCTTGTACACCGTGGGTGTGTCTTCATTTGCAACTTCATACCCTTCTACACGCTGATTTTGTGATGAAGGTGAGTATTCTAACAATGGTATTGACATCTTTTTACCTTTTTAATCATCGTTAATTATCTCTAGTTACCTTACTGGTCGCCAATTGAATCCGAATCCTGATACTTTTTTCTTCCTCATTAGCTATCATTTCTCGGAATTTGTTCAAGATTGTCTCCCTTCTGGTTTTTCCTAGGTGTTCCAGTCCCACAATGGCTGCATACCGAATTGACCAGTCTGTATCCTGGTAAATTAACAATAGTGCCTCCAAAGCTCGTTCTATAGCTAAATCACGTTCATTATCCCCCAATTGGGACCAGTTTAAGTTTCCTAGCCCTTTGGCCGCAGCACGACGCACACTAGGCGCAAAATCTCTCACCGCAGCAGTGATCAATACATCTAAAGCACGGGTATCTGCGATCGCAGCTAGAGTGCGAATCGAATAAGCCCGTGCGCCATAGTTATAATCATCTATTTGTGCGAGCAGGCTAGGGACTGCTACTGTTCCTAAGTCGGTAAGTGCGGCTAGGGCCACTCCTGCTGCTGGTGGGTTATTATAGCCAAAGACGGCAATTAGGGTGGCAATAGCAGCGGGACTTTTGGCAGCAGCTAGGTTTCTGACTGCTGTTACCATTTCAAGTGGTGTTTCAGCCTGATTAACCGCATCAATTAACTGATTTAATTGCTCCACCCCACCCAATGCACCAATTAATTCCTGGGTCATTATGCTAGGTAATTTTTCAAAGGTCAATAAGAACTAAGTGGGTGAGTGGAATTAAACATGAACGTAGGTTGGGTTGAGGAGTGCGAAACCCAACGCCCCCACGAGTTACCCTACCACTAACCAATCCTACAAATAATTATGCCTCCCTACTTAGTGACTATAAAAGTGAGTCCATAAGATTCATGACCAGAATTGCTGACTCAGAAATACCTTGTGACACATCTTTTAAATGATGTTCCAACAATCCCTTTAATGCCATGAGTTTAAAGCTATTTTCCGCCTTGCCTTGGAAAATCGCTTCCGCAGCACCTATATAGCCAATTGCCCCCAAATCACCCAAAATCACCCTTTGCAATTTCAGGTCGCTGTTTCGTAGCATTTCCACCAAGTATTCCCCATATTGGGAATCTTGGGTGAGTTGATACATGGCCCTAGCAGCGGCACATTTTACTCGGGGAACGGAATGCTCTAAAAAGGGTTCAACTAGACCAATGGCCTCAGTCGCACCAAGAGAACCCAAAGCCTCTAATACTGCTTCATAGGGTTGAACTAGATGGGGACGACCTGGCACTTGCACAGCTTGGGCCAAACCCCCACCTAGCATTTTTATCAGTTCCGGTACTGCGGTTTTGGCGTTAAGCATGGCTAAAGACTCAGCTGCTGCTTCTCGCACATAAAAGTCTTCACAGTTTAAGGAACTAATCAATCCCTCTATAGCCTGGGAACTCCCTAATTTACCTAAAGCTCTGGCTGCATTGCGTCGGAGTGGATACCCCCCCAACTCCGTTCTATCAGCTTCATCTGTTAAGGCTTTGATTAGCGCCTCTATAGCTTCTGGCTGATTAATACGGAACTTACCCAACCACCAGGCGGCATAATAGCGGAGACTTAAATCCGATGATTGCAGATTAGCTATGGCTTGCTCTGGTGTCAACTGTGCCCCACTTTCCGGAGATACTTCGGATATACTGGGTTCTATCATCACCAGGTATTTAGGATTCTGCTGCTGTCAGGGCTTCAATTTTGACGATTTTGCCACCCAGTCGGTTGATCCGCTGCATTTCTTCTGTCATCCGACTGTAGGGCACTGTAATAAACACACTACCACTGCGTCTGATGCTGAATTTGTTCTTGTCCGTTTCTTGGTTTTGTTTCAACCCTACAACTTCGTAACGAAATACACGACTTGCAGATGAAGAAACGCTACTAGCACCTAGTGTTGTTTGACCAAACATTACCTCTCTATCTCCTCTTCATGGGTAATATCAACTACTTACCTTACGTGGCTGTAATACTGACGATTTTTCCACCTTGTTTGTGAATTTGCTGAATCTTGTCAGAAAGACGCTCGTAAGGTACTATGAATGCTGTGCTGCTGCGGCGCACGCTGGGGTATCCTGGACTGCGAATGCCTGCTACTTCAATTCGGTAAACGCGATCAGATTGCCCCACAGCATTACCCAAATTCTGTTTGGGAGCATTGTCTGCTGATGGACGGAATGACCAGTTGTCATTACTTCCTGATGGACCAACTATGGAAGATGCTTTCTTACCAGCAAGTTCCCTGGCTAATCTGGATTTGCTTCCCTCTACCTGGGCTGTGTCGCTGTTGGCATATCCACGGTATAATCTGAACATCCGTGTAAATCCCACACTGGTTTGCCCTGGTTGAAAATCAAACCCCCGATAGTAGGGAACTATATTTTCTCCAAAGTTGTTTTGATACTCCACTGAATCTATGTAAGAGTCGATTTCTGCATCGTACCCTTTGTTGTTATATAAGTCTAAGTGGTATACCACTTCTGACTCATCCAATGGAGCCCTACCCAACAGGTGTTTATAGTTCAGCTCTATCAGTCTGGTCTGAAAGCTGTTATAGAAGAACTTTACTTTGTAGAGTTCAGATTTAGCGATCGCTCTTACGAACTCACGAACGGTCAAATTGCCATCACGCAAAAGCGACTCCGCACTGACAAGTCTATCTGATGCCAGTATATAGTCATTGCCTAATACTTGCCGATAGGCCGTTCTAATAACCAATTCCACCTCTTCGCGACTGGCACTGGGGCGCAGCTCAACCCGACGCGCTTCGCTAAATGGTTCTGTTCCCAGTCTAGACGCTGCTGTTGTAATTGCCATTGTTTTCCCCTTGGTTACTACATCTGTACATAAAACTATGCCCGGAGCAAGATTCAACTGCTAGGTGATTCAGTCACCCGCAGGAATATCACATCCCCACGCACAACTGACTAAACCCCAAAGGGATCTTCTCATCCAGCACTTGTACCCCTCTCCGGGCAAGGATCTATCTAGCTTAGAGCGTTGATAGCGTAGTCAATGTAGGTATTAGCTTCATTAGCAGCTTGACCGCTCAATCCATGGTTAGCTTTGATATATTTTAAAGCTTCCACATACCAGCTGGGGGATAGGTTAAAAGCACCGTTGATTTCAGCCAAACCAGCAATCAGGAACTCATCCAAGGGACCTGTACCACCAGCAACTAAGCTATAAGTAACAATGCGGAGGTAGTGACCAACGTCACGAGCGCACTTGGATTTACCACGAGCATCAGCAGCATACTGAGGGCCGGGAGTGGAAGTGGTGTAGGGGAACTTTTGGTATACAGCGTTGGTAGCACCATCAATTAATTTTTGAGCATTAGCTGTTAAACCACGGGCGGCTTCCATGCTGGCAGCAGCACGTACAAAACGACCGTTAACTGCTTGTAATTCGGTATTGCTCAAAAAGCGTCCTTGGGTATCAGCAGCTGCAATAGCTTCGGTAATGGGGGTTTTCATGGTTAATTTTCTCCTTGATTGGTTTCGTATCTTGTTGGGAGTAATAAAGCAGAACTAGGATTTCTAGCTTCTGGACTACTTGTAGTTGACTAATAGGTAATTGACTACGCAACAGCTGCTGCTGCACGATCAAAGTAGCCAGCCAATTCAGAAACTATCTGACTGCAATCGCCCTTGGTAATACCATTGGGATCGTTAACTATCTTGATCGCAGCTTCTTTCATCTTGCCAACACCAACAGCTACGGATGCACCAGGAGTACCCAAAGCTATATAGGTTTCGCGTAAGCCATTCAGGCAACGGTCATCGAGAACACTAGCGTCACCAGCTAATGCAGCGTAGGTAACATAGCGTAAGATGATTTCCATATCGCGCAGACAAGCAGCCATGCGACGGTTGGTGTAAGCATTACCACCAGGAGCAATTAGTTGGGGCTGTTCATCAAACAGTGCACGAGCAGCATCGGTAACGATAGTAGAAGCATTGCTTGTAATACGGTTAACAGTGTCTAGACGTTTGCTGCCGGAAGCTACAACTGCTGTCAAAGCGTCTAACTGTTCAGTGCTCAAAAATTCGCCTCTGGCGTCAGCTTGGGAAACAACCTTGGAAAATACATCTAATGTCATGGACTCTAATCTCCTAATTACTTAGTTGAGAGATGGGCTGATCAAAACAACCAGGGATGAATGATCAAAAACTTTGAGCTCATTAGCGCTAACCTTCTCCCTATCCCCTGGGTCTTGGTGTTTCATCTAGCTCCAGACTGAAATTCTGAGAACCACAGGGAATTTTATGAGAAGCCAGCTAACTCAACCCGATTGGTTGTCTTATTTAACTTTGCTCTGGTTTTGAACCCCTTTCTGATTAGTTTATACAATGCCATAGATACTTTATTTGTTACAATTTATGAATAAATGAGTCAAGAGAGAAAAAAACTCCGAAATCCTTTATTTACAAGGCTTATATGCCCTAAAAGTTTCTCGGTTTTGTTACACAACTTCATGAAGTTTCGAGAGTTTGGCAAATTCTGTCCTCTTTATACTAATTTAAGAATTCTGTGAAAATCCACCAAGACTGAACTGGATTGATATTCCTGTTCTGTCTTGATAGGGTGATCATTATTAAGTAATGTGAACTGGACATTGTAAATTTTACATTTCGAGATATTTCGATATGTTGCTCCATCTTTAGCCAATCTGTCAGCGTCGACGTAAAACCTCGATTAATTTTGTCAAGCTATCAGGAAGTGGAGCGGTTACTTCTACCCATTCTCCAGAGGTGGGATGTTGTAGTTTTAGTTGCCAAGCATGTAATGCTTGTCCTGGCAAGTTTACCCCCACGGAACGACCAGAACTATATACCGGATCCCCGACTATAGGATGACCTATTTTGGCACTATGCACTCTAATTTGATGGGTACGCCCAGTTTCTAGTTGAAAATGAATTAGTGTATAATTACCTAATCTCTCTTTAATGTACCAGTTAGTAATTGCATTTCTACCTCCCTGCTCTACTGGAACTATGGCCATTTTTTTCCGCTGCTGAGGGTGACGACCAATAGGTAGGTCTATTGTCCCACTTTCACTTTTAGGCGCACCATAAACTACTCCTAAGTATTCCCGTCTTGCCATCTTAGATTGTAACTGTAATTGCAAATGTCTATAAGCAATTTCTGTTTTTGCAATAGCAATTGCTCCTGTAGTATCTTTGTCAAGCCTATGTACAATACCGGGACGTTGCACACCTCCAATCCCTGGTAAATTGGGACAGTGGTCCAACAGAGCATGAACCAGCGTACCTTCCAAATGACCCGGTGCTGGATGAACGACTAAACCTGCGGGTTTATTGAGAATTAGTAATTGTTCATCTTCGTAGAGAATATCCAGGGGAATATGTTGTGCTACTAGTTGAGCAGCTTGCACTGGGGGAATTTCTACTTCCACATATTCTCCCCCATCCAGGGTAATATTCTTGGAGTAACAGACTTTTCCATTTAACTGAACATAACCTTGTTCAATTAGGTCTTGGATTCGAGAACGAGATAGGTCTGGTATTACAGATGACAAATAACGGTCTAATCGTTGGGTTTTTTCCGTAATAGAAAGATGAATTTTAACCACAATTAGTGAATGGTGATTTGCGATGTTCTTGCCATTTTGCCAGCATCCTGTGCAAATCATAGCAAAATTCTACGCTAATTTTGCTATAAATATGGTAGGGAAAATAAAGTAAACAATTAACAGGTGTTGTTAAGTTTTGTATTTACACTCATACTCACAAATTATGCCAACTACTATCCCCATTAATAGATATAGATTTTTTCAAAAAATACAACCCCTATCCATACTAGTGAAAATTGCCAATAAGTCTAACACTGGTTGTTTACAAGTTTTTAGTCCTTATGGAACCTGGTCAATATATTTACAAGAAGGTAATCTTGTTTACGCTAGTCGGTCAGAAAACATCTGGGAACCGCTTTATCGAAATTTGGAGCGTTTAATTTGGAGAAACTCAAATTTGAGGGAGATTAATGAGAAGTTAGGGAACTTTGTGGAGCAATGTGTACAAAATCAGACTATTTCCCATCCGGACTATTTAGCCATTTGCTGGTTAGTGAATGAGCAGTATATTAGCTTTGTAGAAGCAGGGACGCTGATTGAAAAATTAGCTTTAGAGTTTTTAGAATCATTTTTTCAAATTGACCAAGGGAGCTATGAATTTATTCCTCAAAGTTTTTTAGATCCCCTACCCAAATTCTGCCACTTAAATGTCAACTCCTTGGTGCAAACGTACAAATCAGGAATCCAGGTTTCCCTAGAAGAATCTGGGCCAGATTCCCAAAATCTTTCCCCGACCTATACAATTGCTTGTGCTAGTCAGAATATATTTTTATTAAACTCTATTAGAAAACTATTAAATCAAACAATATTTAACATCATAGATATAACGGACCCAGATGGGATGGAAGTTTCTGTCATTAGACCGGACATGATTATTCTGGATGTAGCCACGCCAAATCTCAGCAGCTATGCTACTGTTTTATTATTACGCAAACAATCTTCTTTGAAAGGCATACCAATAGTCCTAATAACAAAGAAAAATAACTTAATTAATAGACTTACAACCAGACTAGTAGGAGCTACTGCTTGCTTGGGTAAACCCTTCAATCAAGATGAGTTAGTGAAAGTGATTTTTGAAAACATCAATTGACTCCACCTTCTAGCTACACAGTTTCAAAACGCCCTGGGGAACAGATAAGACACTGTGCATTTTTACCACTGAGCCAATAACAGCTATAGCTGGAGCGCTAAATCCCGTTTTTGCCATCTGTTGAATAATAGTTCCCAACTCACCGATTAATTCTTCCTGTTCTGGACGAGTTCCCCAGCGAACTAAAGCAATAGGAGTTTGTGAACTCATTCCTACCCTCATCAACTGTTCCAGGATATAGGGAAGATTGTGGATACCCATATAAATCACAATGGTTTCTGAACTTTGGGCAATTGCGTACCAATTGACCGCTGGTCGGTACTTACCCATGGCTTCATGTCCAGTAACAAATGTCACAGAAGAACTATACAAACGATGGGTTAAGGGAATGCCAGCGTAAGCTGCTGCTGCAATACCAGCAGTAATCCCTGGAACAACTTCTACGCTAATTCCCCCAGCTATCAACTCAGCCATTTCCTCACCACCACGCCCAAAGATAAAAGGGTCACCGCCCTTCAATCGCACGACAATTTCATGTTCTTGAGCTTTTTCCATAAGTAGTTGAGTAGTTTCCTCCTGTAAGAGTGAATGTCTTCCCATCCGCTTACCAGCATCTATTTTTTCCGCTTGGGGACTAATCATGTCCAAGACTTGTGGACTAACCAACGCATCATAGATAACCACGTTAGCGCGTTCCAATAAACCCTTACCTTTGAGAGTCATCAGTCCTGGATCACCAGGTCCAGCACCAACTAAATACACCTTACCCAAAAATTTATTCCTCTTGTGTTGCTAAATCCCAGATTATATCAACTAATTGGGAATTTACTCCCAAAGGTGAGGCCAACTCTAACTTGATTTCTGGAAATTTTAATGTTAGCCTTTCCACCGTAATAACAATCTCATCCGTAATCCCTCCGGAAAAGAGAAAGTATGGTAAAATGCCAATCTGTTGATAACCAGCACTCACCAGGTCTATGACTCTAGCTTCCAAGCTGGGGGGAACTGACCAGTAGGCGCTAAATGCACCTAACTTGTTGGCAATGGTTTCTACGGGGCGATGGGAATTTGCACGCCTACTACCATGGGCTAAAAGAATGAATGCTTCTGCTGATATTTGAGCCATTCCCCGAGCCAATAATTTCCACATCATGGCATGACTACCTAAATATGGTTTAATTGCAATGGGGAGGTTATTCCCCAGGGAATTTTGGGCCAGTTTCACCTCCATGGGAAGATCCGACATCAGATGGACCCCCGGTAGCAGAAACAGGGGTATGACTTGAATGGACTTGCAGTTATAAGCCACAGCTCTTTGGGCAAAGTCCCCTATTTGTCCACTTAATGGCTGACTATTGAATTCTAGAGTGCCTACACCCACTAGGTGCCTTTCTGGATCTTCTTCAGCTTTTAATTTCTCAAGCAATAACCTTGCCAGTTCTTCTATGGCTAGATTTGGTCGGGAGTCTTTACTACCATGGGACACTAAGAGGTAAGCTGATGACATTAGATTTTATAGATTTTATACTTTACAAGAGGTTTTTATGAATGAACCAACCCACGCTATAGAACATTTGGTTGATGAACTCACACTGGCGGCAGTTTTAGAGATCTTAGAACGAATTTGCCATAAAAAAGCGGAAAACCTCCGCACTCACTGGGACGATGAAGATACTGCTAAACAATGGGAAAAAGCAGCTAAACAAATTGAGAGCATCAATGTAAATGTGTAAATTCTTTTTTCCTACTCCTGTTTTACTCTGTAAGTGTAAAAACTATTGAACGCCCCTAGGGTCTCAAAAGTGTAACCTGGTAGGGAGTCATGAATTTTTAAGTTGGTGATATATATACTCAGCAACACATAGTCTTGTCTTTTTGTAGTAGCAACCACCACATCCCTAATCTGTGACTTAGCGGAATCAACCAGCTGATTACAGTCAAATTTAACCAGGTTGCGCAAGAAAATCGGCACTTTCTGACAACCATCGGTCTTGAGTACAATTGTTATTTTTTTAACCGCGTATTCCTGATAAGTTACTTCCCTGGGATTGGTATGGGCCATAGTCACTCCCAAACTAGTTATTGCTAGTGCACTTAGAGATGTGATGATCACAGAGAGTTTCATATCAAGTGAAAGAGGTACTTTCTGATTAATTTAACAAAAAAGATAAATTTTTACTAAGGAACTTGATCTTTTTTATGTGGTCGTGTTAATTTAGAAAAGTTGGTGGCGAGCGTAGCCAAGTGGTTAAGGCAGTGGATTGTGGTTCCACCACTCGTGGGTTCAAGTCCCATCGTTCGCCCTTCCCCCATTCCAAAAAGTTCAGATGGCAGACTGGAGTTCACCAGTCTGCTCGAGTTTTTCCCTTTTTGGTACCTAGAAATTCTCCGCTGGCATATCAGCCATCCCACCTTCGCTATCTCGTTTAGAACCTAGCAATTCTAGTTGTTCTACTTGAATAACGGGCTTGGAACGGTTTGTACCAGTCTGGCGATCGCTCCAGGTATCAAACTTAAGGAAACCCTTAATGCCAATCAATGCACCTTTGCGGACATAATTATTAGCGACCTCTGCTGTTTTGCCCCAGATTTCCAGATTAAACCAGTCTGGTTGGTCACTATTACGAGTTCTGCGATTAACTGCTAAAGTCAACTCGCACTTGACAGTTCCCGACTGTTACAGTCGATAAACAGGTCACCCTGGTTACCTCTGCTTCAAAACCGTGCATGCGACTTTCACCGCACACGGCTCCTCAATAACTCAATGGGACGTATTTTGAGTTATTGTGGCTCTGTCTGCATATCCTTTGGCTTTCCCAAAGGCCTTGGCTTCTGAGCCAATCCTTCCCCCCAAAATCATGCGGGTGACTCCCTACTCAGCAATAGAACATTGAGAGAGAAATTGGGGGGTTATCCCGTTCCTAGCTCCTGCTTGACGATGGGGTTAGAGTCCTACTATCCGCCGGGTTTATGCGGGAATGCCCTAGGTCAAATTTTGGATTGCCTAGCCCAAATCCTTGCCTTTTGGCACAGCCAATAACCTGTGTAGGCTGATATCAATGACGACGGCTCCAACATAGGTTCAGATTACCTTACTCATACCCATCTCTACTCAGAGGGATTCCTTGCCAGGTTCAAAGTTACCTCCTTTACTCCCCGCTTCACCCTTGGTGATTGTCAGTCCCAAAAGTGGGGGCGTTGCATCTTCTGGCATCTAGAAGGAGGGAATTGAAGTTCTAAGGAACTTATTAAAGATTTTAATCTATGAGTATTGCTTGACATTTGTTATAGTTTTCTCACATTGCTTAGAAATCTCACCCTCTCAGGAGCTAAGTTTCAAGGTAAAGTAGGCAAAAGCCACATCCTTGTAATGGTTTCCAGGCTGGGCCATGGTTTCCCATTTAACGGGTCGCACCAAAATACTTGATATTGGGATCGCCGCCAGCACGTCCTACTAGAGTGACAACATTAATGCTCATTCATCTTACCCTTATGTTAACTTGTTTCCAAAAAGAAATGCCACTACATGATAACAGAAAAATGTGGCTCCTGTGTCTTTGGGAGATTTTCTTGTGAAAACCGAGAAAATATGGTAGTTAATTCTTGGGAGTATATTTCAACTTTGAGGTCTATATAGAAACATTTCTACATACACCAAAGTTTCATGATTGTTAAGTAACTAAAGGAGAGAGTAAAGGAGATGCTTGTGACCAATTACCAAAAATATTGACAAAACTACCGAAAAAATAGTCTGATCAACTGGAGTTAGACTAGGATGTGTCTGAGATCCAGAATAATAACACCTAACTGTTAACATTGAAATTAATGAAATTTGGGGGCATAGGCGTGGTTCCTTTCTTTAGAAACTTCCGCTCGTCATGGGATATGGGTATCGATCTCGGTACAGCTAACACCTTAGTATACGTGTCTGGTAAAGGCATAGTATTACAGGAACCATCAGTAGTGGCGATTGATCATAATGAAAAAATAGCCTTAGCAGTGGGAGAGGATGCCAAAAGGATGCTGGGCCGAACTCCAGGCAATATTACGGCAGTTCGACCCCTTCGTGATGGTGTTATAGCCGACTTTGACACAGCCGAGCTAATGTTAAAAAGCTTCATTCAAAGGGTAAATGAAGGCAAACCTCTGCTCCTTCCGAGGATTGTTATTGGCATTCCCAGTGGAGTAACGGGAGTAGAGAGAAGAGCTGTTATGGATGCAGCTGCTCAAGCGGGGGCCAGGGAAGTATATCTAATTGATGAGCCAGTAGCAGCAGCCATTGGTGCTGGTTTGCCAGTAGCAGAGCCCACTGGTAATATGATTATCGATATTGGTGGAGGTACTACGGAAGTAGCTGTACTTAGCTTACAGGGAACAGTGGTCAGCGAGTCAGTTCGGATTGCTGGTGATGAGCTAACCGATTCCATCACTCAGTACATGAAGAAAGTTCATAATTTGGTAATTGGGGAAAGAACAGCAGAGGACATTAAAATCCGCATTGGTTCCGCCTATCCCAGCACTGATGAAGATCAGGGGACTATGGAAGTTCGAGGTCTCCATCTGCTTTCTGGGTTGCCAAGAACAGTCACAGTGCAAGGGCAAGAAGTACGTGAAAGCATGCTAGAACCATTAGCAATTATAGTAGAAGCAGTCAAACGCACTCTGGAAAGAACACCTCCAGAACTGGCAGCCGATATTATTGATAGGGGAATCATGTTGGCAGGAGGTGGTGCGCTACTTAAAGGCTTAGACACACTAATTAGTCATGAAACTGGTATAGTAACCCACATAGCTGCGGATCCCTTGAGCTGTGTAGTCTTGGGAACTGGACGTGTCCTGGAAAACTTCAAGCAGCTTGAACGTGTATTTAGTGGAAGGTCCCGTAACACATAAAAATCTTAATGCTACCGTAGTGGATACCTGGATCCATCTAAATTATTGGAATTGGATAGTATCCACTAAGTAATAACAAAGGGTGAAAATCATTATGGAAATGTTTGGTGGGTACTGTTATTACTATTTTTTTTACTAAAACACTGATTGACTAATCAATTACATGTTAAAATAAGGAACAAATGTTTACTATAAAACGTTGGTGGGAGCATAAGACATTACAGCTAGCATTCTTAGGTTTAATATTGGGTGGTGCTTGGACATTGAAGGAGACAAATGGTGAGTTATTAATGGAGCTATACCAATCTTTTATCTCTCCTTTAACCACCTTGCAATCTATTAATCCTACGGAGAATAGAATTCGGGATGCTAAACTCATGGAGTTACAAACTCGCATAGTGGAATTACAAACCCAAAATCAAAGACTACAAAATTTACTGGGCTATGTAGAGAAGAGGGTAACTTCCAATCGCCCAGTAGTAGCAAGAGTAGTTGGACGTAGTGCAGATCACTGGTGGCAACAAGTAACTGTAAATAGGGGGGCAAAAGTAGGAATTAAACCTGGTTTTGTAGTCAAAGCAGAAGGTGGGCTAGTGGGTTTGGTGCGCACAGTTACCCCCCATACTAGCCGCGTCCTACTAATTAGCGATGCCACAAGTCAAGTAGGAGTAACTATTAGTCGAACTGCAGCTAAAGGTATTTTGCGGGGTGATTATTCCGGGGAGGGGGTGTTGGAATTTTATGAGAAAGTCCCTAATATTAAGATAGGGGATGTAGTATCCACTTCCACCTACAGTCGAAAATTTCCACCCGGTGAACCCGTGGGGAGAATAAAGTCTTTAGATTTAAAGAAATTGCCAGCCCCGTTAGCCAAAGTGGAATTGTTTCCACCAATTCGCTACTTGGACTGGGTGACAATATATCCCCATGTACCAGATAATCTGGAGGAAATACCAAACAACATTAACGATAACCAGAGCAATAAATAATTAAAGCACCCTTGAGAACCTGAACATTTCTACTCAATCTGGTAAAACAATGAAAATTTCTGGATTTTTTAGCGGTAAAAATCTCAATTCAACCAAAAAATACCAAGAATCCAAGCCCTTAATTCCTCCACTGAAGTACTGGTACCCCTGGTCACGGGAAGTTTTAAACTGGATAGTTATATTTATATCTGTGCTTCTATGCTTATTAATATCACCAACTAGATTTTTGGGTACGGAGTTGTTGGGAATAGCACCCAACTGGCCATTAATTTGGCTAGTCGCTTGGAGTGTGAAACGTCCTGCGATTTCTGGTGCGTTCGCGGGTATAATTATGGGACTGTTGCAAGATGCTTTAACATATCCTCATCCTTCCCACACTGTAAGCCTAGCAATTGTGGGGATATTAACTGGTCGACTGCAAAAACAGCGTTTTATTCAGGAGGATTTTATTTCCATTGCCCTCATAGTATTTATTATGGTTCTTATATCAAATACTGTTTTTGTTGTTCAGTTATTCTTTACGAATAATAGTTGTAGACCTAATTGTTTCCAAATGATTGAGGATATCTGGATATACTACCAGAGATCTACTCTTTCTTCTGCTATTCTCAGCAGTCTTTGGGCTCCTGTAGTGTATTATCCTCTTAATCATTGGTGGCAAAAAATCAAGTTGACTCGTAATTAATAACTCATAATTCATCATGTAGTTATCAGGTGGAAAATAGCTGATGTTAACCCCACTCACGGTACCATCAAATATATTAGATAGCGAGTTTGACGCGCTAATGATGCAAAGGTGTTTACAACTGGCAAGATTAGCTTTAGGACGCACCTCACCCAATCCCCTAGTGGGAGCAGTGGTGGTGAAAGATGGAGAAATTGTCGGCGAAGGTTTTCATCCCCGTGCTGGCGATCCCCACGGGGAAGTTTTTGCCTTGAGAGCTGCTGGGGAAAGGGCTCGTGGAGCTACTATTTATGTGAGTCTGGAACCATGTAACCATTATGGAAGAACTCCTCCCTGTTCTCTATCTCTAATTAACGCGGGTGTGGCTAAAGTAGTTGTGGGGATGGTTGATCCCAACCCATTGGTAGCTGGCGCTGGTATTGCTAGACTACGTGCAGCAGGTATAGAAGTAATTGTAGGCGTAGAAGAAGAAGCTTGTCAAAAACTGAATGAGGGTTTTGTCTATCGTGTTCTACACAAAAAACCTTTAGGCATTTTAAAGTATGCCATGACCTTAGATGGCAAAATTGCCAGTAATTCTGGACACAGCACCTGGATTACAAACAACCAGGCCCGCAGCGAAGTCCATCAACTCAGAGCAGCTTGTGATGCTGTAATTGTTGGTGGCAATACAGTGAGACGGGATAATCCCCACTTAACAACTCACCAACAGCAAGGACATAATCCTTTACGGGTGGTGATGAGTGCCAGTTTGAATTTGCCAGAAAATGCCCATCTTTGGGACACCGGGGTGGCTCCTACCTTGGTCTTGACCCGGGAAGGTAGTTCACCTAATTTTCAGCAAATGTTACTCCAAAAAGGTGTAGAAGTGCTGGAATTCCCCCTATTAACACCAGACCTGGTAATGGCTCATCTCTATGACCGTGGCTTTTGTAGCGTGCTGTGGGAATGTGGGGGAACTTTAGCTGCAAGAGCAATTGCTGAAAATGCAGTGCAAAAAGTCCTAGCTTTTATTGCTCCTAAAATTATTGGTGGCTTAGACGCACCCACACCCGTTGGTGACTTGGGTTTGAGCTCTATGACTGAATCTTTGGTTTTAGAACGGGTTAATTGGCGTACAGTTGGTTGTGACTGTTTAGTTGAGGGTTATTTGCCGCAAAAGACTGTTAATCAGCAGTTAAAAACCACGTCCTCAACTTAAAAACATTTTGTGTTGTGCAACCATTGGGCTAAAAAGGGATCTCAATAAAGGTCTGAGTAGCTTTGGGTAGATCCTATGGAGCGGATAATACTACATTATCAGGCCAGGAAGACCGATCCCAAAACAGCTCAATCCCCCATTAGAATTAAACAAAGTTATTTATGAAAAAATATGCAGCCAAATAATCCTAACCAATTTACAGAAAAAGTCTGGGAAGCTATTGCTCACACTCCTGATATAGCTAAACAGTACCAACAACAACAGCTAGAAAGTGAGCATTTAATGAAAGCCTTGTTAGAACAAGATGGATTGGGGAATGCAATTTTTACCAAAGCTGGAACCAATATTAAAAAAATCAGAGATTATACTGAGCAATTTATTATTCGTCAGCCTAAAGTATCAGGAACTAGCACATCCGTATATTTAGGACGGAGTTTAGATACATTATTGGATCGGGCAGAAAAATATCGTCAGGAATTCAAAGATGAATATATTTCTGTAGAGCATATATTATTGGGATATTGTAAAGACGATCGGTTTGGCAAAAATCTATTGCAAGAAGCGGGTCTGGATGAGGGAAAATTAAAAAATATTATTAAACAAATTCGAGGGAGTCAAAAAGTGACAGATCAAAGTCCAGAGGGAAAATATCAATCACTGGAAAAATATGGCCGTGACCTCACAGAAGCAGCTAAAAAAGGTCAGCTAGATCCGGTGATTGGTCGGGATGATGAAATTAGGAGAACCATTCAAATTCTCTCCCGCAGAACTAAAAATAATCCCGTATTAATTGGTGAACCAGGAGTGGGTAAGACAGCTATTGCTGAAGGGTTAGCTCAAAGAATAGTCGCCGGGGATGTACCCCAATCTTTAAAAGATAGAAAACTCATCGCTTTAGATATGGGAGCTTTAATTGCTGGGGCTAAGTTTAGGGGCGAATTTGAAGAAAGACTCAAGGCCGTATTAAAGGAAGTTACTGAATCCGGTGGCAATATTGTATTATTTATAGATGAAATTCACACGGTGGTTGGTGCGGGTGCTACCCAAGGAGCAATGGATGCGGGGAACCTTTTAAAACCAATGTTGGCACGAGGGGAATTGCGCTGTATTGGAGCCACAACTTTGGATGAATATCGGAAATATATCGAAAAAGATGCAGCTTTGGAAAGACGCTTTCAACAGGTTTATGTTGATCAACCAGATGTACCAGAGACAATCTCTATTCTCCGAGGGTTAAAGGAAAGGTATGAGGTGCATCATGGTGTGAGGATTTCTGATAGTTCTTTGGTTGCTGCTGCTACTTTATCTAGTCGTTATATTAGCGATCGCTTTTTACCGGATAAGGCCATTGATTTAGTGGATGAAGCTGCTGCCAGATTAAAAATGGAAATTACCTCCAAACCGGAAGAATTAGACGAAATTGACCGCAAAATTCTCCAGTTAGAAATGGAGAAGTTATCTTTACAAAAGGAAAGCGATCCTGCTTCTCGTGAGCGTTTAGAAAGGTTAGAAAAGGAGCTGGCTGATTTCAAAGAAGAGCAGGCAGTTTTGAGGATTCAATGGCAGTCAGAAAAAGATATTATCACCAAAATTCAATCAATTAAGGAGGAGATTGATAAGGTTAATTTAGAAATTCAACAAGCGGAAAGAAATTATGATCTTAATCGTGCTGCTGAGTTGAAATATGGGAACCTGGCTAACCTCAATCAACAATTGGAAAATATCGAAACCGAACTGGCTAATACCCAAAGAACTGGTAAATCTTTATTACGAGAAGAAGTGACTCCCGGGGATATTGCGGAGGTTATTTCTAAGTGGACTGGTATTCCCATTAGCAAATTAGTCGAATCAGAAAAAGAAAAATTACTGCATTTAGAAGAGGAACTGCACCAGCGTGTAATTGGTCAATTTGAAGCTGTAACTGCGGTAGCGGATGCGATTCAACGTTCCCGTGCAGGACTTGCAGATCCTAATCGTCCCATTGCCAGTTTTATTTTCCTGGGACCTACGGGTGTGGGTAAAACAGAACTAGCTAAGGCCCTAGCTGCTTATATGTTTGACACGGAAGAATCTTTGGTGAGAATTGACATGTCAGAATATATGGAGAAGCATACAGTTTCTAGACTAATTGGTGCTCCTCCTGGTTATGTTGGTTATGAAGAGGGTGGACAACTAACAGAAATTATTCGTCGTCGTCCCTACGCGGTAATTTTATTTGATGAGATTGAAAAAGCTCACCCAGATGTATTTAATATTTTTCTGCAAATCCTAGATGATGGTCGGGTGACTGACTCCCAAGGTCGAACCGTGGATTTTAAAAATACGATTATTATCATGACCAGTAACATCGGTTCCCAGTATATTCTTGATGTTGCTGGAGATGATTCCCGCTACGATGAAATGCGCCATCGAGTTATGGAAACCATGAGAAATAGTTTCCGTCCTGAATTCCTCAATCGTATTGATGAAATTATTATTTTCCACAGTTTACAAAAGTCCGAGTTACGGAAAATTGTACAACTACAGGTACAAAGACTTAGAGAAAGATTAAGTGACAGGAAAATGTCTCTAGAACTTTCTGGATCCGCTCTGGACTTTTTAGCGGAAGTTGGATATGACCCTGTATATGGTGCTAGACCACTTAAACGTGCTCTCCAACGAGAGTTAGAAACTCAAATTGCTAAGGCCATCTTGCGGGGTGAATTTGATGAAGGGGATACAATTTTTGTCCATGTCCAAAACGAACGTCTAGCTTTCAGTCGTTTATCCGTGGGAGTCCCCGGTTAATTTGTACAGTCGCTCACACTCGACTACACAAAAATTGCCGCATTTTGCGCAGGTTATCCGGTAATCCCCAGCACATTCCCTGTTCAATTAACATGGAGGGAATAGGAATATTTGGTGTTGCTTCTACCATATATATTAGTAAGGTACCATTTCCCATATCCTGAAATTGTAGGTTGGCATAAAAATCTTCAAATGTTCCTCTCTCCATCCTAAACTGTATTTGCTTTCCCAAAACTTCTACCACACTTAGATAAATCTCTACTTCAGCTGTGAAAAATAAGAAGGCCTTCTGGGCACTCTGGTATAAAAACTTAACATTTCCTTTACTACTATTTCCCTTGGATATGACTTCGCTTTTAGTCAAATCGGGAAAATACTGTACCCACCGTGAATATTGTGTTATTTGCTCCCACACATAAGAACGCACTAAAGGTAAATACATGGAAGCAGTGACAGCACCACCCCAAGCATTATGGGGGCGAGTTTGTACTAGGATTTCCCCCTCCATGAGTGATTTTTGTTTGTCTTGACTCAAAAACATATATTTCCGCCTAGCTACAATAGTTGTTACATACCTCTCCAATTAATTACATTCTGCTGAGTGGATTTTCTGGATATGATTTGAGCAGAATCAGTTTCAGGAATAGTTAAGTGAAACAATCTTCTTTCAATCGTCAGTTAACTCAGTTTGTGGGTATCCTTATAGGTATGGGAATAGCCTTGTTCATACTTAGGGGTTTACGAATTATTACTTTTCTACCCGGTGGCGTCATTGGACTATTATTTTTGGGGGCGATCGCAATTGGTGTTTTAAGCTACCTACAAACAAAATGGTGGCGATTTTAAATTTGTGTATTATTAAACAAGCCAACCTGCGGCATCCACTGGGGGTGCATGGCAGGTGGCTAGGCTATATAATAAACTTATTTAAAACGGCGTTTCCGTCTGGCGGCCACAGCTTTCCGTTTGCGCTTTTCCAGGGGGGTCTCAAAGTGACGATGATACTTAACGTCAGCTAAAATACCAGCTTTAGAAACCTGGCGTTTGAACCGACGTAGGGCTGAATCTATTCCTTCGTTTTCTCCTAGAACCACTTGGGTCATTCTTGGTCTGTCCTCAATTTATCAATAATATCCATTGTCATATTACTCCCAAATCTAGGGAGCTGGTTGCAAACCGGTTTCAAACACTCTCTTGGTCAATAGAAAGTGCTAACTGGTACAAATAACGGCGAGAAATAGATGTTTCTTGAGCCAACTGTCTGCTGGCCTGGGAGCGAGACACTCCCTGTTTGATTATTTGTGAGAGTTCAGCCCTCAGTTGAGCTTCTGTAATTTCAGGTTGACTCGGTGACGCTCCCGCTACTACTAAAGTATATTCCCCCTGGGGATCCTTTTCCTGGTAATAAGCGATCGCCTCTTTTATGTCTCCCCGCCAAATTTCTTCATATAATTTAGTTAACTCCCTAGCCATCACCATGGTTCTATTTACACCTAGAATCTGTCCCAAATCCCCCAGTGTCTCTCTTAACCGATGGGGTGATTCATAAAACACCAAAGTTCTAGTTTCCGTTAACAAGGTTTCCAAATATTCTCGTCTATGCTGACGCTTAGCCGGTAAAAATCCATCAAAAACAAAGTTACTTGTTGCCAACCCAGAAACACTTAAAGCCGTAATAGCCGCTGTAGCACCGGGAATAGGAACAACATCAATTCCTGCAGCGATACAAGCTGTAATTAACTCATGACCTGGGTCAGAAATTCCTGGCATTCCCGCATCACTCACCAAGGCGATCGCCTTACCATAATGTAAATAGGTCAAAATTTCGGGAATGCGGCCAGTGCGATTATGTTCGTGATAACTGATTTGGGGGGTGTGAACTTGAAAATGCTGTAATAATTTTCCTGTGTGTCTAGTATCTTCCGCTGCAATTATGTCCACAGCTTGTAAAATTCGTACCGCCCGAAAGGTCATATCCTCCAAATTTCCAATGGGAGTGCCAACGATATATAATGTTCCCGGTTTTGGTTCAGCTTGCATAAATTTCATTTCCAAACAACTACTCAGGGGAGAACGCCTACCCAAATGTCATGTTTATCCATCAAACGGTTTGATACCCATGATTTCCGATGAAAAAATCTGCTTTATTTATTGGTTTAATCACCCTGGACCTAATTTACCTAGCCGAATCACCACCTAAGAATAATCAAAAATTAGTTGCCATGGACTATACTGTAGCAGCTGGTGGGCCTGCAACCAACGCTTCCGTTACATTTAGTTATCTAGATAATAACTCTACAATTTTAGGTGTTTTAGGTTCCCATCATCTGACAAAATTAATTAGCACAGACTTAGCCAACTATGAAGTCAAAATAATCGACTTATATCCTCATAAAAACACACCGCCTCCCGTATCCTCAATTATTGTTACCCAACAAACAGGGGAGCGGGCAGTAATTTCCCTGAATGCGGTCAAAAGTCCTGGGGAGATCAGCTCAATTCCCAGCAACATATTAGAGGGTATAGATCTAATTTTAATTGATGGACATCAAATGGTTGCCAGTAAAACCCTCGTCATGAAGGCCAAAAATCAGAACATTCCCATTGTCATGGATGGAGGTAGCTGGAAAGAAGGACTGGAAGAAATTTTGCCCTATATCGACTATGCCATTTGTTCAGCCAACTTTCAACCTCCTCCATGTGAAACCCGTCAAGATATTTTTACCTATCTCATGGGATTTAACATTCCCTATATAGCAATCACCCAAGGAGAAAAACCTATAGAGTATTATAGCATTGGTCAAACAGGTTCTATCCATGTACCTCAAATCAAAACTGTTGACACCTTGGGCGCTGGAGATATTTTCCATGGTGCTTTTTGCCATTACATTCTACAATCTAGTTTTACCATGGCCTTGGCATTAGCCAGTCAAATTGCAGCTAAATCCTGTGAACTATTTGGCACACGGCGGTGGATGGAGGAGCAAAAACCGTGATCGATTTACAACACATACTAAAAATCACTCGTGGAGTCAGCTGGGGAGCAGCCAACCTACTCAGGTCCTATTATCGGGGAACCGTGGGGGATGGAAACCTAGATATTAAATATGAACAGGATGCTCCTGTAACCATAGCAGATCTGGCAGTTAGTGAGTACATACTCTCACGGTTGCAAGCAGCTTTTGGTCAAGAAAAATTTGGTTATATCTGTGAAGAAACTTATAAAAGTCAACCGGGTCAACACCCTGCAGAATTGGTTTGGATTATAGACCCCCTAGATGGGACAAAGGATTTTATTGGTAAAACCGGAGAATATGCCCTACATATTGCTTTAGTACAAAACAACAGAGCAATTTTAGCAGTTGTAGCTATACCAGAAGCAGAAAAAATCTATTATGCTACCAAAGGTGGTGGTACTTTTATGGAAACAGCCAATGGCTGCCAGCAACTAAAAGTAAGTAACAACAAACTAATAGAAGATTTAATTCTGGTAGTCACCCGTTCCCACAGAAATGAGAGGTTAGAATATTTACTGGCAAATCTTCCTTGTAAACAACAAAAAGCTATTGGTAGTGTGGGTTGCAAAGTGACCGCTATTGTTGAAGCACAAGCAGACGTTTACATTTCCCTCTCCGGTAAGTCCGCCCCCAAGGACTGGGATATAGCTGCTCCCGAACTAATTTTAACGGAAGCAGGAGGTAAATTTACTCATTTAGATGGCAGTCCCTTAGAATATAACACCGGTGATGTGAACCAATGGGGTTGTTTACTGGCTAGTAACTTTCCGGAACATGAAATACTATCCCAGAAAGCCAAAGAAATATTAACTGAATTTGCAACATAGCACTAAAGCAAAACTTTTTGAGAAAATGTTACTCATTTTTAAGTTCATCGCCAAAAACTATGCTATACTTACGGATAAAAGAATTATTTTCGGTTGAGTAATTCGTTTTAAAATTACTTTAATGCGTCTCTCCGAATCTAACTCTCTACACTGTCGGTTTGGGAGACCATTACTTTATGTCGATTTATGTTGGAAACCTGTCCTATGATGTGACATTAGAAGATCTGAAAAGTGCTTTCTCTAAATATGGCAACGTGAGCAAAGTGCAGCTACCTACTGATAAGGAAACAGGTCGTCCACGGGGGTTTGGTTTTGTAGATATGTCCAGTGAAGCTGAAGAGAACGCAGCAATTGATGCTTTAAATGGTGCAGAATGGATGGGTAGACAACTAAAAGTAAACAAGGCTAGACCCCGTGAAGAAAGATCTTCCCAGGGTACTTGGGGAGGAGGACGTTCTGGCGGTGGTGGTCGCGACCGTCGTTATTAATCCTGATTAATCCTGTAAGGAAAGATTTTTAAATATGGGGTTGTAAAGGTTATGGACTCAGTTCAGTACCTGTTAGAACTTGCCTTCGGCATTTTTACTGTCTAGTTTGTAAGTATTAACTAAAAAGGAGCAACAATAATGACACAAGTAGTTTTAGGGGAAAATGAAGGAATTGAGTCAGCTTTGCGTAGGTTTAAGCGGGAAGTTTCCAAAGCGGGAATTTTCCAGGACATGCGCAAAAACCGTCATTTTGAAACCCCATTAGAAAAAGAAAAGCGAAAAGCAATAGCTAGACACAAGCAACGTCGTCAGCAAAGAACTCGCTTGAAGTAGTAGCGGTTTGAAGCACTCCCCGACCGGAAGGTACGGGGAATACTCATATATAATATAAACAAATCCTAAATAGTTCTACTATTGTACTAAAACATCAAACCGCGCATTTTGCCTATCATTCGCTCCGCAATTTGATGGAAAGGAGTTTCTCCATAGAGCAAACGAGCGGCAATATGGGTGGCGGTGGGGCGAGTAACTATTTGCTGGTAGCAAAAGTGAGGCCATTGATAGTAAAATCGCGCCATTTGCAGTGCCGCGTCAAAGTTAGCAGCAAACTCATGGTGAATTCGCTGGGTATAACTAGAAGTGGTGTTTGTAGCAACGCACTCAGCTGCAAGCATTCCACTTTTAACCGCATGTAAAATTCCGTCCCCAAAAAAGGGATTAATTAGTCCCGCAGCATCCCCAGCTAAAAGAATTTTGCCATCAGGAGTGTGGCATTTTTCCCTACCATCCCATATGGGTAAAGGATGACCATGAAAACGGATTAATTCTGGGTTGTAAGAGATATCCATAAAGTCTAGATACTGACAGATAGCCTGCTGGAGCTGGTCACGAATGCTGTGGTCACTACGACAGTCACGGCGATCGGGTCGAAACAGTCCCGCCCCCACATTCAAATGGTCTTCTTTCGGGAAGATCCACCCATAGCCATTAGGAACAGCACCGTATTCCAAGTGGATCACATCTGGACGTAGATCCTTGGGGTGATCCTGCGTCCAATTATAAGGGTATTCCACCTCCATGGCCAGGGCCATGGTCCTCTCTCGTCTCAAGTTAGCTATTTTGGCTGTGATCCCATTAGCTCCGTCTGCTCCAATCACATAAGGAGCATAAGCTACAAATTCCCCCCCTCCTATTCCACTATCACTCTTAAAAGATCGGGCACGAACAATGACACCATGGGAGTCAATTTCTAAAGACTTAACTGCTAGTCCATCCCGTAAATCCGCTCCTGCTTGTGCTGCTTGTCGCGCTAAGGCATTATCAAATACTGAACGCTGCACCATCCACAACTTGAATTCTGGTTCGCTCCCCGGTGGGTTAATTGCACCTAAAATTGGATGGTCAAACTTCCATGTGTGCCGCATATAGTTGACTTGACAAGCCACTACTGCTTCCGGGACTAAATCAGGTAATAGATTCCCTAATACAGCAGGCATTCCTCCACCGCATGTCTTGTGACGTGGTAGAGGGTACTTTTCAATTAGCGCTACTTTAAGTCCTGTTTTAGCTGCCATCCATGCTGCCGTTGTACCGGCTGGACCTGCTCCACAGACAATCACATCGTAGTTTAACACAGCAAATTTACCCCCGGTGTTGTAAAGTCCCCATTCCCCAAGTGGTTTATTCGATCACACGGTCAATTAAACCATATTCTTTGGCTTCTTGGGCTGACATAAAGAAATCCCTATCCATATCCTTTTCAATTTTAGATAGGACTTGACCAGTATTGTCAGCATAAATTTGGTTGAGCTGATGACGGATACGTAGAATTTCCCTAGCTTCGATTTCAATGTCAGAAGCTTGGCCACGAGTACCACCGGAAGGTTGGTGAATCATAATTCGGGAATGGGGTAGAGCTAAACGTTTACCCTTCGCTCCAGCAGATAGGAGGAAGGATCCCATGGAAGCAGCTAAACCAACACAAATTGTAATGACTTCCGATTTAATGTACTGTATAGTATCATAAATTGCCATTCCTGCAGTTACAGATCCACCAGGAGAATTGATATACAGGTAAATCGGCTTGGTCTGATCATCGGAATCTAAGTAAAGCAAATAGGCAACAATGGCATTAGCTATACCATCATCTACCTCTTCAGTGAGGAAAATAATTCGCTCCCGAAATAGACGATCCTCTAGATCAATCCATTGCTCGTAATTACTACCAGGAAGACGATAGGGAACTTTGGGAATACCAATGGGCATGACAGTTTAATAGAATAATTAGGGTTTAGACGTACTTTATCTGTGGGTTATAGCTGCTTAGTATTTTCTAAGACACGATCAATTAACCCATATTCCCTAGCTTCTGGAGGGGTCATGTAAAAAATACGCTCACTATCCTGAGCAATTTTCTCGCGAGACTGTCCAGTATTGTGGGAAAAAATATCCAGAATCAGGGATTTTTTGCGTAGAACCTCCTGTGCATTCACTTGAATATCCGTAGCTTGACCCCGGGTAGCGCTGCGGAACTGTGCCAAAGCAATACTGCAATGGGGTAGACTCACCCGTTTGCCCTTGGCACCAGAGGAAAGCAACAAAGCAGCCATAGATACAGCTTGTCCCAAGCAAATGGTAACAATTTCTGATTTAACGTGTTGGATAGTATCATAAATTGCCAAACAAGCATTTGTGGACTCCATTCCCGCCATCTCACTAATCATACCAGCCATAACAGGATCACCAAAGGAGTTGATGTAAAGGTAGATAGGTTTGCTTGAGTCCTCTGAGTCAAGATACAGCAGGGAAGAAATAAGAGAATTGGCCAGATCGGTGGTGAGTGGCTGATTCAAAAACAAAATTCGTTCCTGAGCCATACGGGTGTATATATTTACCCATTGCCAGGAATTACTACCGGGAATGTTATAGGGGACTCGGAGGGCGGCATTGACGGACATACGGATAATAAAAAACGACTAGAGATTTGGGCAGCAACCGGGGTTAGTTTTCGTTCTAAACAGGTATGGGCAGGGGCTTAGGCAAATCCTTCATACTTTCCAAAACACGGTCTATTAAACCGTATTCTTTGGCAGCTTGTGGAGTCAAATAGAACATTCTTTCCATATCCTTAGAGATTTTTTCCGGTTGCTGTCCCGTGTTTTTGGAGAAAATATCTAGAATTGCCGCTTTGTTGGCCAGGACTTCCTTGGCATAAATTTGAATATCCGTAGCTTGACCTCTTGTACCGCTACGGGGTTGATTGAGAACTATTGTAGCATGGGGCAAACTGGCACGAAACCCTTTAGTGCCACAGGAGAGAATTAGTGCTGCTGTACCTATGGCCTGACCAATACAGATAGTATGTACAGGAGTCTTAATGTAGTCTATGGTATCACAAATGGCAAAGGCTTCCGTTTCATAGCCAATAGCATCTCCAGTGTACCAAGATGTACCTGTAGAGTTGATGTAGAAAAAGATGGGTTTGTCTGGGTTGTCAAACTTGAGATACAGTAGTTGGGCAATAATCAACTTGGTGACATCAACCCCCATTTGGCGTTTATATTCGTCTGGAGAAACCAAGGGTGTGCCCAGATAGACTATTCTTTCCTTTAGCAGTAGGGAGGCTAGGTCTGGTGGTGGTGTGCGGTACCAGTTGTCGCTGTAGTAGGAGGTTTGGACAGCTTTGATGGGAGAAGTTTCCATGAACTAAATTGCCTGAGTCTATATTCTTAACTGTATGTATTACATCCTAGCGCGATCCTCAGATTAGTGAATTATTTGCCCACTAAGATTAGTTCTAAGATTTAGTTAATGGTGCATGAGTTGAGTCGAGGTTAGAATTATCTTGTGTAGCGGAGTTTGATTAGATCCTTTTTCCCATACCTTTCTGTATTACATCTACTTCAGTGTGAAATTATTTAGTATATAATCTGTTTAGGATAATGGTTTATGAAGGTCAATTTACAGCCCAGTCTCAATAATACTAATGTGGATGCCAGTAAATCTGGTAGTCAACGCCTGGTGGCTATTTCTGTTTCCGCTGTTGGAGAAACTATAGATTCAAGAGTCCCTTTGAACCTATGTTTGATTTTAGACCACAGTGGTTCCATGAAGGGCCAACCTGTGGAAAATGTCAAACGAGCTGCTTGGTTACTGGTTGATAAGCTTAGGGATCAGGATAGATTAAGCATTGTGGTGTTTAATCACCGGGCAGAAGTATTGCTGTCTAATCAAACTGTTGTAAATAGAGATTACATTAAACAACAAATTAATCGTCTGTCAGCAAATGGGGGAACATCCATTGATGAGGGATTACGATTGGGAATTGAGGAGTTGGCTAAGGGAAGAAAGCATACTATTTCCCAAGCCTTTTTGCTCACAGATGGGGAAAATGAACATGGTGACAATAATCGCTGTTTAAAATTTGCCCAGTTAGCTGCTGATTATAATTTGACTGTTAACACCTTGGGATTTGGCAATAATTGGAATCAGCATATTTTGGAGAAAATTTCTGACGCTGGACTGGGAAGTTTATCTCATATTGAACACCCCGATCAGGCAATGGATAAGTTTAATAGTTTGTTGACGCGAATGCAAACTGTGGGACTGACTAATGCTTGTTTGTTATTTTCACTAGCACCAAATGTGCGTTTGGCTGAATTTAAACCTGTTGCTCAAGTGGCTCCAGATACGATTGAATTACCAGTGCAAATGGAACCAGATGGACGGTTTGCGGTTAGGTTAGGAGATTTAATGAAAGATGTGGAACGGGTGATATTAACTAATATTTATCTGGAACAATTGCCCGAAGGTCAACAGGCGATCGCTAATGTACAAGTACGTTACGATGATCCTTCTGTAGATAAAACCGGATTATATTCCTCAAATCTACCAGTGTATGTCAACGTGGAACGCACCTACCAAGAAAATATTAGTCCAAAAGTGCAAAACTACATTCTAGCTTTAGCTAAGTATCGTCAAACCCAGTTAGCAGAAGATAGATTGCAGCAGGGAGACCGTTTGGGAGCAGCAACTATGTTACAAACGGCCGCAAAAACAGCTTTGCAAATGGGTGATGCTAATGCAGGGACGGTACTACAAAATTATGCAACTCGTTTACAAGCTGGAGAGGATTTGTCAGCAAGCGATCGCAAGAAAACCAAAATTGTCTCAAAGACCGTATTACAGGATCCTACCTCTACATAAACCTTCAATGAAAATTCAACTACTGTCTGCACTGAACAACACTAATATAGACGCTTCCCAAGGCAATAGTCAGCGTCAACTAGAAGTTTCCATTTCGGCCATTGCTGATGAACTAGACACCAGTTTAACCTTGAATTTGTGTCTGATTTTAGATAAAAGTGGGTCTATGCATGGTGAATCTATGAGCATGGTAATTCATGCAGTAGAGCAGTTAATAGACCAACTCCAGTCTGGGGATAGAATTGCCATTGTGGCTTTTGCTGGGAGTGGGGAAGTAATTATTCCCAATCAGATAGTTAAAGACCCAAAAACCATTAAATCTCAGCTACACAACCAACTAAAAGCTGGGGGAGGGACCATAATTAGTGAGGGACTTTCCCTGGGAATTACAGAACTACTCAAAGGAAGTAAAGGTGCTTGTTCTCACGCTTTTCTACTGACAGATGGGTATGGTGATAATGGGTTCAAAATTTGGCGGTTGCAAATAGGACCAAATGACAATCAACGCTGTTTGGAACTAGCACAAAAAGCTGCCAGACTCAATCTCACTATTAACAGCTTTGGCTTTGGTGATCAATGGAATCAGGATCTGCTAGAAAAAATCGCCGATGCTGGCGGAGGTACTCTAGCTTACATAGAAACTCCGCAAAAAGCTATAGAGCAGTTTAACCGGATATTTAAACGCATTCAATCCGTGGGATTGACTAACGCCCATTTGTTATTATCCCTGGTTCCCGGTGTGCGACTAGCTCAGCTCAAACCAGTGGCCCAAGTCGCTCCAGAAACCATTGAATTGCCAATTAGTACAGAACCCAATGGCACCTTTGTCTTTCGGTTGGGAGATTTAATGAAAGACGGAACACGGAGAGTGTTAGCAAATATTTATTTAGGTAGCTTGCCAGAAGGTGAGCAAATAATTGGACATATTCAAGTTCGTTACGATAATCCGGCTGTGAATAAAGAAGCTATCCTTTCACCCCTTATCCCAGTATATGCTAATGTTACCAAAACTTACCAGCCAGCCAATAATCCAGACGTATTAAATTCAGTTTTAGCATTAGCCAAATATCGCCAAACCCAAGTCGCAGAAACAAAACTAGAATCAGGCGATCGCACAGGAGCGATAACCATGTTACAAACAGCTGCCAAGACAGCATTACAAATTGGTGACAGTCGTGGTGCAACCGTATTACAGAGTTCTGCGACCCGTCTGCAAAATGGAGAAGAACTTACAGATGGGGAGCGGAAAAAAACGAGAATTGCTTCTAAAACAATATTAATGGATTAGATGGATTAGTCAGAGATGGGGATAAAAACAAGAATGCAAATGAGTAATAATTACTATATATTATTAAATGATATTAAATAAAGTTTTGTGAAGTGAGGGCTAGGAATGTACATAGTACAAATTGCCTCAGAATGCGCTCCAGTAATTAAAGCTGGGGGGTTAGGGGATGTTGTCTACGGACTTAGCAGGGAATTGGAAGGGAGGGGAAATACAGTTGAACTAATACTACCCATGTACGACTGTATGCGATATGACCATGTATGGGGATTACATGATGCTTATTTAAATTTGTGGGTGCCTTGGTTTGGCGCAGCAATTCACTGTTCAGTATATTGTGGTTGGGTACATGGTAGAGTGTGTTTCTTCATTCAACCCCACAGTCAAGACAACTTCTTTAATAGGGGTTGTTACTACGGTTGTAATGATGACAATATGCGATTTGCCTTTTTCAGTAAAGCCGCCCTGGAGTTTTTATTACAGAGTAATAAAAGGCCAGACATAATTCATTGTCACGACTGGCAAACCGGACTAATTCCCGTCATGTTGTATGAAATTTATAAATACCATGGCATGGAATATCAAAGAGTGTGCTACACCATTCACAACTTTAAACATCAGGGAATGGGGGGTGTAGAAACCCTGCAAGCAACCAACTTAAACCGACCGGAATATTACTTTCAGTACGATAAACTAAGAGATAACTTTAACCCCTTTGCCATCAACTTTATGAAGGCGGGGATCAACTATGCCAATGCCATCACCACAGTTTCACCAAATCATGCTGTAGAAGCACAAACCACAGAAGTAGGTTGCGGACTGGGACACACATTGTATTTGCAAAAAGACAAATTTAGTGGAGTTCTAAACGGTATTGATTATGACTTTTGGAATGCGGAAATTGACCGTTATATTCCTCATAATTACAGCTGGGATGATTTTGAGCAAAAAGCCTATAACAAAAAAGCCTTACGAGAACGACTGATGTTACAGGATGATGATAGCAAACCCATCATCGCCTATATTGGTCGCTTGGATAATCAAAAGGGTGTACATCTTGTGCACCATGCCATTTATTATGCCCTAAATCAAGGAGCGCAATTTGTACTTTTAGGTTCAGCCACCGAACCAGCAATCAACGCTCATTTTCAACATGAAAAACAATTTTTAAATAGTAACCCAGATGTTCATTTAGAACTAGGATTTAACGAAGAACTATCCCATCTAATTTATGCGGGATCGGATATGATAGTTGTCCCCAGTAATTATGAACCCTGTGGATTAACTCAGATGATTGGGTTAAAATATGGCACAGTTCCCATAGTTAGAGGTGTGGGTGGATTAGTAAACACGGTTTTTGACAGAGATTACGAAAAAAACCTACCCCCAGAAAGGCGTAATGGTTACGTGTTTTATAACCAAAACGATCAAGGTCTAGAGTCAGCCATGGGTAGAGCTATTGACCTATGGAAGGAGCAACCAAAGGAGTTTGAAAAGTTGGCCATTCAGGGTATGCAGTATGACTACTCCTGGAATCTTCCCGGGAAAAAATACTTAGAGATCTATGATTGGATAAGACACAAATGGTAAATTTGGTAAATCTTCTGATATAAGGTAGGAGGGGGAAGTTTTTTTGTCAACTCCCCTCTCCAACAACTCTATTTTTGAGTTACCATACTTGGGTTATAACACTTGAGTTAGAATACTTACAGTAAACTAAGTGGGTGGGTGGAATTAAATATAGGATGGGTTTCATACTTCAACCCGTCCTACAAATAGTTGTGCTTACCTACTTACACGCAGTATATATTAATTAGTATATTAATGCTACATGAACCATAAAGATGAATATGATGTAATAATTATTGGTGCTGGACACAATGGTTTAGTATGTGCCTCTTACCTGCTCAAAGCTGGTTATAGTGTTCTACTACTAGAAAAGCGTTCCGTTCCCGGTGGTGCAGCTACCACAGAGGAATGTATTCCAGACCAAGCACCAGGGTTTAAATTTAATCTTTGTGCCATTGACCATGAGTTTATTCACCTAGGTCCAGTGGTGGAAGAATTGGAGCTAGAAAAATATGGTTTGGAATATCTAGAGTGCGATCCAGTGGTTTTCTGTCCCCATCCAGATGGTAAGTACTTCCTAGCTCATAAATCCCTAGAAAAAACCTGCGCGGAAATCGCCAGATACAGTCCCAAGGACGCTAAAAAATACGCAGAATTTACTCAATATTGGCAAAGAGTAATTAATGCCATGATGCCCATTTTTAATGCTCCACCAAAATCAGTTGTAGAGATTTTTGGTAACTACAATCTGGAAAAATTCAAAGATTTATTTTCTGTTGTTGGCTCTACTCAAAAAAGTTTAGATTTTATTCGCACCATGCTTACAAGTGCAGAAGATATTTTAAACGAATGGTTTGATGAAGAGTTTTTAAAAGCTCCCCTATCAAGACTAGCATCAGAACTGGGAGCACCACCATCGCAAAAAAACCTAGCTATAGGCGTAATGATGATGTCCATGCGTCACCACCCAGGAATGAGTAGACCCCGGGGAGGTACGGGTGCTTTAATCAAGGCACTAGTAAATTTAGTTACTGCTAAGCAAGGTAAAATCCTCACGGATCAGTTGGTAGAAAAAGTCCTCATTGACAATGGTGAAGCCGTGGGCGTGCGGGTAGCTGGTGGTAAGGAATATCGTGCTAAATATGGAGTAATTTCTAACATTGATGCTCAACGATTGTTTTTACAACTAGTCGATCCCACCGAAGTAGACGATGCGGATCCCCAACTGCGAGAAAGATTAGAAAGACGGATCGTCAACAATAATGAAACTATTTTAAAGATAGATTTAGCCTTGGATGAGCCTTTACGTTTCCCCTACCATGAACATAAAGATGAATATTTGGCTGGGTCCATTCTAATTGCGGACTCCATGCATCATGTAGAACAAGCTCATAGTAAATGCACTTTGGGGGAAATTCCCGACAGCAACCCGTCCATGTACGTGGTAGTGCCTAGCTTTTTAGACCCCAGTTTAGCTCCAGAGGGAAAACACACGGTGTGGATTGAATTTTTTGCCCCCTATCAAATTGCCAATGCCCAAGGTAAGGGTATAAAGGGAACAGGTTGGACTGATGAATTAAAAAATCGGGTAGCAGATAAAGTGGTAGAAAAGTTGGCCACCTATGCTCCTAATGTGAAAACCGCCACTATTGCTAGAAGGGTAGAAAGTCCAGCCGAATTGGGGGAAAGACTAGGAGCTTATAAAGGTAATTATTATCATATTGACATGACCTTAGACCAAATGATATTCTTTAGGCCCCTACCGGAATTGGCCAATTATAAAACTCCTATTAACAATTTATTTTTAACGGGTGCGGGAACCCATCCTGGTGGATCCATTTCGGGAATGCCCGGACGTAATTGTGCCAAGGTGTTTCTCCAGTCCAAACATCCCCTTACCCAGACCCTTAAAGACGCGGGAAACTCCATCAAGTCTACCATGGCTTCTGTGTTTGGCATTAGTTAACCTGGGTCAATTGATGCCGAGTAAACGGGGGACAATGGCAAAACCACCATAATAGAATAATATCATATAAATCTAGTTGAACAGAAAACAGGAGAAAAAAAACCCATGGGCAAGGTAGTCGGCATCGACTTGGGTACAACCAACTCAGTAGTCGCCGTGATGGAGGGTGGCAAGCCGGTGGTGATTGCTAATGCTGAAGGTATGCGAACTACTCCCTCAGTTGTAGGTTTCAGCAAGGAAGGTGAAAGAGTTGTAGGACAAATGGCCAGAAGGCAAACAGTTCTCAATCCCCAAAACACGTTTTTTGCCGTCAAACGATTTATTGGACGTAGATATGGAGAACTGAATCCCGATTCTAAGCGTGTACCCTACACCATTCGTAAGGATGAAATGGGCAATATTAAGGTTGCCTGTCCCAGATTAAATAAGGACTTTGCCCCGGAAGAAATTTCGGCAATGGTGTTGAAGAAATTGGCCACTGATGCTAGTCGCTATTTGGGTCAACCCGTCACTGGGGCCGTAATCACCGTGCCTGCCTATTTTAATGATTCTCAACGGCAAGCCACCCGCGATGCTGGTAGAATTGCCGGGTTGGAGGTGCTGCGTATTCTTAATGAACCTACTGCTGCTTCCCTAGCATACGGATTAGAACGAGGTGATTTGGAAACCATACTTGTTTTTGATTTGGGGGGTGGCACTTTTGATGTCTCCATACTAGACGTGGGTGATGGTGTGTTTGAGGTTAAATCCACTAGTGGTGATACTCAGTTAGGTGGTAATGATTTTGACAAAAAAATAGTGGATTGGTTAGCGGAACAGTTTTTAGCCACAGAAGAGGTAGATTTAAGAAAGGATAGACAAGCTTTACAACGTTTAATGGAAGCAGCGGAAAAGGCAAAAATTGAACTTTCTAATGTGAGTGTTACGGACATTAATCTGCCTTTTATTACTGCAACAGAGGATGGACCAAAACATCTGGAAACTAGACTAACTCGCTCCCAGTTTGAAGGTTTATGTAGTGATTTACTCACTAGGATTCGTAACCCAGTTAAACGGGCACTTAAAGATGCCGGAATTTCACCTGTGGATATAGAAGAGGTAGTATTAGTTGGAGGGTCTACCCGAATGCCAATGGTGAAGCAGCTAGTGCGGGATTTAATTGGCATTGAACCTAGTGAGAATGTTAATCCGGATGAGGTAGTAGCTGTGGGCGCGGCCATTCAAGCAGGGATTCTGGCTGGGGAAATGAAAGATGTTCTACTTTTGGATGTTACTCCTCTTTCCCTAGGTTTGGAAACTATTGGCGGTCTGATGAAAAAACTGATTCCCCGTAATACTACTATTCCCGTTAGGCGGTCCGATATTTTTTCCACATCAGAAAATAATCAAAACAGTGTGGAAATTCATGTGGTTCAGGGTGAAAGGGAAATGGCGTCGGATAATAAATCCTTGGGAAGGTTTAAGTTATATGGCATCCCTCCCGCTCCTCGAGGTATACCTCAAATTCAAGTATCTTTCGATATAGATGCTAATGGTATTTTGCAGGTCATGGCCTTAGACCGCACCACTGGTAGGGAACAAAGTATTACTATTCAAGGTGCTTCTACTTTAAGTGAATCCGAAATTAACAGAATGATTCAGGATGCTCAGAAGTTTGCTGATGTTGATCGTGAGCGGAGAGAGAGAGTGGAAAAACGCACTCGATCTGAGGCTCTCATCTTACAAGCAGAAAGACAGTTAAGAGAAGTGGCCTTGGAAATGGGTATGCAGTTTGCCCGCAACCGTCGTCAGCGTATTGATAATATTTGTCGTGAACTGCGGGAAGGTCTCAAAGAAAATGATGACCGGGGTATTGATCAGGCTTACTCAGACCTGCAAGATGCTCTGTACGAGCTAAATCGCGAAGTGCGGGAGTATTATGCTGAGGATGAAGATGAGGATTTGTTTGGTGCTATCCGCGAGATTTTCATGGGTGAAAAAGAAAAACAGCCAGAATATCCCAGAGAACCCTATCGGGAATCCCGTTCCTATAACAGAGACTATGGTAGGGATAGTACCAGGGGTCAGAACTATGGTCAAAACAACCGTTCCTCCCCATCTTATAATAATGAGCCCCGTCCCACCCGTCCCAGTTACCAAGATAATTGGGATGACGAGGATGATGATTGGCTATAAATTCCCTAACCAAAATCAAAATATCTGTTTCCCTACCCCACCACTGATAACTGATTATGCAAAATTTGCAGAATTTCCGTGATTATTACGAAATTTTGGGAGTGCCCAAGGATGCTTCCAATGAAGAAATTAAAAAGGTTTATCGTCGATTGGCTAGACAGTATCACCCCGATCTCAACCCCGGTAATAAGGAGTCCGAGGAAAAGTTTAAGATGATTGGGGAGGCCTATGAAATACTTTCCGATTCTGCTCGTAGATCCCAATATGACCAGTTTAGTCGCTACTGGCAACAAAGAGGTTTTACAGGTGCTAAAACAGCTGCTAGATCTAAGAGCTGGGGTAGTAACCGCCCTAGTGAATCTAGTAACCAGGGTGTCAATCCAGCTGATTTTCCAGATTTTGAAAGTTTTATTAATCAGGTTATAGGTGTTAGTAGTCGTAAGGAGGCTAAGAAAAGCCCTCATACAACTACTCAGGACCCTTTTGGTAATCCTCGTACTAAAGTCGCTTATACTGTTAATAATCGTACTCCCCCTAGAGATATTGAAGCTAGATTGACTTTGCCTTTAGAAAAGGCTTATCAAGGCGGTAATGAAAGAATACGCCTGGAAGATGGGCGATCTTTGGAAGTGACTATGCCACCTGCTATGCTCACAGGACAAACTATCCGCTTACGCAATCAGGGAATTAGTGGGGGTGATTTATATTTAAAAATTACTGTTGAACCTCACCCGTTATTTAAAATGGAGGGCTTTAACATTTCTTGTCAGGTACCTGTAACCCCCAGTGAGGCGGTTTTAGGTGGCCAGGTGGAAGCACCTACTTTAGATGGTCCGGTAAAAATGACTATTCCTCCCGCAGTCAGGTCTGGTCAAAGATTCCGGTTGGCAAACAAGGGTTATCCTATGGAAGGTGGTAAACGTGGTGACCAATTAGTGGAAATTCAAATCATCACCCCCAAAAATATTAGTGATGAGGAGAGACAACTTTATGAGAAGTTACGGGAAATAGAAAGCTTAAAGCCTACCAGATAGGTGGGTCTGTTCTTGACTAAGTGAAAGAAATAAGTTATAATCCCCTTCTGTAAATGCCAAGTGCAATTAAGGTGAACCACAACTGTGAATCAAACTGGAGAAGAAGTACAAAGCGATCGCCCTAACTATTACACTTTGTTGGGACTTCACCCCTGGGCATCAGTAATTGATATCCGCCGCGCTTACCGGGAAATGAGTAAACACTATCATCCAGATACTACGGAACTTCCCGCGCAGGTTGCTACTGCTAAATTCCAGCAGATTAACGAAGCTTATGCTACTTTGAGTAATCCTGAACGTCGTTTGAGTTATGATTTAAAAATTGGTTATTACAGATTTGGGGTTATTCCATCACCTACAAATTTCAATGATTCAATTCCCAAACCCCATGATTATTCTAAGTCTATGTATTTAGAGGCGAGCGATCGCCCTTTATCATCTGGAGAACTATTTATACTGCTTGTACTAGGTCTAACAATAATAGGTTGTTTGATACTAGTAATCTTAGTGGCAGTTATAAGAGGTGAGCCAGGTTTTTCCATTGATCTATAGTGATTTATTGATTTTTAATTATCTATGTTATCCCCAGAGACCCCCCTATATAATCATCCTTTACCACAAATTGAAGAGTGGTTAAAGCACCAAGGTTGTCAACAAGACGAAACAGAACTACATTGTTGGCGTTTAAAAAAGCAAACATGGCAGGCAGAATTATGGCTAGATATCGAGCAGCTGACAGTAAGGTACATTCAAGCGGGAGAAAATGGTCAAGATATCCAACGTTCCTTTAGGTATTCCCTAAGTCGGAAAGATATAGAGCAAGCGGTTTTTTCCGGTCCTTGATTTTATACCCCACCGAACCGTCGTTCTCTTTGTTGATAAGCACGTAGAGCTTGATGGAATTGGTTCCTGTCAAAATCTGGCCATAAAGTATCAGTGATATAAATTTCTGCATAAGCCATTTGCCAAAGCAAGAAATTAGATAAGCGCATTTCTCCACTGGTACGGATGAGTAAATCCGGGTCTGCAATTCCTGCTGTGTACAAGTGACCAGCAAATAACTCCTCAGAAATTTCCTCTGGGTTTAATAAGCCCTCTTTAACTTTTTGAGCAATAGCTTGACAAGCTTGTACAATTTCTTGTCTACCACCATAATTGGTAGCCACAGTAAACTTAATACTTTGATTACCCCGAGTTTGTGCCATAGAGTGGGAGATTTCCCGCTGCAGTGCTACAGGTAAGGCCTGTAAATTACCAACAAACTGAATTTCCACATTTTCCTCAACCATTTCCCGTAGTTCTTGACGTAGGACCCCTTGGAAAAGAGTCATTAAAAATTCCACCTCTTCATGTGGTCTATTCCAGTTTTCCGTAGAAAAAGCATAAGCAGTTAGAGCTTGAATTCCCCAATCCTTACAACAGCGTAGCAAGTTCTTGAGAGCGTCCACACCCCGCTTGTGACCCATAATTCTAGGAAGACCCTGACCTTTAGCCCATCGACCATTGCCATCCATAATTACGGCCACATGTTTAGGCAATAATTCTGATTTTAAATCGGGAGGTAAATATAGAAGTTCAGTTTGTTGTATTGTCATTTTTCAGTCTGATTTTTTTTGGCAAAAGATAATGGTAATCTAAATAAACGGAAAACAAATCTAAAAATTTGACTAGCAATTTGACTAACTAAACCGAAAACACCAGGTGCAACGACTTCCCGATCTACAGTAGTAGAAAAACGAACCTCCAGAGACTCCTTCAGCTTTCTAATTGTCAGTGGTCTATATAAGGTTCCCCGTTCCGCTAGGGAAATAGAACCAGTTTCTTCTGATACAACAACACAAATACAATTTTCTACTCGTTCAGTGATTCCCATAGCTGCTCGGTGTCTTGTTCCCAACTGACGGGAGGCCGTACGTCCCGAAAGTGGTAAAATTATACCCGATGAAATAATCCGTGAACCACGAATTAAAGTTGCTCCATCGTGTAATAGGGTTTTAGGCTGAAAAATCGTCTGTAGAAGTTCTTTAGATACTTGTGCATTTAACTTTACTCCTGGTACGGAAAAGTGCCGCTCATCGATAGGTTCAGTAGTCTCCAAAATTAACAAAGCACCAATACGATTTTTGGAGAGTTCTTTGATAGCATCAACAATTTCATCAATTACGCTGTCAGATTTAGTTACTGTTAATCGGTGAGGTTGAAATAACTGTCCAAACTCCCCTCTTCCTAGTTGTTCTAGGAACCGGCGAAATTCCAACTGTAATGACACGGCCATGGCCACCGCACAACCAATAACTAGCTTCTCTAAAACAAAATTGAGTAAAAGGAGGTTTAAAGCTCCACTTATTGCTGAAGCCAACATTAAAAAAATAAACCCCCTCACCATCCATAATGTTCGACGTTCGCTAATAATTACCAGAATCATATATGTCAAACCGACTACCAAGAGAATATCCAGAGTCCCAATCAGCAAGGACTGTGACCATCCTAAGTTTGTCGTCAGCCATTGCTTCCACCAGTTTCTCATGACATCTGGATAAACTAAGGTTAATAACCACCGCTCTATAGGATCTACCCAAAGCTACAAGGGACTCGCTCCTTGATGACTCTCTCAATTACTTCTAATTATTTGAGTCTTTCCGGTAAACAATCTTGTCGGATGATGTCTTGATAGGTTTCCCGTTGCAAAATTAAATTTGCCTCTCCATTGGCTACTAGAACAGCTGCTGGACGGGGTAAACGATTGTAGTTGGAGGCCATACTGTAATTATATGCTCCCGTTGTCATAACTACCAGCACATCCCCTGGCTCAGTTTTTGGCAGTTGGACATTTTTAATCAGAATATCTCCCGATTCACAGTGTTTACCCGCTAATGTAACCGTTTCTGTGAGAGGGGCAGACATTTTATTGGCTACCACTGCTCGATAGACCGATTGATATGTAATTGGACGGGGATTATCGGACATCCCTCCGTCAATTGTTACATAGGTACGAATATCCGGAATGGTCTTAGTTGAACCAATAGTATAAGCAGTTACACCAGCTGTAGCAATAAGCGATCGCCCGGGTTCACACAAAAGTTTAGGTAAGGGTAAGTTTTCTTCAGCGCAAACATTTTGAACTACTTCACAAATTGCCCTAGACCATTCTTCAATACTTGGGGGATCATCGGACTCGGTATACTTAATTCCCAGACCACCACCAACATTTAGCTCTGCCAATTCTAGATTGTATTGTTTTGCTTCACGCAACCACTGTACCATTACAGCGGCTAAATCTCGATGGGGTTGACGTTCAAAAATTTGGGAACCAATGTGAGCATGTACACCCACACAGTATAGCCTTGACTGTTGACTGACAAAGCTAAATACCTCTGGTAAGTCATTGGGGTCAAAACCAAATTTGCTATCTAAATGTCCAGTACGGATATATTCATGGGTATGACATTCAATTCCCGGGGTTAACCGTAACATGATCCTGATTTTTTTAGCCTGGTCCTGTTCATCCTGCTCTAGGATAGCTACCAGAGTCTTTAATTCGTACCAGTTATCAACTACAATTGTGCAGCCTGTCTCCACGGCAAAAATCAGTTCATGGTAAGATTTATTATTGCCATGAAGGTAGATTTTGTCCGCACTCATACCCGCAGCTAAAGCAGTGTAAAGTTCCCCACCAGATACCACATCTATTCCTAAACCTTCTGAAGCAACAATGGCACAAACTGCTAAACAGTTCCATGCTTTAGAAGCATACAATACTTGGGATTGTCCTTTGTAATATTTATTAAAGGCGTCTCGATATTGTTGACAAGCGGTGCGCACAGTTAGTTCATCGAGGATATAGAGGGGAGAGCCAAACTGTTGGACCAGAGTTTTAACATCACACCCGCCAATTTCCAGGAAATCATGATCAATAACTTTGGCACTTACAGGTAGAAGTTGCTGATTAGGAGAAACACTGGTAGGAACATCTACAATAGATAGATACTGATGACCGGAAGGTTGAACCTTGACAGGGTAAGTCGATACCATAATTAATTAAAATTTGTCCTGATTAAAGCGTTGATTTTTGAGTTGGTTAGGGTTAACTTTTGATGGTGGGAGCTAAACTCCTGAATTCCACTTTATCAAAAAACCTAGCCAAAAGCTCTAAAAAGAAGATAGAACAGGAGAAGTATGGTGAAATTATCGGAATTAAAAATTGAACCCGTGACCTTAGAACATTTAACTGACCTGCTAGAACTTGATCAGGCTTGTTTTGATGGTCTGTGGACAATAGAGGGCTATCGCCAAGAAATAGAAAATATTAGTAGTCACTTCCTCGGTTTATTTTCACTAATTCCCGGCCATGACTTGCTAGGAATAGGTTGTTTTTGGTCAGTTTTGGAAGAAGCACACATTACCATTTTAGCTGTGCATCCGGAATATCAGGGTCAAGGTCTAGGACAAGCCCTATTATACTCTCTGATAAAAGACGCAGTAGATATGGGATTAGAACGGGCTACACTAGAAGTTCGTGTTTCTAACGCCCCAGCAATTTCCTTGTATAAAAAGTTTGGGTGGAAAACTGCTGGCATTAGACCCCGTTATTATCAGGATAATCAGGAAGATGGTTTAATTTTATGGATTTCTCAGTTACAACACCCCCATTTTCTCCAAACATTAGAGAAATGGCATGTTCTTGTCCAAGAGCGTCTGCGTCAATTCTCCTGGCTATTAATACAAGAGGAGAATTAGTAGATCAATCATCAACAATTGAAAATTCTTCTCTGTTTTGGATAACAATATCTTATGTAAAGTTTTACTAACTTTTAATAAAATTATTATAGATTGACAAAGCAGCGACCAGTGTGATATTGGATTTCATTTGGGAATAAAGGTGAAAAAATAGGAGAAAAAGTAGTCTGTCCTTGAGCCTAGTGGGGAAAAAGCTAGTGAATTAGACCTCCACAGCCAACTAGCTGCCAAAAAAGTCCAAGGATCAACCCATGGGCAAAAGTGATAGTTACTGGATATCTATTTTGGCAACAGGGATATCCAAAAGTTTTGCTTGTGCTAAAATCGACGTACCGGCACGACGCAGGTGATGGGAAGGATGCCATGTTTGAACGCTTCACAGAAAAAGCCATTAAGGTAATCATGCTGGCCCAAGAAGAGGCCCGCCGTTTGGGTCACAACTTTGTCGGAACCGAACAGATCCTCCTGGGTCTGATAGGGGAAGGAACAGGGGTGGCCGCCAAGGTGCTAAAGTCAATGGGTGTCAATCTCAAAGATGCCCGAATTGAGGTAGAAAAAATCATAGGTCGGGGATCCGGCTTTGTGGCTGTAGAAATTCCGTTTACACCACGAGCCAAAAGGGTTCTGGAGCTATCCTTAGAAGAAGCACGCCAACTAGGGCATAACTACATAGGCACCGAGCATCTGCTGTTGGGTCTCATCCGTGAAGGGGAAGGCGTAGCAGCCAGGGTGCTAGAGAACCTGGGTGTAGATTTGTCAAAGGTGAGAACCCAAGTAATTAGGATGTTAGGAGAAACTGCGGAAGTTACTCCTGGCGGTTCTTCGGGTCGCACAAAAACCCCGACCTTGGATGAATTCGGCTCTAATTTGACTCAAATGGCCGTAGATAACAAGCTTGATCCCGTGGTGGGACGCGCCAAGGAAATCGAGCGTGTGATTCAAATTTTGGGTCGCCGGACTAAAAATAATCCGGTGCTGATTGGTGAACCTGGGGTTGGTAAAACGGCCATTGCTGAAGGTTTGGCCAGCCGCATCGCTAACAAAGATGTCCCGGACATCTTAGAGGATAAGCGTGTTGTTACCCTCGATATTGGTCTCCTGGTAGCAGGAACTAAGTATCGTGGGGAATTTGAAGAGCGCCTAAAGAAAATCATGGATGAAATCCGCCAAGCGGGTAATGTCATCCTGGTAATTGACGAGGTTCATACCTTAATCGGTGCAGGTGCTGCTGAAGGAGCTATTGATGCTGCTAATATTCTCAAACCAGCTTTAGCCAGGGGCGAATTACAGTGCATCGGTGCTACTACCTTGGATGAGTATAGGAAGCACATCGAACGAGATGCAGCCTTGGAAAGACGTTTCCAACCTGTAATGGTGGGCGAACCCTCTGTTGATGAAACAATAGAAATTTTATATGGGTTGCGCGATCGATATGAAGCGCATCACAAGTTAAAAATCTCTGATGAAGCTTTAGTAGCAGCAGCGAAATTATCTGATAGATATATTAGCGATCGCTATTTGCCAGATAAGGCTATCGACCTAGTTGATGAAGCAGGTTCTCGTGTTCGTCTAATTAATTCTCAGTTACCTCCAGCAGCTAAGGAGCTAGATAAGGAACTGCGGCAAATATTAAAAGAAAAAGATGATGCTGTGCGTTCCCAAGACTTTGACCGTGCGGGAGAACTGCGTGACAGAGAAATGGAAATTAAGGCGGAAATTAGGTCGATCGCCCAAAACAAAGCTAATGGAACCAGTGCGGAGGGGGTTGAACCGGTAGTAACTGAGGAAGATATCGCTCATATTGTGGCTTCCTGGACCGGTGTACCAGTGAATAAACTCACTGAATCCGAATCGGAAAAGTTACTACACATGGAAGATACCCTACATCAGCGTCTTATTGGTCAAGAGGATGCGGTTAAGGCCGTTTCTCGAGCCATTCGTCGCGCTCGTGTGGGTCTAAAAAATCCCAATCGCCCAATTGCCAGTTTTGTCTTCTCTGGTCCCACTGGAGTAGGTAAAACCGAATTAGCTAAATCTCTGGCGTCTTACTTCTTCGGATCGGAAGAAGCAATGATTCGCTTAGACATGTCCGAGTACATGGAGCGTCATACCGTTAGTAAGTTAATTGGTTCGCCTCCAGGTTATGTCGGCTACAATGAAGGTGGTCAACTCACGGAAGCGGTACGCCGTCGTCCCTATACTGTAGTGCTGTTTGACGAAATCGAAAAGGCACACCCGGATGTATTCAATATGCTGCTGCAAATTTTAGAAGATGGTCGTTTGACCGATGCTAAAGGACGCACAGTGGACTTTAAGAACACCTTGTTAATTTTGACTTCTAACATTGGTTCTAAGGTAATTGAAAAAGGTGGTAGCGGTATTGGCTTTGAGTTTGCCGAAGATGCAGCTGAATCTCAGTACAATCGTATTCGTTCCTTGGTGAATGAAGAACTCAAGCAGTATTTCCGTCCTGAGTTCTTAAACCGTCTGGATGAAATTATTGTCTTCCGTCAGTTGAACAAGGCTGAAGTCACCGAAATTGCCGACATCATGCTCAAGGAAGTGTTTGGTCGATTGACGGAAAAAGGTATTGCCTTAGAAGTGAGCGATCGCTTTAAAGACCGTCTAATCCAAGAAGGTTATAGTCCTAGCTATGGTGCCAGACCATTACGTCGAGCAATTATGCGATTACTCGAGGATAGTTTAGCAGAAGAGATTCTGTCTGGACGAATCAAGGATGGGGACATTGCTTACGTTGACATAGACGAAAATGGTGTTGTCCAAGTAACAGCTAGACAGCGACCGGAGTTACTTGCTCCAACTATTGAGCTGTAGTCCGGAGTTTTTAAAAACTGAAACACCTTAAAAACCAGTAAACGGTGGGGAAATCTAACTCCCCACCGTTTTTTAGGGAACCTCAATAGGAATCAGGGCGTTTTCTGGTAAATAACTATGGAAACAGCCATCATCAGCTAAAACCAAAATTAACCGCAGAGGATAATCAGGAGGAACCTGTAAATCTACCCATGGCACTGCTACTTCCAAACAGGTATCCAAAGCAACCTGAGCCCGACTAGCACGGGGTAACCATTGATAATTCTCTACAGCTTCCCGAAATTGAACCGCTTGGGAAATCAAATTAATTTCTAAGTGATGGTGGAACAAATAATTAACCGGAGCCATATCCGGAACCTCCGCTAGAGGTATGGAACTGTTCACCATTGGTCTGTCTGGATAGTACCACAGTAAATTTAATTCCGGTGGCAATTCCTTTCCAGGGGTAAGTCCATTTTTAAAATCCACTCGCAAATAGAAGTTGAGATGATCTACCCCATACCAAAGACGCTGGATTAGACTACTTTGGTGCATTGTTCCCCTAGCGCCACCCACTTCTACCCTACCAGCCTTGTCCCAATCTTGCTCATCCCCTTTACCATCAACAACTGGATGAATAAAACTTTCTGGGCGACGGTCCGCTTTCACTTCATGCAGTTCTAGGGGCGAATTTAAATAAGCAGGTATGGGTTCATTTAGTGCTTTATAAATGCCATAAAGATGCTCTCTAAATAACTGGTCAAATATGGCATCTTGATTTGATGAATGTCCTTCACCAAACCACCAAAACCAGTCCGATCCCTCAGCAGCATATAAAGCCTCCCATGCGGCGGGATTATTTTCTTCCGTAGCTTCCGGGTGTCTAGCCAAAGTTTGTCTAGCTTGAACAAGATAATCCCAAGCTCGGTTTTTTACCGGATCTCCTATCCAAGTGGTAAAACTACCATCTACCCAGGAACCACTATGCAACCTATCTCCATTAATAGTAGCTGTAGGAGGATACTTGTCTAAAAATTCAGAAACCGTTACCAGTTGAATATTGGGTTCGTGACTTAGGGTTTGATATAGAGTTTCTAAAAAGGGTTTGCCATCCTCCGGGTAAAATTCCCAGCAGTTTTCCCCATCCAAAGCAATAGTGACCAACCAGGGTTGTTCAGTTGACCTCTCTCTTTGCTGTCTAGAAATTGCCTCTAAATGTCCAACCAAGTTGGCAACCGCTTGCCTAGGTTGCATAGAACTATAAGTAAACCCGATTAAATCCGATAATCTATGATCCCGAAAAACAATAGACACCTCACCTTCGGGAGTTTGTAATCTATAGGGACGGTATAGTAGTTCTGGTTCCTGGACATTTCCTGCTCCATCTCGATGGAAAAAATGTCTTGTAGTCCAACCCAAAACCGCCTCATCTGAGCAAATCCACTTGAATCCTTGTTTTATCACATGGGGCAAAATCTCCGGACTAACGGACTGCTCCGAAGGCCATAAACCCCTTGGCACCCGACCAAATCTTTCTTGGTAGAAATCCCAGGATTTTTGTAAATGACGAGGAATATCTTCGGCCCAGTTAAACCGAGAACTGGGCAATGTCATATTTGCCACCGCTACCCTGCCAGCATTAGTATCTGCTAATAGGGGTAATATGGGGTGGGTATAGGGAGTAGTAGTCACCTCCAACTGTCCAGTTTCCTGCATTTTCCGATGTTGAGGAATAATGCGACTTAGTATTTCTTTCTGTTTAGAATAGATCCTTTGGCGATCGCCCAAACTAAAATCCCGTCCCTGTTTTAACCAGGCCGAAATTTCCGGGTCATCCCAAAATAGGGGGTCAATCCAAGCCAAATTATGCCAAGCCAATAAATCACCGTAATCCACTGATTGCCAATTTGACAAACACCAGTCCTGTCCTTTTTCCTGTCTTTGGTGGTATAACTGTCCGTAGCGGGGATGGGGGTCAATTAAAGTGTGGTGATTAGCATCAAAAAAGTGTTGGATAATGAATTTTTTCTGTTCTATGGTCAAATTTTCCACAGGGGTCAAACTGGCCGTCAGATAGGGGTCAAAAGCATCACCCTTGATATAATCTTCCAACTGGAGAATTAGAGACGGGACCAAATTTACTGTTTGGTGCAATTTAGGGTATTTTTCCAGTAATAGGATTAAATCTAAATAGTCCTTTGTGCCATGTAACCTCACCCAGGGCAAATGATAGTGGTTATTAACGGGTGACTTATACAGGGGTTGATGTTGATGCCAGATAAAAGCGACGTATAACGGATAAGACATAGGAACTGACCAACTACTTGGTATCCGAGATTTTACGAAAGTTAGTACAAGACTTAGTTTTAGGAGTTAGCTTGATTATTTAGTTCTAGTTCTCTAAATATTTCTTTCACATTTAACCCACCATTTCGCCCCCTAGCATACCACCTTCATCTCAACTCCTGCAACAACTATGAGCAAATTGTTGCTAAACTTTACAAAACTTCAAACAAATCTATGATTCCTCCCAGAAAACAAGGCTCCCAACTGCCAAAACTTATGTTAAAAAAAGAATGATTATCAAAAACTGGGGATAAATTATGATGGCTTCAGAAATTTCAACTACCATACCTGTAACTGTTTTAACAGGCTATTTAGGGGCAGGAAAAACCACCCTACTGAATCACATTCTTACCTACGAGCACGGTAAAAAAGTAGCTGTAATCATCAATGAATTTGGGGAGGTGGGCATTGATAATCAACTAGTGATTGATGCGGACGAAGAAATCTTTGAAATGAACAACGGCTGTATTTGCTGTACAGTACGTGGGGATTTAATTCGGATCATTGGTAACTTAATGAAACGGCGGGATAAATTCGACCATTTAGTGATTGAAACCACCGGATTAGCAGATCCTGCGCCTGTAATTCAGACCTTCTTTGTAGATGAGGACATGCAAAATCAACTATCATTAGATGCAGTAGTAACAGTTGTAGATGCCAAACATATTTGGCAACACTGGGAAGCGGATGAAGCTCAGGAGCAAATAGCCTTTGCCGATGTGATTTTACTAAATAAAACTGATTTAGCTTCCCCGGAAATTTTGGAGGAACTAGAAAAGCGGATTCGTGCCATGAACGCCATGGCTAAAATTTATCAGACCCAGAATTCCGAGCTATCCATGGATGCTCTATTAGGTGTGAGAGCCTTTGATTTAGGCAGAGCATTGGAAATAGATCCCAACTTTTTAGGTGAAGATACCCATGAACATGATAATAGCGTAGGTTCAGTAGCTTTAGTAGAATTGGGTGCCTTAGATGGGGAGAAATTAAATGCTTGGTTAGGGGAATTATTGCGCAATCAAGGGCAAGATATTTTTCGGATGAAAGGGATTTTAAATATTGCTGGTGAAGAGGAGCGTTTTGTCTTTCAGGGGGTACACATGATATTTGATGGTAGACCAGATAGACCCTGGAAATATGGCGAAACTAGGAAGAATGAATTAGTTTTTATCGGAAGGAATCTAGATGAAACCAAATTAAAACAAGATTTCTTATCCTGTATGCTATAATTAACGACACAATTGATATTCCCAATTCTCATCTTTCCCATATATGAATTTCACGACCAACAAACCGCAAAAATTCACCACCCATTATTCAGAAAAGCTAACAGAATATGTAACATCCTTGAATTGGTCTAAATCCGGTCACAAGCTGGCCGTTACCTCCGCATCAGGAGAGGTAATCATCTGGCAAAACGAAACAATTACCAATCTCCAAACTTCCACAGGTAAATCCCTAGACTGTGGAGGTTTCTCAGCTGATGACCAGTACTTGGCTGTGGGTGGCCAGGACGGAAACATAAAAATCTGGAGGGACAAAGAGTTAATTCAAACCCTAGCAAACGCTCCAGCTTGGATTGATAAATTAGCGTGGAACCATACCAATAATCTGTTAGCTTTTAGTTTAGGTCGTTATGTTCAAGTGTGGGATGTGGATGCGCAGGAACTGGTGGTCACCCTCAACTTTGAAAACTCATCAATTTTAGGAATTGATTGGCGTCAGGATGGAAAGTATTTGGCTATTAGCGGTTATAAAGGAGTTAAGGTTTGGAATAGGGAAAGTTGGGATGAGGAACCTTATATACTGTCGACAAATACAGTCAGTACGGGTGTGGCATGGTCTGCTGATGGTAAATATTTAGCTTCAGCAAATATGGATCGCAGTATCACAGTATTAGAGTGGGAAAATCCCGATCCCTGGCTAATGCGTGGTTTCCCCGGCAAAATTCGTCAATTGGTTTGGTCCAATAAAACAAGTGATACAGGAGATCCCGTCTTAGCTTGTGCTAGTGTGGAAGGTGTAGTGCTATGGCATAAATCTGTTGATGATTCTGTAGGTTGGGAGTCAACCATTTTGACTAATCACTTCGATATTATAACTGCGATCGCCTACCCACCCCAGTCCTTAAATTATAGATTGCCAAATAATGAGTTAATACTTGCTTCTGCTGGTGCTGATGGTTGGTTGTGTTTATGGGATGAAAATTTTCAAGTATGGGAAATTCTGTCAGGTGTGACTGAAGGTTTTTCTACCCTAGCTTGGCAACCCCAAGGCAAATTTTTGGCAGCGGGTGGAAACCAAGGGGAATTAATTATTTGGTCATCTGATAATTCCCAGTTGTGAAGTTAAGTGGGTGGGTGGAATTAAATATAAGATGAACGTACAAATAATTGTGCCTCCCTACTTAGTTTGGTATTTTCACGCCAACTTACTTATAGGCTAGAATAATTGTGATGAATAGATTGTTAAAATGTAATTTCTGCAATATTTGTTTACCAATTGGCCTACCAATAATACTAGCAATTTTAGGTTGTAATCATAGGACTCTAAATAATAACTATACTCAAGATCAGCAGAGTCAGCAGAATCAAAAGATGAGTCAAAATCTACCCCAAGTTGTAGTAACTACAACCATACTCTGCGATATTACTAACCAAATAGCCCAAGAAAGTATTAATCTAATTTGTTTAGTTCCTCCCGGTTTGGAACCTCCTATATATCAGCCAACACCAGAAGATATCAGATCGATTAAAAAAGCAGATCTGATTTTATATCACGGCTATAATTTTGAGCCTAACCTAATTAAGTCATTGAAAAATAGTCGAAAAAATATAGCCAAAATATCAGTTGGTCAACGTGCTGTTAAACAACCACAAAAACTGCGCCAAAATGGCAAAATTATTAACGAACCACATATTTGGCATGATGTGAGAAATGCCATCAAAATGGTAGAAGTAGTGAATTTTCAATTGGGCAAACTGTCACCGGAAAATCAACAGAGATATAATAGTAATACTCGCCAACTAACTCGAGAATTAAAGCAATTAAACCAATGGATTAAATCTACTCTTTCCACCATTCCTGATAAAAACCGGAAATTGCTGACCACCCATGGGGCTATGATTTATTACGTCAAGGCTTATGGGTTAGCTTATAAAGGAACCTTACCAGACATGAGCAATGAAGATAAATTAACAGCTAACAAAGCTAAAAGTTTAGCTGAATATATCAAAAAAACCCAAGCACCAATAATTTTTGCTGATAGAGCATTTAATACAATGTTACTTGCGCCAATTGCTAAAAAAACAAAGGTGAAAATTTTTCCTCGACCACTTTATATTGATGGATTAGGTGAACCAGGTAGTGAGGGAGAAACCTATCAAAAAATGATGGATGCAAATACTCGCAGCATTGTGGAAGGTTTAGGGGGTACATATTTAAAATTTGCGCCCAACATTGGTAGATAAATTGGCTTTTCCAGTTGCTACCAACCATTTACCAGCGGAAGGAGCTAGGGTAACACCTCTCCTGAGAGGTTTAACCTTGATATTATCAACCAGGCTTAAATTTAGCTCCGATAGTATGGTAGCTAATACCAATTTCATTTCAAACATAGCAAAAGCCATCCCAATACACCGACGATTTCCACCGCCAAAGGGAATGTACTCATATTGGGAATATTGCCTTTTTAAAAACCTTTCCGGGTCAAATTCCTCCGGATTGTCATATATATCCGCTCGATGGTGGGTCAAATATATACAGGGTGCTAGCAATGTTCCAGGCGTAAATTCATGATCCATAATTCTTATTTGTTTTTTTACCATGCGGGGGAAAGTAATCATGGCAATGGGATATATTCTTAGTGTTTCCTGACAAACGGCATTTAAGTAAGGCAATCGATAAATTCCATTTGCATCTAAAACTGAACCTGTATTTTGATTACTTGGATTAGTTAATAGATTATTTAACTCATCTAGCAACTTATCTTTAACCGAGGGTAAACGATGAATCCAATACAATGACCATGTTAATGCAGAAGCAGTGGTTTCATGACCTGCAAACAATAAAGTCATTAACTCATCCCGCAGTTCTACATCAGTCATTGGTTGACCATTTTCATCCCGAGAGGACATCATTAAGGTCAATATATCATTGCCAGATATATCAAAATTAGCTCGACGTTCTGTAATTTCACTTTGCAAAATTTGATAAATGGTCTCCTTTTGGCGTAAAAACCTTCCCCAAGGACTCCAACTACCCAGATCTATTTGCAAAATTGGGAAAAATGTCATCATGGAACGTAAGGGAGATCCACTCAGTTCTAATAATGAGCGCAATAGTTGTTCTAGTTTTGTAAAACGCTCTCCTGCGGATAAACCAAACACCGCTTGTAAAATTACCCGCAAAGAAATCTCTTGCATAAAATCCCGCACAGAAAATGGTTTTCCTATTTCCCATTGCTTAATTACTTCTTGGGTAATACTTGTGATAATCTCTGAGTATGCTTTCATCCTTTCTCCATGAAATGGAGGGATTAATAATTTTCTTTGCCTCCGATGGGTTTCACCATCTATTAATACTAGGGAATTTTCCCCCAGCAAAGGTTTAAGTAACTTGTTAGATACTCCTGCATCAAAATTTTCTAATGGTGCCGTAAAAATCTCTTGGATCGCTTGTGGGTTGCTAATAAATACTATTGGTTCTTTACTGGATAAGTTGAGTGTAAAAAAATCCCCGTAGGCTTGGGCAGATTTTTCCATTAATTGCACGGGATTAAAAACCCAGTTGATCCTCTGTAGAAATCTAGGAGCTTGGGACTGACCCGGTAGTTTCATCATGTTTCACCATAGTTAGTATTATTGGTAAGCTGTAATATGAGATGGCCTATTATGGCTTTTCTTGGGGTTTAATCCTGTTTTAGCCATCTCCTCCTAGTATAACATATCAATTGAACATTATGCCATATTAGTAATGAAACTGTTTATACATTAAAATGTTTAATTATTTGGTTAAATTTAGGAGAAAGTAAGTGGGTGGAAAGTCATTAATAGGAACTTATGAAATGGCAGTTATTGACACATAATAAGCAAGTGCTAGGCAAAATATTCACAATATTAGTCTTTACTGGGTTAACTGGAATTTTATGCGTTTCTTGTAATCGCAATCAGGATCTTTTGGTAACTGAAATAGGGGTCAATCCCCCTAAACGTCCCACCCGTAAAACCTCTGGTGCAGGAGAATTTTATCTTCAGGGACAAAATCAGCACTCGAGAGGCAATTTTCAAGCTGCTATTGCTGCTTATAGTAAGTCTATCAGTTTAAATTCTGAGTATGCACCTGCATTTAAGGCTCGTGGTTTAGCTTATTTTGACTTAAATAATAAAGAAAGAGCAATTAATGATTATAATCAGTCTCTGCAAATTAATCCTAATGACCCAGAAACTTACAACTATAGGGGTAATGCTCGTGCTTCTTTAGGAGACCAAAAAGGTGCTATAGAAGATTATAACGAAGCTATTCGTTTATCGCCTAACTATGCCGAGGCTTTCAATAATAGAGGCAATTCCCATGCTGCTCAAGGAAATAAAAATGCAGCTCTGGAAGATTATACTCAAGCTATTCGCATTGACCAAAATTATTCTGTTGCTTATAATAATCGTGGTAATGCCTATTCTAGTCTGGGAAATACATCAAAAGCGATCGCTGATTATAATCAAGCTATTCGGTTAAATCCCCAGTTTGCTCCTGCTTATAATAATCGTGGTAATGCTTTTGCCTCTTCTGGAGATAAACGTCGCGCTTTACAAGACTTGCAAAAAGCAGCAACTATTTTTGACCAAGAGGGTAACAGGGGATTATATCAACAGACCATGAAAAACATTCAGGAGTTGGGAAAGTAATTGTGCACTAACTATTAGATATTAGTTGAGTATATCTTAGATATTTAGATATTGAATGGATGAGATATTTCATAACTTATGTTACACTGTCTTACCATATGTTATTTACTGTTGAGTATTTTGCTCGTTAGCTGTTCTGCTCCGAGTTCGGCCCAACTCAATGCCACCTTAAATGCTCAGTTACCCCAGTCAAACACTAAAGGTCAATACTTGCCAGTTTCCGCTCAAATGACTATTGCCAATGGCAAAAAAATTGATTTGGAAGTTGCAAAAACACCAGAACAGCAGATGATGGGGTTAATGTATCGTCCAGCTTTACCAGATAACCGGGGTATGTTGTTTGTATTTCCCTCACCCCAACCAGTAGGATTTTGGATGAAGAATGTACCAGTGTCATTAGACATGGTATTTATTAACAGAGGAGTGGTTCAATATATCAAGACCGCCCCCCCCTGCAAAAATGAACCCTGTCCTACCTATGGTCCGAGAGTGCTAATAGACCAAGTGGTTGAATTAAGAGCTGAACGAGCCCGGGAATTGGGCCTCAAAATAGGACATAGGGTGAAAATTGAGGTGTTCAAACCGCTTTAAATACTGTCTTTATGTAACTAAGAAAAAAGAAACGATATAAGATAATGTGTTTTACCCCCAGGAGGTGAGATAGAAATGGTACAATCGAGATACACCCGTCTGATCAATTTCCTGCAGGAGGATTTAGCGATTTCAGCAGCTTCCCTAGCTGTCGCTTTGCGTCATCCTGAACAAGATACTGGATCCCTAACCATGATCCTGTGGCAATATGGACTAATAACTCTAGATCAATTAGAGCAAATCTATGACTGGTTAGAAACTATCTAAATTCCACCCAGGTGTAGTTAAATACATTCAGACTTTTCCCACCTTTTTGACATACTCCCCGACCTGAGGTACGGGGAATATTGACAGTCGACCTCAAATTTGACTTTTCATTTATTTCTAACTATTTCCAATCTTCACCAATGCGAATGGTGAGATCTGCATCTAAATCTCCTTGAGCGGAAACTTCAATTTGACCCACACCCAATATTGTCTGTAGCTCTACTCCCGGTTGTCGAGTTCCCCTGCGAACAAAGATCTGAGTTTGGCGCTGGTTTTCAGCCCAATCGGGAACGGTGTAAATATTAGCAAAACCCTTGGATTTGAGGAGGTTGATAACTTTTGCAGTCACTTGAGGTTGACTGCTGGCATTTTGAATGGCAATTTTTAGCTGAGAAACTGAACGAGAGTCTGACTTGACTTGATAGATATCTACCCCAACATAATTTTTCAACAGGTTTTGTTGTCCAGTGAGATTCAACCAGTAACTTTCTGGATCTTTACTGAACTTACTAAAGGTACCAGGAAGCATGGTCATTTGAAAATTATCCCGTTCCACATTGACAGCAAAATTGGCCAGGGCCATCATCTCTTCCATTTTCAAGTTGGTGTCAAAATACTTGCGCATCATACGAGTAAGTTGGGGTAACCGAGGTAGGACCACGGGATTATTTAAGCGTTGAACCAGTCCACCAATCAGAGCTTGTTGTCTTTGCACCCTAGCTATATCTCCCAGACTAGATTCCCGAAAACGAGCAAATAATTCCGCCTGTTCTCCGTTTAGGGTTTGCCACCCACTCACCAAATTTATCGCTGTTCCCCCAGTTTGCTCCTGAGAGGTCATAGACTGGGGTACAAATATATCTACTCCCCCCAACTGATCCACCAGTTCTCGTAAACCACTGGTGGAAATACGAATATACCGATCTATAGGGGCATTACTAAAAGTGCGACTGATTACCCGTGCAGCTAATACCGGACCACCCTTGGCATTAGCTTCTGATATCTTGCTGAGTCCATCTTCCGGTAAGGACACCATTGTCCCCTTAGGAATGGAAAGCACCCGTATGGATTTATCACTAGGGTTTAACCGCACTAGTAACATGGTGTCACTACTACCGGCAAAACTTTCTGGTGAACCATCTAGGGTACCTTTAATCGGTTCAACACCCATTACTAAGATATTCATGGGTCTGGACAGTTGGTAAAGGGAAAGTTTATTCCATAAACCATCCGATACTTTTAAATGATCTCTATTACTTGGTGTAAACCCGTCATCTTCTGCTTGCTCTAGGTTACTCCATAGGGGAGTCCATAAAGCAACTGCTGACATGAATAGCCCTGATAAGGTGATGCTTATAGAAAAGGTTAATACCCACAATAGCCAACGAGGCATACTTAATCCTAATTTGTCAAAAAGCTGATATGGAACGGATCCCATTAATTCAGCGACTGTTCGTTGACTATTTATACCCCCTGCTGTTACCTCCGCTCCCAATCCCGGATTTGATACGGTCTGAGTTTCAACTGACATAAATTGCTGCAGTTGCACCTCATGCTCTAAAGCAGTTACCTGTTGAATTCCAAGTTGACTTTCTAACCACTGAACTTGTTTGATCACAATTACCTCCCCACTCAATCACTTTTCAATAAGAATATGTTCATATAAGCTACAAATTTCTGTTATCGCAGGTTAGAACTCAGACGGTGCAGGGGAAATTAGGTTTGTAAGGAACCCAGTTGAACAACCCAAACCAACCTTGATCTGAAATTAATGTAGACTACTAGATTTTTTATTCAATAATTCCCCATTGGCCAGATGGATTCAGTCAAGATTATCCCAAATGGCATGAATAATAAATATAGACTTAATATTGTTTCACAGTAGTTCCCATTTTCTGACAACAACATGACTAGTTCCATGATCCCTGTTATTTTGGCTGGTGGTAAGGGCGAACGTTTTTGGCCCCTAAGTCGCAAAGACAAACCTAAACAGTTCTTAAATCTGGATGGCAGTTCCCAAAGTTTACTGCAATCCACAGCCAAGCGACTGCTAAATGTCTCTGGAGGTTGGGATAATCTGTGGGTAATCACTTCCAGCCAAATATGTCAGGGTGTAGAACAGCAATTGCCCAACCTGTTACCCTCAAACCTGTTAGTTGAATTAGAGGGTAGGGATACAGCAGCTGCGATCGCCTGGGCAAGTTTGGAAATCCAGAAGCGTCATGGGGATGACACTGTGATTGGATTTTTCCCTGCTGATCACTGGATTGCTGACCAAGAGGCGTTTGAAAACACTCTCAGTGCTGCTACCCAATTAGCAACCAGCACAGAGGCGATCGTCACTTTGGGGATTAAGCCTAGTTTTCCATCCACTGCTTATGGCTATATTGAACAGGGTGAAAAGGTTGGTAAATTTAATGATCTACCAGTCTATCACGTTAACCGGTTTACTGAAAAGCCCAACCGAGAAATAGCTGAACATTTTTTATCTACAGGACGTTTTAGCTGGAATAGTGGCATGTTTGTATTTCGCGCTGGAGTCATACTACAAGAATTACACACCCATACTCCAGAAATTGTCATCCCTTTAGCAGAACATGGACCTGAGATTTATCCTTCGTTGCCTAAGCAAAGCATAGATTATGCCCTCATGGAAAAGACTAATTTGGCTTATGTCTTACCGGTGGAATTTGGTTGGGATGATTTGGGGGACTGGAATGCCATTGAACGTCTACTCAAAACTCAGGACAGTGAAAATGTAGAATTAGCTACCCATGTCGGTCTCCATACTCAAGGAACTATTATTTATGCTTCCGATCCCAACGATTTAGTTGTCACTATCGGTTTAGAAAATTTGGTGATTGTGCGCGATCGCAATGTTACTCTAATAGTTGACAAGGATCGAACTCAGGAAATTAAGCAGGTGTTAAAGAAACTACAGAGTGATCCCCGATTTACGGATCTCTTGTAGGCGAAGGCTTTATGTTTCAGCACATATTCTAATGTTATGTCGATTATCCAAGCTCAAAATCTTAGCAAATCATATTCAGTTGCCATTAAACAACCTGGTTTTGTTGGTACAATAAATCACTTCTTCAATCGTCAGTATCGTCACATTCAAGCTGTTAAGGGTGTAACCTTTACCATAGAACCTGGAGAAATAGTGGGGTTTTTAGGGCCCAATGGTGCGGGTAAAACCACGACCTTAAAAATGCTGACTGGTCTGATTCATCCTTCCAGCGGATCACTAAAAGTAGGGGGATTCAGTCCTTTTCGTCGTCAAGAAGCATTTTTGCAGAGAATTACCCTAGTTATGGGACAAAAGCAGCAATTATTATGGGATTTACCAGCCATAGATTCCCTAAAAATCAATGCTGCAGTATATAATATATCCGATAGAGAATTTCAGCAGCGAGTTGGTGAGCTGACAGAAATGCTTTCCCTGGGCGGCAAACTAAACCAACCAGTCAGGAAACTGTCTCTAGGCGAAAGAATGAAGGCAGAAATTTTAGCTGCTCTTTTACACCGTCCCCAGGTTCTATTTTTAGATGAGCCAACTCTGGGACTAGATATTAACGCCCAAGTTAACGTAAGAGATTTCTTAAGAGACTATAACCACATCTATCAATCTACCATATTGTTGACAAGTCACTACATGGCGGATATCACAGCCCTTTGTGAAAGAGTGTTAGTAATTCACCAGGGCGAACTCATGTATGATGGCAGACTGGAAGAATTAATACAGAAATTTGCCCCCTATCGTCAAATCTATATAGAATTGTCCCAGTCACTACCTATTGAAAAACTTACTTACTATGGAGAGGTAGAACATCTGGAAGGTAGAAGAGTTAGTTTACTGGTGCAAAGGGAAGGTCTAACCCGCACCGTAGCGCAAATATTAGCGGATTTAGACGTAGTAGATTTAACTGTCACCGAACCACCAGTAGAAGAAGTAATAGGTAGAGTTTTTCAGTCCGTTCTTATGTCACCAACCCACCGCTAAAGGGAGGGTTCCCAGGAGGTAAATAAAGATGAAGTATTTTTTCAGGAAGGCCCACATCCTCCTCACAGTGTATTACGCCTACATGTTAGAATATCGCTCAGAACTACTGTTATGGGTTTTATCTGGTTCCTTACCCATAATAATTATGGGTGTGTGGAATAAAGCAGCACAGGGGGGAAACTTTGGTTTAAGTCCACTTGACTTTACCCGCTATTTTTTTGCAGTATTTCTATTTAGACAACTGACGGTTGTTTGGGTAATTTATGATTTTGAAAGAGAAGTGGTCGAGGGGAAACTTTCCAATCGATTATTACAACCCTTAGACCCGGTATTTCATCATCTTGCTGGTCATATTGGTGAAAGATTTGCCAGAATGCCATTTATTTTTATAATTGTGGGAATATTCTTTGCCTTTTACCCCCAAGCTTTCTGGATACCCAGTTTTACTAACTTTTTTTGGTTTACCCTAGCTGCAGTCCTATCTTTTGCATTGAGGTTCTTGATTCAGTATACTCTAGGAATGTTAGCCTTTTGGACTGAAAGAGCTACATCCCTAGAAAACTTCTGGTTCTTATTATTTCTGTTTCTATCAGGTATGATTGCACCCTTAGAGGTTTTTCCCCCAGCGGTCAAGAACTTCGCTTTATGGACACCATTTCCCTACCTAATTCATTTTCCTGCAAGCATTTTAGTTGGTCTACCCGTAGATTTACCCAGGGGATTTTTATCCATCTTAGCTTGGTTGTGCATATTTGGGGTAGCCAATCGCCTACTATGGCGCTTAGGGTTAAAGCAGTATTCAGGTATGGGAGCTTAATTAGCCTTTCTCATAGATAAACTAATACGTTTTAACTTTTCATTCACCTCCAGCACCCTCACCCTTACCAACTGTCCCACCTTAACTATGGTTTTGGGATCCTCCACAAATCTATCCGCTAATTGGGATATGTGAACCAATCCATCCTGATGAACTCCAATATCAACAAATGCACCAAAATTAGCCACATTAGTAATAATTCCTTCCAATTCCATACCCACGGTTAAGTCCCTAATTTCCTTAATTCCCTCCCGGAAGGTGGCATATTTAAATTCCGCACGAGGGTCTCTTCCTGGTTTTTCCAGTTCCCTGAGAATATCTCGCAAAGTAGGCTCTCCGATGGCATCAGTCAGGTATTTTTTGATGCCAGTTTTTTTCAGCTGTTCTGCTATTTGGGTAACTTGATTTAATGGTACCTGTAAATCCCCTGCTATCTTTTCTACCAGGGGATAACTTTCCGGATGAACTGCGGTATTATCCAGGGGATTTTCCCCATTTCTAATTTTTAAAAACCCTGCTGACTGTTCAAATGCTTTCGGACCGAGTTTTGGCACTTTCAACAGTTGTTGACGATTTTTAAATGCCCCATGTTGATTACGATAGGTGATAATATTATTGGCAACTGTAGGGGTAATTCCGGAAACAAATGTCAACAGTTCTTTAGAAGCAGTATTCAAGTCTACCCCCACATAATTGACACAACTTTCAACAGTTTCATGTAGTTTTTTCTTCAGGAGTTTTTGATCCACATCATGCTGATATTGTCCCACCCCAATGGATTTGGGGTCAATTTTTACCAATTCAGCCAGGGGATCTTGCAATCTTCTCCCAATACTAATTGCACCTCTGACAGTTATATCTAAATCAGGAAATTCCTCTCTAGCTACTTCACTAGCTGAATATATGGATGCACCGGATTCATTGACTATAACCTTAATTGGTTTGGAATCACAATCTCTTAAAACCTCGGTGATAAATTCATCCGTTTCCCGAGATGCTGTGCCATTACCAATTGCTATCAGTTGAATCTGATATTTCTCTATGAGCTTTTTTACCATCTGAACCGCTTTTTGCCTCTGTTCCCCTCCCTGGTGGGGAAAAATAGCTTGATATTCTAAGAATTTACCCGTTGGATCTAAAATCGCTGTCTTACAACCCGTTCTGAACCCTGGATCTATGGCTAAGGTGGGTTTCATTCCTGCGGGTGCAGATAATAATAACTCTCTCAGATTTGCTTCAAAGGTTTTAATGGATTCAATATCAGAATAGGTTTTCTTTTCACTAATTACTTCATTAATTAATGAGGTTTTCATCAAGCGGTTAAAAGCATCCTTTAACATAGCTTGGTAGAACTGTCTGATACTTTGTGTCCGGGTGTGAATTTCCTGAGATTCCAAATAAGAAAGTAGAAAATCCTGGTCAAAATCAATGTCAAAGACTAAGAGTTTTTCCCCTTCTCCCCTACTTAAAGCTAACATATTATGGGGAGCAATATTTTTGACTTTGACCTGATAGTTACGGTACATTTCAAATTTAGTTGTTCCTTCCCCATATTCCTCTTTGATTCGGGAAATAATCACACCCGTTTCCAACACATATTCCCTGATATAGGCTCTTAGATGAGCCTTCTCAGCTATTTCTTCCGCTAAAATGTCACTAGCGCCTTTTAACGCCTCTTCATTGGTATTCACGCCTTTTTCCTGATCAACATATTTACCTGCTATGGAATCCAGGGAAATGGATGGACCATTTTTCACATTTAATGATTTAATGAATGCTGCTAAGGGTTCCAGACCTTTTTCTCGGGCAATGGTAGCACGAGTGCGACGTTTGGGTTTGTAGGGTAAGTATAAATCCTCTAATTCCGTTTTCTGTAAACAGGAGCTGATTTTCTCTTCCAGTTGGTCCGTGAGTTTACCTTGGTCTGATATGGCGCTTAAAACTGCCCGCTTTCTCTCTTCTAGTTCTGTTAGGTATGTATATCTATCGGATAAATCTCGTAGTTGTACTTCCGTCATTTCTTGGGTAAGTTCCTTACGGTAACGTGCAATAAAGGGAATGGTTGCACCTTCAGCTAAGAGATCTAAGGCGTTTTGTACCTGGTTAATTTTAAGTCCTAATTCAAGAGCGACTAATTGGGGAATATTCAACATATTTTTAGTAATCAATAATACTGAAAACGTTAAAGTCCTCACAAAATGGAAAGTTCACATAACTGGCAATTATAGCTGTAGCCATCAACATTAGGACATAAACTATAAGAGTTCCCATAGCGTCTACCCCATTTCAATGACTAAACCATATAGTTGCGAAGCATTCCCAACCTGGAGACTGTCTGTGGGGGAGAAAGGGAATCAATTCCCTTACCCGACAGCCCAAGTCGGTTTTCAACTGACTGGTTTTGTAGGTTAGGTTGAGGGACGAAACCCAACATGTGTTTTACTAATTACGGTACAATGTCAATCTCTTTTAAATGAAAAGGGCGATTGCGAAGCACTCCCTGTGAGAGATCGCAATAAAGAATATTACAAACTCATATTACATATCAAATGATAGTTGTCTTTATGTAAAACTATTATGGTGAGATAATTTCAAGCATTCCCTTAGAATTAATGTTGATATTATTAACTGAGTATAAATCAAGAATAAAAGTTATATTAATGACATTAAATCAGTAATTAACGAATAATGTGGGAAGGTCAGCAAAAACGCTGGAATGCCTATTATTTCCTCGGGAACCTCACAGCTTTGTGGTGTAAAGGTTTCAGCCATTATTTTCAGTCTGGTAGAGGTGAAAAGGAGAGAAATTTTGCTGACCTTCGCAAAGTGGGTCTAGACACCAGTCAGGGTAAGGGCTTAAAATGGAGGGAACCCCGCTTACCTCAAAGTAAGTGGAATCAGTGGAAACTGCACAAATGAACCGTTTAGGTTTAAAGTAATGAAAACCCGGGCGTTGCATATTTGCGGGATGAACCGGTGTTTGAAACTATTGAAAAATCGTTGAAAACTTGGTTAAATCATCCCATAATTCAGCAACGCCAAAACCTGCTTACCTTGAGAGAAGCACTCTTTTACTTATCCTTTAACTTATTACTAGGCGCACTTTCTTTTGGGAAGTGATCTTAAATTGGCGATCGCAAACAAAAATAAACTAACTTGTGATATTTACATAAAAAATAGTAGATCAATCTTGCTGTCTACACTTGAATAGTTTAGAGATGTGTGTTTTCATTTAAGACAGATTGACATTGTACCGTAATTACTAAAACACCTGTTGGGTTTCGTATTAAACTCAACCTAGGAAAATCTATTGCTATGTCCCGTGGGTGATTGTTGATAACGCTACCTTTTATCGTAGTGGTGCGATTGCTCAATACTTATTATGATTTGTAAATCACAGTCAAAAAGCGCTTTTGGTGAGGGTATGTGCTGCGCACCAATTTTTTTCGATGGTGGGGGTTGACTATTGACCCTTGGACGTGATACCCTAATAATGGAAATATTTGCACTTTTTTTGCAAATGCTCACACTCCATTATATTCAACCTTCATAGTACCACATTTTTATCCCTTCGACCATAAAAAAACTTATCTCATCCCCCCATAAATATAATTTTTTCTTATTATTTATCTCTATACATACATGAATGTAGATGGATAAATTTTATCCCGCAATCCCTTTGGTTTGTTGGGTTTCGTATTAAACTCAACCTAGGAAAATCTATTGCTATGTCCCGTAGGTGATTGTTGATAACGCTACCTTTTATCGTAGTGGTGCGATTGCTCAATACTTATTATAATTTGTAAATCACAGTCAAAAAGCGCTTTTGGTGAGGGTATGTGCTGCGCACCAATTTTTTTCGATGGTGGGGGTTGACTATTGACCCTTGGACGTGATACCCTAATAATGGAAATATTTGCACTTTTTTTGCAAATGCTCACACTCCATTATATTTAACCTTCATAGTACCACATTTTTATCCCTTCGACCATAAAAAAACTTATCTCATCCCCTCATAAATATAATTTTTTCTTATTATTTATCTCTATACATACATGAATGTAGATGGATAAATTTTATCCCGCAATCCCTTTGGTTTGTTGGGTTTCGTATTAAACTCAACCTAGGAAAATCTATTGCTATGTCCCGTAGGTGATTGTTGATAACGCTACCTTTTATCGTAGTGGTGCGATTGCTCAATACTTATTATAATTTGTAAATCACAGTCAAAAAGCGCTTTTGGTGAGGGTATGTGCTGCGCACCAATTTTTTTCGATGGTGGGGGTTGACTATTGACCCTTGGACGTGATACCCTAATAATGGAAATATTTGCACTTTTTTTGCAAATGCTCACACTCCATTATATTTAACCTTCATAGTACCACATTTTTATCCCTTCGACCATAAAAAAACTTATCTCATCCCCTCATAAATATAATTTTTTCTTATTATTTATCTCTATACATACATGAATGTAGATGGATAAATTTTATCCCGCAATCCCTTTGGTTTGTTGGGTTTCGTATTAAACTCAACCTAGGAAAATCTATTGCTACGTCCCGTGGGTGATTGTTGATAACGCTACCTTTTATCGTAGTGGTGCGATTGCTCAATACTTATTATAATTTGTAAATCACAGTCAAAAAGCGCTTTTGGTGAGGGTATGTGCTGCGCACCAATTTTTTTCGATGGTGGGGGTTGACTATTGACCCTTGGACGTGATACCCTAATAATGGAAATATTTGCACTTTTTTTGCAAATGCTCACACTCCATTATATTTAACCTTCATAGTACCACATTTTTATCCCTTCGACCATAAAAAAACTTATCTCATCCCCCCATAAATATAATTTTTTCTTATTATTTATCTCTATACATACATGAATGTAGATGGATAAATTTTATCCCGCAATCCCGTTGGTTTGTTGGGTTTCGTATTAAACTCAACCTAGGAAAATCTATTGCTACGTCCCGTAGGTGATTGTTGATAACGCTACCTTTTATCGTAGTGGTGCGATTGCTCAATACTTATTATAATTTGTCAATCACAGTCAAAAAGCGCTTTTGGTGAGGGTATGTGCTGCGCACCAATTTTTTTCGATGGTGGGGGTTGACTATTGACCCTTGGACGTGATACCCTCATAATGGAAATATTTGCACTTTTTTTGCAAATGCTCACACTCCATTATACTCAACCTTCATAGTACCACATTTTTATCCCTTCGACCATAAAAAAACTTATCTCATCCCCCCATAAATATAATTTTTTCTTATTATTTATCTCTATACATACATGAATGTAGATGGATAAATTTTATCCCGCAATCCCGTTGGTTTGTTGGGTTTCGTATTAAACTCAACCTAGGAAAATCTATTGCTACGTCCCGTGGGTGATTGTTGATAACGCTACCTTTTATCGTAGTGGTGCGATTGCTCAATACTTATTATAATTTGTCAATCACAGTCAAAAAGCGCTTTTGGTGAGGTATGTGCTGCGCACCAATTTTTTTCGATGGTGGGGGTTGACTATTGACCCTTGGACGTGATACCCTAATAATGGAAATATTTGCACTTTTTTTGCAAATGCTCACACTCCATTATATTTAACCTTCATAGTACCACATTTTTATCCCTTCGACCATAAAAAAACTTATCTCATCCCCCCATAAATATAATTTTTTCTTATTATTTATCTCTATACATACATGAATGTAGATGGATAAATTTTATCCCGCAATCCCGTTGGTTTGTTGGGTTTCGTATTAAACTCAACCTAGGAAAATCTATTGCTATGTCCCGTGGGTGATTGCTGATAACGCTACCTTTCATCGTAGTGGTTCGATTGCTCAATATTTATTGAGATTTGTAAATCACAGTCAAAAAGCGCTTTTGGTGAGGGTATGTGCTGCGCACCAATTTTTTTCGATGGTGGGGGTTGACTATTGACCCTTGGACATGATACCCTGATAATGGAAATATTTGCACTTTTTTTGCAAATGCTCGCACTCCATTATACTCAACCTTCATAGTACCACATTTTTATCCCTTCGACCATAAAAAAACTTATCTCATCCCCCCATAAATATAATTTTTTCTTATTATTTATCTCTATATATACATACATGAATGTAGATGGATAAATTTTATCCCGCAATCCCCTTGGTTTGTTGAGTTTCGTATTAAACTCAACCTAGGAAAATCTATTGCTACGTCCCGTGGGTGATTGCTGATAACGCTACCTTTCATCGTAGTGGTCCGATTGCTCAATTAGGCGTTTTGTACCTGGTTGACTTTCAGTCCTAATTCAAGAGGGATTAATTGGGCAATATTCAACATATTTTTAGTGATTAATAATACTAAAAATGGTAGAGTCCTGACAGAATGGAAAGTTCACATAATTGGCAAATCATTCAAATGTCAACTAATTAACATATTTAGATCCCCCAGCTATTGTAAAGGAAAGTTAATCAATTATATAATTTCTTCTTATTTCCAGTGCGGGTTGAGTTTTTCAACCTCGTGTTTTAGTTCAGGATGTGATTAAAATGCCCTTGTTTTTTCTAGTTCCAGTACTTACCGCTTGTATAACTGGTTATTTTTTCAATAAAAAAAATCTGGAGATTGCTTATATTGCTGGTATATTAACAGCTGTTACCCTGGTGGTGAGCCTGTTTTTAGCATCCTGGCAACTTCAGTTAGTGTTATTGGCAGTGATAATTTTCTTTTCTAACCAACTGTTGGCTAAAATTAACACCAATGACCGTTGATTCTGTGACCTCTAAATTTCCCCTCTGACTAGTATGACCGTACTATTAACACCCGAGGCAATAGTTTCAGGAATATTACCGTGGATTGCCTGTTGTAATAGTCCCTCCCGGGAAGCACCTAAAACCACCACATCGAAACCTTCTGTGTTAACTAGTTCAATCACTGCTTGACTAACCGACTCACCTTGTAAAGACGCAGCAATTACTTGACCATGAATGTTTCGGTTACGAATTAGTTGGCGAGTAGACTCCTCTAAAACGTGCATATCCGGTTCCTTTTCCCAGGGTTTGACCACCTGGGTAAGGCGAATTTCTGGATTTTCTACTAAGCTTACTAAAGCTGGTAATAATTTAATAGCTACGGGTGCATTTGGTCCTCCAGCCATGGGTACTAACCATCGATGAAAATTAGCAAGGTATGATTTACTATGTAAGCTACTTAATTTGACCAAAACGACATCACAGGTGGCTTGACGAATAATCGTATCTACCACAGTACCAAAAATTCTTCCTGGTGTGGAGGTGTTTCCTTTCCAACCCATAAAAATTAAATCTATATGTCGTTCCTTAATGGTTTCTAGAATGGCCTGGGCCACATCATGAGCAACCCGTATTTGGGTGTGGATGGGAATTTGCCATGTTTTGGCTAAGGATTCGGCGTGTCTAAGTATCCTTCTGCTTTTTGTCGTTTTGACCTTGGTTTCAGAAGGAGAACTATGACGAGACACTAAAATAATCTGTAAGCATTCTAATTCATAATGGCGTTCTTGAGCAATCCTGGCAGCCATTTCTAATAGAGTTTCCGCTGTGTCTGGATTAGATAGGGTAACTAATAGTCTACCTCTTCCAGTGCTAGGCGATCGCGTTTGATATACCAGATATGATGGTTCTGGCTGAGGTCCAGAGGAGATATTTTTACAGTTAATGCTATCTGCTTCTGCTCTAATAATATCGCCACGAGTAATAATACCAAGAATTTTTTGTTTTTCTACCACCGGTAAGCGACTAATTTGGTGACGGTCTAGTAGGTATAAAACTTCGCTTAGGCGTTGGTCTGGTTGCACGGTCACAGGTCCCGGTGTCATAATTTCCCGTAAAGTAGTATGCTGAAACGGGTAAATGTTTTTAATATCTGACTGGGTGATAATTCCCACTAATTGACCCTGATCTACCACTGGAAACCCTCGATGATGAGAACGAGAAAAAGCTTGAATAACCTCTTTTATGGACATGTGGGCATCCAAGGTTTCTACTCGTTTTTGCATTACATCTTCAGCTTTTAATTTAGTTAAAACACCTTCAATGGGACTGTTTTTTTCAATGGTAATCCCATTCAGTTTCAGTAATTCATCATAGAGTGAACCTGGTACAAAGTAATCTGCAACCAAATAAGCTGTTACAGCAACAATCATTAAAGGTAATACTAAATTAAAGTCCGTAGTTAGTTCAAAAACAATGACAATAGCAGTAATAGGAACTTTAGATACTGCACTAAAGAACCCACCCATTCCTGCTAAAGCATAGGTATTAAGGGAACCAAAACCCAAAAATTGCACCTCAAAAACGCCGATAATATGACCCAAACAAGAACCCAAAATCAAGCTGGGGGCAAATAATCCCCCTGGTGCACCCGAAGCAAAGCCAATTAGGGTGAGAATAAATTGACTAATAAAGGTAATAGTAGCTAATGACAGATTAGGCTCACTGGCAATCATGTATGCTCGCAAACCAGCATTATCTCTATAGTATTCTGGTAGCAAAGCCACAATCAAACCAGAAATTAGACCTGCTAGAGCTACTCGTAAAGGTAAGGTAATATGCAGTCTTTGATAAATTTTCAGACTCAGTCTTAGCCCATGACGAAACACAGCACTGAATAGGCCAATAATTACCCCTAAAAGCAGGAAAACGGGGATTTCTGGGAGATAAAACTGAGCAGAATAGTTAATCAGTTCTCGATTCAGTTGTAAAGTACCACCACCTAGCAATCTAGAAATTACCCCCCCAATAAAACAGGCAATAATAGCAGTTCCCAGAGTTAATTCCGACAGGTCTTTCAGTAGTTCCTCAATAATAAATAATACTCCAGTAATGGGAGCATTAAAAGCAGCAGATAACCCCGCACCCGCACCTGCAGCAATCATTTGGCGACGATGTTCAGGAGATGTGGGAACTAGACGGCTCATCCCCGCAGCTAAACCCGCACCAACCTGTATAGTCGGTCCCTGTCTCCCCAAGATTAAACCTGATCCCAAGGCAAAAATAGTACTGATTAACTTTATCCCCGCCACTTGCCAAGATAACCTGATGGGAACATTACCTAAACTGGCTTTCACTTGGGGTATACCACTACCAGCAGCTTCCGGAGCAAATCGTTGGATTAACCAACCAGCAAAAAACCCGAACCCCATGCCAATCAACGGTAATGCTACCCAAGCTGGTAAAATATGGGTGCTGTGAATACGCCATGTTCCTAACCATCCCGAACCCTGTTTGAGTAAAACAGCTGATAAAGCAGCTACAATACCAATAATAGAAGCCTCCGCGATCGCCAAACCCTTTCTGGGTCGCCAGATTTGACGAAACTGTTGAGCGAGTTGATCAACAATCAACATATAGCAACGTATAGACTTTTTAATAGGTTGTATTTATTCCATTTTTACCGATAATGGAAAGGCCTTCTACTACAAGAGAAGGAGTATAACAAGAACCATTCCAATCAGCATCACTACCGATCTTAACTACCTGCTTGAGTGCGGTATAAACATTACCAGCAACCATAGTATCCTTAACTCGACCTATAACTTCTCCTTTTTCCACTACATATCCCAAATCAACATTAATAGCAAAATCTCCAGAAATTCCCCCGCTCCCACCCAGCATTTGATCCACAATTAAACCCGTATCCATAGATTTAATTAACTCCAGCAGGGATTCTCCACCGGGTTGGATGAGAAAATTAAACATACCAGGAGCGGGGTAGCTACCTAGACCTGGACGAAAGCCATTACCCGTAGTTCCCATACTTAGGAGACCACCAGTAGTGCGATCGCTGTAGAAGTTGCGTAAAACCCCCTGATCAACAAATATCAAAGATCGGGTAGGGGTGCCTTCATCATCAAAAGGACAGCTATAGGGACCTGCTTGAGGATCCTGATATATAGTAAGATTAGGTGTCATAATTGACTGGCCCAATCTATCAGACCAGGGAGAAGCTCCTTCCCACACTTGTTTAGCATTTAGGGCAGCCTGTACAGTTCCCCAAAGCATATCAGCAGCTTTAGAGGTAAACAAAATAGGCGATCGCCGGGTGGGGGTGGGAACATTTTGTTCAGCCCAGGTTAATCGCTGAAGGATTTGATGTGCCACTTTTAGGGGGTCAAGTTGACCGCGTTGAGTTTGTCCATCAGCAACGCTTAAAAAATCATCACCTCTAACCCATTCGGCGGACATATAGCAACTGAGAGTAGTGTCACTGTAATCACAGTTTAGACCCTGACTATTAATTAACCTAATACTTTCCACATCGCATTCCCAGTCACCATTACAGACAACATCGGGATAGATATCACGTACCTGAGCGATCGCAGTTTTGCCCCAATTTATCAGTTGTTCTACGGATACGGAAATACCTATATCAAGGTAAGATTGGGGAGAATGGGTTCCCAGTTCTACTGATTCTGGTTCATTTAGTTGACTCAGGGCCAGGGCCCGTTCTACCATCCCTGGGGGGTCTAAAGGACCGTAGGCCACAGTAAGTCCTGGACGCCCATTTTTCCACAGTCGGAGTGCAGCACCTTCGGATTGACTAGTTTCTAATTGTTTAAGACGATTAGCCTCAAAAAACACGGGACGAGAAAGTGAACGGGACTGATATACTTCTGCGGCCTCGGCCCCGGATTTTAAGGCTAGTTCCAGCAGCTGTTCAGCTTGTGTATCGTGGGAAAAGTTTGCAGGACCCATGTTCCTTAATTCATGATATGTGTTGACTTCTCCCCGCCCTAAAGAGACGGGGATTCATTAGAACCGTTTTTGTGCGGAGGTTCGTTATGCCGAAAGTTCCACAAGCGTACTCTAATTGGCGCAGTCAAAGTCGCCTTACTGACTCCATCTAGAGCTAGTCCAAATATTGTCCATACTTTTGTGTTGCACCTACAAACAGCTTATCAAACCGGGGGAAAAAATTAGCAATTTCTTCCCCAAAAAGCAGGATCTCACAGTTGAAATAGTTTTTAAAAAATCCTAAACACATCCTTGTTTGGAAATAAAGATATAGAAGAGAATAAAGTTTATGGCACTAGATATAGAAACACAACCAATACAAGAGAGATTTCAGCACCTGCTAAAAGTTATTTCTGGCGATCGCTTTCTGAAAAAGCAGGGTTTAGGAAACGAAGTGCCATTTTTTATCTGTCCCTATAGACCAGAAGAGTCAGTAGAAATGGAACACATTCAGCAACAACTTACCAAGAGCCTCAATCAAGCTGGGCTTGGCGTGCTGGAAATTAACTTGTATAATCTTTCCATTGAGCTTTTACAAAAGCGAGGTGTGTGGGAGCAAATTCTTGACATTGAGCCTTCAGTTTCTAAAGAGCAACTCAGGGAGCTACTGCAAGGGGTTCTTGATCCCGAAAAGCATCTTGTACCAGCTATTGCGGAAAAAATGGCCCAGAGGGAATTCGCTGTTATGTTTATTTCCGGGGTGGGTGAGGTATTTCCTTACATTCGCTCCCATAATGTTCTCAACAACCTCCAAAGCACTGCCAAGGAGCACCCCACGGTAATGTTCTTCCCAGGGGCCTACACCCATTCCTTAGAAACCGGTCCATCCCTGGATCTCTTTGGGCGATTGCGGGATGACAAATACTACCGAGCATTTAATATCTTTCATTACGAACCATAGGACCACACCATGACCTTAAAGACTATTTTTCAGAAGCCAATTGACCGCCCCATTGAAGGAGTCATCAAAGCAGATGACGAAGCAAGCCTACGGATTGAAATTGAAGAATATGTACTCACTAACGAGATAGAGAAGCGACTGGAGGAATTTCTTCATGCTTACAACAATTACCAGGGTGCCAATGGGGTGTGGGTGTCAGGTTTCTTTGGTTCTGGTAAATCTCACCTGCTCAAGATGTTAGCACTGCTACTGGAAAATAGATCTGTGGATGGGATACCGGTACTACATTCCTTCCTACCCAAGTGCGGTGAAAATGAAATGCTCCGGGGTGACCTCAAAAAGGCTGTCTCCATCCCATCAAAAAGTATTCTCTTTAACATTGACCAAAAGGCTGATGTAATTAGCAAGACTGAAATAGATGCCCTCCTAGCTGTCTTTGTCAAAGTATTTGACGAGATGTGCGGCTATTATGGTAAACATGGCTACATTGCCCAATTTGAGCGGGACTTAGATAGCCGTGGTCAATATGAAAGCTTTAAATCAGCATACAAAGAAGTGGCCCATCGACCCTGGGAAGAAGGTCGGGAGCAGGCCCTGTTAGAGTCCAAAAACATTGCCATCGCCTATGGCCAAACCGTAGGTGGCGATGCGATCGCAGGTCAAGGAATTCTCGACAAGTATCGCAGTCAATACAAGGTTTCTATTGAGGACTTTGCTAAAGCGGTTTTTGACTATGTGGAGCAACAAGGGAAAAACTTCCGCTTAAACTTCTTCGTAGATGAGGTAGGGCAATACATCGCCGACAATGTAAAATTAATGACCAACCTGCAAACCGTTGCAGAAAGCCTGGCTACCAAGTGTAGGGGACGCGCTTGGGTTATGGTTACCGCCCAAGAAGATATGGACTCAGTATTAGGAGAAGATAGTCGTCAACAAACCAACGATTTTTCCAAGATTCAAGCTCGGTTTGCCAACCGGATGAAACTTACCAGCCAAGATGTTGCTGAAGTCATTCAAAAGCGACTGCTCATGAAAAATGAAGTTGGCAAGAATGTGCTCTCAAAATTATATGATGACCAAGCGAATAACTTTAAGACCCTTTTTGATTTCGTTGATGGATCCCAGACCTACCGTAATTTTCAGGATCGGGATCACTTTATCCAGAGCTATCCTTTTATACCTTACCAGTTTCCCCTTTTCCAAGCTGCCATTCAAAATCTATCAGCTCACAATGCGTTTGAAGGCAAGCACAGCTCTGTTGGAGAGCGTTCCATGTTAGGTGTTTTTCAGCAAGTTGCTATACAGATTAGTGAATATGAGGAAGGTCAACTTGCCACCTTCGACCTCATGTTTGAAGGTATCCGTTCAGCACTAAAATCCAGCATCCAGCAAGCCATTTTACAGGCGGAGCGACACCTGCGTAACACTTTTGCTATCCAGCTGTTAAAAGCCCTGTTCCTGGTCAAATATGTAAGAGAATTTAAGGCAACACAGCGCAACCTCTGTGTGTTGATGTTTGATCGGTTCAATTGCCATATCACGGACTTGCGTAAGAGAGTAGAGGAAGGACTAAACCTATTAGAGCAAGAAACCTACATCCAGCGCCACGGGGAACTCTACGAGTATCTAACGGATGAAGAAAAAGACGTGGAACAGGAGATTAAGAATACGGAGGTAGACAAAAGAGCTGTTGCTGAAGAGTTAGAAAAGCTAGTCTTCGATCACACCCTCAAGCTGAAAAAGATTCGCTCCAACTCACAGGATTATCCCTTTTGTAAAAAGATAGATGATCGTCTCTATAGTCGGGAATGTGAATTGACAATACACATCATCTCCCCGTTCAATGAAAATGCTGAGAATGAAGATAACCTGCGCGCCCAGTCCATGGGACGTGATGAACTGGTAGTGATTATACCACCAGAGGAAAGACTCATGCGCGACCTTATCATGTACAAACAGACAGATAAATATATCAGCCAGAATGTGTCCATTACCCAAAAGGATTCAGTTAAAAGCATACTCACCGATAAGAATTCCCAGAATAGGCAACGCTACACAGATCTCCAGCAACGGGTACACACATTATTGAGTAAATCAAAACTCATCCTTAATGGCAGCTATATTGAAGTAGGGGGAGATGACCCCCAGAATCGCATCCTCAAGGGATTTGAGGATCTGATCCTCAAAACCTATCCCAATTTACAAATGCTGCGCGGTATGGTTTATACGGAAAAAGATCTGTCCGAGGCACTAAACAAACCTGAACAGCTTCGTGAAGACACCGAACCAGAGCAGGAGGTGCTTGCTTCCATTCAGCACAATAAAGATCTTGGAGTAAGGACAACCCTAAAAACGCTAATAGACAAATTTGAACGTAAACCTTATGGCTGGCATCATGCAGCCCTATTGCACAATGTAGCGAGTCTTTGTGCCCGAGGTAAGCTGGAAGTACGCTGGGACAGCAATCTATTGGATGGTAATGAGCTACTCAAAGCACTAACCAACACCCGTGACCACATGAACATCATTCTTGAACCGCAAATAGATTTCACTGCTTCCCAGGTACGGGCATTAAAGAAACTATATACTGACTTTTTTAACGAACCAGCTCCCAGCGGAGATGCCAAACTACTGGGACAAAAAACCGCAACCGCCATTTCCGACTTAATTGATAGGCTTGAAGCCCTTTCTACTTCACACTATCCCTTTAAAGAAAAACTTAGTAGTGCGATCGCCAGACTGAGAACCATAAATGGCAAACCTTATGCCTGGTATCTTACAGACCTTATCAAACAAGAAGATGAACTGCTTGACCTGAAAGAACAAACCATTGATCCGATTTGTACATTTATGAACGGTTTACAGCGAAAGATATTCGATTGTGCCCAGGCGTTTGTTAAAGAGCAGGAAGCGAACTTCTGGAGAGTGAATGCTCCTCAAGAGAAAAAGGTGCAGGAAATACTCGCCGATCCCGACTGTTTCCGAGGCGATCGCATGCAGCAGTTAAAGGAATTGGTGACTAAACTGAGGGAAGAGATTACTACTCGGTTAAATAGAGAAATTGAGGATGCTGTAGCTATAATAGAATCACTACGAAGCAAACTGTTTGCTACGGCTGAGTTTCATGTCCTTAGCTCTGGTCAGCAAACTGAGATTGCTAGCTCATTTGATGAATATATAAAGGTTATCAAGAACCAGAAGCTCATCGCTGTAATCCGTGACAGAAAGAGCTACTTTGAGCAAGAGGAATACGAAAGGTTACGGCAAATAGTTTTTTGTACCCAGCCTGGTGTGGTAGCAGAGAAGGCGAATCAATACCATACTAATCAAGAAAAAAGATTAGTGGGGAATTGGCAAGAGACACAAAGTCTGTATGTAAGTCATCGTTCCATCCAGTTTAGTTTCGACAAAGAGTGGCTGGCAGATGAAACGGATGTAGAGCAGTATGTAGCTGTTATGCGGGAGGCATTATTGGCAGAAGTTCGCAGTGGGAGAAGAGTACAACTATGATAAAATACAAGTTAGTAAACACACATATTAAGAGGCTTTGACCATGACCCCAGCATCTAATAGAAAAACTGATATCATTCGTACAGAGCGAGGATTAACGATCGCAGGTACTCGCATTACCCTGTACGATGTGATGGATTACGTAACGGAAAACTATCCACCAAAGTTTATCCGTGCTATGCTCGATCTTACCCATGGACAGGTAAATGCTGCACTATCTTATATTGAAACATACCGTGAAGAAGTTGATGCAGAGTATCAGCTTGTCCTGAAGGAAGGCGAAGAACTGAGACAGTATTACGAAGAACAAAATCGTGAGCGAGTTGCCCGTATTGCGGCTAAGCCCCCAAAACCAGGTACAGAAGCCATTCGGGCAAAACTCCAAGCAGAAAAAGCCAAGTTTGCATCACGAGTATGAATTTTTTAGTTGATCATAACCTACGAGGGCATTCTGTTTTCCTCGCTGGGAGCTTTACTGCGAGTGGTTGGCTTGACTTGATATCGATTCGTTTTATTCTCTTTGAAGAAGTCGGTTTAGCTGTCACGAGCGATGATCGCGTTGTTTGGCGGTATGCTCAAGCCAATCAGATGATCCTGATCACCGGTAACCGAAGCATGAAAGGCAAAGATTCCCTGGAGCAAGTGATGTGGGAGGAAAATACCCCCACATCATTACCCGTCGTTACAATCGGTAATATTGATCGACTACTTTCCGAGCCAGATTATCGCAATCGCTGCGTTAATCGTTTGGTTGATATTGTAGTTGATATTGAAGAGTATCAAGGCGCAAGACGCATTTTCATCCCGTAATGCGCCGAATGCTAGAGCAATCCATTATAACGCTATAAGACAAGCACAACTAATGTTCAAGGGAATCTTGATTCTCTACATATTTTTTAAGTTGGTCTGACACCTCCACAACTAGCTACAAAATAAGCCCCGGTCCATAATACTAGTCTTTCCAATAAATCTTTCCTAGCATTTCATAATCTTTTTTGGGCTGAGGTATTGACAAGAAGTACCAATTCTCCATTTAATTACTTATAGACAACAGTAAAAGGGACTATACACAGTTTCATAGCCTACACAATAAGGCTGAATCTGGAACCATCGAACTAGATAGTGTAGACAAATACATAAGTGTATTCCAAGTGGTACATCACATGCCTAAATCAAAGCACTGAGTCGAGAAAAAACTAAGAGATATGGGTACAAAATAACATAAATATGATAACACATTTAGAACTGAAAAACTTCATGGCCTTCACCGAAGTGAAAATTGATTTTTCTCCTAAGATCAACGTGATCATCGGGAAAAATGGCACAGGAAAAACCCATCTGCTCAAAGCTGCTTATTTCCTCAGTGGTGTGGCTCCCCTATTCAAAAACAATTCCCATATTAGTGACAAAGAACTTGTTAAGGAACTTGCTTCCGCCCTTACTCCTGAGCTTTTACGCCTATTTTTGCCTTTAGATGCTAAGTTAAACAAAATGCGTCACCACGGTGGAGGTGCAAAAGCCACATTAGAAGCCCACTTTGCCCATGATCAACAGATAGCTGTTAGCTTTAGCACCAGATCTAAATCCTTGGAAATCAAGATCAAGGATAGAAATAGCTGGGAACAATACCAATCCAAACCAGTTTTCTTTCCCACCAAAGAAGTCCTCTCCTTTATGGAAGGATTTAACAGTTTGTACCAGATGTACCAAGTCTCCTTTGACCAGACCTATCAAGATATTTGCCTGTTGTTAGACCTTCCCCAAATTCGTCCAGAAAACCTGCACGAAAAATCCAAATGGGCCATGGAAGAGCTGAAAGCCATCTGCGGTGGTCGATTCATTTTTTATGGAGGAGGCAAAGTCACCTTCAGAACCGAGGATTCTGAATACTCCGCTAACTCTATAGCTGAGGGTATTTGCAAAGTTGGAATGCTTTACCGTCTGTTAGAAACGGGAGCGCTTCAACCCGGTGTTAGTGGTTTGCTGTTGTGGGATGAGCCCGAATCAAACATGAATCCTAAACTAATGAAAAGTCTCGTTACCATTTTGCTAGAGCTATCACGCAATGGACAGCAAATTATTCTGGCAACCCATGATTACGTCCTACTTAAGTGGTTTGACTTACTTATGGACAAGAGTAAAGGGGATCATATTCTGTTTCATACTCTTTACCGTGACGATGAATCTGGAACCATCAAACTAGATAGTGTAGATAACTACATAGGCATGTCACCAAATGCCATTGCCGACACCTTTAGCGACCTTATCAAACAACAGGCAAACCTAAAAATGGGGGATTTAGGCAAATGAAAGTGAGAGAGGGAGATTTGGAAATTGACTTTACTGATGCAATAGAGGCACTAATTTTTGATCAAATGAAGGATAAAACACTCCCAGACTATCATGGTGTAGCCGAAATGTACCGTGTTGATTTCGTGGTTGAGTTTGAAACGCGCATCGTGTTTGTCGAGATTAAAGATCCTGGCAACCCAAAAGCACAGGTAAAGGGGTTGGAAAAGTTTTGGGAAGAATTGAAAAATGGGAGTCTCAGCAGGACTTTTGCAAACAAATTTGTTGATTCATTCTTGTATCGCTGGGCGGAAGAAAAGATTCACAAACCAGTGGACTACCTCAATATTATAACATTGGATGATGCAGTATTACTGGATAATTTTTCAGATGAAATAAGAAAGGTGATCCCTCCTATGGGTAAGACTGTGCCGCGATGGAGACGACAATTAGTAGAAAATTGTCAAGTGTTCAATTTGGAGACATGGAACGAAACTTTCCCCGGGTGGCCCGTCACACGCCTAAATCAAAGCACTGAAAGGAGAGAAAATTAACATATATGGATACAACTAGACTCAAAAGATTTGCCCAATTTGCCCGTCGCAGCCTAATTGAACAGGTTTCTAGTAAATTAAATCATATAATAGCTGAAGACAGTGTAGCTCGTCGCGAAAGCGCAGAAGCAGTAAATAAGCTAGAACAGCAAATTAAAGAACAGGGAAAACAACAGGTCATTGAGCAGGTGGCTTATATCTGGTTTAACCGATTCTGTGCCCTGCGGTTTATGGATTTAAATGGCTATACCACCACCGCCATTATATCCCCTTTAGAGGGACAGTTCCAACCAGAGGTTTTGGCTGAAGCTAAGATGGGGCATATTGATGAGGATATGATGCCCATAGCTAAAACTAGAAATCATGTCTTGACCTTACTAAACGGAACTTCTACCAGCCGAGACCCACAAACGGAAGCCTATCGCCTCCTACTGGTAGCTGCTTGTAACTACTGGCATGGAGCTATGCCTTTTCTTTTTCAGCGCATTCAAGATTACACTGAGCTGTTGTTACCCGATGATTTACTATCAGGAAAATCAATTCTCGCCTATACCCGCGAGGCCATGACTCCTGATGTTGGTCAGGATGTGGAGGTGATTGGGTGGTTGTATCAGTATTATATCTCAGAGAAGAAGGATGAGGTATTTGAGGGATTAAAAAAGAATAAGAAGATTACGCCAGAGAATATTCCCGCAGCGACCCAGCTTTTTACCCCCCACTGGATTGTTAGATATTTGGTGGAAAATTCCTTGGGTCGGTTGTGGATGCTGAATCGTCCCCATTCTCCATTGGTGGAGCGCATGGAATATTATATCAAACCAGAAGTACCTGAATCTGATTTTCTCCCCATTGAAAATCCGGAGGAGATTAAGATATGTGATCCGGCCTGCGGTAGCGGACATATATTGGTATATGCCTTTGAGCTGCTGTATGCCATTTATGAAGAGGAAGGTTATGAACCATCTGAGATTCCTGGTAAGATTCTCACCCATAACCTTTATGGTGTGGAAATTGATGAACGAGCAGGGGAGTTGGCAGCGTTTGCATTGGTGATGAAGGCCCGGGAGAAATATCGGCGGTTCTTGCGTAAGCCTTTCCAACCGAATATTTGCGTATTGCAAAAGGTGATATTTGAGAAGGATGAGCTAAAGAGGTACATGGATTTTATAGGGCGGGATCTGTTTACATATAAGGTGCAAAGCACCCTACATGAGTTTGAAGAGGCTGATAATTTTGGCTCTCTCATTCGTCCCACAGCGACAGATGTGGGAGGGATAGTGGCCATGTTGAAAGGGAAGAATGTTTCTGGGCAACTGCTTTTTTACCAGACCCATCAGAAGGTTTTGCAAGTGTTAAAGCAGGCAGATTATTTGAGTTCTAAGTATCATGTAGTGGTGGCTAATCCCCCCTATATGGGTGGGAAGGGGATGAATAGCAGGTTGGGGGCGTGGGTTAAAGATAATTATCCTGACAGCAAGGGGGATTTATTTGCTGTGTTTATTGAGCGAGGACTACAGCTACTGCCAAGACTAGGTTACAGTGCAATGGTTACTATGCAGAGTTGGATGTTTCTCTCGTCTTATGAAAAATTACGACAGCACCTAATGGAAGAAACCTCGGTAGAATGTATGGTTCACATGGGAAACATGGTGATGGGTATTGCCTTTGGAACAGCAGCAACAATCTGGAAAGTTGGGGGAACACCGTCTTCAAAAGGTGCGTTCTGTTATGTGGAGTACGAAGACATAGGAGATGAAAATAAGCCATTAGAATTTCCTCCCAAAAACTCTCGCAATCGTGAAGCCATTAAAAATCCCAATTGCGGTTGGTTTTTCCGTGCTTCTGCTGCTGATTTTAAGAAGATTCCGGGGAGTCCGGTAGCATATTGGGTGAGTGAACAGATGCGCCAAGTTTTTTATTCCGGAACGGTTCTTAAAGAAATCGGCGATACTCGCCAAGGTATGGCAACGAGTGATAACAACCGATTCTTGAGGTTTTGGTCAGAAGTTAGCATTAATAAGTCCTGCTTAGATGCAAATAGCTGCAATGATGCATCACAATTACCCAAGAAGTGGTTTCCATACAACAAAGGTGGTGATTTCAGAAAATGGTATGGCAATTCGGAGTTTTTTGTTAACTGGGAAAATAATGGGCAAGAACTGCTAAGTTATGCTACCTCTCTATATGGAAGCCCGACGCGGACAATAAAAAGTATATCTCAATATTTTAAATCGTGTATAAGTTGGTCTAAGATATCCAGCGGTAATTTAGCCATGCGATTTTATCCTAATGGATATCTTTTCGATGTCGCTGGATGCTGTATCTTCTCCGAAAAACATACAGATCTAATGTTTTTACTGGGATACTCCAATACCATAATGGTCAGAAGGTTATTAGCAAGTATTTCGCCAACTCTAAACTTTGAAGCAGGTCAAATAGCTATATTGCCCATATTGGAGTTGGATAGAACTAAATTTGACAATCTCCCGAGAGAGTTGATTAGTAGAGCAAAATTAGACTGGGACTCCTATGAAACCTCCTGGAACTTCACCAAACTCCCCCTCCTCGACCCCAGCTACCGCCAAACCACCCTCCAAACCACCTACCAAAAACTCCGCGATCAATGGCAGCAAACAACCCTAGAAATGCAACGCCTAGAAGAAGAAAATAACCGCATATTTATCTTGGCGTACGGACTCCAAGACGAACTCACCCCCGAAGTTCCCCTGAACGAAATCACCCTCACCTGTAACCCCCACTACCGCTACGACCACACCAAACCCCAAACCGAACTAGAAACCCTTCTCCTCGCGGACACCATCAAAGAATACATCTCCTACGCAGTAGGGTGCATGTTTGGACGCTACTCCCTCGACCAACCAGGACTCATCCTCGCCAACCAAGGAGAAACCCTCCCAGACTACCTCCAACAAATCCCCAATCCCACCTTTACCCCCACAAAAAACAACGTTATCCCCATTCTCGATGGCCAATGGTTCACCGACGATATGAGCGATCGCTTCCGCCAATTCCTGCGCCTTACCTTTGGTGAAGAACACTACGAAGAAAACCTAAAATTCATCGAAAAAGCCCTAGGCAAAGATATCCGCAAATACTTCCTCAAAGACTTCTACAACGACCACATCAAACGCTACAAAAAACGCCCCATCTACTGGCTTTTCTCCTCCCCCAAAAGCAACTTCAACGCCCTCATCTACCTACACCGCTATCGCCCAGATACAGTCAGTATAGTGCTAAACGATTACCTGCGGGAATTCCGAGCCAAACTAGAAGCCCGTCAAAATCACCTCAAACGAGTTGAAGTAAGTGCTGATGCCTCCCAGTCAGAGAAAACCAAAGCAGTCAAAGAAATCAACAAACTTGCTACCATAATCGAAGAGCTCGATGACTACGAACGAGAGATCCTCTATCCCCTGGCCATAGAGCAAATCCACATTGACCTGGATGACGGTGTCAAGGCAAATTACCCAAAATTTGGGTTAGCTTTAAAGAAAATCCCGGGATTGGAGACAAAGGAGGAGGACTAATGGCTGAGAAATCTAAGAAAGATATCCAATCAACTCTATCTCCAGTCGAGTATTCCCAACTCCTACTAGAGGTCAAAGAACGAGTTCGCACAGCCCAGTATGCAGCCCTCAAAGCCGTAAATACTGAGCTGGTAGGATTATATTGGGACATGGGCAAAATGATCGTGGAGCGACAAAAAGATAGTGGATGGGGGAAATCCGTGGTAGAAAGGCTATCTGCTGATCTCCAGGAAAAATTCCCCGGTATCAGAGGGTTTTCCGTACAAAATCTCTGGTATATGCGCCAATATTACCTGGAGTTTAGTGGGGATGAAAAACTCCAACCACTGGTTGGAGAAATTGCATGGGAACTAGAAAAAGCCATTATCCCCCGAATAAAGGAACTAAAAGGTCAATTACCTTCCTCAGAAGCGATTTCTAACCTGCTGGAGGGCATTTATGATTAACCGAATTAACCAGTCCCTCACCAAACTCTTTGAAAAACACCGCATTGTGTTCTGGTATGATGCCAAACCGGAACTTGTCCGGGAATTTTTGGGTGGTGTAGAGAAAATAGAACTCACCAATAACCAGTTCGCCGTTAAGTACCGTATCCTGCACCAGGAACCGAAAAGTAAGTTCCTACTCTATCAAGAAACACCTCAACCTCCTGACCTAGAAAACTGGTTGCTGGATGTTCAACTGGCCCACACAGAGTTTCGTGCTGACCAGACTTCTCTATGGCTCGCCGAACTGGAACTAAGTAGGGAGTTTACCCATTTGGTGCAAGGTCACATTGCCTTTTTCCAATCCTCTGAGCGGAGGGAGTTGCTTAAACGATTGATTACATCCCACGATACTATCACTCAAATCCAATTAAAGATGTTAGCTGTCTGCACCGGCTGTGGGTCGGACTCACGATTGGAAGCGATTCTGGAACAACTTTTAGGGGAGCTTTCTAGTGACTGTGCCCAGTATGAGAAAGGTCAAATTGGGGATAAATATCGCCTGATGGTACGGTGCGAGCTAGAGCAGTATTTTTGGGAGCAGATGAAGAACTGCTATGGTTACAGCTGTGCCAAACCAAGTATGAAGGATTTTGCTCTCCAACTCTTCAGCTACTGCTATTTTGAAAACTTTGCCTCCATCCCCAAAGGAACTCAAAACCTCTCCTCCGACGCTGTGGTATTTCTCAAACGATGGAAGGATAGCATTAAATGTCAACATTCCTTCGAGACTTTATCCAGCTGGTGTGCTAAAGACCTTGGCATTGAACATGACCTAGGAGAAAGAGAGATTGGGGAACTGCTCGATGTGGACTACTTCCGCCTAATTGACCAAAGAATATTGAGCGAACTGGTGCGCGGTGTGGAGCAGAGAACTTTACTTGGTAGTGATGTTGCTCAGTGGATATGGCGGCGCAAGCAAAGCCATTGGTATGAAGAGTTTCAACACTACTACGAATGTGTTGGGGCCGCAGCTAAGTTTATACAGGAGTTAGATAGGGCATGCTTTACCATAGAATCCCTAGCTGAAGGGGTGGAAAAATACGCTAAATCATGGTTTCGCATCGACCAGCTTTACCGCAAAACTATCTACCATCTAGGCCGAGTCCCAGACTGTTCATTTATGGGAGGATTAGTTGATTTGATAGAAAACCTTTACGCTAACAATTACCTCTTAAAGCTGAATGATCACTGGCAATCATGGGTTGATCAGACTACGAGTTGGTCTGCACCATATATCTATCTCCAAAATAAATTTTTTCACCACTGGGTACTGCCCTTTCTCAACACAGATAAGAAAATATTTGTGATTATCTCCGACGCTTTGCGCTTTGAAATTGGTGATGAACTGATCAGCTTAATCCGCCAAGAAGATCGTTACGAAGCCACCCTAGAATCAGCCATGGCCATGCTCCCAAGCTATACCCAGCTTGGTATGGCTGCCTTGCTCCCCCATAGCACTCTCGCCATAGCTAATGATGGTTCGGTTTTAGTAGATTCTCAAAGTTCCATGGGAACCGAAAATCGTAAAAAACAAATCAAACGCGGACATTACAAACGTGCCACCGCCATAACCGCAGAAGATCTAAGAGAACTAAGCTCAGACGATCGTCGCACACTCTTCCGTGACCATGATTTGGTCTATGTGTATCATAACCACATTGATGCCATAGGTGATAAACGAGAATCAGAGTCCCGAGTTTTTGATGCGGTTGAAGAAACCCTAGATGAACTCATCAAGCTGATTAAGAAACTAACCAGTGCAAATGCTAGTAATATATTGGTAACAGCAGACCACGGATTTATCTACCAGAACCGGGCGATCGAAGAGAGTGATTTTGCCAGTGATGAACCTCAGGGGGAACAGATCCTGTTTAAAAACCGCCGCTTCGTCCTGGGTAAGGGACTAAAAGAGACCCCCAGCCTACGTAAATTTACTTCCAATCAGCTTGGTCTACAAGGGGAACTAGAAGTGCAGATCCCCAAATCAATCAACCGTCTCCGTCTTAAAGGTTCGGGAAGTCGTTACGTCCATGGTGGCGCCTCCCTGCAAGAAGTGGTGATTCCTATTGTGAAGATCCACAAGAAGCGAACCAGTGATATCACTATGGTGGAAGTGGAAATTCTCCGGGGAGCTAGTTCTATTATCACAGCCACCCAACTGACTGTAGTTATATACCAGACACAAGCAGTTACAGAAAAAGTACACCCCCGGTTTCTGCAAGCTGGAATCTATACTCAGACAGAGGAACTGATCTCCGACTCCCATGACCTCACCTTTGACCTAGAATCAGAAAATCCCAGAGATAGGGAAATTTCCGTCACCTTCACCCTAACACGCAAAGCGGATGAAGCCAATGGACAAGAGGTCTACTTGCGCCTTAACGAAAAACTACCCGGCACATCTCAACATAAGAAGTATAAACACCTTTCTTATACCATGCGCCGCTCGTTCACCAGTGACTTTGATTTTTAAGTGGGAGGAACTGCTTTGAACAACCTGGATCAAAAGATAAATGCCCATTTTCCTGGACTTGTGGTGCGAAAAGACCTGGTTAAGACGGTCAAAGGTAACGCCATCGTTCCTTCCTATGTACTCGAATACCTTCTCGGTCAGTATTGTGCCACCAATGACGAAGCCACTATTAACACAGGGATTGAAACAGTTAAGGAAATATTGCGGAAACATTATGTCCATCGCAACGAAGCAGGGCTGATTCGCTCTAATATTAGGGAAAAGGGACGTTATAAGGTCATAGATAAGATCAGCGTCGAGTTGAACGAAAAGGCGGATGTGTATGAAGCCGAGTTTGGCAATCTGGGCATTAAGAAGGTGTTAGTTGATTCTAGCACAGTCAAGAGCCACCCCAAACTCCTAGTGAGTGGAGTGTGGTGCATTGCAGACCTGGAATACGAATTTAGCGAAGATAAGAATTCTAGTCCCTGGATTCTGGCCTCCCTAAAACCCATTCAACTATCTTACTTTGATTTTGATACTTACGTGCAGGCCCGCCAAGCATTCACCACGGAAGAATGGATTGACTTACTAGTCCAGAGTATTGGTTTTAACCCCGAGATGTTTGGTAGGCGAAGCAAGCTACTTCAGCTCATCCGTCTGATTCCATTTTGTGAGCGCAACTATAACCTAATTGAGCTTGGACCCAAGGGGACTGGCAAATCCCACATTTTTTCCGAATTCTCCCCCCATGGCATCCTCATCTCCGGTGGCGAAGTAACCGTAGCCAAATTGTTTGTCAATAATTCCACTGGTAGGATTGGTTTAGTTGGTTATTGGGATGTGGTGGCCTTTGATGAGTTTGCTGGTAAGCAAAAGAGTGTGAATAAATCTCTTGTAGACATCATGAAGAACTACATGGCCAACAAATCCTTTTCACGAGGTATAGAAACCCTTGGAGCCGAAGCCTCCATGGTATTTGTAGGTAACACCAAGCATACAGTCCCCTATATGCTCAAGCACTCCGATCTTTTTGAAGAACTTCCCGACAAATTCCACGATTCCGCCTTCCTGGATCGCATTCATTTTTACATTCCCGGATGGGAAGTGGACATCATCCGGGGGGAAATGTTCTGCAATGGCTATGGTTTTGTCGTAGACTACCTAGCGGAAATTCTCCGAGCCATGCGTAACCTTGATTACTCAGATTACTATCATACTTACTTTTCCCTTTCTCCTGATATTTCCACCCGCGATCGCGATGGTATTCAAAAGACCTTTTCCGGTTTAATGAAACTCCTTTTTCCCCAGGGTAGTGGGACAGAGTCCGAGGTAGAGGAAATGTTACAAATTGCCATAGAGGGGCGCAAGCGGGTTAAAGATCAGCTATTGCGCATAGATTCTACCTATAGGAAAGTTAACTTTGCCTACGAAAATAGAAAGGGCACCTGTAAAACTGTCACCACCCTGGAAGAAGAAGAGTATGCCAGCTTCTACCACCAGATCCTGACCGAAGAGAAAGAGAGACCATCATTATGGGAAGAGGAGAGAGAAGTTTTTCCACAGGAAGCGCACCTGACCTTTAAAGAGAATCAGCGAGGGGTTTCATTTGACACCCTGTTAGGTCCCTATTTAGAGGGTGCAAAGGAGATTACCATTACCGATCCCTACATCCGAGTTTTTCACCAGGCCTGCAACTTAATGGACTTGATAGAAACCGTAATCAAGTTAAAGCCCAACAGAGACGAAGTAAAGATTAATTTAATTACAACCCTAGATGAATTAAAAGGGGAGCAACAGGTTGAGTATTTAGTGAAGATACAAGATTCCTGTAGTATTGCTGGGATTGATTTCAAGTGGGAATTTGATGGTACTTCTACCATTCACGCTCGACACATAGTGACAGATACAGGCTGGAAGATATTATTAGACAGGGGATTAGACATATTTCAGCACTACGACCTAAAAGATGTGTTCTCGATTCCAAACCGATTGCAGGAGTTCCGGGGGTGTAAAGCTTTTGAGGTCACATTTCTCCGTTGTGACCCTGTCGATTAATCTGATGTAAGTAGGTGAGTTGTAACCATAGGTTTACTGACACGCATCACCAGATTTTTATAAATTTGATGTTGCGGTTGTGTGTAATCTACTAAACAAAGCAAAACTCCCGCATCACACAGAATCATAAATCTAAACTCTGCTGACGATATTTTTGGAGCAAACGTTGTTGATACTCATTCTGCGGTTCATGATTTAGTATAGGTAATTGATCAACCTTTTCAAACCACCGCTTCCACCTATCTGTTAAAGATTCTGAAGATTGAACATTAACTACTTGATTTTGCTTTTGTGCAATTAAGAAATTAATAAACTCATCCACTCTTGATATCAGAGGATCTGGTAATTGTTGTAACTTATTAACCACAACTTCACGAGTATTCATAGATTTATTCCTTTACTTTTTACTTAATAATAACCTAACTGGAAAATTGTGCCTCCCTACTTATCACTGGGCGATCGCTTGTTAAAATAGTAAAACCAGCATTTTAAAACTATGACAACTTTGTATGAACAAGATTTTGCTCTCTGGTCAGAAAAGATGGCTGATCTAATTCCTAACGGGCGTTTTAAGGATGTGCGATCGCACTCTCAAATTATATAATCGATAAATGCAATAAATGCGATCGCTTATTGTTCCTGTTTGTGCTAAGTGGGTGAGAGTTGGTTTTTAAAAATATCTATGGTCTTATTTAGGAGTATATAAAAACCACAGGCGATCGCGAAGCACTCCATACAGGCGATCGCTCCTCTCTTCAATCTAGACTCCAGTTAGTTAGATAGAGATAATTCAAGTTGTAAAGATTAAAGATTGCTGAGTTCCCGTTGTCTCAACCAAGCTTTTCATTTTGTTCACCTTTTTGGATCCTATTAAATTAAGGTAATAAGATTTATCTTCAATGACATTTTGAATCTCATTTTTACGGTATAATGCTACAAATAGTGCAGCTGCTCTTGCTTGACAATTCAGGGATTTTTTTGGATTAAAAGCGATATCAGAGAAACCTTCATAATGCAATAATTCATTTGCAAGTGATTTGTTTTGATGTAATGCTTTCAAATACAACCAATCATAGAATGCTGTTACTGGCTTTGAAGGAAAGTCCTCTTCAAAAAATTTATATCCTACAAAGTCACCAGAATTATGTATTCTTTCATCTTTTTTTGCTTCTCTACTGGAAACATGATAGAGGTCTAAAAAAGGACCACCCTTGGTGAAAAATTTACTTCCCTGATATGCGCACTCAACTGAAAGAGTATACTGATCCTTTGAAAACTTCAGGTTAAACGCACTCAAGTTAATACCTAAAGACTTTAAAGACTTTGAAGATATTTCCAAAACTGGATATATGTTACACTTAGCTGCCGCATCGTGAAGTGAAGTGATTGACCTTTGATATTGTACTTTTGCAAAGCCAGGGTGCCACTCAAATTCTATCAACTTTTCTTCTACAAAAGGAAAAGTTTCAGGACTAGGAATAAAAATAGGACGCTTAGCCATGTTCAACCTTCTTGTTTGAATTGTCTTAAATTTATCATACATCAGTCTTCTTAGCTTGCCAAATTTTATAATCATTTCTAGGTTTAAAATAATACAGATTGACAGAAAATCTTTGTGGATAATTACTAGTATCTAAATTATCCCATTGTTTCATATCTTGTACACTATTAAAACAAACTTTGTCAATGAAGCATGGATCAATTTTATCAAAAACAAGAACTTCCGCTTGAGGGTTAGTTGTAAAGTTATTTAGAATGTTTAAACTATTCCGTTCAATCCCTTCATAATCTTCAAACATTTCGATCAATGCTGAAGTTTCAGATCTGCTTCCCATTAAATCGGCAACTCTTGCATTGTTTGATGCTGCATTTTCCCTATAAAATTTACAGTTCAATTCCCATAATACTGAACGATTTAAAAGTAAAACGACCCATTTACTATCACTAGATTTTTGTCTATATTTGAAAAACATTCTATAATTAGGAAAACTAATACTTAAACAAATTGCTTCTCTTTGAAAATCTATCCGGCGGTCATCATTATATATAAAGTTAAAACCCATTTCGTCGAGTTGCGATCTTCCAATAAGACCAAACTCTAGAATGTTTTCTAAATTTTCAAGACGAGTAAAATGAACTAGACTTTCGATTCCAATTCTATTGCATATATTCCTAATTTCATTTCTGCGCTGTTCATTTTGTTGATGTAATTTTTTACGTTCTTCTTCTTGTTCCCGTTGAATCCGTAACTGTCCCAATTTTTCATCTCCAAAAACCTCCTTAGTTACACACTCAAGCCAACTAGGTTTTGAAGAATTTATATCTTTCCAAATTTCTTCCACTCTACAACTTAACTCATGTATGTAGTTTTCTGAAATATCTCTTCCACTTAACCAAAACCTACTAACTTGCTCACCCTTTTCAGTTAGTTCAATTTCATACCATAAAGTAACAGTTTTATAACCTTTACCGTTGTCTAAAAATTGAGCTAACTCAGGATCTATTGTCCTAATTTTTGTAATATGAAAGAAAATTTTTCCATCAACATTTGAAAAAGTACGACCTATAAATCCAAATCCTTTATCACTGTTGTAGTATTTGACAGTACCAAACTCTATTGTCATAAAATTAATTCCGTAAATTCGTCTTAAATTTTAACCAGATGTCTTCGATTTATTCCGATTATAATATGGATACTTAAATTGAACCACGATAAGTAAATATTTCTGCAGCAATTCATTAGTTAATACACAAAAATTAACATAAATTTATGATCAATACATTTCATTTAAGTAGGCTAAATCTATGATAATGTAGGGGGGTAAATTATTACGTGCACTAAAATGTCCCCCCGGGAGAAAGGTTTTTAAAAACCCTCCTCCTGGTAGGGTCAGCTGTCAACATTACAGTATCACTGGGCGATCGCTCTCAAGATAGTTAGATATAGTACTCTTATCAAAGGTGAAAATGTCAACATCTCATCATATTTTCCATCCAATGAACATAACTGATTTGTTGACACATACAAGCTTGAAGATAGCGGAACTTATCTAACATTTTTTCACCCCATTCATTAGGAACGGATACAAGTTCTAAAATTAGATAAGCGATGAGACTGGCATAAATTTGTATGCCAATACCATTAACGTTTTTCGTAATTAATTTATCCAATTTTAGGTGCATTTTTAAAAACTTCCATAACAGTTCAACTCCCCACCGTAAACGATAAATATCTCTGATTTCATCATCTGTAACTGCTGCTTCTCCATCTGCAGGTAAATTCGTGACTAAGCGAAATTCTGTTTTCGTTTCTAAATCACAAAAGTTAACTACCCTGTAAGCAGAAGCATCACTCGCCGAACCAATTTTTACTAATCCAGTTTCTACTTTAAATTCTAGTTTACAATTATTCTTAATTCGTACCACAAAGTATTTGTCTTTTTGTACTAACTCCCGTATAAAATTTAGTCCTGCAAAACCTCTATCCATTACCCCAACTGCATCTTGAGGTAAATTAGACATCATTGATGAGCCAAATTTGTAATCATGGTCCAAAATTTATCAAATTATCTTCTGGACTTCCCGTAGAAAGATTCAGGGAGCTAAACAATTTTACTTGATGATAACCTAAAACCCATAACAACTTACTTGTTAAAGTAATTATTGTTGAATCGATTGGACAAATTGCGTATTTATCATGTAGCTTTTTATAAGCTTTTTTTTGTACCAATTTATTCAATTGATGATAAATATTTTGGAATATCTCTTGATTCCTGTGTTTGTTAGCTTTGGAAAATGTCGAAATTCTTACATCAATACCTGTATGGTTTAATCTTGTAAATAAGTCCCGCATACTTGTTAAACTATTATCCAAGGCATAAGCCAACCAACACTCAACATAAAGACGGCTGTTCAAAACTGGATAATCATTTTTTGGTAACGGTCTGAGGATGTCCTTGACAATCTTGGGGAATGAATTTATGGTCATTATCAAATTAATATTCGGAAAATTTTGTGATATGATTGTGGTAACATTTTGTTGTTTTGGGGATCCCTTGCCCATATTTTTTTACCCCCTTATTTTCTCAAATTATTGCCACATCTCATCTTCAACCCCCTTGTCACTGTTAAACTCACGTTAAAATATGATTCAAACAATTAGCCGTGTAGACCTATCATCTCTAACGCCCGATATATTTAGAGACCAATATCGCAAAGAAGTAAAACCTGTTGTTATTACAGGATTACTAGACGAAGACGGCGAATGGAACCTCCCATTTCTCGCTGAAAAACTGGGGGATCACGAATTTAATTTCCGCGACTACGGTAAGCAAAGGAATGACTCACAGAACAAACAAGCGATAGGGGTAGGAAGTGGAACTATTACCCGAAGAATGCGATTCTCCGACTATGAACAGATGCTGCGTAGTGGGGAAGCTCGCGAACAGGATATTTACATGGCAAAATGTTCCTTGAAAGACACTCCCTTGGGGAACCCAAAATTCTCAACCAAAATGAGAGAGCAGTTAGGGTTAACAGAAGAGATGAGCGACTTGAGCATGTACACAGGACCATTAGGTCACACCACAACACTGCATTATGATCCATTCGACAATATCTTGATGCAGTTGTCTGGTGTAAAAAAAATCATCCTTTTTCCACCTTCTCAACTCTATAACCTTTACCCAAATCCGGTGATCGGTCATTTACTACATGGTCGAAAATTAGGTTGCTGGTATAGTCAAGTTAACCTTGCTGCTCCTGATTTTAAAAGATTTCCTAAGTTACAGGAAGCACTTCAGCATCAATATGAAGTCATTCTCCGTCCAGGTGATTCAATTTACATGCCTGCAGGATGGTGGCATGAAATAACTATTATCGGTGATAGAATGGCTTCTTCAGTCAGACAACTCTGGAAGACTTGTCCTAGAATGCGTGGGTTTTTATCTTTAAGTAAATGGCGGGTTACTCTGGGATTTTTATTAGAATCGCCCCATACAGGTCGTCTAAATCTTTTCCTCAAAGACTGATTAGGAAATTTTTAACTAGAATTATATTCATAGAGGACTAAAGTGGAAACCAGGTATCTATCTATAACTTTACCAGATGCTTCATCTTATAGTATTGCTGTTAACTTTACACAAGAAGGACAAGGAATAATCTCTAGTGAAACTCTTGCCAAAGAAACAGGATTACTCACATACGACCGCTATCTCAAGCATACCATCACTGAATTGGTAACTATTACTCATGTCGATCCCAAGAATTTAGAATTATACTACCGGGGCTTTCCTATCAGCACAGTTTCCCACAAGTGCGATTTCTTGGATACGGTAATTTTATTGCATAAAGGCACTTTACCAAACCAACAAGAAAAACAATGGTTAAAAAAGCAATTAGCCGAAAATTCTATTTTAGATAGAAAAATCCAAAAAGGATTAAGGCAGGTCATATCTTCATTTTCTCATGACACCAATGCCATTGCCATCTTAAGTGCTGGGTTATCTTATCTGGCTGCGGAATGTCCCTTACCTTTAAGAAATGAAACAGAACAACTACAAGCAGTCATCAAAGCCCTGGCTCTTAGTCCGATTATTGCAGCTATGATTATACAACATTGTCGGCAAGAATCATTTGAATTTCCCGAAAACTTTGGTGCGGATGGGGAGGATTATGATTATGCCCACAACTTACTAGCAATGATACATGGTGCTAATCAAGTTAGTAGTGAACAACAGACTTTGATGGATAAATTACTAGTTATTCATGCGGATGCTGGTCTAGCTCCATCAACGTTTGCAGGGGTACAAAATATTTCTCATGGTACTAGTATGTGGAACGCTTTAGTATCTATGGTCAATGCTTTATGTGGCGATAGACATGGTGGAGCAAACATCAGAGTTTTACTAATGTTTGACGAAATTGCTAGGCTTGATGGTGATCTAGAACAAAGTCTGAAAACTTATATAGATAAAACCATTGAACAAAAAAATAGAATCCCTGGGTTAGGACACATTGATTTCAAAGGACTCGATCCAAGAGCCAAAATTCTTGCCCAAATATGTGACAAGTTGATTAACGACTCCCAGGGAGATACTTTTATGCATATTGCCAGAAAAATGCATCACCTCGTTGATAGTATGGCTCAGTTTGATACAGTAAAACCTAACATTGATTTTTATTCTGGTCTTTTGTGGAGAACACTCGGAATACCTGATATGTTAATGACAGTTATGTTTTATTGCAGCCGTGTTGCTGGTTGCACAGCCCACTTTTGTATGGCTACCCACAACAAGAAAATAGTGTTTCCTAATAATTTTGTTGCAGGAAGTACAGGTTTATCTTTTGATAATAACAGTCAAGTTGTTTCCTATATGAGTCCATTATTTAACGCAGACTTGTAACTTAACACCATTGAACCAGTCCACTCTTCAAGATGAAAACTATTTTTATGCGGAGCATTGAACAACAATCATCGCAGCCTCTTTTAGAATCTGCATCAGATCCATTGCAAAAATGGTGGGTAATGCTGGGTATTAGTATCGGAATGTTCCTGTTTTCCTTAGATATCCACATTGTCAACCTATCTTTGCCCACATTGGTGCGAGAACTCCATACCAACTTTGCAACCATTGAATGGGTGCCCTTAAGTTACTTACTAATGCTCACAGTTTTGGTGCTAAGTGTAGGTCAATTGGGGGATATGTGGGGTAAGAAATGGTTGTACTTCGGTGGACTAATTCTTTTTACCTTCAGTTCACTGCTGTGTGGATTGGCTCCAACAGTAGAATATTTAATTGGGTTTCGAGTAATTCAGGGATTCAGTGCAGCCTTTATCTGTGCGCTTGCACCAGCGATTATTACAGAAGTCTTTCCCAAAGAGCAACGGGGACTGGCGCTGGGGATTTCCACAGGTATTGCTTGGCTGGGAACTGCATTAGGACCAACACTGGGAGGATTGCTGATTGGTTTTGGGAGCTGGCGGTTAATTTTTTTGGTAAATCTGCCGTTTTGTATAATTGCTAGCTTACTTGTCCTCTTCTTTGTCCCTGATTCTAGCAAAAGTGAAGCCAAACAAAGCTTTGATAGTCTAGGAACGCTGTTGATGGTAGTCACCTTGACTTGCTTTGTACTTGGAATCACAAAATTACAGAGCCAAGAATTTGGTGATACAAAGACAATCGTTTTTCTGACTGTTGCAGTCCTGGGCTTGGGGAGCTTTTTAGTATCGCAATCCCAGATTGCCAAACCGATGCTCAATTTAGAGATGTTTCGTTCTTTAGAACTCAGCCTCGGCTTATTACTGAGTGCGATCGCTTATGGATTTACAATAGGTGTTCTCTTCATTTTACCTTTTTTTCTAGAGTTAGTCAAACATTATCCCGAACAGCAGGTAGGGCTAATGCTAGCGGTGCTACCAGTTGCATCTATAATGATGACTCCGGTTGCAGGCTATTTATCTGATCGCATTGGAGAGCGAATTGTCAGCATCATCGGACTGGTGTTATTGGTATTCGGGTGTTTAGCTATCAGTACCTTTGAGGCTGAACTAACCGTGTGGGGGTATATTTTGCGAGTTACACCTCTGGCGTTGGGAGTAGGAATATTCCAACCCTCCAACCAAAGTGCTGTGATGGGAGGCATATCCCCAGAGCGATTGGGTATTGCTTCGGGGTTGTTGTTTTTGTCACGCACATTAGGACAGATCACAGGTTTATCGCTGATAGGTATTCTATTTTCTATTTTGACTTATACTCACACCCAAGCTAAATCTCCTATTGATGTTACAGATGCACCTGTTGAAGCATTAGTGTTTGCCGTGCAGATGAGTTTTCGCTTGATTGCGCCAATTCTCATAGCTGCAACAATTATGGCAGTTGTGTTGTGGTGGCTAGAAGGAAGGAAACAGAGAAGTTAATTGATTATTCTTTATCATTCCCCACTGAGTCAGATATTTCAGCATTTTTACTTAGCATTTCAGTTAAATATCGAGCTAAAATATAGAACCTTATGTCAACAATTTCCCGAAAATTATATGGATTTGACTATTTGCGAGTTATCTGCTCTTTAATAGTTGTTCTCTTGCATGTTCAACATGAATTTTCAAATCATTTCCATTTCACGCCAATCGAAGAAGTCCTGATAAATTCATTCATTTATAATTTTGGCTTTCTCGCAGTTCCTGTATTTTTACAGATTTCTTTATTTCTTTTTTATTTGAACCTTAATCTCAAAGAAAAATATTTCAAAAAAAGGATAATTGATATAACAAAAATTTATGTTCTATGGTTTCTTATATATCCAATTTTTATCAAATTAGTTATCGAACATGGAGAATTACCCTCATTAAATTTTCTATCTATTAACACCTTCATTGCTTCTGGGGGACATACATTAATATATTTTTTATCCGACCTGATATTATTAACTGCCATCTCAGGATTATTAATGAAAATAGGTTTGTTGAAAAATAAATATCTTGTGGTTTCATTTTTATTAATTAGCAGTCTAATTGTGTTTTTATTGCCATTTATTAGAATTTTCCCCCTGGCTTTATTAAATATCGATATGACTCAACATTGGAATCCTTTAAATTTTATCCCCTACATATTTTCTTCTTACCTCTTATATATGCAGCTAGATAATGAAACTAATTCATTAAATAAAATGTCTGTAGCAGCGTGGTGTGTCATCTTGCTAATCCTATGTTGTACAGTAGTAATCGAGTGGAGATATCTACAAGGTTATGACTTCTGGGAACATCGACTACTTTTGCCAATTTACTCGAGACTATCTCTAATTATTTCTGCCTATATCGTTAGTTATTTGGCTATTAATTATTTGTCATATCCACCACCTGTCTTCATACAATTAATTTCTAATTGTTCTCTAGGTATCTATTGTATTCATCATATTTTAATAGATATAGCTGTTTGGGTTTATCCCCAAAATTTAGAATTTTCTCCATTACCAGATTCAATTATTTTTTTGATGATATTTGCTTTGATTGCTATTATCACAATATCCTTGACAAACTTCACGAAAAAAATTAAATTTCTTGAGAAGTATTTATAATCCTGATTTGTTGACACATACAAGCTTGAAGATAGCGGAACTTATCTAACATTTTTTCACCCCATTCATTTGAGGTTAGCACCTTTTAGGTCAGCACCAGGGAGGTTAGCACGAGAGAGGTTAGCACCTCTGAGGTCAGTATCTTTGAGGTCAGCATAAAAGAGGTCAACATAAGAGAGGTCACATTGTGGACACTGACGAATTGCTAAAAGTCTGTCTAGGTCAGACTGGCTATAAGCATAACTAGGACTAGTGCCAAGGCTAAAAGAGGAAACAAGAAACAAAGTCAATGTCAGCGCTAATGTGAGAAATTTTTTCATTGTCTTAAATCCGTAACCAAATTATCGAGGTAAATTATACATGACTGTTCTTATCCATAAAAGAGCAACTAATAGAAATAAGGGCAGGGTAATGAGTAAGATATTTAACGTCAACAAGTTTTATCTTTACTCAAGTTCCATTCATAAGTTAGTAGTGAGATCTTGCTACGGGCGATTACATTGCACTCCCAATGGGCGATCGCTCCTCTCTTCAATCTAAACTCCAGTTAGTTAGATAGAGATAATTCAATATCTAAGCTGAAAGAAAAGGGAGTGGTTATAAGAATCACCAAATAAGTAGGCTAAATGTATGATAATGTAGGGGGTGTCGCAAACTATTACGTGCACCAAAATGTCCCCCCGCGAGAAAGGTTTTTAAAAACCTTCCTCCTGCTAAAGTCAACCCAATTAATTTTAAGTGAAGGTATGCAATACATCCCTACAGAAGCCATGTTATAGTAAATTAAACCGATTGAGTCAGTACCAAAGTGAATGGGAGGTATAGATATGGTGAGGCAAGTTCCACCAAAAACTCAACTGGGGGTGATAAAATCCAATAAAAATCAGCTTGGGGAGACAATCGCGCCTGAAATTGTCTACCCAGAAAGTGATGGTCAACCGATGGCGGATAACACTAAACAATTCACATGGATTGTCAAAATCAAAGAGAATCTGGAAATACTATTTAAGTCTAATCCAGATGTGTTTGTGGCTGGGGACTTATTTTGGTATCCAGTAGAGGGTAATAACAAAATTAAACTGGCTCCTGACACCATGGTGGTGTTTGGGAGACCCAAGGCGCACCGAGGGTCTTATCGACAGTGGGAGGAGGATAATATTCCTCCCCAGGTGGTGTTTGAAATTTTATCTCCCGGTAATACTCAAGATGAAATGGACAAAAAAAAGCTGTTTTATCTGAAACATGGGGTAGAGGAGTATTATGTATATGATCCAGATAGAATTAGTCTAAAAGTATCTATTAGGGAAAATAATTCATTTAAAGAGATTAAGGATTTTAGTGTTTGGACTAGTCCAAGATTGAATGTACGGTTTGATATGACTGGGGATGAATTAGTCATCTATTATCCAGATGGTGGTAGGTTTCTTAGTTCTGTAGAGTTGAGTAATTATGCAGAACAAGAAAGACTTCTTCGAGAACAAGCAAATCAACGTGCAGAACGGGAAAGACTGCTTAAAGAACGGGAAAGATTTCTTAAAGAGCAGGAACAACTAAAGTATCAAAATTTACTATCACAATTAAAAGCTAAGGGTATTGATATTAGTACACTGGAATAAACTATTACCTACACCAAAATGTCCCCCCGGGAGAAAGGTTTTTAAAAACCCTCCTCTTGCTAAAGTCAACCCAATTAATTTTAAGTGAGGGTATGCAATACATCCCTAAAGAAGCCATGTTATAGTAAATTAAACCGATTGAGTCAGTACCAAAGTGAATGGGAGGTATAGATATGGTGAGGCAAATTCCACCAAAAACTCAACTGGGGGTGATAAAATCCAATAAAAATCAGCTTGGGGAGACAATCGCGCCTGAAATTGTCTACCCAGAAAGTGATGGTCAACCGATGGCGGATAACACTAAACAATTCACATGGATTGTGAAAATCAAAGAGAATCTGGAAATACTATTTAAGTCTAATCCAGATGTGTTTGTGGCTGGGGACTTATTTTGGTATCCAGTAGAGGGTAATAACAAAATTAAACTGGCTCCTGACACCATGGTGGTGTTTGGGAGACCCAAGGCGCACCGAGGGTCTTATCGACAGTGGGAGGAGGATAATATTCCTCCCCAGGTAGTTTTTGAAATTTTATCTCCCGGTAATACTCAAGATGAAATGGACAAAAAAAAGCTTTTCTATCTGAAACATGGGGTAGAGGAGTATTATGTATATGATCCAGATAGAATTAGTCTAAAAGTATCTATTAGGGAAAACAATTCATTTAAAGAGATTAAGGATTTTAGTGTTTGGACTAGTCCAAGATTGAATGTACGGTTTGATATGACTGGGGATGAATTAGTCATCTATTATCCAGATGGTGGTAGGTTTCTTAGTCCTGTAGAGTTGAGCAATTATGCAGAACAGGCAAATCAACGTGCAGAACGGGAAAGACTGCTTAAAGAACAAGAAAGATTTCTGAAAGAGCAGGAACAACTAAAGTATCAAAATTTACTATCACAATTAAAAGCTAAGGGTATTGATATTAGTACACTGGAATAAACTATTACCTACACTAAAATGTCCCCCCGGGAGAAAGGTTTTTAAAAACCCTCCTCCTGCTAAAGTCAACCCAATTAATTTTAAGTGAGGGTATGGAACACATCCCTACAGAAGCCATGTTATAGTAAATTAAACCGATTGAGTCAGTACCAAAGTGAATGGGAGGTATAGATATGGTGAGGCAAGTTCCACCAAAAACTCAACTGGGGGTGATAAAATCCAATAAAAATCAGCTTGGGGAGACAATCGCGCCTGAAATTGTCTACCCAGAAAGTGATGGTCAACCGATGGCGGATAACACTAAACAATTCACATGGATTGTGAAAATCAAAGAGAATCTGGAAATACTATTTAAGTCTAATCCAGATGTGTTTGTGGCTGGGGACTTATTTTGGTATCCAGTAGAGGGTAATAACAAAATTAAACTAGCTCCCGATACCATGGTGGTGTTTGGGAGACCCAAGGCGCACCGAGGGTCTTATCGACAGTGGGAGGAGGATAATATTCCTCCCCAGGTGGTGTTTGAAATTTTATCTCCCGGTAATACTCAAGATGAAATGGACAAAAAAAAGCTGTTTTATCTGAAACATGGGGTAGAGGAGTATTATGTATATGATCCAGATAGAATTAGTCTAAAAGTATCTATTAGGGAAAATAATTCATTTAAAGAAATTAAGGATTTTAGTGTTTGGACTAGTCCAAGATTGAATGTACGGTTTGATATGACTGGGGATGAATTAGTCATCTATTATCCAGATGGTGGTAGGTTTCTTAGTTCTGTAGAGTTGAGTAATTATGCAGAACAAGAAAGACTTCTTCGAGAACAAGCAAATCAACGTGCAGAACGGGAAAGACTGCTTAAAGAACGGGAAAGATTTCTTAAAGAGCAGGAACAACTAAAGTATCAAAATTTACTATCACAATTAAAAGCTAAGGGTATTGATATTAGTACACTGGAATAAACTATTACCTACACTAAAATGTCCCCCCGGGAGAAAGGTTTTTAAAAACCCTCCTCCTGCTAAAGTCAACCCAATTAATTTTAAGTGAGGGTATGGAACACATCCCTACAGAAGCCATGTTATAGTAAATTAAACCGATTGAGTCAGTACCAAAGTGAATGGGAGGTATAGATATGGTGAGGCAAGTTCCACCAAAAACTCAACTGGGGGTAGTAAAATCCAATAAAAATCAGCTTGGGGAGACAATCGCGCCTGAAATTGTCTACCCAGAAAGTGATGGTCAACCGATGGCGGATAACACTAAACAATTCACATGGATTGTGAAAATCAAAGAGAATCTGGAAATACTATTTAAGTCTAATCCAGATGTGTTTGTGGCTGGGGACTTATTTTGGTATCCAGTAGAGGGTAATAACAAAATTAAACTAGCTCCCGATACCATGGTGGTGTTTGGGAGACCCAAGGGACACCGGGGGTCTTATCGACAGTGGGAGGAGGATAATATTCCTCCCCAGGTAGTTTTTGAAATTTTATCTCCCGGTAATACTCAAGATGAAATGGACAAAAAAAAGCTTTTTTATCTGAAACATGGAGTAGAGGAGTATTATGTATATGATCCAGATAGAATTAGTCTAGAAGTATCTATTAGGGAAAATAATTCATTCAAAGAGATTAAGGATTTTAGTGTTTGGACTAGTCCAAGATTGAATGTACGGTTTGATATGACTGGGGATGAATTAGTCATCTACTATCCAGATGGTGGTAGGTTTCTTAGTTCTGTAGAGTTGAGCAATTATGCAGAACAAGAAAGACTTCTTCGAGAACAAGCAAATCAACTTGCAGAACGGGAAAGACTGCTTAAAGAGCAGGAACAACTAAAGTATCAAAATTTACTATCACAATTAAAAGCTAAGGGTATTGATATTAGTACACTGGAATAAACTATTACCTATACTACAATGTCCCCCCGGGAGAAAGGTTTTTAAAAACCCTCCTCCTGCTAAAGTCAACCCAATTAATTTTAAGTGAGGGTATGGAACACATCCCTACAGAAGCCATGTTATAGTAAATTAAACCGATTGAGTCAGTACCAAAGTGAATGGGAGGTATAGATATGGTGAGGCAAGTTCCACCAAAAACTCAACTGGGGGTAGTAAAATCCAATAAAAATCAGCTTGGGGAGACAATCGCGCCTGAAATTGTCTACCCAGAAAGTGATGGTCAACCGATGGCGGATAACACTAAACAATTCACATGGATTGTGAAAATCAAAGAGAATCTGGAAATACTATTTAAGTCTAATCCAAATGTGTTTGTGGCTGGGGACTTATTTTGGTATCCAGTAGAGGGTAATAACAAAATTAAACTGGCTCCTGACACCATGGTGGTGTTTGGGAGACCCAAGGGACACCGGGGGTCTTATCGACAGTGGGAGGAGGATAATATTCCTCCCCAGGTAGTTTTTGAAATTTTATCTCCCGGTAATACTCAAGATGAAATGGACAAAAAAAAGCTTTTCTATCTGAAACATGGAGTAGAGGAGTATTATGTATATGATCCAGATAGAATTAGTCTAAAAGTATCTACTAGGGAAAATAATTCATTTAAAGAGATTAAGGATTTTAGTGTTTGGACTAGTCCAAGATTGAATGTACGGTTTGATATGACTGGGGATGAATTAGTCATCTATTATCCAGATGGTGGTAGGTTTCTTAGTTCTGTAGAGTTGAGTAATTATGCAGAACAAGAAAGACTTCTTCGAGAACAAGCAAATCAACGTGCAGAACGGGAAAGACTGCTTAAAGAACGGGAACAACTAAAGTATCAAAATTTACTATCACAATTAAAAGCTAAGGGTATTGATATTAGTACACTGGAATAAACTATTACCTACACTAAAATGTCCCCCCGGGAGAAAGGTTTTTAAAAACCCTCCTCCTGCTAAAGTCAACCCAATTAATTTTAAGTGAGGGTATGGAACACATCCCTACAGAAGCCATGTTATAGTAAATTAAACCGATTGAGTCAGTACCAAAGTGAATGGGAGGTATAGATATGGTGAGGCAAGTTCCACCAAAAACTCAACTGGGGGTAGTAAAATCCAATAAAAATCAGCTTGGGGAGACAATCGCGCCTGAAATTGTCTACCCAGAAAGTGATGGTCAACCGATGGCGGATAACACTAAACAATTCACATGGATTGTGAAAATCAAAGAGAATCTGGAAATACTATTTAAGTCTAATCCAAATGTGTTTGTGGCTGGGGACTTATTTTGGTATCCAGTAGAGGGTAATAACAAAATTAAACTGGCTCCTGACACCATGGTGGTGTTTGGGAGACCCAAGGGACACCGGGGGTCTTATCGACAGTGGGAGGAGGATAATATTCCTCCCCAGGTAGTTTTTGAAATTTTATCTCCCGGTAATACTCAAGATGAAATGGACAAAAAAAAGCTTTTCTATCTGAAACATGGAGTAGAGGAGTATTATGTATATGATCCAGATAGAATTAGTCTAGAAGTATCTATTAGGGAAAATAATTCATTCAAAGAGATTAAGGATTTTAGTGTTTGGACTAGTCCAAGATTGAATGTACGGTTTGATATGACTGAGGATGAATTAGTCATCTATTATCCAGATGGTGGTAGGTTTCTTAGTTCTGTAGAGTTGAGCAATTATGCAGAACGGGAAAGATTTCTTAAAGAGCAGGAACAACTAAAGTATCAAAATTTACTATCACAATTAAAAGCTAAGGGTATTGATATTAGTACACTGGAATAAACTATTACGTGCACCAAAATGTCCCCCGGGAGAAAGGTTTTTAAAAACCCTCCCCCTGCTAAAGTCAACCCAATTAATTTTAAGTGAGGGTATGCAATACATCCCTAAAGAAGCCATGTTATAGTAAATTAAACCGATTGAGTCAGTACCAAAGTGAATGGGAGGTATAGATATGGTGAGGCAAATTCCACCAAAAACTCAACTGGGGGTGATAAAATCCAATAAAAATCAGCTTGGGGAGACAATCGCGCCTGAAATTGTCTACCCAGAAAGTGATGCTCAAACCAACCTTCCGATGGCGCAAAAGGTGACTGTTTTGGAGTGGGTGGAAGGTTTATATGAGGAGCAGGTTTTTACGGGTGATGAGGTGATTTGTTCCCCTTTATTTTCTGAGGTGAAGTTAACTGTAAATGAGATCCTAAAAAAATAAATCAGTAGATAAATATGAGTAAAATTCCAGAAATCCAAGCTAGGGAATATATTGGTTTAAGTCTTCTGTCTTTGGGTGTGATCGCATTCTTGGCTACCAAAGACATACTATATATGATTATACCTATCCTATTAGATATATTGCTATTGCACTTAGGAAATTATGTTAGGTATAATCATGCTTGGTCATCATCACAAATTCCACAAATTACAACACTACAAATAAATATGACAAATCTGACAAATCAAGTTGATGAAATTAAACAAACAATTAAACAAACTATGAACCAATCTAATGAAAGAATCAAAAAAATTGAAATTTGGAAACAACAACTAAACGAAATAATTGATCAGAAAATTCAAATTTCTATACAAAAACTGCTAGTATCAACCGAAGAAATTCCTCAACAAATTAGTGATATATATAATCGCCTAAATACAATAGACAGTGAAATTAAAAACTTACGAGAGCAAACAGAAAATAAATTAGAATTAACCCAAATTAGTCAACAAATTGACCAGATTGAGTCTCGCTGTGAAAATCTGGATGATTCAATCCAGAAACTACATGAAGCTTGTCATCAAAACTTCGTCACAATTGGTGAATTTAATCAACTCAAACAGAATCAAAATCATGAAAATTCTAGATTCAATGAACTTTTTGAATCCGTGAATAACTCTTTGACAGAATTAGATAGGTGCTTTGATGATTTAATCACAGTAAGCAATTTAGAAGAAACCGAAGAACCTAATTTCAATACTCCCAAAACATCATGTATTGAAAATATAGAAACTTCACCAATCATAGGAAAATTTAATCAGGTAATTCTTGCCACATCTAAATCGGAAGCAAGTGTAGATGAAAATCTCAACCAATTATTATTTGTACAAAATTTAAAAGGTCATGAGTCTAAAGTTTCCGCAGTAGCTTTTAGTCCTGATGGTAGAAATTTAGTTAGTGGTAGTGATGATAAAACAATCAAAATTTGGGATTTAATAACTCAGACTCATCGCACCCTACCAGCACATCAAGATTCTCCCTGGAATGGAGGTATTAACTCAGTAGCAGTTAGTCCCGATGGGAACAGCTAGTGGGAGTAAAGATAAAACTGCAAAGTTGTGGAACCTAGAGAGCGGTGAAGAAATCTCCACAGTCAAATGTGCCGAAGATGCCATTTATACAATTACTTTTAGTCCTAATGGCAAACTTCTAGCCACTGGGAGTGGAGATAAAACTATTACAGTCTTTCCCTATAATTACCCCGAAACATAACATTAAACTTAGCCAAACTTAGGCGCGAAAGTAAAGATGCTGACTGTTACGCGCACCACCTAGGGAACTATTGACTGCGGGTGGACGATACCCGGATGTGATTCTAATGGGTGAGCCAAATTTCTCTCTTACTGGTTCCCAGGTTAAGGGTATCCCCACAGACAATCTCCAGGCGTGGATTAATTTAATGGTTAATTTCGTGGCGATCTCGCGATAAATTTGCATTATTGGCAAGGAGTTAACTAAAATACAGTTAGGTGACATACTCCTACAAACTGAACAAATGGGTTGGGTTCCCCTGTCGCTACAAAAAATAGGCAAGGTATTGTTGATAAAAGCGATTTTAATTTGGTCAACCATAGATGAGGTAACAAAAAATGATTGCTGTAAAAGACAAGTTTCCTAAGTTAACACCCGAAGAATATTTTGTCTGGGAAGAAAAACAACTGCTTCGCCATGAGTATATTAATGGTGAAGTTTACGCTATGACTGGGGGAACTCAAAATCATGGACGAATTGCTAGTAATATTATTTTCATTGTTAAAGGTCATTTACGGGGTAGTGGTTGTCAGGTTGGTAATTCCGATTGTCGTGTAAATATTTTGGAAACAAAAGATTATGTTTATCCTGATGTGAGTGTTACTTGTGACGAGCGCGATCGCACTGCAATCCAAGCAATTCAATATCCCTGTCTAATTGTTGAGGTTTTATCTCCCAGTACGGCCAGTTATGACCGAGGGGATAAATTTAGATTGTATCGTCGCAATCCTAGTTTGCAAGATTATCTTTTAGTTGATGCTGAGAAAATAGCGATTGATTTATACCGCAAAAATGATCGGGGTAATTGGGAGATTTTTAATTATCAGTCGGGGGATAATATCGAGCTACAAAGTATTGATTTAAGTTTTCCCATTCAGTCGGTTTATGAGGATATTGTTTTTGAGGAATTAGCTTGATAACAGTTACAAATTAAAATCATCGACTCAGTTTTAGCACTTTGGTGTTGGTTTTTAAAAATATCTGTGGTCTTATTTAGGAGTATATAGAAATCACAGGCGATCGCTTGTTAAAATAGTAAAACCAGCATTTTATAGGAGTCATGGTCATGATAATTGCAACTGGTAAAAAAATGACTTTTGAGGAATTTCTTAATTATGATGACGGGACAGATAATTTCTATGAACAGATATACAAACTATGACAAATTTGTATGAACAAGATTTTGCTCTCTGGTCAGAAAAGATGGCTGATCTAATTGCTAACGGGCGTTTTGATGAGCTAGATATTATAAACTTAGTGGAAGAAATTAGGGACTTGTCGAAACGAGAACGAGATCGGTTATTAAGTAGTATGGGACTAATATTGCATCACTTACTCAAGTGGGACTATCAACTTCTTTTGCTCAAGATTGTTTTTGATATTCTACTGCTATTTGACCAAAGATGTGCGATCGCACTCTCAAATTATATAATCCATAAATGCGATCGCTTATTGTTCCTGTTTGTGCTGAGTGGGTGAGTGGAATTAAATATAAGATTTTATATTTTCACCAAGAGAGGTGAGAGTTGGTTTTTAAAAATATCCATGGTCTTATTTAGGAGTATATAAAAACCACAGGCGATCGCGAAGCACTCCCTATGGGCGATCGCTCCTCTCTTCAATCTAGACTCCAGTTAGTTAGATACAGATAATTCAAGTTGTAAAGATTGCTGAGTTCCCGTTGTCTCAACCAAGCTTTTCATTTTGTTCACCTTTTTGGATCCTATTAAATTAAGGTAATAAGATTTATCTTCAATGACATTTTGAATCTCATTTTTACGGTATAATGCTACAAATAGTGCAGCTGCTCTTGCTTGACAATTCAGGGATTTTTTTGGATTAAAAGCGATATCAGAGAAACCTTCATAATGCAATAATTCATTTGCAAGTGATTTGTTTTGATGTAATGCTTTTAAATACAACCAATCATAGAATGCTGTTACTGGCTTTGAAGGAAAGTCCTCTTCAAAAAATTTATATCCTACAAAGTCACCAGAATTATGTATTCTTTCATCTTTTTTTGCTTCTCTACTGGAAACATGATAGAGGTCTAAAAAAGGACCACCCTTGGTGAAAAATTTACTTCCCTGATATGCGCACTCAACTGAAAGAGTATACTGATCCTTTGAAAACTTCAGGTTAAACGCACTCAAGTTAATACCTAAAGACTTTAAAGACTTTGAAGATATTTCCAAAACTGGATATATGTTACACTTAGCTGCCGCATCGTGAAGTGAAGTGATTGACCTTTGATATTGTACTTTTGCAAAGCCAGGGTGCCACTCAAATTCTATCAACTTTTCTTCTACAAAAGGAAAAGTTTCAGGACTAGGAATAAAAATAGGACGCTTAGCCATGTTCAACCTTCTTGTTTGAATTGTCTTAAATTTATCATACATCAGTCTTCTTAGCTTGCCAAATTTTATAATCATTTCTAGGTTTAAAATAATACAGATTGACAGAAAATCTTTGTGGATAATTACTAGTATCTAAATTATCCCATTGTTTCATATCTTGTACACTATTAAAACAAACTTCGTCAATGAAGCATGGATCAATTTTATCAAAAACAAGAACTTCCGCTTGAGGGTTAGTTGTAAAGTTATTTAGAATGTTTAAACTATTCCGTTCAATCCCTTCATAATCTTCAAACATTTCGATCAATGCTGAAGTTTCAGATCTGCTTCCCATTAAATCGGCAACTCTTGCATTGTTTGATGCTGCATTTTCCCTATAAAATTTACAGTTCAATTCCCATAATACTGAACGATTTAAAAGTAAAACGACCCATTTACTATCACTAGATTTTTGTCTATATTTGAAAAACATTCTATAATTAGGAAAACTAATACTTAAACAAATTGCTTCTCTTTGAAAATCTATCCGGCGGTCATCATTATATATAAAGTTAAAACCCATTTCGTCGAGTTGCGATCTTCCAATAAGACCAAACTCTAGAATGTTTTCTAAATTTTCAAGACGAGTAAAATGAACTAGACTTTCGATTCCAATTCTATTGCATATATTCCTAATTTCATTTCTGCGCTGTTCATTTTGTTGATGTAATTTTTTACGTTCTTCTTCTTGTTCCCGTTGAATCCGTAACTGTCCCAATTTTTCATCTCCAAAAACCTCCTTAGTTACACACTCAAGCCAACTAGGTTTTGAAGAATTTATATCTTTCCAAATTTCTTCCACTCTACAACTTAACTCATGTATGTAGTTTTCTGAAATATCTCTTCCACTTAACCAAAACCTACTAACTTGCTCACCCTTTTCAGTTAGTTCAATTTCATACCATAAAGTAACAGTTTTATAACCTTTACCGTTGTCTAAAAATTGAGCTAACTCAGGATCTATTGTCCTAATTTTTGTAATATGAAAGAAAATTTTTCCATCAACATTTGAAAAGTACGACCTATAAATCCAAATCCTTTATCACTGTTGTAGTATTTGACAGTACCAAACTCTATTGTCATAAAATTAATTCCGTAAATTCGTCTTAAATTTTAACCAGATGTCTTCGATTTATTCCGATTATAATATGGATACTTAAATTGAACCACGATAAGTAAATATTTCTGCAGCAATTCATTAGTTAATACACAAAAATTAACATAAATTTATGATCAATACATTTCATTTAAGTAGGCTAAATCTATGATAATGTAGGGGGGTAAATTATTACGTGCACTAAAATGTCCCCCCGGGAGAAAGGTTTTTAAAAACCCTCCTCCTGGTAGGGTCAGCTGTCAACATTACAGTATCACTGGGCGATCGCTCTCAAGATAGTTAGATATAGTACTCTTATCAAAGGTGAAAATGTCAACATCTCATCATATCTTCCATCCAATGAACATAACTGATTTGTTGACACATACAAGCTTGAAGATAGCGGAACTTATCTAACATTTTTTCACCCCATTCATTAGGAACGGATACAAGTTCTAAAATTAGATAAGCGATGAGACTGGCATAAATTTGTATGCCAATACCATTAACGTTTTTCGTAATTAATTTATCCAATTTTAGGTGCATTTTTAAAAACTTCCATAACAGTTCAACTCCCCACTGTAAACGATAAATATCTCTGATTTCATCTGTTCAAAACTGGATAATCATTTTTTGGTAACGGTCTGAGAATGTCCTTGACAATCTTGGGGAATGAATTTATGATCATTATCAAATCAATATTTTGATGTGGGTTGCCCAAATTTTAATATATTTTGGGCAATTTTTATCACAAATTTCTTAACATTCAACACTTCTGGATCAATTGGTCTACTTTTTATCAAAATTGGTTGATTTGTATGAGTACCAAAAAGAAAAAGATGATTCTATTAATCAATTTGCCACAATATGCAATAATTACTTGAATGAAAAACAGATTGTTTATGATGAAGCTAATGTAGATATATCAATTCAAAATACCGCAAATGATAGTACCATTGATTTTAGAAACTTATCATCTGGTGAGAAACAGATAATATCACTTTTTTCAAAAATATATCTAGAACCTCATGAGGATTTTATTGTCTTATTTGATGAACCGGAATTATCACTTTCTATTGAATGGCAAAGAGGGGGTTTTGGGGATTTACAGAATGATCTCATCGCGCAAGTATTACTCTAATGTCAGAGCTATTTATTTTGTAGATAGAGACTTTGATGAATCAATTAATCAAGGTGGTGCAAGTGCAATATATGAAACTCCATGCCACTCAGTTGAAAATTTTTATACTTCAGTTCAATGCTTTTCCAGAATTATCCGAGACGAATTTCAACTACAAGGGTTAGATGAAAACTTCAACCGCTGTATTGACTTATATACCAAACTACAGAAAGAATTTCACAACGCGGTGGAGCTATTAAATGTGTGGATAGCCTGTCATACAGACAAATCCAGTAAACTAAATCTTTCAAAACATAAACTTTCAGAGTTTGTTAGTATTGATCTAGATCAAGTTATAGCCCAATATACCCTTAGTGACCTTCGTGATAAGTTTCCTGATGTGCCAATAATCCTAGAGAGTGACTGTGTATTGGTTTAAGTCTTGACCTTCATAAGAAGGAATAAATATTACGAGGGAGAGAAAGAAAATTTATTGACCTTTGCAATAGAAAAAATCTGATTTATACACATATAAAATACCTCCAGGAGGCGAAAACCCCCACCATATATAGGAAAATCCCTAATTGGCAAAATTATTAAAAATTTTGTAAAAACCCCTTTACAAAACTAAACATTTGTCTTAATATAAGTTCATAAGGTAGAAACACCTACCTGAACATACATAAACCTCCGGTTAAACCGCATTTATAAAAACATGACCACTGCCATTCAACAGCGCCAAAGCGCCAACGTATGGGATCGTTTTTGTGAATTCATCACCAGCACCAACAACCGCCTCTATATTGGCTGGTTCGGCGTGCTAATGATCCCCACCCTTCTCGCAGCTACCACTTGCTTCATCATCGCTTTTATTGCTGCTCCCCCCGTAGACATCGACGGTATCCGTGAACCCGTAGCTGGTTCCTTAATGTACGGTAACAACATCATCTCCGGTGCTGTAGTTCCCTCCTCCAACGCTATTGGTTTGCACTTCTACCCCATTTGGGAAGCTGCATCCTTAGATGAATGGTTATACAACGGTGGTCCTTACCAACTAGTAATTTTCCACTTCTTGATTGGTGTAGCCTGCTACCTAGGTCGTGAATGGGAATTATCCTTCCGTTTAGGCATGCGTCCTTGGATTTGCGTAGCATTCTCCGCTCCTTTGGCAGCTGCTACCGCAGTATTTTTAATCTACCCCATCGGACAAGGTTCATTCTCTGATGGTATGCCTTTAGGTATCTCTGGAACCTTCAACTTCATGATTGTGTTCCAAGCAGAGCATAACATCCTCATGCACCCCTTCCACATGTTAGGAGTAGCAGGTGTATTCGGTGGTAGCTTGTTCAGCGCTATGCACGGTTCCTTGGTAACATCTTCCTTAGTAAGAGAAACAACTGAAACCGAGTCTCAGAACTATGGTTACAAGTTCGGACAGGAGGAAGAAACCTACAACATCGTAGCAGCACACGGTTACTTTGGTCGCTTGATATTCCAATATGCTTCATTCAACAACAGCCGTTCACTACACTTCTTCTTGGCAGCATGGCCAGTAGTAGGAATATGGTTTACAGCACTGGGTGTAAGCACCATGGCATTCAACCTGAATGGATTCAACTTCAACCAATCCATCATTGATTCTCAAGGTCGTGTAATAGGTACATGGGCTGACGTAATCAACCGCGCTAACCTAGGTATGGAAGTAATGCACGAGCGTAACGCCCACAACTTCCCCTTAGACCTAGCTGCTGGTGAAGTAGCTCCTGTAGCATTGACTGCTCCTGCAATCAACGGTTAATAACCAATACTGGTAAATGAAAAGCTCCTCACCTGGTGGGGGCTTTTTTTATGGAAACAGGCAATTAAGTTTTACTTACCCAAAGAACTACAACCATCCTATTGGCCAGAGGGTGAAACAGACTCAGGAATAGGCAAAACTTTAAGTGAGTGGTCTGGCCAATCTCCAAGACCTCTTGTAATCTTTTTAGATGAAATAGATTCCCTAACAGATGAAGCTTTAATCTTTATTTTAAGACAATTACGTTCAGGTTTTCCCCGTCGTCCCCGGGCGTTTCCCCATTCGGTGGGCTTGATTGGTATGCGGGATGTGCGGGACTATAAGGTTAAATCCGGTGGAAGTGAAAGACTTAATACTTCCAGTCCTTTCAATATCAAGGCTGAGTCTTTAACCCTCAGTAATTTTACTTTATCAGAAGTAGAAGAACTTTACTTACAACATACACAAGCTACGGGACAGGTGTTTACTCCGGAAGCCATCCATCAGGCATTTTATTTAACTGATGGACAACCGTGGTTAGTTAACGCCCTAGCTCGTCAAGCTACTCAGGTTTTAGTGAAAGACATTACCCAACCCATTACTGGTGAAGTGATTAACCAGGCTAAGGAAATTCTGATTCGACGCCAGGATACCCATTTAGATAGCTTGGCAGAAAGATTACGGGAAGAGAGGGTCAGGGACATTATTCAACCTATGTTAGCTGGTGAAGACTTAGCTGATACGCCAGAAGATAACTTACGATACGTGTTAGATCTGGGTTTATGCCGTCGCGATCGCGGGGGTGGACTGGAAATTGCTAACCCTATTTATCGAGAGATTTTACCTAAAGCTTTAGCCTCCGTGGCGATCGCCTCTTTAACTTCGGTGGAACCCAACTGGTTAAACCCTGATGGCACACTCAACCCTCAAATCCTATTAGACTCTTTTTTGGAATTTTGGCGACAACATGGGGAACCACTGCTCAAAAGTGCGCCCTACCATGAGATTGCTCCTCACTTGGTGTTAATGGCATTTTGCATCGGGTAGTGATAGTGGTGGTACGTTAGAGCGAGAATATGCCATTGGTTCTGGGAGGATGGATATTTGTTTGCGCTATGGCAAAGTGGTGATGGGCATAGAGTTAAAGGTGCGGAAAGAAAAGTTAGATCCGCTAACCCAGGGTTTGATCCAATTGGATAAATATCTGGATGGTTTAGGATTGGATACAGGTTGGTTAGTGATTTTCGATCGCCGTGCGGGGTTACCACCCATGGGAGAGAGAATTAGTACGGAGCAAGCTATTAGTCCAGGGGGACGCACTATTACCATTATTCGCAGTTAGGGCGATTGCGAAGCACTCCCTATGGGAGATCGCGAAGCACTCCCTAGGGGAGATCGCCAGAGGACTCGTAGGTTGGGTTGAGCAACGAAACCCAACAAACCCACGGGATATAAACACTCCCCATGGCAGCAATTACCCGTTATTGTTTGAATTAACTCCTACCTGGAGACTGTCCGTGGGGGAGACCGGGAATCAATTCCCGGTCTCAAAGCTCAAGTCGGTTAAAACCAACTAGTTTTGTTATGTTGTATATTTTATTAATAAAATATAACTTATACTGTATTAAAATACGCTTAAAAATGTCTATATACCCGCGCGCCGATTTTTTTCAATATGGGGGGTTGATTATTTACCTTTGGATGTGATACTTTGATAATGGAAATCTGTGCAATTTTTTTAAAAATGCCACTACTCCATTTTTACACTACCATACTACCATATTTCCAGCCCTTAAATCATAAAAAAACTTATCTTGCTTGCCGCGAAACATAATTTTTTCTTATTGTTTATCAGGCGATTGCGAAGCACTCCCTAGGGGAGATCGCCAGAGGACTCGTAGGTTGGGTTGAGCAACGAAACCCAACAAACCCACGGGATATAAACACTCCCCATGGCAGCAATTACCCGTTATTGTTTGAATTAACTCCTACCTGGAGACTGTCCGTGGGGGAGACCGGGAATCAATTCCCGGTCTCAAAGCTCAAGTCGGTTAAAACCAACTAGTTTTGTTATGTTATATGTTTTATTGAAAAAATATAACTTATACTGTATTAAAATACGCTTAAAAATATCTATATACCCGTGCGCCGATTTTTTTCAATATGGGGGGTTGATTATTTACCTTTGGATGTGATACTTTGATAATGGAAATCTGTGCAATTTTTTTAAAAATGCCACTACTCCATTTTTACACTACCATACTACCATATTTCCAGCCCTTAAATCATAAAAAAACTTATCTTGCTTGCCGCGAAACATAATTTTTTCTTATTGTTTATCAGGCGATTGCGAAGCACTCCCTAGGGGAGATCGCCAGAGGACTCGTAGGTTGGGTTGAGCAACGAAACCCAACAAACCCACGGGATATAAACACTCCCCATGGCAGCAATTACCCGTTATTGTTTGAATTAACTCCTACCTGGAGACTGTCCGTGGGGGAGACCGGGAATCAATTCCCGGTCTCAAAGCTCAAGTCGGTTAAAACCAACTAGTTTTGTCATGTTGTATATTTTATTAATAAAATATAACTTATACTGCATTAGAATACGCTTAAAAATGTCTATATACCCGCGCGCCGATTTTTTTTCAATATGGGGGGTTGATTATTTACCTTTGGATGTGATACTTTGATAATGGAAATCTGTGCAATTTTTTTAAAAATGCCACTACTCCATTCTTACACTACCATACTACCATATTTCCAGCCCTTAAATCATAAAAAAACTTATCTTGCTTGCCGCGAAACATAATTTTTTCTTATTGTTTATCAGGCGATTGCGAAGCACTCCCTATGGGAGATTGCTAGAGGACTTGTAGGTTGGGTTGAGCAACGAAACCCAACAAACCCACGGGATATAAACACTCCCCATGGCAGCAATTACCCGTTATTGTTTGAATTAACTCCTACCTGGAGACTGTCCGTGGGGGAGACCGGGAATCAATTCCCGGTCTCAAAGCTCAAGTCGGTTAAAACCGACTAGTTTTGTTATATTGTATGTTTTATTGATAAAATACAACTTATACTGTATTGGAATACGCTTAAAAATATCTATGTACCCGCGCGCCGATTTTTTTTCAATATGGGGGGTTGATTATTTACCTTTGGATGTGATACCTTGATAATGGAAATCTGTACTCTCAACTATCAGGGAGGGAAATTACTGAGATAAAAAATCAAAGTTAGCATAAAAATAAACATAGAGAGTGAAAAAAGCATTCGAGAAGAGGATCGCAGTTTAGGTAACAAGCTCCTGGGTGTCCCAATACATATCTGGTGCGTAGGGCGATCGCATGAGTGACAAACAAAGACATATTATAGAAAGGATGGTGAGTTTATTCAAAAAATTCCTCATCTATTTTCTTGATATAGAGTGTTTCTTCTATTCGACATCCCACATTAAAGCTAATCATCAGCTTGGCTAATTGATTTCCATCAATAAGGACTATTCTTTTACTTAAAAACTCTATAGTTTCTTTTGCAGAGGAAGAAAAGCTAGACGTGGTAACAAAAAGTCCCTTATTAGCTTTGTGTCGGTCAAGACTACCAAAAAAATCACGAATAGCCCCGGATCCAATACTATTACCGGGGCTATATCGTTTTGCCTGAATATATACCCGATCCAAGCCTAGCGCATCCTGGTCTATTACACCATCAATTCCATCATCTCCACTTTTTCCCAGTGCACGTCCAGAATTTTGTACTGAACCTCCATATCCCATACTCATAAGTAGATTAATAATGAGGCGCTCAAAAAAATCCGGAGGTGCTGCGAGAATAGGATCCAATAATTCCTGGATTAAAGCAGATTGAATTTGCTTATGAGCAGATGCTATTAATTCATGAGGTGTCTGTGTTACATCATTAGTTAGAATTATAGATGATTCTTCATCTTCAGTTACTTTTTTAAATTGTCTGAAATCCTCAAATTCCATCAGATAAGCACTGTTAATTTCAGATGGGTTTGATTCTAATACATCCTTGCCCAGCTGTGTAATCGAAAAGTATCCCCGTTTAGTATATTCTATTAGTTTAGCTTTTTTGAGATAGGTTTTTGCCCATCCTACTCGATTAGCAAGAACCGTCTGCTTTCCAGATGGAACCAGTTCGCTAATATCCTCCTGGGAAAGTCCCAATGATTTTGCAAGCAATGAGATAACAGCTGAAAATTTTACTTCACCTTGAGCTGCAGTTTTAAGGACTGGTAACATGAGGGATTGAAAATTTGGAACTGGCATATCCTTATCAGTATATTCTATCGCTGGTCTCCCCACTTAGTATGTGGGGTTTGTTTTTCAATTAGGCGACCCTGTTAGTCCAAAAAACTTAGGGGATGCGATCGCAAAAGCGCTACCTAGAAAGCTATCCGAACTACTGTCCTCAGATATCCAATGGATGTCTAATTTCTAAAGAACAGACTGAATATAAGAGCGATCGCAAAAGCGCTACCTAGAAAGCTATCCGAACTACTGTCCTCAGATATCCAATAAGGATGTCTAATTTCTAAAGAACAGACTGAATATAAGAGCGATCGCAAAAGCGCTACCTAGAAAGCTATCCGAACTACTGTCCTCAGATATCCAATGGATGTCTAATTTCTAAAGAACAGACTGAATATAAGAGCGATCGCAAAAGCGCTACCTAGAAAGCTATCCGAACTACTGTCCTCAGATATCCAATGGATGTCTAATTTCTAAAGAACAGACTGAATATAAGAGCGATCGCAAAAGCGCTACCTAGAAAGCTATCCGAACTACTGTCCTCAGATATCCAATAAGGATGTCTAATTTCTAAAGAACAGACTGAATATAAGAGCGATCGCAAAAGCGCTACCTAGAAAGCTATCCGAACTACTGTCCTCAGATATCCAATAAGGATGTCTAATTTCTAAAGAACAGACTGAATATAAGAGCGATCGCCCATCCGAGAAAAACTACTGTTATGAAATCAGTATTACCTATATCTCTAACTCATGAGAAGACCCCCGAGTTAGGTCGTTTCTATTGATTCCACTTCCGAGAGGGAAGCGCACCCCAGTGTTTAACGAAAAACCAACTTTAGACAAATCTTTGTTTCCATTGATTCCACTTCCCAGAGGGAAGCGCACTCGCCTTTTACGATGGCTCAGATAACCTTGCCTGGTTAGTTTCCATTAATTCCACTTCCCAGAGGGAAGCGCACTCGACGAATGGTGGAACGAGTTTTTTGAAGACCAAGAAGTTTCCATTAATTCCACTTCCCAGAGGGAAGCGCACTGGAACCGCGTTAAACGCAAAGACCCAAATCCGCGAGTTTCCATTAATTCCACTTCCCAGAGGGAAGCGCACAAGACAAGCAAGAGATTATTTTCCGCGAAACGGGCGTTTCCATTAATTCCACTTCCCAGAGGGAAGCGCACGAAGCAATGCAGTTATGCACAATAAACAACATCAGTGAGTTTCCATTAATTCCACTTCCCAGAGGGAAGCGCACCACCAGAGTTGGGTTGCAGAGACTGGGAACCCAAACGTTTCCATTAATTCCACTTCCCAGAGGGAAGCGCACCCGCATAGACTACATCCCAACGGTGGATGAGATTGAGGTTTCCATTAATTCCACTTCCCAGAGGGAAGCGCACGTAAGATATTGCAATATTTCCGCAAACAGCCACCCCATGTTTCCATTAATTCCACTTCCCAGAGGGAAGCGCACATAAATACGAAACCTGGACGCCCCAGGAAGTAGTACATTGTTTCCATTAATTCCACTTCCCAGAGGGAAGCGCACCAGTGCTAGAGCCTCCAACTATCTTGAATAAATCTGCTGTTTCCATTAATTCCACTTCCCAGAGGGAAGCGCACATGATGATATTCCATTAGCGATTCAGCTGTATTAGGTTTCCATTAATTCCACTTCCCAGAGGGAAGCGCACCGTGCGAGGGTGTAATCAGTGGTATAAAAATGTTAGATTGTTTCCATTAATTCCACTTCCCAGAGGGAAGCGCACTTAACAATCCATCATCAATCATCCTCTGTCTTAGTGTTTCCATTAATTCCACTTCCCAGAGGGAAGCGCACGACTTGATTGACCTTCAGTACCTCGACCATCTAAGTATGTTTCCATTAATTCCACTTCCCAGAGGGAAGCGCACAATATCATTAGATGATTTCTTGGTTTTTTCTTCCATTGGTTTCCATTAATTCCACTTCCCAGAGGGAAGCGCACGCATCCAACTCCTGTATCTCTGTGGCATCTCCATTAACTCTGTTTCCATTAATTCCACTTCCCAGAGGGAAGCGCACTTATAATAAGGATGGGTTTTATAAACCCACAAAATTTGTTTCCATTAATTCCACTTCCCAGAGGGAAGCGCACTTGTTGTCAATATCTAGGGCAACTAGCAATGAAGTGATATGTTTCCATTAATTCCACTTCCCAGAGGGAAGCGCACATGAAGAGGCCATTCAAGATGCCGAAGCCTACATAGGCATGTTTCCATTAATTCCACTTCCCAGAGGGAAGCGCACCCCTCTATTTTAAGCCCTTGCCCTGACTGGTGTCCAGACCCACTTTGCGAAGGTCAGCAAAATTTCTCTGTTTTTCACCTCCACCACCCTGAAAATAATGGCTGAAACCCTTACACCACAAGGGTGCGAGGTTCCCGACGAAATAATAGGCATTCCAGCGTTTTTTCCTGACCTTCGCATCTCTTTCGTTAATCACTTAATTTACTGTCTTTAATATCACTTTTACTTTTCATAAATACTGGACTAATTATCTCATCTTAATAATGAGAAAATCCCTTAAATTCCCAATCTATAATAACTTTACACCAAAAAACTAATAATTTACATATAATATAAATATTGTAATATTTATTTATTCGCCACCTGTAGAGAAAATCTTAACTATAAAACTTTTGGAACTAATTCTACTTCCCAGAGAGAATCAGCACTAATCATATATGATAAACTTATGACTGTTTATTATTATCTTCCTCCAATATAGATAACAGATAGTTATTTACTAATTGGGATAAGCCTATGTGATCTCCCCCCACTAACTATATGGAGTTTATTTTTTCTTCAGTGATATAAAAGTTATAATCACAACTTACAAGGTGCGATCGCCTGTCTGATAAAACTGAAAAACACAATTTTTCCCGTTTTGCATCTACCCCAGGGTAGATTGTTAGCAAGAGTAATAAAAGCCAGCTCCCTATGGGAGTGCTTCGCGATCGCCCATCTGAGAAAAACTACGGTTATCAAATCAGTTTGCTAATATTCCAGGTTGAGTTTCCGAAAGGAAACTCAACATGAGATATAAATGCGATTGCCAAGCACCCACTACACAAGATGACTCTGATATATCTCTAACTCATGGGAAGACCCACGAGTTAAGTAGAAAACTAATTAATCACAATATGTCTTACCAGAATACTCATCACTTCCCCAGAATTACCAGTTGGCGTCAGATCACTCCAATCAGTCGCATTGGCATAACCAAGCACGTGTAGATAGTGAATCGTACTAATTACCGTCTTTTTCGACCCGATCAACAGATGTTTTAGTGGTTCCCGGTGACCACCTGCTGAAACTACTCTAGAGTTAACCACTCCAGTGTCATCCACATTGCTGATAAAATTTCTAGTCTGTGCCATAATCTATTTGCCTCCATGTTGGGGTGTAAGGTGATCAGGACTTTCCTCCAAGAAATGTAGATCACCTTACTTTTTTCTAATTATAAAACTATTTGAACAGACATGCAATAGGTTTACAGAAAATAACTAATAATTTTTGTAAAATCTTTCGACTTGTCAAGCATAAATGCAAAATGCAAGAATCTCGCACTCACTCAGTTGCAGTAAAAGTAATGCGATTCCAAGGTACTCGCCCTAGGAGAGCGCTCGATTTACTTGTAATCTAGTCACCCAACAAAACCCTAATAGCTCTTAAAGCTTGGCTACGTTTCCCATTACTAACTTTAGCAAACCAATAATGAGATTCTTCATAACTCATAGCTTGTATTCCCTGAGCAATATTACTTATTCTTTCTACTTTTGAAAGGGGTTGTATAGTCTGAAATAATAAAGCTAGGTTCACTCCCGTTTCCTCGTTTAATACATAATGAGCTTGCCTATTATGCGTTAAAGTCTTTGGATCGTAGTTATTCGCTTTCAAACAATCATAAACCATCTCCCGAACCTGTACTAATATACTACTTTTTAACCTGCCAATTCGTTTAGCAGCAGGACGTTTCTTTTCTCCTGCTTTTTTATAGGCACATTGATATAACTCAACAGCAAAGTTATTATTATCCGTGGGCACTATTCGCAACTGAAATTCCTGCATGTGAAAACTCTTAATAGGTAACTTTGGCAACTAAGTTCAAATTGTCTACTGGATTCCGTTCCAGCGCTTTTTTAAGATCTCTTATTTCTCCCCCTTCTACCATAATTGGTGACAAAAATTTAAACTCCAATTTCAATAGTAGATCTGCTTTCACCTGGGGATTATTTAAAAAACTATTAAGCACTCCCTGAAAAACTTTAAATCCTTTCTCTGGTCCTTGGTACTCCAATCTCAAAAACTGCTCCTCTAAGCTAATTGTGGCTATATGGTTGATATACATAGGTAATTTGGCTACTAGGGGAATAGCTGTAAATAACTTCCTATAGTCCATGGGTTCTGTCACAGAAATTTCTATTTCCTGAATTCCCGCTGGTTTATTGTCCTTAATAAAATCACTCAGTTTCACAAAGCTACTATTTACCGTTCCTGCATAGCTAAATATTAATGGTTTGACCGCAAAAATACTTCCTGATTCTGCTGCACTAAATCCTCCAACTGTAGTCTTTCTCGTGCTATCACCATACCTCTCACCTTCATTACCACCCCTCCCTATAAACGCTGTGGTTTCCTTCTCCAAAATTTCCCCATTCCCATAATCCACAACTATTTTAAAAATTGTGGTTTCCCCAATCTCAGTGCTATATTCATCCCGGGGTCGAAACTCCTTATCAATAATCTTTCCATTTTCATACATTTGTACCTTCAACCCTCCCGATGCTCTCCACCCCACTCGAACAGGTTTTTTCATATCCTTACTAAACATCACCTGCGCACTTATTTCAATCTCTCTTGGTTTTGGCAGTTCCAAAATCCCCGGACGATACAACTCCACTCCCTCCGAAAACTCTATAGAATCAGGAACTTTCAAGTTTTCAGCTTTAATAAACACCTTCTCTCCAATTTTCATATCCCAGGAACCATCCAAAATCCCATTGCGAATGGTTTCCCTCAACTTACTTATTTCTCCGTCTAAAAACATCTTCAAACTCACATCCTTGAAAAACGCTTCTTTCATTTCCTTAGTTTTCCAATGATCAATCCCCGCTGGCCACACTTTTTGTACTATATAACTAGGTGCATAAGCAGCTGCATCCTCCATTCTAATCTTTCCACAATCTCTTAATTTCTTCAGCAACACTTCCTGCTGCTTCTTTTTAGCATCACCTGAATCCTGCGCAGGCAAAGTATAGTGCATTAATCCCTTTGGTGCTTTCACCCGATCGCTCTCAGGGTAAAATAGGTGACGGTAGGTATTGCCAATTGACACCCTTACATTTAACTTAAAATTGCCTTCCCTTTCCTTGAGCTTTTTCCGTTGACCCTCGGATAAATCCTGTAACTTATCAGCAGACCTCATTATATTTTCTATAGCAATATATTCCCTCATGTTATCCAAACTACGTTCTAACTCCTGCTTATTAGCCACCAGGAACAATAATCGATTTTTATAAATCCGGAATTTTCCCGATTCTCCCGTGTTTTCAAAAACTCTTTCCACTAAAGTGGGCGCAACTTGGGTAGTATCAGAAATAGTTGCTTCATCAAAATCTATTACACATAAAGCTATAGAATCCGCCACATCATCCACATCACTGGGATTCACCGGACCAGAAACCAGTTTAAAACAATGATCTGCAAAAATTGTATCCCGTTCCCTTCTTAAACGTTCCTTCGTTTCTGTAGTAGTTACTTGCTCCTTTTCTTGAGCAATCACCTTATTGAGTGATGGTTCTTCTTTAAACCTAGCAGTAGATGTAAATTGGTCATAATCTAAATACCAAGCAACCTCTCCTAATCTCTCTAAAACCGTTTCTACAAAACCAATATCCATACCAGGTGTGAGCAAACATAAATTCAGTTCCGAAACCCGAATACCTGCTGCAGTCCCTTGGTTGATAGAATTAAGAAAAATAGTTCTGGTAACCCAGCTAGTAAAAGGTGGTTTGTCTGCTGCACTCCATTCCTTATCCTGTATTTGACTATGTGCTTCCCGACCATCTGGATTGTAAATATCTGCTTGGATAGGTATTCGCATCAGTGGTCTATCCAAACGAGAAGTTAAATCACTGGTGATTTCTTCCTCCATACCCAGGGGAATATGATGGGGATGGATCATAGGAATCCAAAAAGGTGAATTTTCACCCATTATAGCTGAATTCTCAGCTAAATCTTCCAATTCTTGCCAAAGATAGCGAATAACTATAGCCAATAACCGTAATGCTCCCCTCGTGCGCTGGAAATTAGGAATGGATGCTATCTTCTTAGTCAGTAGATTAAATAGTTCAGGATGAAATGGATAGCTCTGTTCAATACTTTCAGCATAACTACTATCCTTACATCCACTAGGTAGATCTAATCGACTGTTCTTATAAACTTGCATATATTCCCTCCCAGCATCCCTTGCCGCATTAGAACATATACTACTAAACATTCTTTGCTTAACTATATTATATATCTCCACATCCGTACTAGGTTTGATAATTCTTTCCTGTCTAGCAGAAATAGAAAGAGCTTCCCTCACCTCCCTCGTTTCCTCTCCAAAACTGTCATTAGCGGAAGCCAGAGTATATACCAACACGATATTATTAGTAGAAGCAGCTAAATCCATCATCGCAAACAAAAAAGCTACAACCTGTTTAGCCAAATCACTCTCACCTACAGTTATTGCTTTTGCCCTTCTCAAATACATTGCTATTTCATCCAGAATAATCACCGTAGGAGCATCCTGAATAATTCTTCTCAACACATCCGTTCCAGGACTAACTCTTAGTTCATCCGCACCCTTGAGCAAGCTATAACCTTCTACTCCCCCCAATTGGTAAGCAATTTCTCCCCACAGAGTATAAGTCCTAATTCCCGTATCCCCATGAAACACCCCATCCGCAGGTTCTAAGTCTTGACAGGCAATAGCCCCAGCCTTAACCGCATAACTTGGTATAATTTCAATATTATCAGTAAATCTTTCTATACCGGGAATCTTTCTACCATGTTTAGCAATGTGCCATAAAGCTATTTCATCATGGGTTTTACCACCACCAAAGCTAGTCTCTAATCGAATGATAGGTGAACCTACCATAGTTCCACTGAGTCTACCAAATACTTCAGTAATTAAATTTTTTAAGCCATCCGTAGCAAAAGTATTTTCAAAAAAGGTTTTCGGGTCATTATATACTTTAGGTGCTGTACCTTTTACTACCGATTCCAACTTAGCAGCGAATAGATCTAACGACAGTTCCCCTGCTAAAATTTCCTCCCGAGGAGCGCAGGTTTTAAATATGGTACTTAACATAGATAACCTCTTAGATTACGCATTAGATTTTTTTGTCCTACCACTTATGTTTAATTAAATCATATTTAGACTAAGTAGAGAAGCACAATTATTTGTAAGATGGGTTTCCTTACTCCACCCAACCTACATTCTGAGATAACAAAAGGGTAAAAAGCGGTTCCCCAAAATTCAGTAATTTTAGGCAAGGATTTTCTCCAAAAATTTCTGGATAAAAGGTGACCTCATATTCTTCACCCTCATATTTTAACAACCATATTTTTTCACATATCTTTTCAAAATCTATCCCCTTTGTTTTTAAAAACTCCGACCTAGTTACCACATTCTCTATTTTCTCTGGTGTTATACCGGTGGGGAAAATGGGTTGATTAATCACTCCTAAATCACCCTCTATATCCATAGTTACCATGGCTTCAAACTCCACCCCTAAAGGACTATCTAAAGTAGAATCCAACTCCGACATTAACACATCTTCCTCCTCGGGATCCGCACTCATAGCAGCTTTCTCTATGAACGTAGGAGTCTGAGCTAGAATTGGTTGCAAATTACCCACCACATTAGAAAAAGCATTAATGCGATCGCGCAGTTTTTTATAAACCTTAGCTTCCACCGTCCCATCATAATAAAGATTATGGATCCGAACCGTATCATACCTTTGTCCAATTCTATCAATTCTGCCAATTCTTTGTTCAACCCGCATAGGATTCCAAGGCATATCATAATTAATTAATACACCACAATTTTGTAAATTTAGTCCTTCAGCAGCTGACTCCGTACACAAAAGAATTTTGATTTTACCTTCCCGAAAAAGAGAGACAATCTGATTTTTATACACCACCGACCAATCTCCCCCCTTTAACAATTCTCCCCCCCTTCCTGAAAAACACGCTATTTGACTACCATATAATTGTTTAAGATTATCTCTTAAATAGTCCATAGTATCTGTATATTGGGTAAAAACCAGAACACTTTCCCTTTCTAAAAGTTCGTCACGCAAAATTTGGAAAAAATAAGAGAGTTTACTATCCTTACCCATATTTTCAAACTGTTGCAACAAATTTTGTAAATAATCAATTTCCTGGGGGTCAACATCCTCAAACAAAGACTCCATCCCAGAAATCACCTCATCTCCAGCATCATCAACATCCACATAATCATCATCCGTAATAAAACTTCCCTGCTTTGCCAACAGGCAATTTAACCCCCGTTGTAAAGACTCCCTCACTGCATAAAATGAACTGGTTAAACGTTTACGATATAGAGTCATTAAAAAACCTCGACAACTGCGCCTATCCTTTTGAGCTAACTTATAAAAATGACGAGCGTAATCACTAACAGCTATATACAGCGGAATTTCACTGAATGGTTCCAGGGCAATAGCATTATCTTGCACAATTCTTTTAGGTATATCCCGTTTTAATAAACCCCTCTTATAATATTGCCTTAAAGTCTCACGAGTATGGCGAAACATTAAATCCTTTAAAGGAGTATTAGTAGTTAAAAATTGCCGAGAACCATTCAAAAACGACTCATCCCCCAGGATTTTTTTATAATTCAATATTTTCTGGGATTTGTGCCAAGTATCCTGAACTCTATAAGCTAACAGTTTATCTTGTTGTAAAAGTAATTGCTGTAAATTAGGGCAAGGTTTTCCCCCTTTTTGAAAATAGTCCCCACACATGAGCTGCCAAAAATCTATTAACTCTGGTTTAATCCCCAGCGCAGAACATTGATTTAGACTTTCAAAATAATAACAAAAATTATCACTGTAACCCCAATGACCCTCTAATCCTAAAAGATTCAGTAAATCAAAAATCTCTATCACATCAATTTGCATAGGAGTAGCAGACAGCAATATTAAGGCTTGAGTCTTTTCTCTTAACCTTTGCATCAATTTTAAAAGCAGATTAGGAGTTTCCTTTCTATTTTGGGGACTTTTTCTTCTAGCATGATGAGCTTCATCCAGAATCACCAGATCCCAACAATCCGCTGCCAAAAGTTGCTCCATTCGGTCAGTTCTTCTCACTAAATGAGAAGAAGCAAGAATTAAATTCTCAGCATTCCAAGGATTGCCACAAACCCCCTGTTTACCCCTCTCACTCCTTCTCATTAAAAATTCACTGTCAACAGTTAAGGAACTTTGGGTGTAACTCCAAAAATGTAGATTAAAATTCTCCCTCAATGCTTTTTGCCATTGTGACTGTACACTAGCAGGACTCAAAATTAGGACACGTTCTATTTTCTTTGTCAACAATAGATAACGTATAATCAACCCTGTTTCAATAGTTTTACCCAACCCCACCTCATCCGCAATTAAATAACTTGTAGGAAAGGTTTCTCCCACCCGGCGTAATATTTTAATTTGATGTGGCCAGGGAGAAATAGGTATAGATTTGAGACAGTAATCTAAACACCCTGCATTTTGGTCTATATTTGTTAACTCCCTGAAACACTGTTTTTCCTCTTCCGTAATAAATGGAGTTTGTTCAACGGGTGCTTGACTGACACCTACCATATCTTTTTGGTAGTGTAGCATCTGTGAAAAGTCATCCTCTGGAACAGAATCAAAATCTAAGTGACTATTACTAGTAGGTTGGCAAGTAGGTGTATAACGCAGTAATTTCTCTCGCACTGCATCAGGAATATCAAATATCCGCACGTTAGGGGAAATATCAAACCAAAGTTGCTCAAAACGAGAAACCTCTTCTTCTACCCTATCTAACTCTCTTCCCCCCTCCCAAGAACAATACACATGAAAGGACTCAACATTTTTTTCCCATCCCCCAATAGATTCATTATTCGACCCATTAAATACCAATTTATCACCATTAATATCAGTAAAAATCCCCACCTTCTCATGAAAGATATGTTTAGAATCTAACTGTTCCACATCAGGTAAACCATTTTGTTTGAGAGGAACAGCTATTTTTATATCTAGACATTCATTAGCAATTAACCAACTGAGAATTTCCAGGTGTTTTAACTGAGCGAAATTTTCTGGGGGAGTAAAACTAGCATCCAAACGCTCCCATAAAGCGTCACGCAGGGAATATCCTTTTTGGATAGCTTCCAAATCTTGTGGAGTAAACTCACATCCCATAATCAGACGCATTTTACCCCCATTATCAACCATTGTTCCCAAACCCCTAGCCACCCTACTCAGTATGTAACTACTAAAAAAACCTGACTTTCTATCATATTGAACCGCAGCAGATAGAGCAGGAATATAGAAATCAGCAATTGTATTGTCACCATTGCTAGAATAACTGATTTTCCAAGACTTATTCCGTAGACTTTTCACAAATCCTAACCCCTTTTATAAATAGATCTCCCCCCAAAAAATAACCCATAGCTCCAACCAGCGACCAAAACAGTTTTTAAAAACCTCTAAGAGGGTGGGTGTAATTAAATATAAGATAAACGTACAACCTAGGTTGGGTTGAAGTATGAAACCCATCCTACAAATAATTGTCCCTCCCTACTTATCACACCTAAAACAGGGATATTTGAGTTGGCTCATCATTTGTTCCTGATAGATTAAATGGCAACTCCATTTGTTCATAAGACACCTTGGCCTTTATCTCATCCATAGCCAACCATAAATCCAATAACACCTTCTCCTCTATAATTCGTTTTCTTTCATCCTTTATCTGAGGAATCACCTTCAAAACCAACTCAAAAGTTTTCATAAAAGCATCCTTACTTACCAATTCTGTATTTTTTAAGAACCTTCTGACAAACTCTATTTTTTGTTCTATTTGATAAATGCAAATTATAGCATGAATTCCATCTACCAAATTCACACCAGAAAACTCCCTATCTACTACAGAAAAAGCCCGTTTCTTCAACCTTTGTTCTGGAGTTAACAGCTTACAAAAACCACTAGCAGAATCCAACAACTTATATTTTTTCACCAAATCAGAAACATCAAAACCCCCCACAGCCAAAGCCAATTGTCTAGCTTCATCAAAAGGAAATTCTCGCGCTTCAAAAGTATCCCAAGCCAGAATATACCATTGAGTCAAAGTATCCACCCCATGAAAATCCTTCCCCGCCAACAACCTTTCTAATCGGTATGATACTATAGCTTGACGCACTTCTTCAAAAGCTGCTTTAGGCTCTACTTTAATTCCTGTACTATCCAATATAGAACTATAACGGGTAAACACACTTAAAGCACTACCATAAGCTGTCAAACATAAATCAATACCCGGAGGCTTAATTCTTTGACGGGGGTCTTCCACCCTATCCGGTGCAGGTCTAGAATCTGCAGTTAGGGAGCGTTCAATTTCTGGAGCTTTACTCAAGATAGTATTACGTAATTCCAGACGCACATCATCCCACCAACCTTGTTCAGCATGGGGATAACGTTTACGACACACTAATAGAACGGTGCTAGAAACCGCATTTTTTTGAGCCTGGTGGAGATTTTGAGGATTTTCTGTACTAACCGCCCAGGAAGCTGTAATTTCAAAACCAGCATCCATCAGAGACTTGGCTAAAATATCCCAAGCACCAGAATCTTTATGATTGAATTGAACAGTCATCACTCCATCATCACGCAAAACCCGGTGGTATTCAGCAAAAGCCATGGACATTTTTGCCTCATAGTCTTGATTCGCTAGGATTTCTGGGGATATTCCCATATTCCTAAACCGGGAAGGATTAGCGACAGCTTCTCTTTCTTTATCTGTTAGTTCCAGATAGAAAAGTTCGGGGAATATATCTCCTAGACTGCGTTTTAGCCATACATAGAAAAAGTCTGCTAGTTCCGCATATTGAATGGTTGAATAATAAGGAGGGTCGGTAATTATTGCATGTACTGATTTATCAGCAATATGTGTTAAGTTATCCGCTGATGCTGACTCTATTTGAATTGATTTCTTATCTATGGGAATATCATACTTTTCTGTCTTTCCCACATTTTTTCCTAATAATGAACAAAGACTTTTATAGTCTGAGGCAAAAACATCAGCAAATGATTGCCATAAATCTCTTGTTCCTATAGTTTCTGGGTAGTTCCACATCAAATTAAGAGAATGTTGTGCCGTAGCTCTACGAGAACCACCTCTTGCTGAATTCCAATGAGCCAATCTGCAGTTTTCATCAACACATCTATCCAAAACCAAAGCCAAATAAGTTGATATAGCTTGTGATTTCTCCCATTCATATTCAGATTGAATCAGATTTTTCGCTTCATTTATAATTTCTAAATATGTTACTAGCGTCACCAGTTGCCTGGGATTAAAAAACTTACTCCAATCATTAATACCCATGGCAAATAACCTATGAGTTTCTTGACCATCTGTCACTTCTACATCCGGAAAAAATCCTTTAATCTTCCAGTCTTCAATTTCATGTTCTATGTAATTTTCAGCTTTTTTCACCCCCATAATATCTAAATCATTTGGTATTCTAAACTCCAGACTTCCCTTTCCCTTTTTATAAGCTACCGCATATAATTGATAGCCTAAACCTTCACCTTGAGCTTGCCTTTTAATAAAATCATCCTCAATTATATTCCCACAATTAACACACTTACCCACCCCCCTTCCAATAGTAGTTGTAGTATCCGGATCATATTCCCCATCATCTGTTGCAATCGTCGTCCCCTTCCCCTTTTTTCCCCTTATTAATTCAAAATCAACCCGCTTATTCTCACCATTACCAATCGGTTTTACTGCAGTCCATTTATGTAAATTCTGCTTTTCTGGACGTTTATACAACCACCAATTAGGACTTAAAGGAATAACAGACTGACAATGGGGACAAACAACCGTGTGGGCCCATAAATAATTTTGTACTGTTTCCTCTGGTAAGGACGGAAAAAACTCAGCCAATCTTTTTTCTGCTTCCTCTCCCACCCACTTTACCCACCTATCAATATCATCTTGTAAATCTGCTCCAAACTTTATCGGATATTCCATAGCTGCTTTCATCGTCACCACCGCAACCGAATTTAAATCAGAAGCCAAAACATTCAATCCATATCTAACCGCTTCAAAGGGTATACTACCTCCTCCCGCAAAAGCATCTAAAACCGTCGGAGTAGGATTTCCCCACACTTCCACGCAATAACCTTGCACCTTCTTAATTAATTCCCGGGAGGGAGGTGTTTTGTAGAGCTTCACCTCTTCTCCCGGTTTTAAACCCAATAAATCCTCAAATTCCTCCATACTTACATCCGCAGGTAGCAAAGATGCCAACACACTAGCCCGACTAAAAGATAAAGGTTTGCGTGAATACCAGCGATGCAGTCCCTTAAATGGATTTGCTCCATGTTCATAATAAACCTGCTCATTTAACGTTTGCACTGGCAATCTTTTCTCTATCAATAAATCTGGCCTTTGTCTGTCATTCACCATAAGACTAGTATGTGACTAATTTATATTCATAGCAATTGTAACATATTTAAAACTACTCCACTAATTTTTCCCATCTTGTCCCGCGAGCTCCCATAGGGAGTGCTTCGCAATCGCCCGAGGACTCGTAGGTTGGGTTGAGCAACGAAACCCAACAAACCCACGGGATATAAACACTCCCCATGGCAGCAATTACCCGTTATTCTTTCAATTAACTCCTACCTGGAGATTGTCCGTGGGGGAGACCGGGAATCAATTCCCGGTCTCAAAGCTCAAGTCGGTTAAAACCGACTAATTTTGTCATGTTGTATATTTTATTAATAAAATACAAATTACACTGTATTGGAATACGCTTAAAAATATCTATGTACCCGCGCGCCGATTTTTTTTCCATGGTGGGGGTTGACTATTTACCTTTGGATGTGATACCTTGATAATCGAAATTTGTGCAATTTTTTTAAAAATGCCACCACTCCATTATTACAATCCCATATTACCACATTTCCAGCCCTTTAATCATAAAAAAACTTATCTTGCTTGCGGCGAAACATAATTTTTTCTTATTGTTTATCAGGCGATTGCGAAGCACTCCCTATGGGCGATCGCAAAGCACTCCCTAGGGGAGATCGCCAGAGGACTCGTAGGTTGGGTTGAGCAACGAAACCCAACAAACCCACGGGATATAAACACTCCCCATGGCAGCAATTACCCGTTATTGTTTGAATTAACTCCTACCTGGAGACTGTCCGTGGGGGAGACCGGGAATCAATTCCCGGTCTCAAAGCTCAAGTCGGTTTTAACCGACTAGTTTTGTTATGTTGTATGTTTTATTGAAAAAATACAACCTACAAAAGGCGCTCAAAGATTGATTTCTTTTAATAACCAAAAACCAGCAAAGGACTGGGACTGGGGATCAGACTGCACCCCAATAAAATGCACACCGTTGGCTTTTTGTTTAGCCTCTTCAAAACTCCTAGCCTCTGCTAATAATTTGGTAGTTCTCAAATTTGCTAAAATCCAACTTTCCGTACCACCTGTCTCTAAAACCAACCTATCCCCTTGATTATTACGATTACTATCAAATCGTAAATATGCCAACTCCAAACCGGACATCCATCCAGCAATGGGTAAAGCTCTGGGAGAAAAAATCAAAATTCCCGGAATGGGGGTTTCCGGGGATAAACCAGCTAATTCTAGGGGAAAAGCCTCACCAAAAGCAATTTCCCATTCTGGCATATCAGTAAAATCACTAACTTCTAAACTAACAAATGTCCATTGTTTACCTTCTAGCGCATCCGGTAACCTTTGAGGTAGGGGTCTTTCCAATCGCACGGAAGAGTTGGTCACCTGTTGATATCCGGGTTCTTGAGGATAAACTTCCTCCATTCTTTGTTGTATCCATTGGTTGAGAACTAAAGTTTTGCGACTAGATAGGGCAGGTATTCCCATGTCTTGACAAGCTTTAGTAATCATATTATTCATCTGTCGGCGGAAAAAACGAATTTTTATGGGCGCTACACCTGCTTTTTCAATAGCTTCTTGTAATGCTTGGCGTAACCAGACCGAATTGACTTGGGTACTAGGGCAATATTGCGAGTAGCGAAATAGGGAATCCACTTTAGTAAGAACATCTGTAGGACTTTCACAGATCAAGACTTCCCAAACTTTTTTTTGATTTGCGTCCAGAATAGGACGAGAGTAAAAATCGAGTTCCCAAATATTGCCCATGTTATTAAGTAGACTTTTTGTTATCTTTTCGTTATATTGTTTATTGTAGTTTACTGTAATCATGGAGTTGGCAATTCATGGGGAGCAAAAGCACCATTCTCAGTAATGATAGCAGTTATTAATTCAGCTGGGGTCACATCAAAAGCAGGATTATAAAATTCCACCCCTAAAGGCGTGAGCATACTGTCACCAAGCTGGTAAATTTCCGATGGGTGACGCTCTTCTATGGGAATTTTATCCCCACTATCTAGAGTGAAATCAATAGTGGAAACGGGTGCGGCTACAAAAAATGGAACATTATGGGATTTAGCAACAATGGCTAGATTGTAAGTACCTATTTTATTTGCTGTGTCTCCATTAGCTGCTATTCTATCTGCACCAACAACTACAGCATCAATTAAACCTTGCTTCATACAGTGCGCTGCCATATTATCAGCAATCACGGTGACGGGAATACCTTCTTGTACACATTCCCATGCGGTGAGCTTTGCACCTTGTAAACGAGGACGAGTTTCATCGGCAAAAACCCTACTTAGTCTCCCCTCTTTCCAAGCTGAACGCACCACTCCCAATGCTGTACCATAACCAGCGGTTGCTAAAGCACCTGCATTACAATGAGTAAGAATAATTAGTTTTTCTGGTGTTTTGGGTAAAACTTTTAACCCGTTGTCACCTATAAGTTGACAAGTTTCTAGATCTTCAGCACGAATTTTTTCAGCAGTTTCTAGCAAATTTTGTTTAATTTCTTCTATATTCCCCAAGGTTTCGTAGGCAATTTGCATCATTCTCCCAATAGCCCAAAATAGATTGACCGCAGTGGGGCGTGTGGAGCGTAATAATTGGGCCACACCTTCTAAATCATGTAGAAACTCCAGGCGATTATTTGTTTTTATTTCCCTGGCGCCCAAATACATACCATAAGCAGCAGCAACACCAATAGCGGGCGCACCTCTAACAATCATAGTTCTAATTGCCTCAGCCATATCCTGACTGCGATGAACCTCAATCACAGCGTATTCATTGGGTAGACGAGTTTGATCAATTAGTACAACTGAGTCATTTTTCCAGATTACAGGATAAAGCATAATTACCGGAGAGGGGATATGAATGGTTTTAAAGATTTAACCCCACCCTGGGGGGGGTGGGGCTATGAACTTACTTGCTTCTAAATGTGAGCATCAACCAAATTTGCCAGCAGTGGAAGCAATAAGGAATGCAGCGTAGGTGAGGATGTAACCAACGGTGAAGTGAGCTAAACCAACCACACGAGCTTGCACGATGGAGAGAGCAACGGGTTTATCCTTCCAGCGAACTAGGTTAGCTAAAGGAGTGCGCTCGTGAGCCCAAACCAAGGTTTCGATTAATTCTTGCCAATATCCTCTCCAGGAGATCAAGAACATGAAACCAGTTGCCCACACCAGGTGTCCAAATAAGAACATCCAGGCCCAAACAGATAGGTTATTCATGCCATAGGCATTATAGCCGTTGATCAACTGAGCGGAGTTAGCCCAGAGGTAATCCCGGAACCATCCCATTAAATAGGTTGAGTTTTCGTTGAACTGGGCAACGTTACCCTGCCAAATACCCAGGTGTTTCCAGTGCCAATAGAAGGTTACCCAACCAATGGTGTTTAACATCCAGAACATTGCTAGGTAGAAAGCGTCCCAAGCTGAAATATCGCAAGTACCGCCCCGACCAGGACCGTCGCAAGGGAAGGCGTAACCAAAATCCTTTTTGTCAGGCATTAGCTTGGAACCACGAGCATCTAAAGCACCTTTAACCAGTACTAAGGTGGTGGTGTGAATAGCTAAAGCAAAGGCATGGTGAACCAAGAAGTCGCCAGGTCCAATGGTTAAGAACAGGGAGTTAGTACCAGAGTTAATGGCATCTAACCAACCAGGTAGCCAAACATTACCAGCGTTGGGGTAAGCTGTGTAGGCAATACTGTCGGGGTTAGACAACAATACGTTAAGCCCGTATAAAGCTTTACCTTGAGCAGCTTGAATAAATTGGGCAAACACTGGCTCAATGAGGATTTGCTTTTCAGGAGTACCGAAAGCAACTACTACATCATTATGAACGTACAGACCCAAGGTGTGGAAACCGAGGAACAGGGACACCCAGCTTAAGTGAGAGATAATCGCTTCTTTGTGCTGAAGAATCCGGTCCAGTACGTTGCCCTTGTTTTGTTCTGGATCGTAGTCACGAACCCAGAAAATGGCGGCGTGGGCAAAAGCACCAACCATCAAGAAACCAGCTATGTACTGGTGGTGAGTATATAATGCTGCCTGAGTAGTGTAGTCCTTAGCGATGAACGCGTAGGAAGGCAAAGAGTACATGTGTTGCGCCACCAGGGAAGTGACGGTTCCTAACGCTGCCAATGCCAAAGACAGTTGGAAGTGTAAGGAGTTGTTGATGGTGTCGTACAAACCTTGGTGAGGTAAGTTGAACTGACCTTCACTCTTGCTACCAGGAACTAAACCAGATTTGGAATTGAGCATTTCTTTGATGCTGTGACCAATTCCAAAGTTGGTGCGGTACATGTGACCAGCAATAATGAACAGAACTGCGATCGCCAGATGATGATGAGCTATATCAGTCAACCACAGAGATTCTGTTTGAGGATGGAAACCACCTAAGAAGGTCAAAATTGCTGTTCCCGCACCGGTGGAGGTGCCGAAGATCTGACCTGCGGTATCGGGGTTTTGAGCATACACACCCCAGTTACCAGTGAAGAAGGGGGTCAAACCTGCGGGGTGGGGAGCCACACTCAAGAAGTTATCCCAGCCTACGTGAATACCGCGAGACTCAGGGATAGCAACGTGAACCAAGTGACCAGTCCATGCTAGGGAGCTAACACCAAATAAACCAGCTAGGTGATGGTTTAAACGGGGTTCAGCACTCTTGAACCAGGAGAGACTAGGACGGAACTTGGGTTGCAAGTGCAACCAACCAGCAAACAGGAACAATGCAGCCAATAGCAACAAGCCTAGGGAACCGGTATACAGTTCTTGGTTTGTCCGCATCCCAATGGTGTACCACCAGTGATAAACACCTGAGTAAGCAATGTTGACAGGATTGCTCGCGCCAGCTTGGGTGAAAGCGTCAACTGCTGGTGCGCCGAAGTGAGGGTCCCAAATCGCGTGGGCGATGGGACGGACGTTGAGGGGATCTTTGATCCACTGTTCAAAGTTACCTTGCCAGGCTACGTGGAACAGGAGGCTGGATGCCCACAGAAAGATGATTGCCAGGTGACCGAAATGGGTAGCGAAAATCTTTTGGTAAAGATTTTCTTCCGTCATGCCGTCATGGCTCTCAAAATCGTTGCCTGTGGCGATCGCATACCAAATCCGACGAGTAGTCGGGTCCTGTGCGAGATCCTGGCTAAACTTGGGAAATTTTGTTGCCATAGGGTTGATGATTCCTCTGACCTTTAGCCATTGATTACTATCAGAGACATTTTGGGTCTTAGATTTTGGTAATTTCCAAAACCCAAAATATCGCCTGAAATTGTTAACCTACTGAAAGTATGTGTGCGTGGAAGAATGCCCAAGTAGTGGCAATTCCTCCCAGGAGGTAGTGAGCTACACCTACGGCCCGACCTTGAGTGATGCTCAAAGCGCGGGGTTGAATTGTGGGAGCTACTTTTAGTTTATTATGTGCCCAAACTATGGACTCAATTAATTCTTGCCAGTAGCCGCGACCACTGAACAGGAACATCAAACTGAATGCCCAAATGAAGTGAGCGCCCAAGAACATTAGTCCGTAAGCAGACAGTTCACTACCGTAGGAGTTGATTACTTGTGTAGCTTGTGCCCACAGGAAATCCCGTAACCAACCGTTGATGGTGATGGCACTTTGGGCAAAGTTATCACCTGTGATGTGACTAACCACCCCATCATCTACGGTACCCCATACATCGGACTGCATTTTCCAGCTAAAGTGGAAGATTACGATAGATAGGGAGTTATACATCCAGAACAGTCCTAGGAATACATGGTCCCAACCGGAAACTTGGCAGGTACCACCACGACCTGGACCGTCGCAAGGGAAGCGGAAACCTAAATTGGCTTTGTCTGGAATTAAACGGGAACTACGAGCATACAATACACCCTTCAGCAGGATTAGTACTGTTACATGAATGGTGAAGGCGTGAATGTGGTGAACCAAAAAGTCTGCTGTGCCCAAGGGAATAGCTGCAGCTGCCACTTTGCCACCCACTGCCAACACTCCACCCCCAAACACGTAGCTTACCGCTTCTAGAGCATTAGGTGCTGTTGTTCCAGGTGCTAAATGGTGTAGACCTTGTACCCACTGTGCAAACACTGGTTGCAATTGAATTGCTGTGTCTGAGAACATATCCTGGGGACGACCTAGAGCACGCATTGTGTCGTTGTGAATGTACAAACCAAAGCTATGGAAGCCTAAGAATATACAAACCCAGTTGAGGTGAGAGATGATAGCATCACGGTGACGAATCACACGATCCAACACGTTGTTTTGGTTCACTACTGGATCATAGTCGCGCACCATGAAGATTGCCGCGTGAGCAGCACCACCTACAATCAGGAACCCACCTATCCACATGTGGTGTGTAAATATACACAACTGTGTGGCGTAGTCGGTTGCCAAATATGGATAGGGAGGCATCGCGTACATGTGATGAGCGATGATGATTGTCAAGGAACCCAAGAAAGCCAGGTTGGTAGCCAGTTGGGCATGCCAAGAGGTGGTCAGGTTTTCGTAGAGACCTTTATGACCTTCACCTGTGAAAGGACCTTTGTGGTTTTCTAGGATATCTTTGATGCTGTGACCGATACCCCAGTTGGTGCGGTACATGTGACCAGCGATGATGAATAACACTGCGATCGCTAAGTGGTGATGAGCAATATCAGTCATCCACAGCCCGCCTGTTACTGGATTCAATCCACCTTTAAAGGTCAAAATGTCAGCGTAGGCTCCCCAGTTCAAGGTGAAGAAAGGAGTTAACCCACCAGCAAAGCTAGGATACAGGTGAGCAATCAGTTCTTTGTTCAAAATGAACTCATGAGGCAAGGGAATATCCTTAATAGCCACACCCGAATCCAACAGTTTATTAACTGGTGCGGAAACGTGAATGATGTGACCTGTCCATCCCAAGGAACCACAGCCTAGTAATACGGCTAAGTGGTGATTTAGCATCGACTCCACGTTTTGGAACCATTCCAATTTGGGAGCGCGTTTGTGGTAGTGGAACCAACCAGCAAACAGGAATAAACCTGCCAGCACCAAACCGCCAATGGCAGTCACATAAAGTTGGAATGAGCTAGTTATACCCCAGCCACGCCACACTTGGAATAAGCCAGAGGTGATTTGAATGCCGTGGAAACCGCCACCAACATCACCATTTAAAATGTCCTGTCCAACGATTGGCCATACAGTTTGTGCACTGGGTTTTACCCCCAGCGGATCTGCTAACCAAGCTTCATAATTAGAGAACTTAGCTCCATGGAAGATCATTCCGCTTAACCATATTGTCACTACGGCCAAATGGCCAAAGTGTGCGGAGAAGATTTTGCGGGAAATGTCTTCTAAGTCGCTTGTGTGCGTATCGAAATCGTGGGCGAGGGCGTGGAGGTCCCAAATCCACGTGGTGGTTTTTGGACCTTTAGCCAAGGATCTGTCGAAGTGACCGGGTTGGGCCCATTTCTCAAATGAGGTAGGCACGGGGTCATTATCAACTATGACTCTTGCTTTTTTCGCCTCTCGCTCCGGAGGACTAATAGTCATTCGACCTCCTCTGTCAATAGGGAATGAGGAATCATGGACACCACAGAGTTAATTTTACTCTTCGTTTCCAGTTGTTTTCTGGAACCGTGTGGATTTTTCGTTTCTGTTGAATTATAGAGTCTGTACTTGTACTTTGTTGGAGACATTTTAACAATAATTTAAAATTGCCAGATTCGTTGTTACATCTGCCTTTTATATTTAGGTCTATTGCTAAAAAGTCAATAGTTTTTTTATTTAATTTACAAACCATTACAATTCTTAAAACTAATAGTTTTTAGGATCCCGTGGCCACCCTATCCCTGGTCTCCCCACCTTGGTTGTACGGAAACTATTACTATCAGTATTAGTAATTAATATTACTTAATGTGGCGATTTGGTGGGAGAATGGCAATTTAGCTCAAACTACAGAATGATTATTTTTCCAAAGTTTAGGGGAAAATGTGTGAGTGGGACTTGCTGTCGTTTAATATGTGATCAATAGATTTTCTTGAGGAGAACTTTAGGTGAGGGTATGAACCATAAGTTAATACAAATGAAAAAAAGCATTTTTCAATTTTGCTTTTCCTTAACAAGACTGGCTATTATTCTAACAATAGCCTTTTATATTAGTGCTTGTACTGATAAGGCGGGAGGTCAAGATGTAGTTATTGAACCAGAAAAACCAGTAGTTGAAATTCCCCAAACACCACGACAGTTCTCTGAGGTGTCCCCACCACCAGTTATTCAAGAGCTAGAATCTGATTTAGAACCTTATCAACCACAGGTATTAATAGTTAATCCTATCTTTGATCAGGTTATAGAAGAGAACTCTGTAGCAGTGCGTTTCCAGGTGAGGGATTTACCAATTTTTAAGCATCCTCAACTTCAACTTGGTCCACATTTACACGTGATTCTTGATAATCAACCTTACATACCAGTTTACGATGTAAAGGTTCCATTAGTGCTTAAAGATTTATCTGCTGGTACACATACACTCAGAGTTTTTGCATCTCGTCCTTGGCACGAAAGTTTTAAGAATGAGGGAGCTTATGCACAGACAACTTTCCATGTATTAACAAAAAGTAGCGATAATAATCCTGACCCCAATCTACCTCTACTCACTTACAGTCGTCCCACTGGTAATTATGGTGCGGAGCCAATCATGTTAGATTTTTATCTTGAGAATGCACCTTTACATACGGATGCGCAAGAAAATCTTGAAGGTGAGGAAAGTAATGTAGGTAGTAATATAGGTAATTGGCGGATTCGTTGCACCATCAATGGTGAAAGTTTTGTTTTAGACAATTGGGAGACAATTTACCTCAAAGGATTTAAACCCGGTAAAAACTGGGTAGAACTGGAATTTTTGGACAATGAAGGTAATCCTGTTAAGAACGTATTTAACAGCACGGTAAGAATGATTGATTATCAACCCGGTGGTCAGGATACTCTATCGAAAATCGTGAGGGGAGAGGTTACTGCTCAACAAGTAAGAGGGATTGTAGACCAAAATTATGTGGTCGAGACTCCTGTTTCTCCCCCTCCATCAGTTGGGACGACTCCTGAAATCACACCGGAAGCGGTAGGGCCAAAACCAACTCCCGAACTTCCTGTTTCTCCCCCTCCATCAGTTGGGACGACTCCTGAAATCACACCGGAAGCGGTAGGGCCAAAACCAACTCCCGAACTTCCTGTTTCTCCCCCTCCATCAGTTGGGACGACTCCTGAGATCACACCAGAAGCGGTAGGGCCAAAACCAACTCCCGAACTTCCCGTTTCTCCCCCTTCATCAGTTGGGAAGACTCCTGAGATCACACCAGAAGCGGTAGGGCCAAAACCAACTCCCGAACTTCCCGTTTCTCCCCCTTCATCAGTTGGGAAGACTCCTGAGATCACACCGGAAGCGGTAGGGCCAAAACCAACTCCCGAACTTCCCGTTTCTCCCCCTCCATCAGTTGGGAAGACTCCTGAGATCACACCAGAAGCGGTAGGGCCAAAACCAACTCCCGAACTTCCCGTTTCTCCCCCTCCATTAATGGAAACATCACAATTAACCAAATAAGGTCTCAATAAACCTTAATCCTGCTATAGAATTACCAGTTAAATTTATAGCAGGACTATAAATAGCGATCGCACCTTGGTCAGGTATTACTGTCAAAAGTGCCCCACTAATACCTGATTTCATAGGTAAACCAATTTTTTGAGCATAGTGAGGAGAAGACTCATAAAGTCCACAACTTAACATGACGTGATTCACCAATAGACGATGCTGGGGAGCGATTAAACCGGTTTCGTGAGCCAATAATTTTCCCAACTTACCCACATCCATTACTGTTCCGGAAATACAGCATATTTCCTCATAGATATCCAGAGCAGATTCAATATTTTCAATATATCCATTTTCATACAGAATCCGTGCGATCGCCAAATTGAGAGGGGATCGGGTAGATCGGACAGAATTCAACATATCCACATCTAAATATAGTTGAGTATCTGCCAATATATTTAACCACTCAATAAAAGATTGGGATAGAAAAATTCCTGTATAATTACTACTATTACTTACCTGACTTATACTATTTAATTTATGAGCCACAGTAATGGCACCACTATTAATCATAGGGTTGCGGGGGTGTCCATTATCTGAAATTAGCTGTTCTAAGGAATTAAAAGCCATTGATGAAGGGGATGTACCCACAGATTGAAGAACCTGCTCCTCACCCAAATGTTCAAGGAGATATAAAAAGCTAAAAGGTTTAATAACACTCATTAAAGGGAAACGAATAGTATAATCTCCCAGACTATAATGAGTATTGGGTTTAGAATAGATATAAACAGCAAACAATAGAGGATTAATACTAGCCAATAGAGGTATACGCTGAAGAACTTGACCTTGAGAGATATTAGTTTGGGATTGTGCCATCCAGAGGGACAAGTCATCAACCGACAAATTATCAAAATTGATATGTTTCAAGGGACTAGATAATAACAGGTCACCAGAATTATACAAGGAGTAGAGATAAGAGTTGAAAGAAAAGTTCAGGATTAACACCACCTGCTAGAATAATCTGTTATTTATTGTCTTATTCCCCTAGCCTTCCAAGATAAATCTACAGGATAAATACACAAGAAAAATTGCTCAATTTGATAGAGAATTCAATTGACAGTCACCAGGGGATATGAAAAAAATCTGGAGTTTTAGCAACTTAGCAATAGAGCGAGGTAAAACTGTGGATAGGAACTGGTAATTGATAACTGATAATTGACAACACAACCACACAAATAAAGAAACTATGCAAAAAGTTCCCGTATCATTATGGACACTATTGGTGGGAATGATAATTTCTCCTATTAGTATATGGATAGGACAAAATCATCATTTGTTACCCATACAAGCTTCAGCCCAAGCGCCCTTGGTAGACAATTTTTTTAATGTCATGTTTACCATTGCAGTAGCTCTATTTTTAATAGTCGAAGGAACCATAGTAATCTTCTTATTTGTGTATCGTCGTCGTGGGGGAGATGCTAGTGATGGTATACCCATAGAAGGCAATTTAGCCTTAGAGATTTTTTGGACTGCCATACCCACAGTAATTGTAATTGGTTTAGGTATTTACAGCGTCAATATCTATAATCAAATGGGAGGTTTAGAACCAGGTACTCATCCCCATCATATGGCCCATGTTTCAGGTACAGCAATAGCAGCTACCATGGATAATGAAAGTAAATCTTCCAGTAATTCCCTTCACACACCCCCTGCTAATATTGGGATTGGTGCAAGTCCTGAAACTCAAAACAAACCAGCAGATTTGGTAGTTAATGTTCAAGGAATGCAATTTGCATGGTTATTTAACTATCCTGAAACTGACATAAATGCAGGAGAATTACATATTCCTGTGGGTGCAGACGTACAGTTAAACCTGTCCGCAACAGATGTAATTCACTCATTTTGGGTTCCCCAATTTCGTCTCAAGCAAGATGCGATTCCTGGTGTACCAACCGAACTAAGATTTGTAGCAACAAAACCGGGAACCTATCCTATAGTTTGCACGGAATTATGTGGTGGTTATCATGGTTCCATGCGCAGCCAAGTAATAGTTCACAGTCAGGAAGACTTTAATCATTGGTTAACAGAAAATCAGGTGGCGCAACAAAATTCCCCCCAAATATTAGCTGTTAACCCTGGTCATGTATCTCCCACGGAATTTCTAGCGCCCTATGTTCAGAATATGGGTATAAATTCCGCAATCATTCCTTCATTTAAGACCATCACCAAATAACCAAAACTCAAAACTTACAATTCCCATGACTTCCAGCGAATTTTTTCCCAAAATACCAACAAATCCACCAGATCAAAGTCAACAAAAAACTCTTCTGGTATCCCACACCTCACATCAAGAACCTTGGAAATTTAAAGACTATTTTACTTTTAATACTGATCATAAAGTCATCGGTATTCAATATTTAGTCACCGCCTTTTTCTTCTATTTAATAGGTGGGTTAATGGCAGTTGCCATCCGCACAGAATTAGCCACACCCGACGCTGATTTCATTGACCCCAATCTGTATAACGCCTTCATGACTAATCACGGAACAATCATGATATTTCTTTGGATTGTTCCCAGCGCCATTGGGGGATTTGGTAATTATTTAGTACCCTTAATGGTGGGTGCTAGAGACATGGCATTTCCTAAATTAAATGCCATTGCTTTTTGGTTAAATCCCCCCGCAGGTTTGCTATTATTAGCTAGTTTCCTTTTTGGTGGTTCTCAATCCGGTTGGACCGCCTATCCACCTCTAAGTTTAATTACCGCCCCCATCGCTCAAAGTCTCTGGATTTTAGCAATTGTTTTAGTAGGAACTTCCTCAATTTTGGGTTCAATTAACTTTGTCATCACAATTTTGATGATGAAAGTTCCCAGCATGAAATGGGATCAAGTGCCCCTATTTTGTTGGGCAATTTTAGCAACTTCTATTCTGGCACTTTTATCCACCCCCGTGTTAGCAGCAGGCTTAGTTTTGCTACTATTTGACATTAATTTCGGTACCTCATTTTTTAAACCTGATGCTGGTGGTAACGTGATTATTTACCAACATCTATTTTGGTTTTATTCCCATCCAGCAGTTTATTTAATGATTCTGCCAATTTTTGGCATTATGTCAGAAGTTATTCCTACCCATGCGCGCAAACCAATTTTTGGATATAAGGCGATCGCCTATTCTAGTGTTGCTATTTGTGTGGTAGGTTTATTTGTGTGGGTTCACCACATGTTTACCAGTGGTACTCCTGGTTGGATGCGCATGTTTTTCACTATTTCCACACTAATAGTTGCTGTTCCCACAGGGGTAAAAATATTTGGTTGGGTGGCAACTCTTTGGGGTGGTAAAATCCGATTTACCAGTGCAATGTTGTTTGCAATTGGTTTATTATCAATGTTTGTTATGGGTGGTTTAAGTGGCGTAACTATGGGAACTGCTCCCTTTGACGTTCACGTTCATGATACCTATTATGTGGTTGCCCATTTTCACTATGTTTTATTTGGTGGTTCTGTTTTTGGCATTTACTCTGGTATCTATCATTGGTTTCCCAAAATCACCGGTAAAATCATGAATGAAACTTGGGGTAAAATCCACTTTATTCTGACTTTTATTGGTACTAACCTAACATTTTTACCAATGCACGAACTGGGATTACAAGGGATGCCAAGACGAGTGGCTATGTATGACCCACAATTTATTAGTTTGAACCAGATTTGTACAGTGGGAGCATTCATTTTAGCCATTTCTGTTATTCCCTTTGCTTATAATGCGATTAATAGTTGGTTCAATGGTGAGTCAGCAGGTGATAATCCCTGGAAGAGTTTAACCCTAGAATGGACTACTAGTTCTCCCCCGATTATTGAAAATTGGGAAGTTTTACCTGTGGTTACCCATGGACCTTATGACTATGGACATCAACAAGATGAGGTCTAGCAAAAATTAACCCCTCAAAAAGAAAAACACCATGACAGCAATTACGACTGACAAACATCTCTCAGGTGACCATCACGAACATCCGGATTTGCGGGTTTGGGGATTATTAACTTTCTTGGTTTCTGAATCCTTAATGTTTGGTGGATTTTTTGCTACCTATTTATTTTTTAAAGGTACTACCCCAGTTTGGCCTCCAGAGGGGACAGATGTGGAATTGCTTATCCCTACCATTAACACCATAATTCTAGTATCTAGCAGTTTTGTTATTCATCTAGGTGATGCAGCAATTAAAAGAAATCGTGTGGGGTGGATGCGATTTTGGTATTTTATTACGGCCATCATGGGTGCTGTATTTTTAGTGGGACAGATTTATGAATACATGAATCTGGGGTATGGGTTAACTAGCAATGTTTTCGCCAATTGTTTTTATTTAATGACTGGTTTTCACGGATTGCATGTTTTTGTGGGATTGCTATTAATTTTGGGTGTTTTATGGCGTTCTCTCAAACGTAATCATTATTCTGCTATTAAACATACGGGAATCGAAATGGCAGAAATTTATTGGCACTTTGTCGATATCATTTGGATTATTTTGTTTACCTTGGTTTATCTCATGAATGCTTTTTGAGCTGCTAATTGATAAAAGGGAATAGGTAATTAGGTAACTAAGTGAGTGGGTGGAATTAAATATAAGATGAACAAATAATTGTGCATCTCTACTTACCTATTTCCTTTGAGTTTCAAGTCCAGTAGATTAAGTAATTAGATATGAATATCAATTGTGACCAGTTTTCCTGGTTTGACGCTTCTGCTGAAGTTAAAGAACTATTAGTCTTAGCTACTAAAACATGGGAAAATCCAGAAGAGTCTCTTAAATATATGGAGCAAGCTCTAGCTGAAACTAAGGAGAATAACCATATGGACGTTTTGGTAGCAGCTTATCGTTATTTTTATTATCAAAATAATTATGCTCTAGCGGAAAAAACAGCGAACACCATAATTGCTAGAATCAGAAAAACTCACCAATTACCTGATAACTGGGAAGAACTTCGATCAGTTTTACTTGCAAGAAAGGATGAATCTCAAATTAGAATTTTTTTAAATGCTTATACTGCTCTGGGAATGATTTCAGCCAAGCTGGGAAAATTAGACCAGGCTAAAGCAATAATCAAAGAGATACAGAACATAAATGATAAAGAAGATTTTGGTGCTAATATTCTTTGGCAGATTTTAAACCCTTCATTGGAGGAGGATGGGTAAGTAGGTGGAATTAAATATAAGATGAACAAATAATTGTGCATCCCTACTTAATTTTTGATGGACGTATTATGGAAGTATTAGGTTATGCAAGGAAAAGATTGGTTCATCCCTGAGAGTGGAAAGCATGAACTATGTAAAGCTGCAAGAGAATGGGACTTATTAAGAGAAAATTATCGTTTTTATCGGTTTCTCACGGAAGTAGAAGATGTTCTCAATGATGTAGAAGAAGAGTCTGATTTTCTTCCTCACCTGAGAATGCTGGTCAGAAGACTAATAGTTAATTCCTATTGGGTAAAAAGTCGAGTTTTAAAACCACATTCTCCAACCGGAACATCAGTTTTGTTACTATATGATGAGTTGGGATTTCCTTTAACAGTACAGACTGTCACTTTCGCACCAGGAATCACCTCCAATATCCATAACCATGGAACCTGGGGAATAGTCGCTATTTTACAAGGTCAGGAAAAAAACACATTTTGGCAACCTGATCCAGCAAATCCCGATCGTATTCAACAGGTAGGATCTTTAGATTTATTTCCCGGTGATTTAATTAGTTTTACTTCCCAAACCATACATCAGGTCTATTCTGTGGGACCAGAACCAACTGTTACTTTTAACATTTATGGAGAAACCAATTCTCAAAACAGACGAGAATTTGACATAGTTAACCATACCAGCAAGAATTTTTAAAAATATAGTTCTGCACAAGGTTAATGGGTGATGAGCAGTGGATATCTGGCTACTATTATCTTTGGTAAATACTGTAGCAGAATTATGAATCAGAGATTATCATATTAAATAAGTAGTGGATAATGAGTAAGTAAAACCACAGGTAAAGTCAATAGTGGGAATATTCTCAACTATTAGAAAATATAGCTCGTGTGATTCTTTGTGATTTTTAGATAGGTGAGTGCGTAGATCCGAGTAATAGTTATCAAGTAAACTCAGAATCAAGAGGAGAAAGTTGTTATGGCTAGAGTGATTTTCTATGAAAAACCTGGATGTAAAAATAATATCAGACAAAAGGTTTTACTAACAGCAGCAGGTCATCAGGTAATAGCATATAGCTTATTAACAGAACCATGGACGAAGGAAAGATTAAAATCCTTTTTCGGCGATCGCCCGGTAGTAGAATGGTTTAATAAAACAGCTCCTAGTGTGAGATCAGGAGAGGTAAATCCAGAAAATACTGATGGGGAAACTGCTCTGTTAATGATGCTGAAAGATCCTCTATTAATTCGCCGTCCCTTATTAGAAGTAGGTAATCAAAGAGAGGTAGGTTTTGATGTGGAAAAAATCCACGCCTGGATTGGTTTGAACTCCACGGACGAGTCCTTACAGGTAATGACTGAAAGTCTCATGCAACAGGATTTGCAAGGGTGTGCTCACGATAAAAACCACGAACATCATCATTAGTCCTGTACTCGTAATTTAGCAGCTTGAATTAGTAAAGATTCAGCAAAAGCGATCGCCTGATTAGCAGATTTACCACCAGCTAATTGGGCCAATTCATCCCTGCGAGTATTTAAGTTATCCAAAGAGGTAACTCTGACTACGGTGCGCTCCTCCGTATTACCGTTTTTTTCAATCACCTCTTTATAAACCCGGAAATGTCGATCAGCCATAGCTGCGACTAAGGGTTGATGAGTTACACATAATACTTGTTGAGCTTCGCTTAATTGACGTAATTTTTCGGCAATAACTTGAGCAACTCTCCCGGAAACACCCACATCAATTTCATCAAAAATCATAGTTTCTACACTATCATGCTGATTAAAACAAGCTTTGAGAGCCAATAAAAATCGACTCATTTCCCCACCAGAAGCAATTTCTGTCAGTGGTTGAATGGGTTCCCCCGCATTGGGACTGAACATAAAGGTGATTTTATCTGCACCGGTGGAGGTGGGTGGAATGGGGGTAATTTCTACTTGAAATTTTACTTTTTCCATGGCCAGTGGTTTTAGTTGAGCCAACAAATGAGATTCTAAATTAATCGCACTCTGTAAGCGTAATTGGGTCAACTGTTGACAGACCTGATTAAGATGTTGTAGACAAACCTGCTCCTGTTGTTCCAAACTTTCTAAGGAATCTTCCGTACTATTCAATTCCTCTAATTCATTTTGAATACGTTGATAATATTCTATTGCTTCTGAGAGACTAGGTCCATATTTACGACAGATTTGTTTTAGCTCTCTTACTCTTTCTTCTACTTCTTCTAGTCTTTGAGGATCAGCTTCTAATCCATCTCCATACATACTAATTTGTCTTCCTACTTCCATAACTGTTGCCAACGCATCCCTAACTAACTCCAAAATGGGTTGCAGTTGAGGGTCAAACTCCACAATGTGGTTTAATATGGTCTCACTAGCTCCTAATAAATCCACAGCAGTGGGAGTTTCAGCATCATTTTGATATAAGGACTGATGAATTTTATAACTCATTTGTTGCAAATCAACCAGATGATTTAGTCTTTCTCTTTCCTGGTTCAATAGTTCCATTTCTTGTGGATCATGGAGATTTGCTGTGGTCAATTCTTGAATTTGATAAGTTAGTAGGTCTAACTGTTGTAAACGTTCCTTTTCTGACCTACGTCGTTTTTCTAAATTTTTATATGCCTCCTGATATGCAGTGTAAGCATTACTCACCTTCTGTCTGTGTTGAATTATATCCTCACCACCATAGAGATCTAACCAATCTCTGACTTGAGCAGACTGTCCTACCTGTAGGGTCTGTCCTTGCGCAGTAATTTCCACCAGGCGATCGCGCAGATTAGTCATAATTTGGCGATTAACCAACACACCATTTACCCGTGAACGACTGCGGATATTAATTCCAGATGCAATAATTTCCCTGCTGATCACCAGAGAATTATCATCAATCAAATCAATTTCCTGTTCAGTTAACCAAGTAGCTAAAAACGGAGCAATACTGAAAGTTCCTTCCACCACAGCACGATTAGTTCCAGTGCGAATTACCCGACTAGAAACCCTTCCACCCAAAACTGCATCAATCGCATCCAGAATAATCGACTTTCCCGCACCAGTTTCCCCAGTTAAAACATTCAATCCTGGACCAAAATCTAACTCCAGTTGGTCGATTAGGGCAAAATTCTCAATTCTGAGGGACAGCAACATTAATCTATAGTCTCCGTGAGATTGTATGCCAAATATCTCTTAATTTTACCTTCATTTATGGCTTACTGAAAAGGGGTTTTAATAAACAGTTAACCGATTAATTTTTTCCTTCTGGTTTGCTCTTTTGTTTAAACTGTTCAAATTTTTTTCTGTATGTAAAAATATAATCAATAACGGTATATGTAAAATTAATCATATATTGGGCATCTATTGCACCAAAAGTTATGTTCTTATGCACAAAATCATTTTCTGTGACTCTCAACCTATCAGCCCAATCATAAAGATTCTGATCAATAATTTCTTGTTCTTTCATTTTCTTGAGTTTATTCTCAAGGGACCCTTCCTCAATTTTATAATCTTTACATACATAGTCTAAAGCTTTTACACACATAATTACGGATGCAATAAATGCTTTATTATTATAACACCGTATAGACTCTTCTAACACCGTCCTTATGTATGTAGGTACTTCAGAACTAATAGTTTTCTCAGATGTGGGATATAAGGTTTTTGGTTGACCATAGGTAGGATCATTGTAATGTTCAGGATTATCAGAATATTCCGTGCGAGTAATAAAAGGCTGAGAGCACTTAGTGCATTGTAAAAATGTAAACTTATATTTAGTGCCAATTTTATCCGGAGAATTAGCCATGAAATCTTTTTTCTGAATTGGTGTAAAGTAGCTATCTATTTCTTTGGCATTTACTAAGCCTTTACAAGTCACACAATTTAATACATGCACAACGTCACGCATTTTACTGAGCAGCATTTTTACTTTTTGTTTATGTAAAGCTTCCCCATCTGGGGAAGTGCTTTGTGATCTGGGTAAAAATTGCCTTTCTGTTTTCCGTTCATTTCTGAGTTGTATAAATATCTTATTATACTTCTTTCGGAGAGAAGGTTTATTCTCCAACCATTCATCTAGTAAAGCAGCAATTTCCTTTTCACTGGGATATCCGGATTTCTCAATTTGTTCAGCTAAAGATGAGAAATCCCCCGTATCTTTATTGAGAAAAATTTCCAGTGCAGTTAAAATTATATCTTCTGGATTAAGACTTGTGATCATGGTTCTCCTTTAAATTCCAACACAGGTAAAGGCGGCCCAATAGTAGGGTTCTTGGAAAGGGCGTTGAGACTCTGGCATTGTATCAAAATCAGCGAGTAATGTCAGCCTTGTCGCGGAAAATGGTAACTTTGCCGCCCAGGTTAACAACTTTCCTGCTGGAGCATCTCGTAACCATTGCTGGGCATGGTACAGTGCCAAGCGAGGACAACCATAGGTCAGAAGATTCTCTGTGTCCGTATAGAATTGGTAGAAACGAATCATTAACAAAGCAGTAGTATAATCACTCACAGCCCATAAACTGCTAATTATGGTAGAAGCTCCTGCTAATAGAAAACCCGTGGGCAAACTGATATAGTCATCATTTTTGGTATCAACCATATCGCCGATTCCCATTTCATAAGCGGAAAGAGAAACAAGATGGCATCGACGCATGTCCAACCCACAAATATCACCAAGGGTTAAACATTGAGAGAGATCCACTGCTGCACCATTTGGTAAGGGGAGGTATTCTACACCCTTGGGGGGAGCTGGTAGAATACAATTGGCCAAAAGTATGGCGGAATCTAGAGGTTTTTGAAAATTAGAGTACCCAGTGCAGGAAAAATGCAGGTAATTTTTCTCTGGAATGGATCGACTAAAAATATTTTCACGGGTGGCTTCTTTCTCCGTTATCACCTCCGTGCCAATCAGAAGTCGAGTAATAATTGTTTCCACTTCAAAGCTGGCATACTGTAGGTTTTGGGTAGGATTTTGAATGGCCAGGGATTGTACTACTTCTTCCCGCTCCTTAACTTCTACGGAACTGAGGAGCTGACAACTGGGGAAATAACTAAATCCCAGGGGAAATCGCTCCCAGGGAAATAGAGCGTGCAGGGGAAAGATATGTAAGCAACCATAAGGTATGAGTATCAGTTCTTCGCAAGGGGGGGATAACTTCCACAATTGAGTTAATAGGGTTTCAACTTGCAAAATCTCCTTCAGTTCGCCCAATAGTTCCGGTAGGGCCTGTTTCCAGTTACCTAAATTGTGGCGATCGCGGTAAATATCTAAGTATTTTTGGCTGAATTGCCGGATCACACTGGGCGATATAACCACTTTGTGAGGAAAAATGGGTACATTTGGATTAGCAGTGATAATAAAGGTATAGAGAACATCATCTGTAAAGTACCACTCCAGGATAACTCGGCGCGGATCCGCTCCCACCAGTTTGAGTATTTTAGATATGGTTATTGGTTCCACCCGCTGGGTAAGGGAGAAATGGGGATCAAGAGGTTTGACGTAGCCAGTAATAAATTGATCTAATTCCTCTACGAGCCCATTGAGTTGAGCATGGCTTCTTTTTTCTCCTTGGATTTCCAATAGCCTTACTTCATTGCGAATTGCTTGACGAAGACGATCTAATTCCCCATAAATACGAGAGGGAATATTTCCTTTTGGATATAGATGTTTATTCTCTAGTAGCTCCACTAAATTTCGTGATTTACTGCGCTCTATTAATTCCACTGCTTTACCATATTGATGCAACTCAATACAAGCACGCACTGCGGACTGATAAATATGGGGGTGTTGAGTCTCCCCAGGAGATTTACCCCGCCAAAATTGGATTGTCTCTAGTGTTTTGATTCCCTGTTCATAACCCTCTAGGGCGATATCCCACCAACCCTGCTGAAACCCCAGGTCTCCTAAGTGACTGGCAAATTTTAAATAGTCTGTTGGAGAAAGCTCCGGGGTAGCAATTGCCAGAGCTTCTCGATAATGAGCGATCGCCATTTCTAAGTTAGACTGGGGCTCGGTTCCCAGTTCAGCTTGGGTTTGGTAAGCTTTTCCTAGATTGTGAAGGGTTTGAGCCAAATCTGGTTCTAATCCTGGTTGACGGAGAATAGTTAAAGCTTTAGTAAAGACAATAATTGCTCTTTGTAGATTAGCCTCTGGGTCCTTTCCCCGTTCTACTTCGCTTAGGTAGGCACTTCCCAGTTGATTGAGAGTTTCGGCTAAGTCTCTTTCCAGTCCCAATTGGCGGAACATGGTAATAGCTTCTCTAAAAGGAGTAATTGCTCTTTCTAGTTTACCCTGGCTAATATAAACACTACCTACACTAGTCAAGGTTTTAGCCAAGTCCCTTTCTAAACCTAGTTCCCGTAGAATGGAAATGGCTTCTGTATAGGGTGGAATTGCCTTTTGTAGATTCGCTTGTGAGTCCTTACCTAATTGAGCTTGGGTTTGGTAGGCGCTCCCTAAATTGTAAAGAGTTTGAGCTAAATCCCTTTCTAAATCCAATTCCCGTAAAATTGAGATGGCTTCTGCATAAGCAGTAACTGCTTTTTCCAGATTAGCTTCCTTACTCATTTGAGCTTGGATTTGATAAGCAGCACCTAAATTATTTAGGACTTGGGCCAATTCCCTTTCTAACCCGGGTTGACGGCGGATAGTAATAGCCTCATTATAAGCTGCGATCGCCTTTTCTAGGTTAGACTGGGAGTCTGTACCCATTTGGGCCTGGGTTTGGTAAGCAGCACCCAAATGATTGAGAACTTGAGCCAATTCTTTTTCCAGTCCCAGTTGGCGTTCTATGGCGGCGCAAAATTCGTATCCACAGATGGCTATAGCGAGGTTAATTAGCGGATCGCCTCCGGGAAAATGATAGAAAATCCGAGCCAGGAGGTATAGTGATGCTCCCAGTTGAGCGTTTTGCTCAGGAGTTGCTTGTTTATTTACCTGATGACCGCCCCACGATTGTAGTTGGTCAATAAAGGTTGCATCTAAAAGATGGAGATTGTTTTCCAGCAGGGGGTAAATTACTTGGCTATCCCCCTTGCTCTCAAAAATGGTTCCTATCAGCAACTCAATTAAGTCAATATAATCGTAAGTGCGCCCTTGATTCATAAAATTAACCCTACCCTACACCCTAGTTACTGAAGTTTAGACTAAAATGAGGAGCGATAGGTAAATAGTCAGTAAATGGAGAGATAGCAAAAAATCAAGAGATACCTGTCAGAACAAACACCCCCATAGCGGAAAATGAAAAAAGCACAACCGATTTTCATGTAACCGCTATGGATGTTTCTATACAGTTGTGCAATTTCGTTTGGGTAGTTCTACCTTTGTTACTCGCATAGCTTCTCAAGTTTGCCGTCATAGAAGGTAATTTCCATTCATGTAACTATATTTTAGTTTACTATTTTGGTAAATATTTTGCTACTAGTTTGACGCTCCCCTGTTATTCTCGTAAAAATACAATTAGGCTAATTCTGTTATAGTTATCATGTAGGAGGTAAAGTTGTTGGACTCCCTAACAGTTAAAAACCCCTCGCCTACAAGCCAAAAGCAGTGCAGAAGGGTTATGGACTCCCCCAGTTTGTGGATATTAGCATTTTTGGGTTCTATTTCTCTACATATCTTAGTATTTTGGTGGTTAAGCTCTTCCAAACTATTCGGGTTTTGGATTCCTCTGTCCCAGTCTGGTCAAGACAATATGGTGGTGGAATTGGTGGATGTCCCTGCTGCGGTAGAACCACAAAAACAAGTTCCTAAGTCTGAACCCGCTCTAGCCAAACCAAATCCTTCTCCATCTACCCCAAAGCAAGCTAATTATAACACTACTAAGAAAGTGGCTGAACAGGTTGTTGTTGCTAAACCTATTAACTCCAATTTAAATAGATCCCCAGTTACCCCCCCCAGGCAAAATCAGCCCAATACTCCATTAATACCTAAACCTACACCTGGAAAATTTCTACTTCCACCTAAATCAAGTCCTCCACCAAATGATCTTCCTTGGAACTCTCCTCGAGAGGAAGTTAAAGTGGAATCGGAGAAATCAAAACCCTTACCGGAAATTGCACCCGATAAGTTGCCCAAACCCATCTCTTCCCCATCACTGAGTGAAAATCCTACCCCGGAAACCACTCCAGTGGGGGAAAATTCCCAACCTCAATTATTTCCTCAATTATTTACTCTCACTATTGAACCCCTCAACAGAGATGAGATACAGGAGCTAAGAAAACAAAATTTGATACCAGGGGATATTCCCCCCGATGTGTTACCCAAGTACCAAGGTAGTAGTACGAAGGAGCTAACAATTACTTTTTCTTCTGCTCAAACACAACCATCAAAACGGATAACGATACTGGTTAGCCTAATAGTTAATCAGCACGGCAAGTTAGAACAAGTTTTTATTATTGACCCCAACATATCTGAAAAAGATAAAAGTGTTTATGAGCCACCACTCCGGGAGCTTTTTCAGCAGGAGAAATTTGTAGGTGGTTATGACAAGAATGGTTCCCAACCAGAAAAGAGTAACTTATATCTGAGAGTAACCATCGTTCCCAGGGATTCTCCAACAAGTTCTCCAACAAATTCTCCCTAGGGACTTGCAATTTCCCACAGACTCTGTTATTATTATCAAAGTTGGAAAAAACAAGCCACAAAAAAACCTGCGGGCGTAGTTTAGTGGTAAAACTATAGCCTTCCAAGCTATTAATGCGGGTTCGATTCCCGCCGCCCGCTTTCTCCACCGTCTGCTGGCGGTATTTTCTCTATTGGTATAAGTACATCCAAGACAGACTTGACGATAGGAGCAGCAACAGTGCCACCATAGGCATTACCCCCCTTTGGTTCATCAACAACGGCCAAGATGACATAACGGGGAGCCTCAACAGGGAAAATACTCACAAAGCTGGTAATTCGGGCGCCGGGAATATATCCACCATTGGGACTAGCTTTTTGGGCTGTACCAGTTTTACCAGCTACAGCATACCCTTGAATGCGTGACGCCTTTCCACTACCCTCAGTAACTACGGTTTCCATCATATTTACAACTGTTTGGGCAGTACTAGGGGAAAAAATCTGTCGAGGGACTGGTATTTCGGGAGAAAAATGTACTTTTCCCTGACTATCTATTAATCCCTGAACCACATGGGGTGTGACCAATTTACCACCATTAGCTAAAGCACCGTGCATCTGTACTAATTGTAATGGTGTGAGGGAGAAACCCTGTCCAAAAGAAGCGGTTGCCATTTCCAGGGGAGATGACAAGAATTGATCTTGATTTTTCAGACTACCACGGGTGCTAAATGGTAAATCTGTATCCATTTTTTGACCAATGCCCAGTTTTTGTAACCAATTGTAGTAGATTTTTGGTTCGAGACGTTGGACAATTTGCACCATACCCACATTGCTGGATGTCTGTAGAATTTCGGCAATGTTAATTTGTCTAAAACTATTGATAACTGCATTTTTGATGACATGGTCGCTAACCTTGATAGTACCTGGATCATTAAATCTATCATCGGGACTGATCACACCACTTTCTAAAGCAGCGGCTACAATTAAGGGTTTAAAAGTAGATCCGGGCTCGTAAAGATCAGTCACGGTCCAATTTTTAAAAGATGCAATATTAGCTTTAAAATATTCATTGGGATTATAACTGGGTTGGGACACTAAAGACAATAGGGAACCGTCTTTAGCATCCATAACAATCACAGCACCGCGTTTAGCCTGAAACTTTTCCACCTGTTGTTTCAGGGCGCTACGAACAGCTCTTTGCAAGCGACTATCTATGGTTAACTGCAATTTAAAATCATCGGAATATAAAAACTCATCTGGTGCATAATCTGGCATAATGTCCCCTGCACCAGTTCGCGTTAGACGCACGGTTTCTCTGGAACGCTCCAACAGTTTGTCCTGACTATATTCTACCCCAGCTTGACCATGTCTTTCTAGATTTACATAACCTACCACATCTGCTACTAAATCTTCTTGAGGGTAGAAACGAGAGTATTTTTCAATAAATTCTAAACCATCTAGTCTAAATGATATCAAGCGGTCAGCAATATTTTCAGATACCTTATCAGCTAAAAGAATACCACTTTTCCTGGTTTTAAATAGCTTCACTAGGTTGGTAACATCTTTGTTTAGAATGGGTGCTATTTTTTCCGCTATTTGCTGACTAGATTTATTGAATAATTTAGGGTGAACATATAGTGTATAAACAGGACGGTCAATAGCCAATAAAGTTTTATTGCGATCTACTAATGGACGACGGGGCATAAAAGGACGTAAGACTGTTGTTTGTTGGTTTCTAGCCCTTTGGGTGAGTTTTGGTCCATCCACAACTTGTAGACGATACAAATTCACAACTAGACCCATGCCAGATAGAAATAGAACCCCCCAAACCACCAGGAGTCGGGAGTGAAAATTGGCCAGTCGAGTTGGAGTACCAGGGAAATTTTTATCCGGGAATGATGGAGCAAATCTGTTTCTACCTGTTAATTCTAAATACCGGCGGAGATTTTCTCGTAGGTTGGGTAAGTTTCTGAATCTGCTCCTAGTGGGTTTGCTTTTGCTGGGTAACTTCTGCATGGCAATGGTCAATAAGCTTAATATCCTAATGGTGGAATTGAGGTACGTTTACCCGGAGATGGGGGGATTTTAGCTCTCAATGGTGGTTGAGAATTATTTAATACTGCGGGCAGAAAGACCATCTTACCCGGAGCAGATAGTCCCAGTCCCATTGCTTCTGCTTCCCGAGCCATTTTACTAACCATAGTAGCATTAGCTGCAGTTAGCTGTCGTTCCTCGCGTTGTAAACTTTCCAGTTTGCGATAGGAATTACTCCAAATCTGTTGACAATAGACCGTTCCACCATACATTGCCAACATCACCACCACAAACAAAAATGCCGTCATGGAGGAATAGTGGTGAATGTTGTTAAGGCGGATAATCCACGAGTTTTCACTATTAGAAGAGATTGGTAACTGTTTACTAGTTTGACCAGTCGGTATGGCTTTTTGCACTGGAGCATTAGAAAACATAGCCTTGGAGTTATGTTCCTCTCTCGTGGGTGCTGGTTTGGTGGAGGACACAGGAGAGGTTACTGGGGTAGGAACCATAGTTTTCCAGGAGCTTTTCGTGGAAACAGCTGATTTGGGTAATGCTGACATAAATAGTGATGAATACTAAATTTGGTCCTGAACAGGTAGCATGCTAAATTATGGTTCAATTATGCTTGCTGGATTACCTATTGGCAATGTCCTATCTCCCTTGAGCTACCACCATAACAAAAAAACCGGGAAGAAATTTATTCTGTACAAATTGTTTCACAAAAAGGAACAAATGAGATATCTTATTCAACAGGAGCAATCCCTTGTATTGCACTTATTGGTGAAAGAGGAGTTATGAAAACAAAAATCTTTGGTTTGGCTATCGTTTTAAGTCTGGCTACCATGCTGGGCGCTTGTGAAGGTGGTACTGAACCCTCTGGTGATGCTACAACCACACCTGCTACTACTACTACACCTGCTGCTGAGCCCACTGATAGTGGTACTGCTACCCCTGCTGCTACTACAGAACCCACAGCAACCCCAACTACTACTCCCTAGGACTTTTTAGGAACGCCTAATTTTGTTCAATAAAGCTGTGACTACCCCATAGCTATCCTGCGGTAGCTAGTCCGATAAACAAACCCACGCTCTACCCCTTTGGGTGGGCGCTGGGGCTTTATACAAACCAACAAGACGGGAAATGAAAGGTCTACCTGTAAAATTCCAGTTTGTAGTTTTAGGAGTGATTATAGCTCTAATAGTGGGAATGATTAACCATGGAGTAACCATAGCAGTCCCACCACTAACAGAAGATATTCCGGAAGAAATACTACGCACAGAAATTATCACCATCGGGCGATCGCCCATTGATGGTAGGGTACTAACCGCATCGGAATATGCTGAACTAGAGGAGCAGCTGAGAACAATTCCCCCCAGAAAGCTAAGTCCCAGGGTGAGACACACGGTATTTTTGCTCAGGATGCGCAGGATTTTACTGCAAATTTTCCCGTTTTTAGATATTTAATTTCCTCTTTGGTACCAGAATTCATGTTTATTTCATACTTATAATGTAAAATACATCCTGATCTACGGGAACCATGAGGACAAAAATGCAAATAAATGTAAAGAATATATATAGTTATAAAAAACTGAATTTAGTTAGTCACCTTATTGAATGTAGGTAGCTCCATGACCACCAGCACCATTGCTCCTGAGCAGGTTAACCGCATAGTTTCCAATCAACACCATGATCCGTTTGAGGTACTAGGATCACATCTTGTAGAACAAGAGGGTAAAAACATTTGGGCTGTACGTGCTTACCTACCCAACGCCAGCGCAGTTTATGTAGTAGTTCCCCAAGAGCGTAAAGAATACGCCATGGAAAGGGTACATCATCCCCATTTTTTTGAATGCACCATTGAGGTCGAAGAACTTAATAACTACCAGTTAAGAATTCAAGAAGGGGAACACGAGCGGGTAATTTATGATCCCTATGCTTTTCGTTCTCCCCGACTAACAAATTTTGATTTACATTTGTTTGGTGAGGGTAACCACCATCGCATTTATGAGAAATTGGGAGCGCACTTAACCGAAATAGATGGTATTAAGGGAGTCTATTTTGCCGTGTGGGCACCCAGTGCTCGCAATGTTTCTCTACTGGGGGATTTTAACCACTGGGATGGACGTAAACACCAAATGCGCAAGGGGCACACGGGAGTATGGGAATTGTTTATTCCTGAATTGGGTCCTGGGGAAAATTATAAATATGAAATTAAGAATTTTGACGGTCATATTTACGAAAAATCTGACCCCTACGGTTTTCAACAGGAACCACGGCCTAAAACTGCATCTATTGTCACCGATTTGAATGCTTACCCCTGGGGTGATGAACAATGGATGGAGACAAGAAGAAACAGGGACCCCCTTGGGCAACCCATTTCCGTTTACGAAGTGCATTTAGGTTCTTGGTTACATGGTAACAGTGCCAAACCAGCTAAGTTACCAGATGGAACAGAGGAACCAGTAGTTATTGCTTCCGAACTGAATCCAGGAGCGCGATTCCTTACCTACCGGGAGTTAGCAGCTAAACTGATTCCCTATGTGAAGGACATGGGTTACACCCACATAGAGTTATTACCTATTGCTGAACATCCATTTGATGGTTCCTGGGGTTATCAGGTTACTGGTTACTATGCGCCCACGTCTCGCTTTGGCACTCCCGGGGATTTTATGTATTTTGTTGACCAATGTCACTTAAATGGCATTGGTGTGCTTGTGGACTGGGTACCAGGTCATTTCCCCAAGGATGGTCATGGTTTAGCCTTCTTTGATGGTACTCATCTTTATGAACATGCTGATCCCCGTAAAGGTGAACATAAGGAATGGGGAACCTTAGTATTTAATTATTCCCGCAACGAGGTGAGAAATTTCCTGGTTGCTAATGCCTTGTTTTGGTTTGATAAGTACCACATTGATGGTATTAGGGTAGATGCTGTTGCTTCCATGCTTTATCTTGACTACTGTCGTAAAGATGGAGAATGGGTAGCTAACGAATATGGCGGTCGAGAGAACTTGGAAGCTGCTGATTTTCTGCGCCAAGTAAATCATAACATCTTTAGTTACTTCCCGGGAGTCCTATCCATTGCGGAGGAATCCACCTCTTGGCCCATGGTATCTTGGCCCACATATACTGGAGGGTTAGGTTTTAACCTCAAGTGGAACATGGGTTGGATGCATGACATGCTGGACTACTTTAGCATGGATCCCTGGTTCCGTCAATTCCACCAAAACAATGTCACTTTTAGCATGTGGTACAACCACAGTGAAAACTTCATGTTAGCACTGTCCCATGATGAAGTTGTCCATGGTAAGAGCAATATTATCGGTAAAATGCCTGGTGATAGATGGCAAAAGCTGGCCAATGTGCGGGCTTTATTTACTTATATGTTTGCCCACCCTGGTAAGAAAACCATGTTTATGAGCATGGAGTTTGGTCAATGGAGTGAGTGGAATGTGTGGGCCGATTTGGAGTGGGGTTTATTACAGCATGAACCCCATGAGCAGTTAAGAGTGTTCTTTAGGGAAATTAACAGTGTTTACCGTTCTGAACCTGCTTTATATAGTCAGGACTTTGCACGAGAGGGCTTTGAGTGGATTGACTGTAGTGATAATCGCCACAGTGTGGTTTCTTTTGTCCGTCGAGCTAAGGACTCCGATGAATTTGTAGTAGTGGTTTGCAACTTTACCCCCCAACCCCATTCCCACTATCGTATTGGTGTGCCAGAGAAGGGATTCTATACGGAGTTATTTAATAGTGACGCACGTGAGTATGGTGGTAGCAATATGGGCAATTTAGGGGGTAAATGGACTGATGACTGGTCTTTACATAATCGTCCTTATTCTTTGGATTTGTGTTTACCACCTTTAGGGGTTTTAATTCTCAAGTTAGATAGGATCAAGACTGCTCAGTCCCTGGGTTAGAAGCGGTGGATGCTATGGGGGAACCTTTCCCCCACTTCCATTCAATAATCAAATTTTTAATTCAGCTAAACCCAAATAATTAACTCCTTGAGGAGAAACATCAAATCTACACGGCAAAACTTCTAAGCCTACTTTTATTGCTTGTCTTAGTAACTGACCATAGACTGGATCCGCACTATCTCCAGGAGCAAATTCCACACAGTCCCCTCGATTGATAAAGTATAACATCACCGCACGATTTTTGGGTAAAACTTCCATTAATTCTCTTAGATGCTTTTGTCCTCTGGTGGTTTCTGTGTCAGGAAATAATGCTAAACTACCCTGACTCCAAGTAGTGTTTTTTATTTCTAAGTAAATTGGCATCTCATTTCCTGTCAGGTAAAAGTCCACTCGGCTTCTTTTCTCTTTTCCATAAACTACCTCCCCTTTAATTTGCTTGTACTCTCCTAATTGGGGAAAAAGATGTTTTTCTAAAGCTAGTTTAATTATGTTATTGGGTAAGTTGGTGTTTACACCAACCCATGTTGGCCCTGAATTATCCATATTATCCACTTGAATCAATTCCAAGGTATAGGCTAATTTGCGCTGGGGATTATCAGTTTTGGACAACTGCACAGCACTGCCAATTTGAGAAACCCCAGTCATGGGTCCGGTATTGGCACAGTGCGCTGTGACCATTTCTCCAGATTCTAGTTCCACATCAACAAGAAATCGCTTGTACCTTTTTAGTAATTTTCCAGAATATAATTGGTTGTATTGATAAAGATAATTGTTCATTGCAATATGTAGTTTATGATTTGTGAGGTTTTTGCCATATTAGGGAGAAATCTCCCAAATATTAATCTTATTATCTTCTGTTCCACCCACTAAAGTTTTACCATCAGCACTTAAAACTAAGGATGTAACAATTTTGGTGGTTCCCGGTAGAGCGTAAATTTCTTCCTTTGTGCTTACATCCCATAATTTAATCACAGAGGAAATTTTCTCAGAACAACCTGGGCAACTTTTGGCTCCACTAATCAGGGTTTTACCATCGGGACTGAAGATCACAGATGTAACATTTTGTTTTTTACTGGCAAAAATTATCTCCTTATTCTTAGTATCCCAAAACTTAATTTGGCGATCGCGACTGGTACTGACAAGTGTACTACTGTCCGGACTAAAAGCTAAAGATGTGACTGTTTGCGAAGTAGTATCTAATAGTGTGGTTGGTTTTTGCCCAGTGGTTTGATTAATATTCCATATTTTAATAGTCTTGTCAAAACTTCCACTTGCTAGAGTGAACCCATCGGGACTAAGAGCTAAAGACCTAACCCAATAATTATGACCTAGGAGAGTTTTTAAAAACTTTCCTGTTAATAGACTCCAAACTTTAATAGTTTTATCATCTCCCGCACTAACTAGGGTTTTGCTATCTTGACTAATAGCTAGTGCTTGAACTGAGTCCTGATGACCAACTAGATTAAAAGTAAGTTTTTTTGTTTGTAAATTCCAAACTTTAATAGTTTTATCATCTCCAGCGCTGACTAGGTTATTTCCATCTGGACTAATGGCAAGAGCGTTGATATTTTGTGTATGTCCTGGTAGGGATATGATTTGTTTGCCTGTTTTGCTATTCCATAATTTAATTGCTCCGTAACCTGCGCTGACAATGGTATTACCATCTGGAGTAATAGCCACCACTGCCAGGGATTTATCCACTTGTGTTATGGTTTTGAATAAACTAACTTTGTTAGCTCTAATGGAGGAGGTTGTCCTAGATATTTGCCCATATTCGGGACTGGTAGGAGATTTATTACTTGGCATTACTAGAGGATTAAATTGAGAGAAAATTGCCGTTTGTATTTGACCTAGGTTCCTATATCCCAATCCCCCCAAAACCGAAATCGTTACCAAAATCAAAAATGTATTTCGGAAAATAATATGTTTATGTTTTTCATGTTTACCCTTTTTAAGATATATACCAGATTTTTTTGAACCGTAAACATTCTCTTTACTAAGATCTTTTATAACTTCATCAGCAGATTGATAGCGATTTTTCAGTTCTAGTTTTAATAGCTTATCTAAAATAATAATTAGCTCAGCACTCCTAGAATTGTGGAGGCAATCCTGCCAATTTTTGACCCAACTATAACCATGTTCTATCCATAACTGAAGGGGAGATACACCAGTTAAGAGATGAAAACAAGTAGCACCCAAGCTAAATAAATCACTAGCTGGATAGGCTTTGCCATCTCTAATTTGCTCTATGGCAGAATAACCATGGGATCCTATAGAAGTACCATATTTTTTTTGAACTGCAGCTGTTAATTGTTTGGCAGAACCAAAGTCAATTAATATTAATCTTCCATCCCTTTTACGTCGGATAATATTCTCCGGTTTTATATCTCGATGAATTACTCCCCGACTGTGAATAAATTTAAGAATGGGCAATAAATCTAGTAGCACAGATTGAATATCACTGTCTTTATAGTGCTTTCTTAATTGTAACTCCTGTAATAGGTTATTACCATCTATAAATTGCTGTACTAGATATAAACATTTATCTTGCTCAAAATAAGCCAATAAGGTGGGAATTTGTGGATGCTCTCCTAATTCTTGCAGTCTCTTTGCTTCTTGACTGAATAACTCCATTGCTTTTTTTTGTGCCCAAGTACCCTGAAACTTAGGTGCTAATTGTTTGACCACACAACTATCATTTAATTTATCTGTGTCTTCCGCTAGATATGTTCTGCCAAATCCTCCTTCATCTGAAAGCACACGAATAATACGAAAACGATTTCTTAACAGTGGTACTAAAGGAGTGTCACAACTTTGACAAAACTTCCTACCATCGGGATTCTGAGGATTTTGACAATCGGGATTTAAACAACATATCATGACGTTGAAATTAAATTTCACAGCATAAAAATCCACAGAATCTATAATTAGGTTAAATAAGACTAGGTGGATGGAATTAATATAAGATGAACCTAGGTTGGGTTGAAGTATGAAACCCAACGCCCCCATGGGTTTCGTTCCTCAACCCATCCTACAAATAATTGTGCCTCCCTACTTACTTCTTTCTGGTTATACAATATCATAAACCAAAAATCAGGTCTATCTGTTAACAAGTTGTTAAAGCTATATGATGTTTCTGCAAATAGTTTTTAATCTATCCTCTCGGTTTAAACCATTTATTAATCACTGTACTGATCACCGTATTCACGGTTTGCTTGATTTGGTGCTGACGATTCCATTTTTGAAAAGCAGCTTCATATTCTTCACCTTGATTACGAAAGGTGTTCCAAACCTCAACTAGAATAACTAATCCCGAAAACATCAAAATATATAGAGACCAGGTTAGACTAGCACTGCTAATTAAATTTGCCAGCACGAAAAAAGCGTTAATAATTATATAGTTTCCTATACGTTTCTTCAGTTTATTTTGACGATAATTATTAAAAGCCTTTCGCTGCTGTGTTTCGCTTCGTTGAACTAACCATTCAGTCTTAGCGTGCAAAACAGCTTCCGGTTCAATTTGTAGCTCCTTAGCAATCTCTAAAATCTGCTGATAGGAAAACTCTTGACTAATATCTTTACTCTGACGGGCGATCGCCAGGTTTAAAATTTCCTGTACCTCTTCCTGGGTGTAAAAACGCAGTTTGTTGGATTCTGATGTCATGTTTTCTTTCCTGATCATCATTATTTTAAAAGGTAGCAACGGTGGAATCCAGACTCCACCAATTCCACATTAGCATTTTCCTATAGGAATCTGGGACGGTTATGTTGATTGAACAGGAGTTTCTCCCCCAAAACCTCCCAGTTTTCCTCTTCGATCAATTTGATAAATGAATCCAGGTGGTCACGATATTTATGTAATGAATTGATGAGTGCTTGACCATTATATTGTGCCATCATTACCCCCAGTTCGGGATTGCCACCACCTACCCGACTGGTATCCCGAAAACCAGAACTAGCAAGTTTTTGAGCTAGTTCTAAAATTTCTAAATCTGTTTCATTTAAACAAGCATCAATTAGAGCAGCGCTAACCATCACCGGTAAATGAGATATCCAACTCACAGCTCGATCATGTTGCTCTGGTGAACAGTAGTAAACATTACATCCAAGCGATCGCACAATTTCTTCCAGTAGTGTTAAATTGTTTTTGATTGTTTTATCAATTGGAGTGATTACGTAAGGACAATTCACAAACAAGTTAAACTGGGCAGCTTCTATTCCCATACTAGTATTTCCGGCCATGGGGTGACCACCAATAAAATTCTCCCATAAGGGAGAAATAGAATGGACAATGGGCCCTTTCACAGAACCAACATCAGTAATAATAGTAGTCTTATGTAGATAGGGTAGTAACTCTTTTATCTGAGGTACAATTAATCCTATAGGGGTACAGACAAATATTAATTCTGCACTTACCAATAAACTCAAATCAACACTAGCTTGGTCTACACTGCCAATTTCCATGGCTTTTTGACAGGTTGATTCTCGACGACTAACTCCTAAAACATAATGTCCTTGGGAGCGTAAGTCAAAACCCAAAGAACCACCAATCAATCCTAAACCCAGAATACCAATTTTCATTTTCAACTTGACAGATAAACTTGAGAGTTGTGCGCACCACCTTAATCGTAGAATTAAACCTTATATTTATCCTTAATAACATCAATTATGAAAAAGCTGATTAATCAACCAGAAAACTTCGTCAAAGAAAGTCTCCTTGGCCTGGCTAGGGCACACAGTGGTTTAATTAAAGTAAACTTCGACCCTACCTTTGTTTATCGTGCAGAAACTCCCGACAAAAGTAAAGTAGCAATTATTTCTGGTGGTGGTAGTGGACATGAACCAATGCACACGGGTTTTGTAGGCACAGGAATGTTAGATGCTGCTTGTCCGGGAGAAATTTTTACCTCACCAACCCCCGATCAAATGTTAGCAGCAGCAGAAAAAGTTGATAGGGGTTTAGGAACTCTGTATATTGTAAAAAATTATAGCGGCGATATAATGAACTTTGAAATGGCCACCGAACTAGCTAGAAGTCAAGGAATTCGTACCTTAAATATGATAATTGATGATGACGTGGCCGTGAAAGATAGTTCTTACACCCAAGGAAGAAGAGGAGTGGGAACAACCGTACTAGCGGAAAAAATTTGTGGAGCAGCAGCAGAGCAAGGTTACGATTTACTTCAGGTTGCCAATTTGTGCAAAAAGGTAAATCTTCTAGGAAGAAGCATAGGAGTAGCCTTGAGTTCTTGTACAGTACCAGCTAGGGGAACACCAACCTTTGACCTGGGAGATGACCAAATAGAGTTGGGTATTGGCATTCATGGAGAACCAGGAAGAGAAAGAGTTCCCCTGATGCGTAGTGATGAGATTACCGAGGTCCTAGCCCGATCGCTCTTTGATGATACTGATTATTGTCGAACAATGCGGGAATGGGATGAAAACCGGGAGGAGTGGAAAGAAGTAGAACTGTTAAATAAACCCTGGGAAAAAGGCGATCGCCTTTTAGCATTTGTTAATAGTATGGGTGGTACTCCTATTTCGGAACTTTATCTCGTCTACCGTAAACTAGTAGAACTTTGCGAGCAGGAGGGGTTAGAAATTGTGAGAAATCTGATTGGACCTTACATGACATCCCTAGAGATGCAAGGTTGTTCTATTACGTTACTCAAACTAGATGAGGAAATGTTAGACCTATGGGATGCACCAGTTAAAACTGCGAGTTTACGCTGGGGAGTTTAAAATGATTACTCAGGTGCAAATTGTTGAATGGTTGCAAGTGTTTAGTTCCGTCATTGAACATCACAAGCAAGAATTAACTGAACTAGATGCTGCCATTGGTGATGCAGACCATGGAATTAACATGGATAGGGGTTTCAAAAGAGTAAGTAGCATTCTACCAAGCATTGAGGGGAAAGATATTGGCAGCATTTTGAAAACAGTGAGCATGACCCTCATATCCAGTGTAGGAGGTGCTAGTGGTCCGTTATACGGAACCTGGTTTTTAAGAGGTAGTGACATCACCATGGGGAAGAACCAGCTAACTACAAGGGATATATTAGCTTTTCTGAAAGCTGGTTTAGATGGAGTAGTAGAAAGAGGTAAGGCTCAGTTAGGGGATAAAACAATGGTAGACGTCATACATCCTGCTGTGTTGGCCTTTGAAAAGGCTGTGACAGAAGATAAAGACACAATTTCGGCCCTGAGAATGGCTGTGGATGCAGCAGAGCAGGGACTAAGACATACCATACCTATGATAGCAAAAAAAGGTAGAGCCAGTTATTTAGGAGAGCGTAGTATGGGACATCAAGATCCTGGAGGTACATCTGCCTATTTAATGCTCAGGAGTTTATTAGAAGTGGTAGAGGGAGCCAGGAAATGGAAATAATCTGCCAACCAATCTCTTGTGCTGATTTGAATTTTGCCTATAGATGAGGAACTTGACACAGAAAATATGTATGATATAGTGGGGTGGGTTGGAGTTAAGGACGTATAGCTCAGTTGGTTAGAGCGCTACGTTGACATCGTAGAGGTCACTGGTTCGAATCCAGTTACGTCCACTCCTAACATCTCACACCTTGCACCTTGCGCATGCCATGATTGAGTGGGTCAAAACCCCTTGGTAGTCTAGTGCTCATGTCATACATAGCACCATTCAAGTTAGCACCATAGAACTTGGTGTAGTTTAGCCCCTCTAAGATTGGCATTAGAAAGATTCACAAGAAAATCGCCGAAAGGCACGGAAGCCACTTGGCTTTAGACAGGAAGTGCCAACGGCGAATTTATTCGCCTTGATATTTAACCGTGATGCGGTTCTTCAATATTCCAGTGTTGTCTTTATGTTATTTTGTGGCTGCTAAAGTTTGGCCCTAGCCAAATTAGTTCTACTTAGATCTGCCCCCCAGAAATTGATTCCGGGCAAATAGGCATCAATAAGTCTGATCCCAATCAAATCAGCAGATACAAAGTACCTCTCGCCTGTGGCATAAAGCCGTTTTACATCTTCTGCTTCCATTTATTCACGCTTACCCAAAAAAGAGATTAAGAAATAGGCTAACTTTAGTGTACCGCAGTAGTTTAAGTATATAGCTTTAGCCATAAGCAGTCAAAAAAAAGCACCTGAGTTTCTTTAAGGCACTCAGGTACTCCCCCGTATAAGTTTCACCAACTTACTCCAGACTTGGTATGGAGAACTTCAAACATTTCCATTAGACGGAGCAGAGCGAAGTCAATAACAAACCTGAGTAAAGAGGTATCACTCCTTGCATGTAATTTAGAATATTCCCTACAAAGTGAGTAACCAACCTGGATGGTGACAGTTTATTAACTGACACGTAAAATACTGGGAATTTTTTGTATGGACCATGAACTTGCCCAAGAAAACATTATGGAAATGATTGAATATCAATGTATAAGCAACCTAAACATTTATGATTCTCCTGAATGTGTCCGATTAGCAACCCAAGCTGCTAGGGGAAGGAATTTAAGAATTCCCCAGGAAGGACAAATTCAAGATACTTGTGTTGAAGTTTATTTGTGTGAAGATCAGTACCGAGGATGGATTGATCCCAATGATTTGCGCTTATTAAAACTTGCCACAAAACCCTATCAACCAGCTAATTTTACCGCCTTAGAAATCGAGAAACTTGTACCAGAAGTAATTGAATTTACTCAAAAAGCCATGAGACAAACCAATTATTATCTATGGGGCGGAACCGTAGGGCCCAATTATGATTGTTCCGGTTTAGTGCAAGCTGCTTTTCTATCCGTTGGTGTGTGGATACCAAGGGACGCTTATCAACAAGAAGCATTTACTCAAACTATAGATATTAATGAGATACAGCTAGGAGATTTAGTATTTTTTGGTACTAACCAAAAAGCCACCCATGTGGGTTTATATTTAGGAAATGGATATTATATTCACAGCTCGGGAAAAGACCAGGGACGCAACGGAATCGGAATTGATCAATTATCACCAGATGGCGATCGCATTAGTCAGTTATACTATGAACAACTGCGTGGATCTGGCAGAGTTGTAAGAAGTTACACCCCTATTCCCCAACACCCACATTAACCACTACCAATTCCAACCCTACTTATTTCCACACTTGGTAATACTTATGACTAATTATCCACTGCCAGCCACCAATGAAAAATTATCTAGTAGTCAATATAAAGCACTTGACGTTTCAGTAGTTTTGCCGATTAAAGATGAACTAGAAAGTTTGCCATTATTGTTAGAAGGAATTTGTCAAGCTTTACAAGTGAATAAATTAAATTATGAAATTATTTGCGTAGATGATGGATCTAAGGATGGTTCAGCAGAGTTTCTCAAAACTCAGGCTCAAATGCGCAATGATCTAAAAGTAATAATTTTGCGACGGAATTATGGACAAACAGCTGCTATGTCTGCTGGTTTTAATTATGCTACTGGTAAAACCATAGTTACCTTAGATGCGGATTTACAAAATGACCCCACTGATATACCCAACTTATTGAGTAAATTAGATGAAGGTTATGATTTAGTGACTGGTTGGCGGCAAAATCGCCAGGATGGAGCCATAAATCGTCTCATACCCTCGAAAATTGCTAACTGGTTAATTCGTCGCGCTACCGGTGTTTATGTTCATGACTATGGTTGTTCTCTCAAAGCTTACCGTGCAGAATTAGTAGCAGATATGAACCTATACGGAGAACTACATCGCTTCCTACCTGCATTAGCATATATTGAAGGAGCCAGGATTGCAGAAATTCCCGTACGTCATCATGCAAGACGTTTTGGTAAAAGCAAGTATGGCATATACCGGACTTTTCGGGTATTAATGGATTTAATAACTATTCTTTTTATGAAAAAGTTTCTTACTAGTCCAATGCACGTTTTTGGATTATTAGGTTTAGGGTCAATGATTATTGGAGGGGGACTAAGTATTTACCTCACCATCCTCAAGTTGTTTTTTTATCTGGAAATTGGTAGTCGTCCCTTACTGATTTTAGCAGTATTACTGCTTGTCACGGGAGTACAGTTATTTTGTTTTGGACTATTAGCGGAAATGCTAATGCGTACCTATCATGAGTCCCAGGGGAAGCCAATATATCGAGTGAGGGAAGTTGTGATTGACTCTCCTCATAAGGGAATTCACTAGGAAGTTCTGCTGTATTTCCTAGTTTTTCGGTTGTCAGCAGACTGGTAGGGTTCTAAATCAAACAATTTTAAGTAATGGTTAGTCTCCATAAAAGTCCTCATCCAGAATTTCCTCTATTTGAAAAGGACAAATTATGGGATAAGTGGTCGTGCAAAATAAATTTCGCAGTTCAGGGAGGGAACTGATAACTGAAAAGACCTAACAGATAACCCTTACAGAAATTATTTCTTCAATGAATATGTAAAATTAAATTTGCCTGGGTACTTACTCACCCACCAAAAAACCATACTGTACCTGTGTACAAATAATAAATGCCTGTAAGCATTAAAGCTACACTGCCTAGTTGAATAATAGTTTCTGAATGTTGTAACAAGTTCCTACTCTGTTTAACTAACCCTGTGAATAGACTGGCTAGAAAAATCAAAATTGTATATCCTAAAGCATAACTGACCATGGTAAGTGTACCTAAAACTTGAGAACCAGTAGCAGCAGCTGCTGCTAACACTGCAAATAACACCGGACTAGCACAGGGAGAACTAACCAGAGCAAAGGTTAGACCCACACTGTATGGACCGCTGTTAGGAAGTTTTAAGTCTATCTGGGGGAGGTAAATTTTAATTACTCCTATTAACCATAGTCCCATTATGGACATAATCAAACCAACTACTATGTTGATATAACCTCGGTATTCTATGATTACCATTCCAGCAAAGGATGAAACCAAACCAAATAGACTTAAAATGGTAACACTACCTAGCACAAATAAACCGGACTGACTAAAAGCATCCCAACGGGATGTTATTTTTAGGGTACCAATATAACTTAGATTAACCGGAAGTAGGGCAAGAATACAGGGAGAAATGCTGGCTAATAATCCACCAATAAATGCCAGAGGTAGTAAAACCAGTGGATTGGCTGTGTTCTGTTTTTCAAACCACTTTTCATAAAGGTTTTCTACAACAGAAATTAGTCTTTCTAAGGGTTGGCTAATGACTGTACCCAGGGTAATAACAATAATTAAAGCTACTAGTCCTAATGCTATATATAATAGCATCTTTCGCGATATTTTAATGCTGTATATAGGCTTTTTTTCCCCTGGCACTTTTTCTATTTCGCTCATAATAATGTCCTCAAATTATTTAATTGCTTGCAAGCATCTCCCTTTAAATGGCCATTTAGCTTATTATCGGAAGATGTTTGCCATCAAATCCTTAATCCTTGCCCTTATCTCTGGGAAATTGCAGAGTTTAATACGGAGGTGTAATCACTTAAATTGGTGTTATTGCGATACTGACCTAGAATGTTACCATTGCCAGGGGAAATAATAGTAACACTACCTGTTTGTGATTTATTCTTATCTAGGAAGTCACCCAAACCTAATTTTTTCGCCTTAACTTCTGACTCACGAACCTTGGTTTTATTAGTTACATCAAAGACAATGAAATGTGCTTTTCCTTGATATTGTTGTTTTAATTGAGAGAGGGTAGGGGCAATATTTTTACACTTAGAGCACCAACTGGCATAAATGTCAACTACCACTGGTTTGCCCTGTAATTCCTTGGCTAAGGCTCCCCCAACATTTCTTGCGATATAAGCATTAGCTCTATAGGGACTAGTCTGTTCCCCTGCAATTAACATACCAGCGGAAACATTAAAGGTACTGGGAATGACCAGGGTAACAGGAATAGCAAAGCTGAGTACGTATAGCCTAGCAGAAAATGAGGTTGATTTCTGAAACATGGTTAAACTTCCTTTAGTTAAGGTGGAAAGTTATGTAGTAATTCATAGCAACTCATAGTAAATAGTAACTCATGGAATTCTATTACCCAGTCCCCTTAATATTTCTTAATACAGAGTAGCGGTAATAGTATAACTAATTACGTGAATAACACTCCATTGCAACAAGTCTAATATCATTGTAGTATGGGTCGAGGAACGAGACCCATGCGGGCGTTCGGTTTCATATATTGGTATGATTACTCAGATTTTGTTTACAGCAATTTTCATGTAGTTAAACTCCAAAATAAGATAAGCTATAATAAGGGTAATAAACTAAAATAGAGTAGAAGTGCTGTCAAATTATATGCCAAAACCTTATTCAATAGATTTGCGTAATCGCGTGATTGTAGCATGGGTTGCTCGAGAGGGATCTCAACGCCAGTTGGCCGAAAGATTCAAGGTCAGCTTATCATTTGTGAGAAATTTAGTACGTCATTATCGTGAAACTGGGCAAGTTGAGCCAAAGCAATGTGGAGGATATGAAAAGCCTATAATTGCAGGCCAATATTTAAACATGATCAAGTCTTGGCTGGATGAGAAAAATGATTTACTACTTTCAGAATTGTGCGATCGCCTGAGAGAAACGACGGGCACTAGTGTTAGTATCACAACCATGCATCGAGCCTTAGAAAAGTTGGGTCTACGTCATAAAAAAAAGTCTAAATGCCAGTGAACAGGAGACTCCACGTGTTCAAGAATTAAGGCATGATTATCGTCGTTGGGTAGATACAGTTGATATTAGAAATTTAGTGTTTTTAGATGAATCGGGGATAAATTTAGGGATGTCAAGGTTGTTTGCCAGAAGCCAAGATGGACAAAGAGCAATTGGTAGCGTACCAGGAAACAAGGGCAAAAATATTTCTCTGATTGGTGCTTTAAATATGGATGGAATTCTGGCAGCAATGACTGTAGAGGGAAGCACAAATACAGAAGTATTTGTCACTTATGTAAATCAGGTTTTAGTACCTCAATTATGGAAAGGGGCTATTGTTGTTATGGATAATTTAAAGGTTCATTATGCCGAGCGCGTGAGATTGTCAATTGAATCAGTCGGTGCAAAAGTTAAGTTTTTACCCCCCTATTCTCCAGACTTATCTCCGATAGAATTGTGTTGGTCAAAATTAAAGCAATTTCTCCGTAGTCGGGAGGCACGAACATTAGAAGCCCTAAATGAGGCCATGACAAGTGCAGTAAATTATATTACAGCAGAGGATGCGCTTAATTGGTTCAATCATTGTGGTTTATTTACATGAAAACCGCTGTAAATAAAAGCTAACTTAATCAAATTAAATTACATAGGAGTTAACATAAAATAATCATTACAAGTGAAACTGAGGGTCAAAACTAGTAACTTAATAATCGGAAACCCCTACCACATATAGGAAAATCCCTAATTGGCAAAATTATTAAAAATTTTGTAAAAACCTCTTTACAAAACTAAATATTTGTCTTAATATAAGTTCATAAGGTAGAAACACCTACCAGAACATACATAAATCTCTCGTAAAACCGCAATTATAAAACCATGACCACTGCCATTCAACAGCGCCAAAGCGCCAACGTATGGGATCGCTTCTGTGAATTTATCACCAGCACCAACAACCGCCTCTATATTGGCTGGTTCGGGGTGTTAATGATCCCCACCCTTCTCGCAGCTACTACTTGCTTCATCATTGCTTTTATTGCTGCTCCCCCCGTGGACATCGACGGTATCCGCGAACCCGTAGCTGGTTCCCTAATGTACGGTAACAACATCATCTCCGGTGCTGTAGTTCCTTCCTCCAACGCCATTGGCTTGCACTTCTACCCCATTTGGGAAGCTGCATCCTTAGATGAATGGTTATACAACGGTGGTCCTTACCAACTAGTAATTTTCCACTTCTTGATTGGTGTAGCCTGCTACCTAGGTCGTGAATGGGAACTATCCTTCCGGTTAGGCATGCGTCCTTGGATTTGCGTAGCATTCTCCGCTCCTTTGGCAGCAGCTACCGCAGTATTCTTAATCTACCCCATCGGACAAGGTTCATTCTCTGATGGTATGCCCTTAGGTATCTCTGGAACCTTCAACTTCATGATTGTGTTCCAAGCAGAGCATAACATTCTCATGCACCCCTTCCACATGTTAGGAGTAGCAGGTGTATTCGGTGGTAGCTTGTTCAGCGCTATGCACGGTTCCTTGGTAACATCTTCCTTAGTAAGAGAAACAACCGAAACCGAGTCTCAGAACTATGGTTACAAGTTCGGACAAGAGGAAGAAACCTACAACATCGTAGCAGCACACGGTTACTTCGGACGCTTGATATTCCAATATGCTTCATTCAACAACAGCCGTTCACTGCACTTCTTCTTGGCAGCATGGCCAGTAGTAGGAATCTGGTTTACAGCACTGGGTGTAAGCACCATGGCATTCAACCTGAATGGATTCAACTTCAACCAATCCATCATTGATTCTCAAGGACGCGTAATCGGTACATGGGCTGACGTAATCAACCGTGCTAACCTAGGTATGGAAGTAATGCACGAGCGTAACGCCCACAACTTCCCCTTAGACCTAGCTGCTGGTGAAGTAGCACCTGTAGCATTAACCGCCCCCGCAATCAACGGTTAATAATCAATACTGGTAAATGAAAAGCTCCTCACCTAGTGTGGGGCTTTTTTTATGGGGAGTGCTTCGCGATCTCCCGTAGGGAGTGCTTTGCAATCGCCTCTTTAACTTCGGTGGGTCCCAACTGGTTAATATTCCAATTAGCTCCTCACGTAGTGGGAGACTTTTTTCATAACTGGCAATTATGGCAAATAAATTTGCGATTTGCGAATATAGAATAAAATGTAGATTCATCGAAAATCTCGTCATGCTAAAACCTCAAGATATCGTTGTCTTGCTGAAAGTACACAACTTAAAAAACTCAGAATGGACTTATAACCAGCTTGGCACTGCATTACACATTAGTCCTTCGGAAGTTTATGCTGGTCTCAAAAGATGTCAGTCCAGTGGGTTGTATGATTGGTCTACTAGAAAAGTGAAAAACCATTCTTTGCTTGAATTCCTCATTCACGGACTGAAATACGTATTTCCTGAAAAACCTGGTCCTTTAACGAGGGGAATTGCTACTGCACATTCAGCAGAACCATTAAAAAATTTACTGAATGTCAATTCTACCGATATCTACGTATGGAGTGATCCACAGGGAACTGTGAGAGGACAAAGTATTACCCCATTATATAAATCTGTTCCTGCTGCAGTAAAAAATGACCCAGAACTCTATGAGTTGTTGAGTTTGGTGGATGCAATTCGGGTTGGTCGTGCGCGAGAACAAAATCTCGCTAGTCAAGAGCTAGAAAAGAAACTGACAATCAGATGAATGAACAAGTACAAATGCTTGAAAAGGCGGCAAAATTACTTGCCGCATTAAATAAAAAAATAGTTTTTATAGGTGGGGCAACAATATCACTATATCTTGACGAAATTTCTGCTATTGATGCCCGTCCTACGAATGATGTAGATTGCGTTATCAATATTACTCCTCGTAATAAATACTATCTTTTTGAAGAAGAGCTACGTCAAATTGGACTTGAACAGGATAAAGGTAAAGTTATATGTCGTTGGCGGTATCAGGAATTAATATTAGATATAATGCCAGACGATACTTCTATCCTTGGTTTTAGCAATTCTTGGTACAAGCCAGGAATAAAAAAATCAATTATTTATACTTTTCCAAGTAGTCAAAAAATAAATATTTTCCCGGTAACTTATCTTTTAGCTTCAAAAATTGAGGCATTTAATAGTCGAGGAAATCGCAATTTCTATACTAGTCATGATTTAGAGGATATTGTTTTACTCCTGGATGGCTGTCCTAATTTAGAACAAGAAATAGAACAGGGAGATATAAAAGTCAAGAAGTTTATAAAAACATGGATTAAAACTGAATTTGAAAACCTTTTAGAAATAGCTCCTAGTCAACTTTCATTTGCATCAAAAAATGCTGGTCGTGACCAATTAATTTTGAATCTAATTCAAAGGTTAGCACAATAATTAATGCTCCCGCAATCAACGGTTAATAACAAATACTGGTAAATGAAAAGCTCCTCACCTAGTGGGGGGCTTTTTTTATGGGGAGACATCAGGGATAGTTTCATCCCCAACTGTTGCGCCTTTTTGACTTAATAGAGTTCCTCTGAACTTATTGGGTTTCCCGCACTGGGAACAAAATACAAGTAAATTTTCCATTCCTACAAGCACAGACACTTCGTCTTCATATCCACAAGAGCATTCCCACTTAATTAAATTTATATCGCCCTTTAGAGTAAATTTGTAGGGGCGTTTAAAGATATAGAATTTCTCTTTCTTTTTGTATTGTGTCTTTTCATCAGGCAATGATTCTACATTTGGTTCTCCTACCTCCTGGTCTTTTAGCAGAGTAGTTTCGACCGGTTGTGTAACATCTGGTTGAGTTGATGGAATCATTTCAATAGGTAATGCTACCTCCCTGTCTTTTGGGGGAGTCATAACCACTGAGGGTATTTCAACTGGGGGTGTAACATCCCGAGGTGGTGGTGGAGCTAGAACCACAGGTGATGCTTTTTGAGATTTTTTTCTTGCAGCTTTTTGGGGGGTAGCCTTTTTATTTTCCTCAGCAGGTGGAATAATCTCATCAGGATTAGATTCCACTGGAGGGGGAGCAGCAGTTTTCCTAACCACAGATATTATTTGCAGTTTTGTTTCCTGCTTTGGCTCTTCTTTCTTTGGTACTTGCTGTTTACGTGGCATAGTCACTCCTTTGGCATACCCCTATTATACATTAGCCCTAGTTTCTTGGTTTGGGAGACAATAGCTATACTGATAAAAAACTCACCCATCCCATGAGATGAACCGCAAAAAACTTACCCAACTAATCACTATTGCAATTCTTGTCACCTTTATTACCATATTCTATCCATTTATTACTATTGCCCTAACTACCAAAGAAATCGGCGCGATCGCTGAAAGGGTGACTGTTCGCCTTAGCGGTCCCGACCAAGGTTCAGGTGTAATTATCAATAAAAATGGTAACACTTACACAGTATTAACCAATTCCCATGTTTTTCAGTATAAAGGCGCATTTGAAATTATCACCTACGATGGGAGAAAATACCAATCAAATAACGTAACAGAAATACCTAATCTTGATTTAGCCACCCTTCAATTTAACAGTGACCAAAAATATCAAGTAGTGGCATTGGGTGACTCTAATACTGTAACCATAGGGCAGGTAGTTTATATTAGTGGGTTTCCTTCTAAACAAGACTTTACCTTTAGATTTGATGGAATCTCCCGGATTTTAAAAAAACCAAGAGACGGGGGATATAGCTTGGTATATAGAATAGGAGCATTAAAAGGAATGAGTGGAGGTCCCATCCTAGATGAGAATGGTAAATTAGTAGGTATTCATGGGCTAACCCACAGTCAAAGCCTAGGAGATGGACGCGGTACACCAGAAGAATATGGAATTCCACTTCAGACCTTTTTAAATGCACCACCCCCCACCCCGAGCAGGTACAAAAGATTAGAAACCTTGTTGAAAGCTCAAGACTTTAGAGAAGCAGATTTAGAAACAGACGAAGTAATGTTAGCAGTAGCTAACAGACAAAGCAAAGGTTGGTTGAGAATAGAAGATGCAGAAAATTTTCCCTGTAAGGAATTGCGCACCATTGACAATCTGTGGTTAAAATATAGTCAGGGTAAATTTGGTATATCTGTCCAACAAGAAATATACAAAAACCTGGGAGGAACAAAACAATATGATGAGAATGTATGGAGATCCTTCGGAGACAGGGTGGGATGGAGAAAACAAGGTTCATGGCTCTATTACTTCGATTTAAACTTTTCATCATTTTCATTATCCGCACCCACGGGTCAACTCCCGGTTGGGTGGGGGTTAGCGGCTGATGCTGCATATAATTCGTCTCCTTCCCTCCTGTCAAGACATGCAGAGTGTAACCCATAAAGGTTTGATAGTATTGTTAACTTTTGTAAATAACAAGAAATTAACGAAACCTTGCTAGTTCCAGGGTTTCGGATACCTGGTACTATTTATTTTTAGGATTAGGTGTATAACAATTTGCCTTGACAAATATTGTTGCTGCCTTTATTATTTCCTTATTAGTTATGTCTAACTCATCCCAAAAAAGCTTTAGCTGTCCTGGTGATGTTCCCTTCTTTTTTTGATTTGGTTTCATCCCGGCTAAAAGTTTACTCCCCCATCGGTTTTTTTCTACCTTTTTCGGTTGAGGACGATATTTTTGACAAAATCCTTTATAAATGTTTGCACACTCATCTAAAGTTTTTCCTAACGCTAAAAAGGCTGGATGCCATGTTGTTACCCCATCACTACTGATTCATCCTTTGACGGAAAACGTTTACCGTCAATCTTTTATCAAACGGGAACCGAACATGAAACGTCCCTAGAGGAGAGCGATCTCCCATAGGGAGTGCTGCGCAATCGCCCATAGGGAGTGTGATGCGATCGCCAGTTTACAATCCAGATGAAGTAAGAGCTTAAAGTGCGACCTGAAGGTGAACTAAGTGAATTATCGATAAACTGCGTTACATTTCATTAACTCACCTTATCTGATTCTCCCTAAAGTATAATCAAAGAAACAGCAAAATCAGATTATGAACTTAGATACAATTAAACAAGATATTGCGTCTCTTCCTCCCTATGCACAACAAATCATAATCGAACTTGTAGAAGTTCTGAAAAAACGCTATCCTCTTAATCAACAACGAACTTCAGAAAATTCCTTGCAAGACTGGTCAGACTTTATCGGTTGTATAGAAGCTGAAACAGACCTCTCAAAAAACTATAAAAACTATTTAGATACTGAACTTAATCAAAAATATGATCATAGTTGATACAGGCTTTTGGTTAGCTCTTGCTAATAAACAAGATGCAGTTCATATAGCCGCCAAAAAAAGATTTCAAGATTTAGCTAATCAGCAATTTATTACAACCTGGTGCGTCGTTACGGAGACTTGCTATTTATTACAAAAAAGAGTAGGAGTGGATGCTCCAAAAATCTTTATTAATAAAATTTCCACAGGAAAACTACAAATCTTTGATCTGAAACAAAATCATTGCCAGCGTATTGAAGAACTGATAGAAAAATATCAAGATTTGCCGATGGATTTGGCCGATGCTTCTCTCGTTATTCTGGCAGAACAACTAGGTCATGGGCGAATTTTGTCAGTTGATTATCGAGATTTTAACACCTATCGCTGGAAAAATACAGAACCATTTGATAACCTCTTTCAGGAATTTTTATGATGTAGTGCAGTCACCATAAATGCTATCTTGCAATTGCGATCTCCCAAAGGGAGTGCTGCGCGATCGCCCATAGAGAATGCTTAGCAATCGCCCTCCAAATATCCCCACCCCCTTGAAATAACTGATTTATCCTTTGACGAAAAACGTTTACCGTCAATGTTTTCCCAAATGGGAACCGAATATGAAATGCACCTAGATGAGAGCGATCGCCCATTGAGAATGTAATGCGATCTCCCAAAGGGAGTGCTGCGCAATCGCCCCTCAACACATTCAGGTTTTTCCCTTGAGAAGAAGGTGCGGAGAATTATTAAATGCGATCTCGCGAGTGCGAGTGCTTCGCAATCGCACGTTGCAAGATCTCACTACTAACTTATGAATGGAACTTGAATAAAGATAAAACTTGTTGAACTTAAATATCTTACTCATTACCCTGAGGTTATTTTTATTATTTGCTCCTTCGTGGATAAGAAAAGTCATGTATAATTTACCTCGATAATTTGGTTACGGATTTAAGACAATGAAAAAATTTCTCACATTAGCGCTGATACTGATTTTGTTTCTTGTTTCCTCTTTTAGCCTTGGCACTAGTCCTAGTTATGCTTATAGCCAGTCTGATTTGGACAGACTTTTAGAAACTCGTAAGTGTCCAGAATGTGACCTTTTTGGTGCTGACCTTAGAAAGGCTAACCTTTCTGGTGCTGACCTGTCTAGTGCTAAACTGTTTAGTGCTGACCTCTCTAATGCTGACCTCTCTGATGCTGACATAAAAGGTGCTAAACTCAAAGATGCTTACCTCAGACGTGCTGACCTCACAGGTGCTAACCTCAGAGGTGCTGACCTAAAAGGTGCTGACCTAAAAGGTGCTGACCTAAAAGGTGCTGACCTCACAAATGCTGACCTAAAAGGTGCTGACCTCACAAATGCTGACCTAAAAGGTGCTGACCTCACAAATGCTGACCTCTCTCGTGCTGAGGTGGCAGGTAGTAGTTTCAAGAATGCTAAGCTGGACCGTAAATGGCAATTTCTCCAACTATACGATAGATAAATAGAAAAAACCGGTTGTGCTGTACCTACCTTGAATTGATTCCCGGTCTCCCCCACGGACAGTCTCCAGGCGTGGGTTAACTCAAACAAATCACGGGTGATTCCATAGTTATCGCTTAGTTTCCTGCGAACAAAACTGGCGAGATACCACAGAGAGTGCTTCGCAATCGCCGCTCAACACATTCAGGTTTTTCCCTTGAGAAGAAACACGGGGAACCCTGAATGCGAGATCCCGTCGGGAATGCTTCGCAATCCCCCTCCAAATATCCCAAAACCCTTGAAATAACTGATTCATCCTTTGACGGAAAACGTTTACCGTCAATCTTCTACCAAACGGGAACCGAACATGAAACGTGCCTAGGGAAGAGCGATCGCCCGCAGGGAGTGCTGCGCAATCGCCCTGAAATCCCATCACCTCTTACCAATAACAGGTTGACAGTTTTCCCTTGAGAAGATGTAGGGAGGCGATCGCCCGCAGGGAGTGCTTCGCAATCGCCCTGAAATCCCATCACCTCTTAGTAATAACACGTTCACGTTTTTCCCTTGAGAAGATGCGGGAAGATGATCGCCCATAGGGAATACTTTGCGATCGCCCGCAAATCCTATCACCTTTTACCAATAACACCTTCAAAATTTTCCCTTGAGAAGAAACACGGGGAACCCTGAATGCGATCTCCCAAAGGGAGTGCTGCGCAATCGCCCTCCAAATATCCCCACCCCCTTGAAATAACTGATTTATCCTTTGACGAAAAACGTTTACCGTCAATGTTTTCCCAAATGGGAACCGAATATGAAATGCACCTAGATGAGAGCGATCGCCCATTGAGAATGTAATGCGATCTCGCGTAGCGAGTGCTGCGCAATCGCCCGTAGGGAATGCTTCGCGATCTCCCAAAGGGAGTGCTGCGCAATCGTTTATCAACACGTTCAGGTTTTTCCCTTGAGAAGGAACCGGGGGGAACACTGAATGCGAGATCCCTTAGGGAGTGCTTCGCGATCGCCCATTGGGAGTGTGATGCGATCTCCCGTAGCAAGATCTCACTACTAACTTATGAATGGAACTTGAATAAAGATAAAACTTGTTGACGTTAAATATCTTACTCATTACCCTGAGGTTATTTCTATTATTTGCTCTTTTGTGGATAAGAAAGGTCATGTATAATTTACCTCGATAATTTGGTTACGGATTTAAGACAATGAAAAAATTTCTCACATTAGCGCTGATACTGACTTTGTTTCTTGTTTCCTCTTTTAGCCTTGGTACTAGTCCTAGTTATGCTTATAGCCAGTCTGACCTAGACAGACTTTTAGCAACCCGTAAGTGTCCAGAATGTGACCTCTCTGGTGCTGACCTCTCTTATGCTAACCTAAAAAATACTAAGCTTTCTGATGCTAACCTCAAAGGTGCTAACCTCAAAGGTGCTAACCTCTCTGGTGCTGACCTAAGAGATGCTGACCTAGAAGATGCTAACCTCAGAAACGTTAACCTAACAAATACTATCCGGTAATCACATTCTCTGAGTTACATATTTACGGGATGAAAATATCTGAAAACATTGAAAAATTTTTGGTAAATCATCCCGAAAAACCACCCCTAGGTCACCCCGTTCAACTCGTCAATGTCGAACCAACTAGGCCAAGTGCGTTCCTCATCCTCCAAAGGATTCCCCTTGCTATCGGTCAATCCCCATCTAATAACTACTCTGGGTAATGGTGTTTCATTATTAGTCCTATATCCATGATCTCGTAGGGAGTGTAATGCGATCTCCCAAAGGGAGTGCTGCGCAATCGCCCTTCAACACCTTCAAAATTTTCCCTTGAGAAGAAACACGGGGAACCCTGAATGCGATCGCCCACGAGGAGTGTAATGCAATCGCCCCTCAACACATTCAGATTTTTCCCTTGAGAAGAAGCTGGGGGAGATTTCCTGAATACGATCTCGCGAGTGCGAGTGCTTCGCAATCGCCCATTGGGAGTGCTGCGCAATCGCCCTCCAAATATCCCCAAAACTTTGAAATAACTGATTTATCCTTTGACGGAAAACGTTTACCGTCAATCTTTTACGAAACATGAACCGAAAATGAAACGTGCCTAGATATAAATTCTCCTTCCTGGAGGAGAGCGATCGCCCGTAGGAAATGCTTCGCGGTCACCCCTCAACACATTCAAACTTTTCCCTTGAGAAGAAGGTGAGAAGAATTATTAAATGAGATCTCGCGTAGCGAGTGCTTTGCGATCTCCCAAAGGGAGTGCTTTGCAATCGCATTTATATCCCGTTTTCTCAACCCAATCGACAAAACCAGTCGGTTTTCAACCGACTTGCGCTTTGAGACCGGGAATTGATTCCCGGTCTCCCCCACGGACAGTCTCCAGGTTGCTAGTCCTTCGCGATCTCCCATAGGGAGTGCTGCGCAATCGCCCACAGGGAATGCTTCGCAATCCCCCTCCAAATATCCCTACCCCTTGAAATAACTGATTTATCCTTTGACGGAAAACGTTTACCGTCAATCTTCTACCAAACAGGAACCGAACATGAAATGAGCCTAGATATAAATTCTCCTTCCTGGAGGAGAGCGATCTCCCGTAGGGAGTGCTTCGCAATCGCCTGTGTCCATGTTCAAATTTTTCCCTTGAGAAGGAACTAGGGGATAATGTCTAAGAGCGATCGCCCGTAGGGAATGCTTCGCGATCTCCCAAAGGGAGTGCTGCGCAATCGTTTATCAACACCTTCAAAATTTTCCCTTGAGAAGAAACACGGGGAACCCTGAATGCGATCTCCCAAAGGGAGTGCTGCGCAATCGCCCGTAGCAAGATCTCACTACTAACTTATGAATGGAACTTGAATAAAGATAAAACTTGTTGACGTTAAATATCTTACTCATTACCCTGCGGTTATTTCTATTATTTGCTCTTTTGTGGATAAGAAAGGTCATGTATAATTTACCTCGATAATTTGGTTACGGATTTAAGACAATGAAAAAATTTCTCACATTAGCGCTGATACTGACTTTATTTCTTGTTTCCTCTTTTAGCATTGGCACTAGTCCTAGTTATGCTTATAGCCAGTCTGACCTAGACAGACTTTTAGCAACCCGTAAGTGTCCAGAATGTGACCTCTCTGGTGCTGACCTCGAAGGTGCTGACCTCTCTGAGGCTAACCTCAAAGGTGCTATCCTCTCTGATGCTATCCTCTCTGATGCTATCCTCTCTGATGCTGACCTCTCTTTTGCTGACCTCTCTTTTGCTGACCTAAAAAATACTAAGCTTTCTGATGCTAACCTCAAAGGTGCTAACCTCAAAGGTGCTTTCCTCTCTGAGGCTAACCTCAAAGGTGCTATCCTCTCTGATGCTGACCTCTCTTATGCTGTCCTCTCTTTTGCTGACCTAAAAAATACTAAGCTTTCTAATGCTAACCTCTCTTATGCTGTCCTCTCTTTTGCTGACCTAAAAAATACTAAGCTTTCTGATGCTAACCTCAAAGGTGCTAACCTCTCTTATGCTGACCTAAGAGATGCTAACCTCTCTGGTGCTGACCTTACTAATAATAGGCTCTCTGGTGCTAACCTCAGAAACGCTAGTCTAAAAGGTGCTGATCTAAGAGATGCTGACCTCTCTGGTGCTAACCTCTCTGATGCTGACCTAGAAGGTGCTAACCTCAGAAACGTTAACCTAACAAATACTATCCGGTAATCACATTCTCTGAGTTACATATTTACGGGATGAAAATATCTGAAAACATTGAAAAATTTTTGGTAAATCATCCCGAAAAACCACCTTTGGGAATTCATTCTCTAAGTCACCTCCTTCAACTCGTCAATGTTGAACTAACTAGGCCAAGTGCGTTCCTCATCCTCCAAAGGATTCCCCTTGCTATCGGTCAATCCCCACCTAATCACCACCCTGGGTAATGGCGTTTCATTATTAGTCCTATATCCATGATCTCGTAGGGAGTGTAATGCGGTCGCCCGCAGGGAGTGCTGCGCAATCGCCCTGAAATCCCATCACCTCTTACCAATAACAGGTTGACAGTTTTCCCTTGAGAAGATGGTCAGACGCGATCGCCCGCAGGGAGTGCTTCGCAATCGCCCTGAAATCCCATCACCTCTTAGTAATAACACGTTCACGTTTTTCCCTTGAGAAGATGCGGGAAGATGATCGCCCATAGGGAATACTTTGCGATCGCCCGCAAATCCTATCACCTTTTACCAATAACACCTTCAAAATTTTCCCTTGAGAAGAAACACGGGGAACCCTGAATGCGATCTCCCAAAGGGAGTGCTGCGCAATCGCCCATAGAGAATGCTTAGCAATCGCCCTCCAAATATCCCCACCCCCTTGAAATAACTGATTTATCCTTTGACGAAAAACGTTTACCGTCAATGTTTTCCCAAATGGGAACCGAATATGAAATGCACCTAGATGAGAGCGATCGCCCATTGAGAATGTAATGCGATCTCGCGTAGCGAGTGCTGCGCAATCGCCCGTAGGGAATGCTTCGCGATCTCCCAAAGGGAGTGCTGCGCAATCGTTTATCAACACGTTCAGGTTTTTCCCTTGAGAAGGAACCGGGGGGAACACTGAATGCGATCTCCCGCAGGGAGTGCTTAGCAATCGCCCTCCAAATATCCCCACCCCCTTGAAATAACTGATTTATCCTTTGACGGAAAACGTTTACCGTCAATGTTTTCCCAAATGGGAACCGAATATGAAATGCACCTAGATGAGAGCGATCACCCATTGGGAGTGTAATGCGATCTCCCGTAGGGAGTGCTTCGCAATCGCCCATCTCCAGTTTTAGGTTTTTCCATTCAGAAGGGAGGTGGGGGAATTTCTAATTGCGATCTCCCGTAAGGAGTGCTTCGCAATCGCCTGTGTCCATGTTCAAATTTTTCCCTTGAGAAGGAACTAGGGGATAATGTCTAAGAGCGATCGCCCTTCAACACCTTCAAAATTTTCCCTTAAGAAGGAACTAGGGGGATAATCTCTAAGAGCGATCTCGCGTAGCGAGTGCTTCGCAATCGCCCATTGAGAATGTGCTGTCTCCCGTATGGAGTGCTTCGCGATCGCCTCTCAATACATTCAGAATTTTCCCTTGAGAAGGAATCGGGGGGAACACTGAATGCGAGATCCCTTAGGGAGTGCTTCGCGATCGCCCTCCAAATATCCCCACCCCCTTGAAATAACTGATTTATCCTTTGACGGAAAACGTTTACCGTCAATGTTTTCCCAAATGGGAACCGAATATGAAATGCACCTAGATGAGAGCGATCACCCATTGGGAGTGTAATGCGATCTCCCGTAGGGAGTGCTTCGCAATCGCCTGTGTCCATGTTCAAATTTTTCCCTTGAGAAGAATCCCAGGGAAAGTTCCTAAATGCGCGCCCTTCAACATGTTCAAATTTTTCCCTTGAGAAGGAACCGGGGGATAACCTTTAAGAGTGATCTCCCGTAGGGAGTGCAATGCGATCTCCCTTCAACACATTCAGATTTTCCCTTGAGAAGAAACACCGGGAACCCTGAATGTGATGACTCGTAGGGAATGCAATGCGATCTCCCCTCAACACATTCAGAATTTTCCCTTGAGAAGAAACACGGGGAACCCTGAATGCGATCTCCCAAAGGGAGTGCTGCGCAATCGCCCTTTAAATATCCAAAAACCCTTGAAATAACTGATTCATCCTTTGACGGTAAACGTTTTCCGTCAATCTTTTACCAGACGGGAACTGAAGATAAAATGTGCCTAGATGAGAGCGGTCTCGCGTAGCGAGTGCTTCGCGATCGCCCATCTCCAGTTTTAGGTTTTTCCATTCAGAAGGGAGGTGGGGGAATTTCTAATTGCGATCTCCCGTAGGGAGTGCTTCGCGATCGCCTCTCAACACATTCAGAATTTTCCCTTGAGAAGAAACATGGGGGACCCTAAATGCGATCTCCCAAAGGGAGTGCTGCGCAATCGCCCGTAGGGAGTGTAATGCGATCCCCCTCCAAATATCCGAAACCCCTTTAAATAACTGATTCATCCTTTGACGGAAAACGTTTACCGTCAATCTTTTACCGAACGGGAAGTGAAGATAAAATGAGCCTGGATATGAATTCTCCTTACTGGAGGAAAGCGATCTCCCACGGGGAGTGCTTCGCAATCGCCCGTAGGGAATGCAATGCAATCGCCCGTAGGGAGTGCTTCGTGATCGCTCATAGGGGGAAGACTAACCCTAGGAAATTCGCAAGGGAAATGCTTCCGAACCAGGGTGCGAGGGCAGAATCCAACCCAGTATCTACCAGGTCGCAATACTTATTCCTTCTTACGAAGGTCAAGATGTAGCTGTAAAACAATCAAATACCTGTTTAGTTGTACAAGCAGTCGCAATACCTATTCCTTCTTACGAAGGTGATCTTTTGTCAACCTCCTACAATTCTACTAATCAGTAATCGCATTCATTAAAACTTCTGTTAAACTCATTTCTTCTAACTCATCTAAAGTCACAGTGTCACAAATATCAAATTTAGCTCCTACACTTTGCAACTGGTCATCGAGAGCTTTGAGAAATTTTGTAGCTTGCGGATCCCTACCTACTTGAATTAGAGAAATTGCTAATTCCTCATCTTTATCCATTTTGCGAGAGGCCTTAATAACTACTTCAAAAACTGCTTTCCGATCATCCGGTTCGCCATCAGTAATCACTAGAATGGTTTCACCATTCGGTTTGGCTTGACCAGATGCTTTACGTTGAAAATATTGATTAGTAGCATCTAAAAGCACTCCAGCTAAATTGGTTGCACCAACAGGATCATTTTCTTGAAATATTTGGGCAACCTTTGCTGCTGTCACATTTTCGTACCGTTTAAATCTACCGGAAAATACATAAACAGTAATACCATCTGGGTCAAATTCCTCACACTTTCTGGCTAGGGCTATGGTAGATTCTTGGGCTATTTCCCATCTGGTTTTTCCACCCCGTTGATCTCGAGTTGACATGCTCCCACTTTTATCAATGATTAGCGTATAGTCGCGATCGTTCAACATATTTTACTCTAAATATTAGGTTACTCTTATTTTATCTTTTACCTAGCATTTTTGCGCAAGGTGAGGGTATCCTAATTCCCAGTTAGAAAAATGAGATAAATTTAAACAGTACATAGATATCCTTCGATGACAAAACAGGATGGAGGCATAACGGATATTAGCTATCTTATAATAGTATTATGAGTATTTATTATGATGATTTATGGTCACTTTACGCATCAAAGGGTCAACTACCATTACTGGGAGGTTGGGAACAATGGGGTTGTCAAGTGGGGATGTTTTTCCCTCCCTTGCATAGTTTACCTAGTCTTACCTCGCGTATTTAGCCCAACTCTCCTTTCTCATGGTATTTCAGGTAGTAAGTGGTGCCTCGCGAGATCCCGTAGGGAGTGCTTCGCGATCTCCCAAAGGGAGTGCTGCGCAATCGCCCATTGAGAATGTAATGCGATCTCGCGTAGCGAGTGCTGCGCAATCGCCTGTAGGGAGTGCTGCGCGATCGTTTATCAACACGTTCAGGTTTTTCCCTTGAGAAGGAACCGGGGGGAACACTGAATGCGATCTCGCGAGTGCGAGTGCTTCGCAATCGCCCATTGGGAGTGTGATGCGATCTCCCGTAGCAAGATCTCACTACTAACTTATGAATGGAACTTGAATAAAGATAAAACTTGTTGACGTTAAATATCTTACTCATTACCCTGCGGTTATTTCTATTATTTGCTCTTTTGTGGATAAGAAAGGTCATGTATAATTTACCTCGATAATTTGGTTACGGATTTAAGACAATGAAAAAATTTCTCACATTAGCGCTGATACTGACTTTGTTTCTTGTTTCCTCCTTTAGCCTTGGTACTAGTCCTAGTTATGCTTATAACCAGTTTGATTTGGACAGAGTTTTAAGAACTCGTCAGTGTCCACAATGTGACCTCTCTGGTGCTGACCTCGAAGGTTTTGACCTCTCTGAGGCTAACCTCAAAGGTGCTAACCTCAAAGGTGCTAACCTCAAAGGTGCTAACCTCCAAAGTGCTGACCTCTATGCTGCTACGCTCTATAAGGCTAACCTCGAAGGTGCTAGACTCTATGCTGCTACGCTCTATAGGGCTAACCTCGAAGGTGCTAACCTCTACGATGCTAGGCTCCCTGGTGCTAACCTCCAAAGTGCTAACCTCAGACGTGCTAACCTCTCTAGTGCTAGACTTGTAGTTGCTAATCTCTCTGCTGCTAACCTCGAAGGTGCTGACCTCTCTGATGCTAACCTCAAAGGTGCTAACATCCAAAGTGCTAACCTCTCTGGTGCTGACCTCAGTGGTGCCATCCAGTAATCACATTCTCTGAGTTACATATTTACGGGATGAAAATATCTGAAAACATTGAAAAATTTTTGGTAAATCATCCCGAAAAACCACCTTTGGGAATTCATTCTCTAAGTCACCTCCTTCAACTCGTCAATGTTGAACTAACTAGGCCAAGTGCGTTCCTCATCCTCCAAAGGATTCCCCTTGCTATCGGTCAATCCCCACCTAATCAACACCCTGGGTAATGGCGTTTCATTATTAGTCCTATATCCATGATCTCGTAGGGAGTGTAATGCGATCTCCCACGGGGAGTGCTTCGCAATCGCCCGCAGGGAGTGCTGCGCAATCGCCCTGAAATCCCATCACCTCTTACCAATAACAGGTTGACAGTTTTCCCTTGAGAAGATGTAGGGAGGCGATCGCCCTTACCGGGTGACAAAGTGGTCAAACAGCTTGTTTCATAAGGGATAGAGCCTGAAAGCCACGCTGGAAAAAGAGGCGTTTATGAGGTTTGAGACCGATTAAGGTCAGAGCTAAATCAGCCCATAATTCCATGCCATAAATCCATAATTGTCCGTAAACAGCAAAGCTAAAATCACTCTGACGTGGGTAATTGTCCTGATGTTGTTGAATCCATCCGGCATAAGTCTCTATCCCTAATTTTTTCATCCGTTGACCGTACGGCTAAACTATAAGCAATCACAATTAATAAAACTAAGGCTAAAAAACGAGTTTCATTTACTTTAGTATCCTCTAGATTATAACCACCTGTTTTACAATCTTTGAAGAATTGTTCAATTCCCCATCGACATCTATAGAGGCATAAAGTTTGTTTGAGATTTGGTAGATTCGTTAAGATATACCAAGGTTCTTTTGGTCCTTTATGACAATATTTTCTCTTCCAATAAACAGCGATATTAAATAACCCTAATTCATCTCCTTAGAGTATTTTTGCTGGGAAGAACAGCAGTTGGACAAGCATGAGCTAATCGATGGTCGCGTATATACAATGAGTGGTGGTACACAAAATCACAGTGCCATCGCACGGTGATTTTTTATTATTAATTCGGTCTCATCAAGGGCGTTCTCCAAGTCCAGAGAAATTGTCTTCTTCAACGGTAAAATGATCTAAATTACTACGTAATACTTCTACCTGTCCATCGGTCAACCCTGAAATTTTCAGCACGTCTTCTACTTTTTGGTATGGTGAATTCTTCACTATCCAACCAGCCAATGTGGGTACAAACCAGGATACTGCTTAAATTCCCGCCTACTTGCATTATTGAGGTTAATTTTTCGACCAAACTCAGTACCCAGCTTATCATCGGCCGAATTTTGCAAGGCAATGAGGTTAGAAAAATTGTCCACCTTCAATCCATCAGCTAATGTTGGTTGGGAAAGAATTATTCCCAAAATTACGAATACCGCACTCAAAAACATTAATAAGCGTGTCCTAACCTGCATAATGTGAATAATCTCCTAAGATAAAAACCCTCCCAACAGTAGCATGATTTCACCAAATTTATTACAGCAGATTTCATGTAAATAAACCACAATGATTGAACCAATTAAGCGCATTCTCTGCTGTAATATAATTTACTGCACTTGTCATGGACTCATTTAGGGCTTCTAAGGTTCGTGCCTCACGACTACGGAGAAATTGCTTTAATTTTGACCAACATAATTCTATCGGAGAGTGGAGTCTCCTGTTCACTGGCATTTAAGTAGGGAGGCACAATTATTTGTAGGATAGGTTAGTAGTAGCGTAACCCATGGGGGTGTTGGGTTTCATACTTCAACCCAACCTACGTTCATCTTATATTTAATTCCACCGACCTACTTAGACTTTTTTTTTATGACGTAGACCCAACTTTTCTAAGGCTCGATGCATGGTTGTGATACTAACACTAGTGCCCGTCGTTTCTCTCAGGCGATCGCATAATTCTGAAAGTAGTAAATCATTTTTCTCATCCAGCCAAGACTTGATCATGTTTAAATATTCGCCTACAATTATAGGCTTTTCATATCCTCCACATTGCTTTGGCTCAACTTGCCCAGTTTCACGATAACGACGTACTAAATTTCTCACAAATGATAAGCTGACCTTGAATCTTTCTGCCAACTGGCGTTGAGATCCCTCTCGAGCAACCCATGCTACAATCACGCGATTACGCAAATCTATTGAATAAGGTTTTGGCATATAATTTGACAGCACTTCTACTCTATTTTAGTTTATTACCCTTATTATAGCTTATCTTATTTTGGAGTTTAACTACATGAAAATTGCTGTATATCCCGTAGGGTTGTTGGGATCCCTCAACCCAACCGACAAAACCAGTCGGTTTTCAACCGACTTGCGCTTTGAGACCGGGAATTGATTACCGGTCTCCCCCACAGACAGTCTCCAGGTTGCTAGTCCTTCGCGATCTCCCAAAGGGAGTGCTGCGCAATCACCCGTAGGGTGTGCTTCGCAATCTCCTGTATGGATTGTAATGCGAGCTCCCGCAGGGAGTGCTGCGCGATCGCCCATTCCCACGTTCACATTTTTACTTAAAAACTCCGTAGTTTCTCTTGCGGAGGGAGAAAAAATGGAACTTCTATAAAATCTGCCATCTTATATTTAATTCCACCGACCCACTTACTTCGCCATCATAATAACACCACATATCAATCAGTTTTTCTTTACATTTCAGATATTAATGGTACACCCAACTCCAACTCTTCTAATAATCTCCGCTGACCAAATACATCCTGGGGACTTCCTTCCAGCATTAATTTTCCTCTATCCATCACAAAAACCCAGTCCGCCCACCTATAAACTAAATCTAAATCATGGGTTGCCATCACTAATGTAGTTCCATGTTGGTGAATTTTATTCAGCATTGCTATCAAATTACGAGTCTGTTTAATATCCAGATATGCAGTGGGTTCATCCAACAATAATAACTCGGGTCTTAGTACCATGACATCTGCTATGGAAACCCGCTTTTTTTGTCCTAAACTCAGATGATGAGTAGGTGTTTGTGCCAAATTGGTTAGCTCAAATTCCACTAACACGTCCTCTACCCGTTGTTTAATTTCTGTTACTGGTAACCCCAAATTACACAAACCATAAGATATATCTTCCTCCACAGTAACAGCTACTAATTGTTGTTCTGGATCTTGAAAGACTAATCCAACTTTCTGTCTTAATTCACCTAGATAATTTCGCTTGTAAGTTAACGGTTCACCACGCCAATGCACAACCCCGCCCTTGGGTTTATATAATCCATTAGCTAGTAATAAGAGTGTTGTTTTTCCACAACCATTCTGACCAATCAAGGCACACTTCTTACCTGATGGAATTCTCAATGTTAGACCATTTAAAGCTAATTGTTGAGATTCCATATAACTGTAATATACTTCCTTAAACTCTAGTAGATATTCCACCATTTTACCAAAAATTTAATCCTATTAACACTACACAACCAACTATTGACTCAATCATATATCGCAGTTGTAAACCATAACGACATTGGCGCCAAACCCGAAATTCGCTCACAAAACCTCTTGCTTCTAGTCCCAGAGAAAACTGATTATATTGTTGTAAGCTACGCTGTAGCAGTTGTCCTATCAGTATTGCTAAACTTTTCATTCCCACACCAGCAGTGCGATAACCACCACGGGAAGTTTGTGCTGTCCATAATTCATTGGCTGTGCTCAACAAAATGAAAATAAATCTATACATCAGCAATAATAAGTCCGTTATCAGTATGGGAACCCCTAAATAGCGCAAAATTCCTAGTATTTCTGTAAAAGGAATAGTTAGTATCATAAAGTACACACAAGAAGCGGAAGATAAGGAGCGAGTTAAAATATTCCATGCTTGTATTGTTCCATTATGACTGATATAAACATAAAAATTCCCTAGGGTTATTCCATACCATGAGTCTAATTTGACACTTTCTGTATCAAAAATGCTCACACCATTAACTATGAGCGCTGGTAAACTCATCAAGCCAAAAACTATGGTGAACATCAACAACTGTAAATAAACCTTGGCTGGAATTTTGGCATAAATCAGTGTCCAAATACTCATCCAGATCACAGTTAAAATTTGTACTCGTGGATCACTAGCTAGAGAAATAGCAAGGGTGGTAAACGCAAAAATAAGTTTATGCCATGGTGATAATTTTCGTAATCTATTAGTATAAGATAAGGTATCTATTTGGTGGATCATCGGAAATTATTTTGCTGGCTTATTCTTCAGGTTTTTGCGGTTGGGAACGTCCCTTATATAACCCAATTGCATAACCAACCACTCCAGCTCCCAAAGCTGCTTGTAAAGCAAATAATAAACTTTCTATTTCTCCACTAGGGGGTTCAAACAATGATTTAAACCAAGGTTTATATTTAGGTTGTATTTCAGTAATTAGCTTTTCTGCTTGCTTATCAGCCCCTCCAAATTCACTATCACGAATCAATGTTAGTGGTGTCACAGCTAAAATGACCACACTTACTACCAAAAGCCAGTTACTTAACCTTTTCTGAGACTGATTCATTGCCATCTTCTCCCTTGATTAATTGTAAAAGTTCCAACTCTTGAGGATTATAAGATTGCAGCCAATTCCACACTAGCACGGTTAACAATCCCTCGCTAATTGCTAGGGGAACTTGAGTGATGGCAAAAATTCCGGTAAATTTGACAAGGGAGGCCATAAAACCACCAACTGGTGCGGGAAAAGCCAGAGCAAGTTGTATAGAAGTAATTATATAGGTCAGCAAATCCGCGATCGCAGCTGCCAAGAAAATAGCTATTCTCTCTTTACCGCCAACTTTAATTGTCAAGTTGTATATCCAGTAAGCTGCAAAAGGTCCAGCTATGGCCATAGAAAATGCATTAGCTCCTAGGGTGGTCAATCCACCATGGGCCAGTAACAAGGATTGAAACAATAGTACCAAACTACCCAGGACTGACATTGTTAAGGGTCCAAACAGCACTGCGCCCAGTCCAGTACCCGTAGGATGGGAAGAGCTACCTGTGACCGAGGGTATTTTTAATGCTGACAGCACAAAAGCAAAAGCACCTGCTAAACCCAGTACTAGTTTCAGTTGGGGGTTGGCCTGGGTAGTGCGGGTTAGACTACGTAACCCAAGAATAAAAAAGGGTAATGCTACCACCCACCAAAAAACCGCCCACTCCACCGGTAGAAAACCCTCCATAATGTGCATGGCGTAGGCCGGCTTTGGCAAACCAACTACTATACAAAAACTGGCAATTCCAATTAGGGTTAGATTGCACAAACCCTGTTTTACTTTCACAATCCGTACCTCGCATAATCTATCGGCGAATACATTTGCCTTACTCGATGAAAATACCACAGTTGACATACTACATTGCTTTACTCCACAATGACAAGCTAGTTTCCTAAGGTATAGTTTTACATATTATATTAGATATATATTAGAACCCAGGAAAAGCCATTTAGAAGGATGGCTCCCATTCTTTTGGTGAAATTGACGTTAAACGCTCTATTTAGATTTAATTAGATTTAAACTCAACTGAGGTAAAATTTTAACTACTTGTCATGAATTATAAGCCCCCATTGGATATAACAAAATCACTTTATCAAGCTTGCAACCCCAACAAAACGCTAAATAGTAGCAGTCCAGAAGATAAACAACAGTATATTGATTTTTCCCCAGTTCGCGGACTAAAAATTGTTAACGAAATTAAACGGACTATTACAAGGCTTTCCCCAGATTCGCCCACCTGTCAACTATTTACCGGACATATTGGTGTAGGTAAATCAACTGAATTAATGAGGTTAAAATTAGAGCTAGAAACTGAATGTTTTCACGTAATATATTTTGAGTGTAGCCAGAGTTTGGATTTAGGAGATGTGGATGTTACAGACATTTTATTAGCAATAGCTAAAGAAGTGAGTCACAGTTTAGAAGTTACACAAATTAACCTCAAATCCGGATTTTTCCAGACTCTATTTCAAGATGTGATTGAATTCTTGCAAACACCCTTGGATATTGATTTTGAGGCGGAATTATCTGTTGGTATAGCCAAAATCACTGCTAAAACCAAGGAAAGTCCCAAACTACGTAATCAGCTCAGACAGTATTTAGAACCCCGCACCGCTAGTATTTTACAGTCTATTAATAGAGAATTACTAATCCCTGCTCAAGAGGAGTTAAAAAAGCGAGGTAAGTCAGGTCTAGTAGTAATCATTGATAATTTGGACAGGATAGATAATAGTCCTAAAGCCAATGGTCAACATCAACCAGAATATCTGTTTATTGAAAGAGGTGAACATTTAAAAGCTTTAAGCTGTCACATTGTGTATACAATTCCTTTAGTGCTTATATTTTCCAATGCTTTAGGTAGACTAATTAATCGCTTTGGAGTAGATCCTAAAGTGTTGCCAATGATATCTGTGAAACAAAGAAATGGTGAATACTACTCAGCAGCTATGACACTTCTGCAACAAATGATTATGGTCAGAGCTTTTCCTGGTGTGAATTGGCAACAAGGTCCAGAGAAATTGGCCTTAACCACTAAGATTTTTGATAGTCCCAGAACCTTTGATCGCCTTTGTCAGGTTAGCGGTGGTCACTTACGTAGTATTTTGAAGTTGTTATTTCGTTGTTTACAATCACAGGACGCACCAATTTCTCGTCTATGTTTAGAAAATACCATTAAAGAACAATGTAATCTGTTAAGTTTAGCTATTACACCTGATGAATGGGAACTATTGCGAGAAGTATGGAAAACAAAAACATACAGAGGTGAAGAACAGTATGATATTTTGCTGCGCAGTTTGTTTGTTTTTGAATATCGAGATGACCAAGGTTCTTGGTTTGATATCAATCCAATCTTATTAGAATCCACCGAATTTTCCAGGGATTATAAGGATTAATATCATGAATAATTTGGAGAATTTTGCTAATGATAACCATGATGCAATTAGGAGTATATTGAGGGCTATTAACTTTTCCCAAGGTCAGTTTTCTCTCATCTTTTTGCACTGTAATTGTGTTAGATTACACCAAAAAATAGCAGTAAAATTGCGTAGTAATTATTGTACAAAAATTGAGGAGATCAACCTATCCCCATCAGCTATAAGTCTTTATGATAACATATCAGCAACAATGGTGAATATACAACCCTATGCTGTGATGGTTTTTGGTTTAGATGCTGTTAACAATCTGGACTCGATTTTACAAGTATCAAACCAAATTAGAGAGGAATTCAGCAGAAAATTTGCCTTTCCACTATTTATTTGGATAGATGATCAAGTACTTAGGAGAATTATTAGGATTGCACCAGACTTAGAGAGCTGGAGTACTATTATTGATTTTGACAAACTTGCTAGTAACAAAAAACTTAATTAATGGGGTCCACATGGAATCCCCCTTTAAATTTAGACTTATCTTCACAGGGGATTGAACAGAAATATCGCTCCCCACGCCTCTAATAATATTGGTCTAGCCTACCTCTGAGTCAGAGGGTAAAAATCCATTAGCCTGCATTTTCCATAATTTGTAATAGGTTCCACCCAATGCCAGCAAATCATCATGAGACCCGTCTTCAACAATAGTTCCTTTGTCGAATACCAAAATACGATCTAGATGGGAAATAGTAGACAAATGATGGGTGATCACAATCACCGTCTTATTATTCATTGCCAAATCTAGTGTTTCTTGAATTGCTTTTTCAGTAATAGAATCTAAACTGGAAGTTGCCTCATCTAGAATCAAAATTGGTGCATCCTTTAAAATAGCTCTAGCAATAGCAATCCTCTGTCTTTGCCCTCCAGATAATTTCACTCCTCGTTCACCCACCAAAGAATTATAACCATTCTTCATTTGGGCGATAAAATCATCAGCATAAGCCTTAATTGCCGCTATTTTCACATCTTTATCTTGGGCCTCTAAGCGACCATAACGGATATTTTCTAGTAAGGTTCTATGGAATAGGGAAGGGTCTTGAGGAATTAAGCTAATCTGGGAATGGAGAGCATCCTGGGCCATTTCTCGCACATCTACCCCATCAATAAGAATTTTTCCCGATTGGGGGTCAAATAATCGCAAAATTAAATTGACAAAACTGGATTTACCAGAACCAGAAAATCCCACTAGTCCCACACGTTGTCCTGGTTTGATTGCCACAGAAAGATTTTCAAAAACTTTTTTCTCTTGAGAATAACTAAAGTTTACCTGGTGAAACTCAATCCGTCCTTGGGAAAATTGATGGGTAAGTGCATGCTCTTTATCAATTAATTCATGAGGTTGAACTATTATATGAACTCCACTGGCTACATTACCAATACATTCAAAAAATTCAATGAGCCTGCGACTTAAGTTTCTCACCTCACTGAGGATTAACAATGACAAACTGGTTGCTACAACCAAATCAGCTGCTGTGATTAATCCCCTACTCCACAAAGATATAGAATAATACAAGGTACTAATTTTAAGAATTGCAGCAGAAACATATTGAAACCAACGAATTCTTTCTGCGTACCAATTACACTTTCTTACTTCCTCGAGTTCATATTTTAACTGATCATTTAAATACTTCCTTTCAAAGTCAAAATGGGCAAATAATCTGGTGCTACTAATATTTGTTACAGCATCAACAATCAATCCAGTAGTGTTACCTTTAGCTAATGCTGCGCTGCGGGAGTAAATTTGACAACGGGTGGCTAACCAAAAGGAAATGGTTATAAAAAAAATCGCCCATGTACCAACTAATATTGCTAGGAGAGGATAAGTACGATAAAGCAAAATTGTGGATACAATATACACACTTATTAACGGTATAAATTCGGTAATCAGCCCGTTCATTGTTTGAGTAACACCTAAAGAGGTTTCACTGATACGATGTGCTAATTCTCCCGCAAAACTACTGCTTAAATAACGATGGGAATGGTATTGTAAATAAGCGTACAAAGATCGGACAATAGAATGCCGATGAATTGTATACAGAATACTTTGCAAAAAACCTGATGCACGCCCAAAAACTACTTCACCAATACTGAGCATAATAAATAAAGTTAATGGTTGTTTAATAACTTCAAAGATTTGCTCACTATTTGAATGAGCTACTGTGACACTACGAATAATTTCTCCTATGGCATAGGGTAACATAATTCCACAGGTAGCATTTAATATCTCCAAAATTACCATTGCTACATACCACCAGCGAAACTGGTTGATAAAATAACAAACAAATCTGAATGGTGTACTGGGCAAATTTGGTGCATCAGATGCACGCTGAAAAGAATGCCAAGGTCTTACATTTTCAGAAAGTACTTCTTCCTGTACTGATTCCCCTCTTCCCGCTAAAGTATATGTTGAATTGGGCACATCCATCCTTTATCCTTATATATTAAATGAGGTAAGTAGTGCCAATAGAGGAATTATGGGCTTGGGCACACGAAAGATTCTACAGCACTCGAAACTCTCTAATTAGATAGTAAACAAATTTTGCAGAACGTAGGATGGGTTGAGGAACGAAACCCATCCTACAAATAATTGTGCCTCCCTTTAACTAATACGACGACCTGCACAAGTAGTTGATATTAACCGTGGAACAATACCATCGTCACAAACAGTAATAAAATCAGCTCGTTTGCCAACTTCTAAACTACCTCGGTCATGGAATAAATCAATCGCTTGTGCAGGATTACTAGTAAATAATTCCATACACTCATACAAGGGCTTACCAGTCTTTTTGGCAATGATAAACATGGCTTGTAATAAACTTTGAGGCACATAATCAGAAGAAATTACATCCACTAGGTCTAATAAGACTAAATCCATGGCCGATACATTCCCAGAATGAGAACCACCCAAAACTAGATTGGGGGCACCCATTAAAACCTTTAATCCTAAACTGTGGGCTTTACTTGCAGCTTCTACAGTGGTGGGAAACTCTGCTAAAACTACTCCATCCTCTACCGCTTCTTGCACATGGTCGACTGTGGCATCGTCGTGACTAGCTAGGGCAATTTTACTTCCCCTAGCTAGCTCCACTAGGGAATGACGGTTCTTCTTGCTATATAATTTGTGCCTTTCTTGTCTTGTTGTGATGAACTCTTCCATTTCTGGTGCTGTTACTCCATGTTTACCCATGTAGTATTCTTTGAATTTTTCTAGTTTGATAAATTGTCGCTGTCCTGGTGTGTGGTCCATAAGGGATATCATAAGCAGTAAGGAGTTGTGAACATATTCCTCGGTAATTTGATAAACTTCTGGATAGGCTAATTCACAGCGTAAGTGAATATAATGGTCTACTAAAAATCTCTTATCTGCTTTCCCTTGGCAAATGACATTGATCATCTGATCATAGTTCTTTAAACGTGGTGATTTAGGATTAACATCACCAATAGCAATGGCATCACAAACTGTGGTTACTCCTGCGCTGGCTAAGTCTCGGTCATGATAGATAGCTGCTGCTTCTAAAGGCCAGCGAATTCCTGGACGGGGAGACATACATCTTTCTAGATTATCTGTATGTAGTTCAATCAACCCGGGTATGAGATATTTCCCCTCCCCGTTGTCTCCTTTATTTGTTATCCCCGGTTGAATATCAGCAATCTTGCCATTGCGTACTGTGAGAGTACCTAAAATCTCTTCCTTGGGAAGTAGTAACCGATAGTTGGTGTAAATCTGCTCATTCATTGACAAATAACTCCCTATCAAAAAGTTTTTTGGCTGTGTTTGTGCCGAGGTATTTCCCTTGATTTATGTTATGAAAAATACCAATCAAGGCGCATCCTTTATTCTTCCGCTCTTCTAACAGTTCCATAACTATTTGGCAATTGTGAGTATCTAAAGCTGAGGTTGGTTCATCTAAAAGCAAAATAGGAAAGTTCACGACTAATGCTCTAGCTATATTCACTCTCTGCTTTTCTCCCCCAGAAAATGTGGTGGGGGACAATTGCCATAACCGTTCAGGTAGATGAAGACGATGAAATAATTCTTTTACTTTTGCTAAAGCTACTGTTCGTTCCTCTCCTAAATCTAATAACAGTTCCGCTGCTACTTCTATGGCGGGGATTCGGGGAATAACCCGCAAAAACTGACTTACATATCCAATGGTTTTTTGCCTCACTGCTAAAAGTTCATGGGGCGCAAGTTGACATAAATCAACCCAATTCTCCTCATGCTTGACCCAAATCTCCCCACTATGGGGCCTGTAATTACCGTATATACATCTAATTACAGTGGATTTACCGGAACCAGATGGACCAGATAGGGCTAGGGATTCACCCTGATTTAATTGAAAGGAAATTCCCTGGATTACTGGTAAGCTAACTCCTCCCTGTTGGTGAAGGATAAAGCTTTTGCCTAAATTAGTAACTTGTAAAATGGTTTCCGGAGATCGATAATTCATTGATGGGGTGTAAATACTCATGGTGTCAGAGCAGCACTCACTAATAGTTGGGTGTAGGGATGTTGAGGGTCATCTAACACTTGGTCTGTTAATCCTGACTCCACTACTTTTCCTTGTTGCATTACTAGCAACCGATGAGCTAGTAGTCTGACTACCCCTATGTCATGAGTCACTAAAATTACACTCAAATTAAAATTTCTAACGAGCGATCGCAATAGATCTAGCAATCGAGCTTGAACTGACACATCCAGTCCACCGGTTGGCTCATCCATGAGAATCAACTGTGGTCTAGTTACTAACACTCTAGCTAGTTGTAATCTTTGCTGCATGCCTCCTGAAAAAGTGGTGGGTAGATCATCCAAACGATGTGGATCAATCTCTACTTCTTGTAACCAGCGTGTCGCTTCCTGACGAATTTGACTATAATTACGCACCCCTACATCCAACAGTCGTTCACCGATATTAGCTCCAGCACTCACCTGCATGCGTAAACCATCTCGGGGGTTTTGCTGGACAAAACCCCACTCAGTACGCATTAACCGTCGGCGCTGATATTCGGCAAGTTCCTGAATTTTTAAATATTGCTCTTGACGATTTTTGTAAATTATATTGCCTTCGTCTACGGTAATATGATGGGCGATCGCTTTGAGTAAGGTAGATTTACCGGAGCCTGACTCTCCCACAATGCCCAGGACTTGTCCTGAGTAAAGATCAAAAGAAACACCATCACAAGCGGGAATCACTCCGAAGGATTTACGGAGATTGTCTACCTGTAGTATAGGTTGTATGGATTGCATGGTCAATTTTTTTTCCTCCGTTGCTGTTGACAGTAATCCGTATCTGAACAAATCCACATTCTGCTTCCAAGATCATCAATAAGTACCTCATCTAGGAAACTTTCCGTGGAACCACATAACTCACAAGCATGGTTCCACTGCTCTATGCTAAAAGGGTAATCTTCAAAATCAAGACTTTTTACCCTAGTGTAAGGAGGCACAGCATAAATGCGCTTCTCTCGCCCTGCTCCGAACAATTGAATTGCGGGATTAAGATGCATTTTGGGATTATCAAAACGTGGTATGGGGCTAGGACTCATTAGATAGCGGTCTTCCACAATTACAGGATAGTCATATCCTGTAGCAATATGACCATATCTAGTAATATCCTCATAAAGCTTTATATACATTGGTCCATACTCTTCCAGGGCGTGCATTTTACGACTTTCCATGGTAGAAGGTTCCAACCAGCGTAAAGGTTCAGGAATGGGGACTTGATACACGAGAATCTGTCCTTCCCGTAGGGGGGTTTCGGGGATACGATGACGTGTTTGAATTAAGGTAGCTAGTGCAGTTTCTTCCGTGGTTTCCACGGCACAAACCTTGCGGAAAAAGCGGCGAATATTCACAGCATTAGTGGTGTCATCTGCTCCCTGGTCAATGACCTTGAGAACATCATTTTGACCAATAATAGCGGCTGTAAGTTGAATTCCACCTGTTCCCCATCCGTAGGACATAGGCATTTCTCTGGAGGAGAAAGGAATTTGATGTCCTGGAATAGCTACTGCTTTGAGCAGGGCTCGACGAATGGAACGTTTTGTTTGTTCATCAAGGTAGGCAAAGTTAAAACCTGGGTGTTTGGTTGATATTGACATTAGAGTTGTTGGGATAAGTTCTGTGATTTTTGTCGCATTTGACGAATTAGATTCAATTCGGCCTGAAAATCAATGTAATGGGGTAATTTCAGGTGCTGAACAAACCCTTGGGCCTCCACATTGTCAGAATGGGAAAGAACAAATTCAATATTCTGAGCTGGACTATCTACAGATTCACCCAATTCCTTGGCCCGCATTGCTCTATCCACCAGGGCCATAGACATAGCTTTACGTTCATTGTATCCAAAGGTAAGTCCGTAACCACGGGTAAATTGGGGAGGTACGTGTTTACTTCCCTTAAATTGATTCACCATTTGCACTTCTGTAATAGTAATGTCAGTAACAGAAATTTCAAAGCCCAATTCTTCTGGAAATATAATTACCTCTACCTCTCCCATGCGAATTTCCCCTGCGAAGGGATGATTCTTACCGTAACCGCGCTGAGTAGAGTATGCTAGGGAAAGTAAAAACCCCTCATCCGCTCGTGCTAGATTTTGTAGTCTTGCATCTCTGTTAGCTGGGAAGTTCAAAGGTTGACGAGTCAAATCAAAAGGTATTTGTGGTTGGGTCGCTCTTGGTTCCGACTCAATTAATCCCTCTTTATCCAAAGTCTCCATAACTAGGGGGAAAGACTCTGGGGTAATACTAGTTTCCGATGGTGGAGGAACTTCATTTTCTGCCAAGAGTTTAAAATCTAATAGTCGATGGATGTAATCAAAAGTGGGTCCTAAATTTTGTCCTCCGGGAATATCCTTAAAAATAGAAGAAATTCGTCTTTCAATTTGCATTGTGCCTGTATTCAGGGGTTGGGTATAGTAGAAACGAGGTAGGGTGGTCCGATAGGCCCTAACTAAAAAAATTGCCTCCACTAGGTCGCCCCAAGATTGTTTGATAGCTAGTGCGGCCAATTGTCTGTCATATAAGCTACCTTCACACATGACCCGCTCCACAGCCAAGGTCAATTGTTGTTCAATTTGCTCACTGGTGATCTCAGTAATATTTATATCACCCCGTCGTCTGCTGTGTAGTAATTTTTCGGCATTTTCAATTGCCTGCTCCCCACCTTTTACCGCAACGTATGGCATATTTTTCCTCCAGTTGGATTGGTTTGATTGGATTAATAGGATGGGTTTCATATTAAACTCAACCTACGTTCATCTTAGTTTAGTTTTGCTTATCCTTCTCCCCTTACCATGGTAAAAAAGTTGACTTTAGTAGCAGCAGTTTGCCGTTGTTTCCTGTGTTGTTGTTGAGCTAATGATTGTTGGATCGGTAAAATCACAGTGGTGTGAACTTGATCATGCCAGAGAGCAGTTTGCAGCAAAGCATCACATAAAGCTGCTAATTCCGCATGACGTTGGGAACGCCCCCCAATATAACCAAATCCACTGATGGGCAAACCATTTACCATATCCTCTAACTGAACTACACAACGTGTGATGGTCATGTCTCCTAGGTTAAAAGCTTCACCTGTGGCCCCAGCACGTCCTTGAACCATTACCAAACCAATTTCTGGTTTGCGCAAGAAAGTATAATTAGGTAGTTGGTGGAAGTTGCTGACTAAAGATTCTATTAAATGTTCTAATTGTTGTAATTCAGCCCTAGCTAGGGTTGATATCCAACTTTGTCTTTCCGGAATGGTAAACATACTTAGATATTGCCTGTTATTTTTTGCCGAAATTTATGACCGGGGCATTAATTCCACAAAATAGCTCAACTCTGGTGTGGAAAGGTGGGGAACCTTAGCCTGATCATCATAAATTCTTAGTTTTACTGCATCTTGAGCTAAAGGTTGGCGAATAAACTCTTCTGCTTCTTGAGGAGCAAAAATGCCTCCTTGCAGTTGTAAACTGCGTTGGGAAGCAGGGGAAAGACCTTGCCAATATTGGGAATCAATGGCACAAAGATAACGTTTAGCCAGAACATGTAATCTAATGGGTTCTGTTACCTCTGGACTAAAAATTTGACCAAGAAAGGGAATGGCCCCATATTCGTGTTTATCATCTACACCCTGTGCAGCAGGATCTTCTCCCAAATTATGAATTAAATGTCCTAAATCGTGGAGTAAACAGGCGGTAATTAACTCCCTAGTTTCACCAGCTTGCAGGGCTAGATGGGCAGTTTGGAGTGCATGTTCTAACTGAGTAACTGGTTCTGCTCCGTACATTTTTGACCCTTTGTGGTCGAATAAATGACAAATTTCGTCAATGGTAAATTTCATGATTTTTTGAGAGGATAGTGGACAACTTCTTTTCCTAATACGTAAACAGATACAATAGAGGAAAGCACAGGTAAATCCGGTGATATTAAGAGGAAATCAGCATCCAGACCGGGGGTAATTTGACCTTTACGATGACCAATTCTAGCTGCTGCTGCTGGTTTACTAGAAACTAATGACCATGCTTGTTCAAAAGACATTAGTCCCTCTTCTGCTATTTTAAAGGGACTATAAAATAATGAAGGATAGTGATAGTCTGAACAAAGACAATCAATTACTTGAGATTTTATACTTGTGACTACACTCATTAAACCAAGGTGAGAACCTCCACGCACTAAATTGGGTGCCCCCATGAGTACGGATGCTCCATGAGCTTGGCACTGGGCGGCTAATTCTACATTGGCGGGAAATTCGGCAATTGCTACCCCCCTTTTTTGACTAAGAGCTACTTTTTCCGGTGTATCATCATCATGGGAAGCTAGGGGAATATTCCGCTCTTGGGCAATTTTGATGAGAGTTTCTATTTGCTCTTCTCCTTGGTGTCTTTTTTCCCTCACTTGCATGACTAGTTGGGTTATTTCCTCTAGAGATAAGGATGTTCTTTGTTTGATACTGTTTAGGTATCTATACCATCTCTTTTCTTCTGGTGTGGATGGTAGGTGGTCGTTTATGGATAAAATATCTATACGACCTGTGTGCAACCATTCACACAGTTCATCATGTCCCAGAACGTTAGCTTCCTCATGTCTAATATGAATCCGGTGATTGCTTTTTAAAAATTCCTTACCTGGGCCTAAAATAAATTCGATGATATGACTAGCTGTTTGGCGACTGCGTAAACCGGGTTCGTAGGAATCGGTAATAGAGCAGTAAAAGGTCGTGATACCCGATGCCAAAAGATTTCGGTCGTTTTCTACCATAGCTATAGACAGGGGAATATTTATTCCAGGCCTGGGACAAATCATTCTTTCGAAAGCATCCCCATGCAGGTCAATAATCCCGGGTAACATTTGTAAACCCTGTCCGTTGACTATCTTAAATCCATGGGGAACCTCACATTGGTTAATACTGGTAAATATCTCATCCTCTATCAAAACTGTGCCCTCTTCTATCCATCCTCTAGAAGTCAGGATTTTCACTCCTTGAATGGCAATTTTGCTGGTTGTCACTGATTCTCCTGCTATTTTTCTAATATGTTTGTTGAAAACCTATTAACTATTAATCAGTTCCGATCTAAGTAGGTGGGTGGAATTAAATATAAGATGAACGTAGGTTGGGTTGAAGTATGAAACCCAACACCCCCATAGGTTACCCTACTGCTAACCCATCCTGTTTAATATCCCGTTGAACTACACAGTTAAAACTCCAACCATGTTGTTCAAATCCTAATGAGTGATAAAACCTATGGGCGTTATGACGTTTTAAGTTGGAAGATAAAGTAACCTTATAACAACCTGCTGCTGCACTCTGTTCCAGAGCAAATCTAACCATTTCTGTGCCAATCCCCTGACCTCTACGGGAGGAGATGACTGTGACTGCATCTAATATGGCAAATCTATGATAACCAGGATGCATCATGGTGGGCACATACAAGAGACTAAATGTCCCCACTGGTTCATGGTCTAACTCCGCAAGGTAAATATGATAGTTGGGAATCTGACTAATTTCTGTGAAAATCTCTTGGACTCGGTGGTCAGCTAGGGGAGCTTTTTGATCCATATCAGCATATAACTGATTTAATATTGACCTGTCCTGAGGATCAGCTAGGCGAATTTGCAGTTTCATGAGTGTTTTGCAGTTCTGGGTAGTCCCATTACGGAATCTTCTGTAAATAGAAAAACATCTATTCCCAGAGGATAGAGCGGATAATTCTGTTCCCAGAATTCCCAAAAAGTGTTAGGAATGCTAGGTGCTATGGTTTTAGGTGATAAATTTCCTGGACCCGTTAAGGTGATGGATTTTCCGCCATTAGAACTTGCTATCTGTATCAGTAGGGTTGTGGATGCTTCTGGTTTTTCCGCTGTTCCTGGATTAAAAACAGATAATTCCGCCATAGAAGCCAAGTCTTGAATTAAGGCAAAGTCCGCTTCCTGTGGGTATGCTGTTAGTTGACACCCAGTGTGAAACAACAACCAATTTCTCACTGAGGAAGAGAATGTGGGTTGTATCCACAGTTTGACATCTAAATCCAATAGGGTGAGACAAGCTGCACCGCAAGCTGGCGTTAACCCCTGAGGGACTTTAATCTGGACATGGATTTTTTCAGGTTTTCCTGGTTGTGCATCAGCACACAACAAAGCCCTAAAGGTTTGCTGAGCATCATGGACAGGGTCAGAAAAGCCAGGTATTTCAGTAAGTATGTTTGACATTCATGACAAGATTGTGCTTTAAACTATTTTTAACTTATCTAGACATCTAGACAAAAAATAAAGTAACAGATTTTTGAGTAAATAGCAATTGGATAGATATAAAATATGAGAGAAATTATTCCTATTTACATTCAGATTGCGGATCAACTGCGGGAAAAGCTTTTACAACGGGTTTTTGATCCAGGGGAACAATTACCTACGGAAACAATTTTAGCACAGCAGTTTAGGGTAAATCGGCATACTATTAGACAGGCTATTGGTTTGTTAAGAAATGAAGGATGGCTAAGGGTAGAGAGGGGGAGAGGAACTTTTGTAGCTGCTAGGACAATTCGCTATTCTATTGGTAAGCGGGTGCGTTATAATCAGACTCTTAAGACCCAGGGTTGGCAGGTTAGGTTTGAGTTATTACGTATTTTAGAGGTGTCAGCCGATCTGGCAATATCTAGGGGGTTGGAAATTAGTTGTGGGGATAAGGTAGCTCTGGTTGAACGTTTAGGTTTTGCCAATGAGGAACCCATTTGTGTATGTAGTGGATATTTTCCCCTGACCAGGTTCCCAGACTTTTTTGAGCCCAGCCATCTTCAGATTTTAGAGACGGAGAAATCCATATCAAGGTTTTTGTATCAGGTGTATGGATGTGACCATATTCGGCGTAGTACAGCTGTTTCTGCTCGGTTAGTGCAACCGCAAGATGCCATTTTGTTGCAATTCTCTGATAATCAACCGATTCTTTTGGCTGAGTCTGTGAATGTGGATGAAGGTGGTAATGTAATTGAATACGGGGTAACTCGATTTCGGGGCGATCGCATGGAGTTATTTTTTGAGAATGATTTAACTCAATGTCATTAAAAAAACGGGATACCTGATACGAGTAGAAATTACTAAACAGTTTCTAGCCCACCTTAATTTGTTACGATTTTGAGCCGTTCTATTGCTTGATCAATTAGGTCTAACCCCTGTTGTACAGTTTCTATAGTGCTTAATTTCCCTCGTAAGTCTGCTGCTCCCATAAAATCTTTCGCATACCAGGTAAGATGTTTACGGGCTTGACGTACCCCGCGATCGCCCTTATATTCCCATAAAGCATACAAATGTTCTCTAGCGCATTCCAGGCGTTGGGTGGGGGTGGGGGAAGGTAATAATTCCCCAGTTTTTAAAAAATGATCTACTTCACCTACTAGAAAAGGGTATCCCAAGGTCCCACGGGAGCACATTACACCATCTGCGCCAGTTTCTGCCAAACATTTGACAGCAGCTGCAACGGAAAAAATATCGCCATTGGCAATCACTGGAATAGAAAGTATTTGTTTAACCTTGGCTATCCATTCCCAACGAGCATTACCATTATAACCCTGGGCACGAGTTCTACCATGGACGGTAATCATTTTTGCTCCCGCATCTTCCATCCTTTTGGCAAACTCTAGAATAGTAATTTCTTTATCACTCCAGCCAATACGGGTTTTCACCGTAACTGGTACATTCACTGATTTTACCACTTCCCTGACAATAGCTTCTGCTACCTCTGGTTGGCGTAATAAAGATGACCCACCACCATTTTTAGTGATTTTATTCACCGGACAGCCCATATTAATATCCACAGTGTCTGCACCCTCTACTACTGCTTTCACTGCTGCTTCTGCTAAAAAATCAGGACGACAATCAAATAACTGAATACTAATAGGGCGCTCATTAGGGTCTACCTCCATAATTTTGGGTAGTTGTTTCACATAATGTAAACCTGTAGCATTAACCATTTCAGTGTACATCATGGAATCCGGTGCATAGCGACGCACCAAGCGACGAAATACTAAATCCGTCACTCCAGACAAGGGGGATTGTAGAACCCGGCTTTTGACCTCAAAGGAGCCGATTTTTAGAGGTTGAGAAAGGCGAGACTTTAAATCAGGAGAAAGCATGGGAGGGATAGGAAATGGGAAGAGCGCATTTGTTAATCTTAGAGTATCTTACCCGAGTATATCAAAACCGGTTGAGAAAACCCCGTCCTTCTAGGACGGCTGTTTTTTGTAAACCTCTTGACATTTGCCCTAGACCAAGTTACACTGGGGGTCGTGCAAAAAAGTAGAGAGAATGCTGAGATTAAATCTAAGCAAACTCAGTAGAGGAGAATTGACATCTCCTGCAAGGCTCAACAGTTTCCAGAGGGTTGACCTGTGACAAAAGCTTTATCTTGGCAAAAACGAGTGGGTAATCAAAGAGACTGGGTGTGGAGAGGTTGGCAAATCCGCTATACTTTTATCCGTCCTGGGGATCACCGGCAAACTGCAACTCCCCTAATCTTGCTACATGGCTTTGGTGCTTCTATTGGTCATTGGCGACATAATTTAGAGGTGTTAGGGAAACACCACACGGTTTATGCTCTGGATATGCTGGGTTTTGGCGCTTCTGAAAAGGTTCCCGCTAACTACAGTGTCAATCTGTGGGTGGAGCAACTTTACGATTTTTGGCAAACTTTTATCCATCAACCCGTAATATTAATAGGTAACTCTCTTGGTTCCCTAGTTACCCTGGTAGCAGCAGCAGTGCATCCCCATATGGTTCAGGGTATAGTGATGATGAGTTTACCCGATCCTAATCTGGAACAGGAGGTTTTACCACCTTTTCTTCATCCCCTGGTCAGAGGAATTAAGAGTATATTCGCCTCTCCCTTGCTGCTCAAACCCCTATTCAATTTCATTCGTCAACCAGCTGTGCTCAGACGTTGGGCTAGTCTTGCCTATGCCCACCCCCAAGCTATCACTGATGAGTTAATGGATATTTTGGCAGGACCACCTCAAGATAGAGGTTCTACCCGTGCTTTTATTGCCCTGTTTAAAGCCTCTATTGGCGCAGAATTTAGTCCCAGGGCTAGGACCATACTACCCAATTTAACCATTCCCATGCTGTTGATTTGGGGGGAAAAGGATAGATTTATCCCACCTAAATTGGCTTCTGAATTTGCTAAGTATAATGATAAGCTGGAAGTGTTATATTTACAGGAGGTGGGTCACTGTCCCCATGATGAGTCACCTGAATTGGTTAATCAGGTGATTTTAGGTTGGATTAGACACAATTGCCCTGAGTAAGTGGGTGGGTGGAATTAAATATAAGATGAACGCCCGCATGGGTTTCGTTCCTCAACCCATCCTACAAACAATTGTGCCTCCCTACTTAATACAAATGTCTTTAATTCGCATCTTCATTAAACAACCGGGCGATAAATTTTTTCTAGTTGCTCTTTTTAGTAATTGCCCGATGGTAACTTGAGATCAGGTGAAAAATGAAAAAGTAACTAAGTTTAAAGCAGTGGGGAGACTAACGTGACTTCTGGATTTGATTACGATTTAGTGATTGTTGGCGCAGGTGTGGGCGGACATGGTGCAGCTTTACATGCTGTCCATTATGGTCTAAAAACAGCCATTATTGAAGCAGGTGATATGGGTGGTACCTGTGTTAACAGAGGTTGCATCCCTTCTAAGGCTTTGTTGGCAGCATCGGGAAAAGTACGCGAATTGCGTGATGCTCACCATCTCCAGTCCCTAGGAATTCAGTTGGGAGGAGTCTCCTTCCAGCGAGAGGCGATCGCCCAACATGCCAATAATCTTGTTAGCAAAATACAAGGGGATTTAACTAATAGTCTCAAGCGTTTGGGTGTAGATATTATTAGGGGTTGGGGAAAGTTAGCTGGGCCACAAAAGGTGAGTGTGGTGACAACTGGAAGTGAAAAAATCATCACTGCCCAAAATATTATTCTTTCTCCCGGTTCAGTTCCCTTTGTCCCTCCTGGAATCGAAATAGATGGCAAAACAGTATTTACCAGTGACCAAGGGGTAAAATTAGAGTCTTTACCTGATTGGATTGCCATTATTGGTAGTGGTTACATTGGGTTGGAATTTGCCGATATTTATACGGCTTTAGGTTCTGAGGTAACAATGATTGAAGCCGTGGATATATTAATGCCAGGATTTGATCGGGATATTGCCAAACTAGCAGAAAGGGTATTAATTACCTCTCGTGATATTGAAACTAAGGTAGGTATTTACGCTAAGAAAATTATTCCCGGTTCCCCGGTTGTAATTGAATTGGCAGACTTCCAAACTAAAGAAGATGTGGAAGTGTTAGAGGTAGATGCCTGCTTGGTAGCTACAGGACGTATCCCTGCCACTAAAAATCTGGGTTTAGAAACCGTGGGTGTGGAACTGGATAAACGGAACTTTATTCCTGTCAATGATGGTATGCACATACTTGCTGGTAGTGAAATTGTTCCTAATCTCTATGCGATTGGTGATGCTAATGGTAAAATGATGTTGGCTCACGCTGCTTCCGCTCAGGGAATTATCGCAGTGGAAAATATCCTCGGTAGAAACAAAAAGGTAGACTACCGCAGCATACCCGCTGCTGCATTTACCCATCCAGAAGTTAGTTATGTGGGTCTCACAGAAACAGCAGCTCAAGAATTAGGTTTGGCTCAAGGTTTTGAAATTGGCACTACTAAAAGCTACTTTAAAGGTAACTCTAAAGCTTTAGCAGAAAACGAAGCAGATGGTATAGCCAAGGTGATTTATCGTCAAGATACCGGTGAAGTATTAGGCGTACACATTTTCGGTGTACACGCTTCCGATCTGATTCATGAAGCATCCTCAGCTGTAGCTTATCGTCACTCTGTCAAAGACCTAGCCTATCTAGTTCATGCCCATCCCACACTTTCAGAAGTTTTGGATGAAGCCTATAAACGAGCGATCGCCATCTAGAATATCCAGCCATAGGGGAGAATCTCCCCTAGGTGTTAAACCCTCTCCTGTGTTAACTTCATGCAAATACGTCGTCGTTCTCCCAGTCCCGCCATAGATGTTTCTATAGTGCGCTACCAAGTCGCTCTAGAGGAGGCATCGCCAAATAACATTTTAGAAGAAATAGTTTGGTCAAAAGAGATAGAAATAGAACAAAGGAGGGACAAGGTACCTTTAAGGGAACTGCAAAAGCAGGTTTTGGTTGCACCTCCAACCCGTGATTTTCTAGCCGCACTGCGCCAAAGTAAAACCAAACCTGCCCTAATAGCAGAGGTCAAAAAAGCATCTCCCAGCAAAGGGGTATTAAGAAAAGACTTTAACCCTGTGGAAATTGCCCAATCCTATGGAGCAGGAGGTGCCAGTTGTCTTTCGGTGTTGACAGATAGCAAATTTTTTCAAGGTAGTTTTGAGAATCTATCATTGATTCGTAGTGTGGTAGATCTGCCATTACTGTGCAAGGAATTCATTATTTATCCCTATCAAATGTACTTGGCCAGGGTCAATGGTGCGGACGCAATTTTATTGATAGCAGCGATTTTAAGTGATCAAGATTTGCAGTATTTCATCAAGATTGCCAAAAGTTTGAAAATGGCCGCATTAATTGAAGTGCACAGTTTAGAAGAGCTAGACAGAGTATTAAAACTAGATGGAGTAAATTTAATTGGTATAAATAATCGTAACCTAGAAGATTTTTCCGTTAACTTGCAGACCACCGGTGAACTACTTAAACAGAGGGGAGGTGAAATCCAAGCAAGAAATATTTTAGTAGTTAGCGAGTCGGGGATACACACACCAGAAGACATCAGTACAGTAGAAAAAGCAGGTGCATCAGCAATACTAGTAGGCGAGTCCCTAGTCAAACAACCAGATCCGGAATTAGCAATTAAGCAACTTTTTGGAAGATAAAGAATTATTTTAGATATAATCAACCAATGATATGATTGGGAACTCGTGGAAAATCAAAAACCTAGTGGTGTTAAGTAGGGAGGCACAATTATTTGTAGGATGAGTCGAGGAACGAGACCCGTGGCGTTGGGTTTCATACTTCAACCCAACCTAGGTTCATCTTATATTTAATTCCACCCACCCACTTAGTGTTATAAACAATTAAGGTAGAAATAATGGAAAACAAATTAATGTTGATGATTCCTGGACCAACTCCAGTACCAGAAGCAGCTTTACTAGCATTAGCCAAACATCCCATTGGTCATCGAACCGGGGAGTTTAGCAGCATGATGGGTGAAGTCACAGAAAACCTCAAATGGTTACATCAGACCACCAACGATGTATTAATGCTCAATGTTAGTGGTACAGGAGCAGTAGAAGCAGGAATTATTAACTTTCTCTCCCCAGGCGATCGCATATTAGTGGGTAATAACGGCAAATTTGGGGAACGTTGGGTAGAAGTAGGAGAAGCATTTGGTTTAAACGTAGAAGTGGTAACCGCTGAGTGGGGAAAACCCCTAGACCCAAGCAAATTTGGGGAAATATTAGCAGCAGACAGCAAAAAGGAAATTAAAGCTGTAGTCATTACCCATAGCGAAACCTCTACAGGAGTAATTAATGATTTAGCAGCTATTAATAGCCATGTAAAAGCACACGGTGAGGCATTAATTATTGTTGATGCCGTTACCAGTTTGGGAGCTTATAATGTAGCAGTAGACGAACTAGGATTAGACATAGTTGCTTCCGGTTCTCAGAAAGGGTATATGATACCACCGGGTTTAGGATTTGTTTCCGTCAGTGCCAAAGCATGGGAAGCATATAAAACTGCCAAATTACCGAAATTCTACTTAGACCTAGGCAAATATCGCAAATCCACAGCCAAGAACACCACACCATTTACCCCACCAGTGAATTTAATTGTAGCATTACATACCACCTTGGGGATGATGAAGAGGGAGGGATTAGAATCAATTTTTGCCCGTCACGAGCGGCAAAAAAATGCTACCCGTGCAGCGATGAAAGCATTGAATTTGCCCCTATTTGCACCGGATGAATGGGCCAGTCCCGCGATTACTGCGGTATCAGTACCCGGGATGGAAGCAGATAAAATTCGCTCTTTGATGAAAAAGCGGTTTGACATCGCTTTAGCGGGTGGACAAGATCATTTGACTAACAAGATTTTTCGTATCGGTCATTTGGGATTCGTGAGCGATCGGGATATTCTTAGTTGTGTTTCGGCCCTGGAGGTGGTTCTTGGGGAGCTGGGTTATGAGAACTTTATTCCTGGTGCTGGTGTTGCTGCTGCGGTGAAGGTATTTACCACTATTTAATATATGTGTACTCCCACCATAGTTACCCCAATTTGGTGGGAGAGTTATTCGCTTAGACGATTAGAAACCTTGGCGATAGCCAATAGCAACCCCGAAGGAATTAAAAGGACCAATGATATCAGTAGTACCTATATAAGGTGTTTGGTAACTGGAAATACTGGAATATTTTAACTCACCAAAGATGTTCGCCTTTCTTGCTATTTCATACTGTAGACCTGCTTTTAACTGGTAAGCAAAAGCAGTTCCATCAAGACTGTAATCACGTCCAGGGAGACACCCACTATCACAAAAGGGTGCATTCAATATTTTACCCCTGATAATACCTAAACCAAGTCCACCACCAACATAGGGGCGGAATTTGGAACCCGTGGGGATATCAAAATAACTATTCAATAGAATAGTAGTTGCACTCATGTTACCAGAGAGTGTTCCCGTTCTGGGAAATCTTGTATTGAGGTCATAATCTAGATTCTTGGCACTCAAAAACTGGTTACCAACTTCTAATTCAGCCCTAAACAGTTGAAATTGATAACCAAATGCTGCATTAAATGAAAATGCACTATTAAAATCCTTGAATTTCGCCCAATTTTGACCGTTCTCCGTTATATTCACATCACTTTGAGAACCAAAACCAACGCTAAGACTACCGTAACCATAATTACTCGCGGGTAAATCCGGATTAACATCGCCACCAGGAAACAAAGGGGTAGTAGAGCTTGGTGTCGGAGCTAATGGTGTGAAACCGTCAGAAGATTGAGCCAACAGGTTAGAGGTGTTGTGATTATCAGTGCTGACTCCCATTAAGTCAGCAGCTTTAGCGGAAACTTCTTCAGCTTTAACCGATGTTGTAAAAGCCAAACTAGCGAGTACTGCAGGAAACCAAAAGAATGAGTGAATTTTCATATTTCAGATAGAGTGCAGGTTTCAACTTAAAGTTAGCAATGGCACCATAATAGGTTATCACATTTTATTTCATCTATCTTTGGATAAATATTTAGTCTCACATATTAAAATAATGTAACCAAGATTACTGCGGTATCAGTACCCGGGATGGAAGCAATTCGCTCTTTGATGGGAAAGCGGTTTGACATCGCTTTAGCGGGTGGACAAGATCATTTGACTAATCAGCTTTTAGCCCTTTTCCTCTATATCTACTCTTTAGCTGGAACTCTGAAGTCCACATATTTCCACTCACCGCTTTCTAGGTATTCAATTTGAAATTCTCCTTTGCTCAACAAACTTATATCGTTGATGTCTATTATCCCATTTTCCTTATTGACTACAACGCAATCTGAACTGTTAGTACAAAAATCCGGTTTGAAAGCAATTTTTCTGACAGGATGATCCCACCATTTTGAAAACTGAGTAATTGTGTTAGTTGTTCTGGTTGTATGTACTACCTTAACTTCATTCCCATTTATTTCTAGCCGTACCCAGTCCGTTGATCTCTTTTGAAATAACCCAGCAATTCCCCAAAAGATTACACTACCAATTGAAATACCAGTGTCTGATAAACGGAGTTTAATAACTCTAGGTGGTATCCCTTGAGATAATTTTAAAGGAGTAGAACCTGTTGTAGGGGATGTTGTCGTAAAACCGGGGTTAGAAGATTGAGCCAACAAATTAGATCGGTTCTGATTATCGGTGCTGACTCCTATTAGGTTAGCAGATTTATTAGAAACTTGTTCAGCTTTAACGGATGCAGTCGAAACCAAACTAGCGAGTATTGCAGGAAACCAGAAGATTGAGTAAATTTTCATATTTTTAGAAGATAGAGTGCAAGTTTTAACTTAGAGTTAGCAGTGACACCATAATTAATTGTAGCATTTTATTTCATCTATCTTTAGATAGATATTTGGTCTCAGATATTAAAATAATGTAACTAATTTGATCAGCTCTAATCTATAACAAAAACAACCTATTAGGTAAATAAATCTTGCGTAAATATATTGAGTTTAGCACTGACATAAATGTTAGTTGATTTGTACTTGCAAAATAAATTACTTTACACACAGCCAGTATTTAGACCTAAAACTACAATTAGCATAGTTATATATCAATTTTTTAGTATATTAAAATACAGTAAATATAAATATATTTTTATAACTACAAGGGGTATAATGTTTACTGAGATGTAAAAAAAGCATCTAAATTAATGATGAAATACTCAGGGAGACAGGGAATTAATTCCCTGTATAAAAGCTCAAGTCGGTTTCCAATTTACTGATTTTCTCTTTAGAAGTTCCACTGCAGCTTAGCGTGCATTTCGATTAAATAAAACTGCTGCATTCTTAAAATCACTAATAGCTCCTTCTTTATCTCCTAAATCACTACGGCTTAATCCTCGGTTGTTGTATGCTTGGGCAAAGTTAGGATTAATTTTGATAGCTTGAGTAAAATCGCTGACTGCTCCCTGTTTATCTCCTAAGCTGTGAAGTGCTAGTCCTCGATTGTTATAGGCTTGAGCAAAGTTAGGAATGATTTTGATAGCCTGAGTAAAATCACTAATGGCTCCCGGTTTATCTCCTAAATCACTACGGCTTAATCCTCGGTTGTTATAGGCTTGAGCAAAGTTAGGAATGATTTTGATAGCCTGAGTAAAATCAGTGATTGCTCCCGGTTTATCTCCTAGGTTGTGACGAGCTAGTCCTCGGTTGTTATAGGCTTGAGCAAAGTTAGGATTAATTGTCACAGCCTGAGTAAAATCACTAATGGCTCCCGGTTTATCTCCCAACTCATCACGGGCAATTCCCCGATTGTTGTAGGCAATGGGATCTCTAGGATTAAGGTTGATAGACTGGGTAAAATCAGTGATTGCTCCTTGTTTATCTCCTGAGTCGCGGCGTGCAAGCCCCCGATTATTATAGGCTTCAGCAAAGTTAGGATTTATTTCAATAACTTTAGTAAAATCACTGATTGCCCCCTGTTTGTCTCCTAAGTCACTGCGGGTCGCCCCCCGGTTGTAATAGGCACGAATATTACCAGGATTGAGCTTAATAACTTGAGTAAAATCATTGATTGCTCCTTGCTTGTTTCCTAACTCGTGGTGCAAAATTCCCCGGTTATAATAAGCTAAAGCATTGTAGGGGTGAAAAGTGAGAAATTGAGTAAAATCACTAATTGCCCCTTGCTTATCTCCTAATTCATTGCGGATTGCTGCTCGGTTATAGTAGGATTTAGCAAAGTTAGGATTAACGTTAATAGCTGCTGTAAAATCATTAATTGCTCCCTGCTTATCTCCTGACTGGTAGCGGTTAACTCCACGATCATTATAAGCAATAGCATAAACAGTAGCATTATTATTTGGATTAGTTGGATTGGTTGGGGTAACTGGTACGGGTGGACTAGGCAAATTGAGATTACTAAGAGAGAGGAATATATTAATGGGAATGCCCGCATTAAACCCAGTTTTCTGTTGAGGAGATCCTGTCTCTTGCTGATCACCCCCATCATCAGTATCTGCTAATCCATGAATACCAATTACCCTCCCATCAATATCAAATACTGGACCACCACTATTTCCGATAAACGTTGTTGCATTATATATGAGTCCGTATCCTCGATCAGAGTCGGGAATAAAGGTAACTACTTTTCCATTAGTGATTGTAAAGGTTCTTTGTTTACCTACTCTGTTAAAAATGGACGGAAACCCTGCCACTAAGACATCCGACTGTATTTTCACGCTATCAGAATTTCCTACTGGTGCAATCTGATAATTTTCCTCAGATTCAAATGTTACTATTGCTAAGTCTGGATCTTGGACATTTACTTGCATACTTTGATGCTTTTTGACAGGGTATTCCCTACCATCATGAGTTCTAATGGTATAAGTAAGATCTGTTCGACAGCGAATTTTTATTGTACCTAGATTCTCACATACAACATGATTCGCCGTGAGTACGGTGTAAGTTTTTCCTTCTTTTTTGATAATTACACCTGATCCGCCAGGGTTAGCATTACTGTTAATTTGAACTGTAGTCTTCCTCGCTATATCCTCAATTCTGCTCGTTGCTTCCGCTGAAGTGGATATAGATGTAAGTATAAGTATTGATATACTTATACAGGTAACAGATAATCTATTTTTGGGTGTTTTATACATTATACTCATATAGGTTTTGTTGATTGACTCAGAATAATCTTGGAAAATTTGCAGCCCCTATAAAAGCTATCATACTACACTATTTTAGTGATTTAGGGCTAATCCCCCTGCTCCCCAGATGTGAGAAATATGCTATTGAATGCGTCATTCCATTGCTATTACTGCGGTATCAGTAATGGCAATGGAATCAGAATCTCTTTTGTATTTAAAAACTACAGACCTTGACGGTAGCCCACACTAAATCCGTAAACATTTGAAGAACCCACTTTGAGTTCCAGGTCATTTTTGTTTGAGGTGTAACCACTCAAACCTAAATATTTAAATTCAGCAAAGACATTACCCTTCTTAACAACTTCATACTGAGCGCCTAGCTTTGCTTGATAGGCAAAGGATGTACCATTATCTACCAATGCTCCAAGTCCCAGTGGTTCCAAACTAATAAAACCGAAACCCACTCCCGCACCAATGTAGGGACGAAATTTGGAACTGCCAAGATGATAATAGGCATTAACTAGAGCCGTTGTTACATTCATATTGTAGTCTCTACTCTCTTTGACAGTAGGTATCTGTGGTACTGTTGTTACTCGACGACTTCCTCCATCTCCGACACCGAAATCTCGAGCGTCTGTTAATGCGTTAGTGAGCTGATCCCGACCACTCGGAACTACCGTATCAATTGCAAGCTGATTGCTAAGCTGAGTCTGAGTTAGTCCGACCCGTACTCCTCCTCCTGGTAATTGGAAGGTGGCAGGTGTAATACTATCTCCATTATTACCCGCAGTTGCTGAAAACTTTCCAGGTACTTGACTAACAGAATCGATTCCAAAAGTGCTACTACCAATTTCGAGTTCAGCACGGAACCTATCCCATTGATAGCCACCAACTATGTTCCACTGGTTACCAGAATAGAAGCTGATGTTATTTTCAATTTGATTTGGTACATTAGCAGCTTGCAGAATCGCGGGTGAAGTAACCCTTGGAGAGTTATCTGCACCTGTTCGAGTACTAGGATTAGTTACAAATGTCTCATCTGTGAACTTACCAGTAAGATTAATCTTACTAGGGAAAACATGACCCACACTTCCACCGAGATAGAAATAATTACTAGCAGGCAATTGGGAGTTATCGCCACCAGTATACAAAGGAGCAGAACCTGTGGTAGGAGATGTGGTCGTAAAACCGGGGGTAGAAGATTGAGCCAACAAATTAGACGGGTCCTGATTATCAGTGTTCACACCCATTAAGTCAGCAGCTTTATTGGAAACTTCTTCAGCTTTAACCGATGTGGTGAAAGCCAAACTAGCGAGTACCGCAGGAAACCAGAAGAATGAGTAAATTTTCATATTTCAGATAGAGTGTAATTTTTACTTGGAGTAAGTAAACAAACCATAATTAATTGTAATATTTTATTTCATCTATCTTTAGATAGATATTTGGTGTCAGATATTAAAATGATGTAACTAAATTTGAGGAAGACACGGAATGAATTCCCTGTCTGAGAGCTGCAAGTCAGTTTCCAACCTATTAATTTTCTCTTTATAGTTTCCAGTACAGCTTAGTCTGCAATTAGATTAAATTAATCTATACTTTGATGTATTACAGGTAATTAGTGCTGGGTGTGTGGTGCGATCGCCCTTCTCATGCGATCGCATCCCTTCGATTAGGATTAATTGGGCTCAAAAACCATAATAAATGTAGGTTGGATTGAGAAAGGAAACCCAACATCTGTAGGTGTTAGACCTAGTGAACATTCCGGTAGATTTGTTAATATCTGGATAGAAATTTCCTTTCAGCTTTTAGCCCTTTTCCTCTATATCCACTCTTTAGCTGGAACTCTGAAGTCCACATATTTCCACTCACCGCTTTCTAGGTATTCAATTTTAAATTCTCCTTTGCTCAACAAACTTATATCGTTGATGTCTATTATCCCATTTTCCTTATTGACTACAACGCAATCTGAACTGTTAGTACAAGAATCCGGTTTGAAAGCAATTTTTCTGACAGGATGATCCCACCATTTTGAAAACTGAGTAATTGTGTTAGTTGTTCTGGTTGTATGTACTACCTTAACTTCATTCCCATTTATTTCTAGCCGTACCCAGTCCGTTGATCTCTTTTGAAATAACCCAGCAATTCCCCAAAAGATTACACTACCAATTGAAATACCAGTGTCTGATAAACGGAGTTTAATAACTCTAGGTGGTATCCCTTGAGATAATTTTAAAGGAGCAGAACCTGTGGTAGGGGATGTTGTCGTAAAACCGGGGGTAGAAGATTGAGCCAACAAATTAGACGGGTCCTGATTATCAGTGTTCACACCCATTAAGTCAGCAGCTTTAGCGGGAACCTCTTCAGCTTTAACCGATGTGGTGAAAGCCAAACTAGCGAGTACCGCAGGAAACCAGAAGAATGAGTAAATTTTCATATTTCAGATAGAGTGTAATTTTTACTTGGAGTAAGTAAACAAACCATAATTAATTGTAATATTTTATTTCATCTATCTTTAGATAGATATTTGGTGTCAGATATTAAAATGATGTAACTAAATTTGAGGAAGACACGGAATGAATTCCCTGTCTGAGAGCTGCAAGTCAGTTTCCAACCTATTAATTTTCTCTTTATAGTTTCCAGTACAGCTTAGTCTGCAATTAGATTAAATTAATCTATACCTTGATGTATTACAGGTAATTGTTGCTGGGTGTGTGGTGCGATCGCCCTTCTCATGCGATCGCATCCCTTCGATTGGGATTAATTGGGCTCAAAAACCATAATAAATGTAGGTTGGATTGAGAAAGGAAACCCAACATCTGTAGGTGTTAGACCTAATTGATCAAGCAATAGAACGGCTCAAAATCGTAACAAATTAAGGTGCGTAGTTTGGATTGGGAAAAATGTATGGAATAGATAAATTTTGAATAAATGATCGGTGGTTCAATGTAATATAGCTAGATGATTGTCCTAGCTACATAACTCCCAATGGTAAAAAATAACTACTCAAAATCCGCACGGGAGATTTTTAATATCTCCAGGTGGGCGATTAAATTTTCATGGCTGACAGTATGCTTCTGGATTGGGGTAACAGCAGCAGGCCTGTTAGCTTTTAGTTCCCTAAAATACGCACTTTTCCCAGATATTACTTTCCCTGTGGTTGTGGTAAATGCTCAAGCACCAATCACCTCAGCTATAGAAACAGAAGAAAAGTTAACTAAACCAATAGAAGCAAGTTTAAAATCCATACCGGGAATTGATAATATTCGTTCTTCCACATATCCAGGACAAAGTGCTATTAGCCTTTTATTTGCCGTTGGCACAAATTTAGAAGCTTCTACTCAAAAAACTACAAGTGTACTCAAGGGCGTAAAACTACCAGCAGGAACAAGTTATAAAATTATTCCCTTAAATCTAAATGAGTCCTCAGTGGTAAGTTATGCCATTGAAAGTGAATCTAAAAACCTAGATGACTTGCACCAATTGGCAAAAGCAAAAATTATACCGACAATTGAAAAACTAGCGGGGGTACTCAAGGTTTCACTATTAGGTACTGCACCAAAATCCGCTTTACCCAACACCAGCAGCTTAATTCCAGATAATGGAAATTTAATCAGATTTAATGGCAAAGATGTATTAGCATTTCAGGTGGTAAAACGTGGAGATGCCAATACCTTAGAAGTGGTGGATAAAGTCAACCAAGAAGTGAACAAGCTACGTTCTAGTCTCAAAAATGTCACATTCACCCTAGCAGCTACTCAAGCAGATTATATTCGTGAAGCTACCCAATCAACTATAAATGCGTTAATAGAAGCTATCATCCTAGCAGTTGTGGTCATTTTCCCCTTTTTATGGAGTTGGCGAGCTACTTTAATTTCTGCTTTAGCAATTCCCATATCTTTATTAGCCACATTAATTGTGATGGCCTATTTTGGCTTTAATTTAGAAACAATTACCTTGTTAGCTTTAGCTTTAATCATTGGTAGTGTGATTGACGATGCTATTATTGATGTAGAAAATATACTACGTCACATTCAAAATGGTCAAAGTCCAAAAGAAGCAGCACACTCAGCTACTGATGAAATCGGTCTAACAGTAGTAGCAGCAACTGCTACAGCCATAGCTGTTTTCTTACCCATTGGTTTAATGGGGGGTGTGGTTGGACAATTTTTCAAACCCTTCGGAATTACTGTTTCTGCAGCTTATATTGCTTCTACATTGGTAGCGCGTACTCTCTCACCAGTATTATCCATTTACTGGCTCAAACCACCTAAAAAAAGTTACTCCCTGGGAAGAATGAGAGGTAAAAAACAGGGTTTATTATCAAGTTTGACAAATATGGGGGGCTATGTTAATCAATCCTATGCCAATTTACTGTACTGGTCTCTCAATCACAGGAAAATCGTCATCCTATTGGCCATAGTCAGTTTTGTTGCTGGTCTTGCTATTATCCCGTTTATTCCCAAAGGTTTTATACCCAAGTTAGACCGAGGTGAGTTTAATATTAGCTATACTGCACCACTACCAAAAATCCCTGATTTGTCAGCATTACAACAGTTAAGAACTGATCAGGATCCTACCCAACTCCTAATTTCCCCTCCTAATCCGCTTCAAGATTCCCTAACGGTGGCAAAAAAACTGGAAGCAGTTGTCAGAAAATACCCGGATGTAGAAACAGTATTTACTACGGTTGGTTCCCGTGGAGGTGAGCCAAATAAGGGCAATCTTTATGTGAAATTAAAAAAAGACCGCCAGCTGAAAACTGCCCAACTACAGGATCAATTACGACAAACTTTACCCAAACTTCCTGGTGTGACTACTAGTGTGGAAGATATTCAATTTGTAGATACTGGAGGAGATAAACCATTACAAGTAGCACTGCGGGGCGATGATTTAGCAACTTTAAGTTCAGTATCTAAAAAGATTAAAGAACGTATTATTAACTTACCTGGATTTGCTGATGTGACGGTGACGGGAGATGGCAATGCCACAAACCAGGTTTTGCAGGTGGAACGACTTAATCAGCAGCGAGTGGTCTATATCAGCGCTAACCTGGGTGGCAATTTAACTCTTGGTGATGCTACTGATAGAATTGTGATGGAAGCTAAGTCTCTTTTACCTACTGGTGTAACCCTAGATTTAGGGGGAGACTCTGCTAGACAAAATGAGGTGGTGGGTAGTTTCCTGTCAACTTTGATATTATCAGCTTTGTGTATTATTCTGGTGTTGGTTTTATTGTTCAAAAGTTGGGTAGATCCTCTGGTTATTGGTGCTTCCTTACCTTTGGCAGTGGTAGGAGCTATGTTGGCCTTATTGTTCACTAAGAGTGATTTTGGTATGATCTCTCTGATTGGATTTGTGTTCTTGCTAGGACAGGCAAATAAAAATGCTATTTTGTTGGTAGATTATATCAACCAACTACGTCGAGCAGGGATGGAACGGACAGAAGCTATTCTGGAAGCAGGTCCTGTTAGACTCAGACCAATTATGATTACTACCTTCTCCACTATTTTGGGCATGTCACCTATTGCTTTGGGCTTTGGCGCAGGATCTGAGTTACGCTCCCCTATGGCAATCGCGATCGCGGGAGGTTTGGTTACTTCCACTATTCTCAGTCTAGTGGTTGTACCAGTTGTTTATGCCATTTTAGATGATTGGTTTCCCAGGAAGAGTATGAATTGACCTACCACAAAGATATGACTGATATTCTAATTCTTTCTAATGGACCGGGAGAAGTAACAACTTGGGTACGTCCTGTGGTCATAGCTCTCAGAGAACAGTTGGGCAATGATATTTCTCAGGTGAGAATTTCTGTGATTTTATCACCGTGTCCCCATGGTACTGGTGAGGAAGCTAGGATCGCTAAATCCTATCCACAGGTCAACAGAGTTCAAGCTCCTGAATACTTCTGGCAGTTTTTATTCATGGGCAAAACTGCGGAAAATTGGGATTGGCGTAAAAAAGGTGTGGTGATATTTCTGGGGGGAGATCAAGTTTTCCCTGTGATTGTTGGCAGAAAATTGGGATACAAAACCCTAGTTTATGCGGAATGGGAAGCTAGATGGCATAATTTAATTGACTGTTTTGCCGTTATGAACTCCCAGGTAATAAAAAATGTTCCACCCAAGCACATTCATAAGTTTCATGTTGTGGGTGACCTGATGTTAGAAGCTGCTAATAAGGATTATGCAACTTCACAATCCCCTAGTTTAGAAGTTGGAAGACATTTGGTTGGACTTTTACCCGGATCCAAACCTGCTAAGTTGACTCAGGGTGTGCCCCTAGAATTAGCTATAGCCGAATATATTTATGCTAAAAGACCCCATACCAAGTTTTTTATACCCGTAGCACCCACTCTAGATTTACTGACCTTGGCCAGTTTTGCCAATCCTCAAAAAAATAAGTTTGCCCAATCCTTTGGTTTTCAAGGTGCATACTTAAAGGATAATTATCTAGAAACTTCTGGGGGGTTGATGGTAGAATTGACTCAGGAAAACCCCGCTTATCACCTGTTATCTTCCTGTGCTATTTGTCTGACTACGGTGGGAGCAAACACTGCTGAACTGGGAGCTTTAGGTGTACCAATGATTGTGTTATTACCCACCCAACAATTAGATGCTATGCGCTCTTGGGATGGTCTACCGGGACTGCTGGCAAATTTACCCTTTGTGGGTTCCAGTTTGGCAAAATTGATTAATTGGTGGTTCCTCCGAAATAAGGGTTTACTGGCCTGGCCTAATATTTGGGCGGGGCGAGAAATTGTCCCGGAATTGGTTGGTAACTTGGCACCTCACGCGGTGGGAGAAATGGTTTTAGACCTGTTAGAAAATCCTCTCAAATTGGCTCAAATGAAACACCAATTACTAACAACTAGGGGTGAAAGTGGCGCTGCGAAACGTTTGGCCCAGCTGGTAGGGACTTTGTTATCTGCTTGATATTTGATCATATCTGTTTCTGATTTGTTGTATGTCTTGCCACATTAACCACTTGGGGGACCCTTGCTCTTTGGAAGGGTTACGCAATAGATAGGAAGGATGAAAAATGGGCATACATAAGCGTCCTTCCCATTCTAACCACTGCCCGCGAATTTTCGTAATTGGCAGCTTGCTACCTGTAACCCCTTTTACAGCAGTAGCACCTGTTAATAAAATGATTTTTGGATCAATCAGGCGGATTTGTTCTAATAGGTACGGTCTACAAGCATCACTTTCCTCTGAAGTAGGAACTCGGTTTTCCGGTGGACGACATTTGACAATGTTGCATATATACACATCCTGCTCTGTGGTCAAATTCACGGATGCCAGGATTTTATCTAACAACTGTCCAGATTTACCCACAAATGGCAAGCCAGTTTCATCTTCATGTTGTCCTGGTGCTTCGCCAATAATCATGATTTTAGCTTGTGGGTTTCCCCTTCCTACCACTGCATGAGTGCGATTTTTACCCAGTCCACACCGATGACAATTTTCACAGTGGAGTGTTAACTCGTTCACATTTACATAGGTTCCCACGGGAACGGGAATTTTGGCATCAGTGGGAATCAGCCCCTTTTGGTCAAGGACTGATTCGTTAAATAGACTTAGTTGGGTGTCGCTGTTCATGAAGATGGCTTTCAACTGTTCCTGGTAGTTTCTATAGCGCCTCGGGTGGGGAAATTTGAGGACCGAAACAACTTCCTATTTTACCATGCTGTATGGGACTTTGATGATTAACATTTGTGGCTTTTTCACCTGGCCCACATGATGATGACAAGGTGGGAGCAATTAATTGAGAATTTTTGTGATTATTTACATGATCGTGGATCATGGATAACCCACCTACAGCACCAGCTACAAGAGCTGTGTATCCCAAATATAAATGGGCGGAACTAAGTTCTATGTTCAATGATTGGGAAGGTTTTTTATTTATATACCAAGATGGTAAAATGGATTTACACTCATTACTGATGGGGAAACAACTAGCCAAATTGGCTCCATTTAATCCTAAAGCATTACCCATAATTCTGATAAAGCCACGAATAAACACATCCTCCGGCAATTTTTCAATCTCCCCATTTTCTAGTGCTGCCATCTGATTTGATGATATGTAAGTATACATAGTTAGTTTGTCTAGGGTTAACCCTTGAGATTCCCTAGCTTTTTTCAGTTGTGCACCTATTTGACGTAAGGCTTCTAATCTCTCTTCCTCCGCTTTTTTTGCAACTAGTTGACTTTTAGAAAGTTTTTGATTTTGCCATGGCCACTTTTTGAATGTTTTTTGTGGAACCGGTTTGTTTTCAGGTTTTACAGTATCTGATTTTTGCTGAGCTTTTGGTTTTGGACTGGGATCATTTTTAGTCTTATCTATACTAGTATCTGTGCTAGTAGCAGATTGTTTGGTGACAAATCGCTCAAAAGTTAGGGCGATCGCTTCTCTACTAACGGCTTGTATTAACTTATTGAAATTGGTGAGCTGTTCATTGGATATATCAAATAGCTTTTGAGCCTTATCTATGACTAGATGGTAAGCGTGGCTATGATACAGTTGGGATTCTACCTCTTTGAGCAGCGATCGCAATTCTTCCTTACTGATTGGCTCAGTGGGATGCCCAGGGATATTAGCGGAGTACGGAGATGCGGTAGTCATGATTTGACTCTCTTAAATTTTTCAACAGTAATTTTATCTATTGTGTCCATTCTGAGATTTATTGTCACATCAGGATTTTTATCCATCAATCTATCATTGGCACAATCAGATGTAATTATTCGGACATCATGGCAGTTTTTAAATGCCAGTTATTTGACTGCTCATAGGCGTAGGCTACCTGAAAAAGTTGATCCTCCCTTAGCACCTTCCCAATTAATTGCATTCCAATTGGTAAACCCTTGCTATCAAAACCACAGGGCACGCTAATTGCAGGCAATCCAGCTAGATTAACAGGAATAGTCATTAGGTCATTGAGATACATACTTAAAGGGTCTGTTATTTTTTCCCCAGCTTTAAATGCTGTGGTTGGTGCTGTGGGGGTTAGTAGAACATCAACTTTAGTAAATGCCTGTTCAAAATCTTCCTTTATCAAAGTACGAACCTTTTGGGCTTTTAAGTAATAAGCATCATAATAGCCTGCACTTAAAGCATAAGTACCAATCATAATTCGTCGTTTAACTTCTGGTCCAAATCCTATGGCACGGGTGCGGTTATACATGGATAACAAATTATCCGGATCCTGGGCGCGAATCCCATATTTCACACCATCATAACGAGCAAGGTTGGCTGATGCTTCTGACGGAGCAATGATGTAGTAACTGGGAACCCCATAGCGGAAACGAGGACAGGAGATTTCCTGGATTTCTACCCCTAAATCTCTTAATTGGGCGATCGCCTGGTTGACTGCTGAGGAAACCTCCTCATCTAGACCCTCACCAAAGGTTTCCCTAATTACCCCCACTTTGAGTTTTTTCCTTTTTAAATCCGACGTTAAATTGGCAGTGTAATCGGGAATTTCCACTTTTAAACTGGTGGAGTCATGAGGATCATAACCGGCGATCGCATTTAACAAAATTGCTGCATCTTCCACGGTTCTACCAAAAGGACCTATTTGATCCAAAGAAGAAGCATAAGCAACCAATCCGTAGCGAGAAACCAGTCCATAAGTAGGTTTCATCCCTACCACACCGCAAAAAGAAGCTGGTTGACGGATTGATCCTCCCGTGTCCGAACCCAGGGATACCACACATTCTGCTGCTGCTACTGCTGCTGCTGAACCTCCGGAGGAACCACCGGGAACTGTGGATATATCCCAAGGGTTAGCAGTGGTTTGATAGGCGGAATTTTCCGTAGAACTCCCCATGGCAAACTCATCCAAATTAGTCTTTCCTACTGTCACTGCTCCCATCTGATTTAACTTTTGAGTTACCGTTGACTCATAAGGGGGGATAAACCCTTCCAGAATTTTTGACCCGCAGGTGGTAACAATCCCCTTGGTACATAGGTTATCTTTCACACCAATAGGTATGCCAGCCAAAATACTGATTTCTTCCCCTGCAGCGATCTTCCCATCCACATTACCAGCTTGTGCTAAAGCATGTTCCCCAGTAATATTCAAAAAACTGTGTAGCTTTGGTTCTAAAAGGTGAATTCTTTCTAAGTAGTATTGGACAATTTCAATAGCGGAACGTTCTTTATTGACTAGCTGTTGGTGTAATTGGCGAATGGATGGCATAGGTTAAGATAAATAAAGTAATCAATAATTTTTTTGGTTTTGTTAAGCTGACCAGTCTGGAGACCCATTGTAACTCCCCGACTGTAACATATATTTTTTCCAAATTTGAGTAACTCTTCAAAAATTTCCCACAAACCTGGTGCGACCCGGGATCACCTTTAAATATATTAAATATAAATTAAAAAGAATAAACTCGCTTTAGCTATTATATGTTGACTATTTGAAAAGGCATTAGTTAAGCATTGTGAGTATTTGTGGAAAAAGTTGAGCGAGTAGTTGAAAAAATGCGGTCATATGTGAGAAGATAATTATTTGTGTTAAATTCCTCCCGGCTTTACTGTTTGTAAAATTATGGCTAAGAGCAAAGGTGCGCGCATAATAGTGACACTAGAATGCACCGAGTGTCGAACAAATCTAGACAAACGTTCCCCAGGCGTTTCTCGCTATACTAGCACTAAGAATCGTCGGAACACGACCAATCGGTTAGAGCTGAAAAAGTTCTGCCCCCATTGTAATAAGCATACTGTTCACAAGGAAATTAAGTAAATGAGCTATTATCGTCGTCGTCTGTCACCTATAAAACCAGGAGAACCCATAGATTATAAAGATGTGGATTTACTGCGTAAATTCATTACGGAACGTGGTAAGATTCTACCAAGAAGGATTACTGGGTTGACATCGCAGCAACAACGGCAATTGACCTTGGCGATTAAAAGAGCCCGCATTATAGCCCTGTTGCCATTTATCAATGCCGAAGGGTGAGTAGCTGCTGGGTGATTCTACCAAAAATACCGCTGGACCAAAAGACACAAGCCCCGTCCTTCCAGGACGGTCCTTCCTGGGAAACAGGCTTGTCATTTTGAGTAAACCAATGTATAGTATATAAATGGTCGGCATGAGGCATGGGCACGACCTTAAACAGATGGGAAGCAATAGACTACTTAGGTGGCAAGTTTCTAACTGGAAGTTCAAGGTCAAGCCTCTGGTCAGATATTTATAAGCCGTTAGGGCGTAATATGGTCAAGTTATACAAATCTAGTTAGCTTTATCCATAAACAAACAAGCGGTAATTGTTGGGAATTAAAACCCAATAACAAACAGGTGACTCTATTCCGTCAACATTGCGGAGTAGCTACACATGCTTGCAACTAAGGTTTTAGAGGCGGAAGTTTTTGGCTCAAGATACGAAAATGTGTCGTTGACAAATAAAGTATCAGGGTCAGTCAAATTTACCAAGTCTAAAAGAGCCAAATTGAGTGTTAAAATATAGAATTTAAAATTACTAGAAAGTAAGAAGGTTGTGGAGAAGGGGACGCTGGTTGAATTTAGGGTTCAAGGCGATCGCCGACTGGGAGTGGTAGATCGTCCAGACGGTAAGACTCGTTGGTTCGTGGTGGATGAACGGGGTCAATCCCACAGCCTAGCACCCCGACAAATAACCTATATCGTTAATGGAGAGGGTTATAAACCAACCCAGATTGGTAAGTTTTTGGATCAGGTTGCACCTTACTTAGATCCATCAAGTTTAGAGGTGGCGTGGGAATTGTTGGTAGCTGAGGGAGCAAGTGTCACCCCCAGTCAAATGGCAAATCTACTGTTTTCTGAGTCCTCACCATACCAGTGTTACGCCGCCCATTGCTTACTATCGGATGACAAACTATTTTTCAAGCAAAAGGGGGAAGTTTATGAACCGCGTAGTGCCTCCCAGGTAGCAGAAAGAAAACACCAGATAGAAGTAGAAACCCAAAAAGCCCAAGGACAACAGGAATTTTTACTCCGAGTAGAGCGGGCACTCGAGGGTGACACAGTAGAATGGCAAAAGTCTGACCGTCAGCGTTTAGATGCCCTGGAAAAATATGCTACTCTAGTAGCTGACATTATACGTATGGGGGTAAATTCGGAATCTTTGGTGCGTAACTATCCACCTCCAGGTCCCGTGTTAGAAACTATGAATATGCTGGGACGTTCTGCAACTCCCCCAGCAGCTTTGCAATTACTGATCGACTTAGGGTGGTGGAGTCCCCATGAAAACCTATTCCTGCGTCGTTCCTCAATTCCCGTTCAGTTCCCTAACAAAATATTAGAAGTGGCGCAAGAAATTTTGGATTCCCCACCAGCGGATTTAGATGTTAACCGTTTAGACCTCAAGCATCTAAAAGTATATACTATTGATGATGAAAGCACTACAGAAATAGATGATGGTTTAAGCTGTGAAGTGCTGGAGGATGGGAGACAACGGGTCTGGATACATATTGCCGACCCCACCCGGTGGTTAATACCAGAAGACGAGTTAGATCTAGAAGCTAGGAGACGCGGTAGTACGGTTTACCTACCCACAGGAATGATCCCCATGTTTCCAGAAGTATTGGCCACAGGTCCCATGAGTCTGGTACAGGGAAGGCTTTGTTGTTCCCTGAGCTTCAGCGTAATTTTAGATGATAGTGGCGGGGTTGCAGAGTATAGTATTCATCCCTGTTTAATTAAACCTACCTATCGCCTGACCTACGAAGATGTGGACGAAATGCTAGATTTAGCAGTGCAAGCAGAACCAGAAATCCAGGCGATCGCCGGTTTAGCACAGAAAAGGAAAATCTGGAGAAACAACCAGGGCGCAATCAGTATTACCATGCCAGAAGCGATGATCAAAGTCAAAAATGATGAGATCAGTATAGATATATTGGATGAGTCTCCATCTCGACAATTAGTGGCGGAAATGATGATTTTAGCGGGAGAAGTAGCAGCACGTTATGCTCAAAGCCATAATATTCCCCTACCCTTTCGTGGTCAACCCCAACCCGAACTACCACCGGAAGACGAATTACTGCAACTCCCTCCAGGGTTTGTGAGATTTTGTGCTCTACGTCGATGTATGCCAAAAAGCGAGATGAGCACCACTCCCCTCCGTCATGCAGGTTTAGGATTAGACACTTATACTCAGGCTACTTCCCCTATTCGTCGTTACAGCGACCTACTCACCCACTTTCAACTCAAAGCCCATTTACGGGGTGAGGAACCACCTTTTTCTGCTGAACAAATCAGAGAAGTGATGATGACCGTGAGCAATACCACCCAAGAATTAACCATGGTAGAACGGCAAACCAACAGATACTACGCCTTAGAATACCTACGTCGCCATCTGGAACAAGTATGGGAGGTGATAGTTTTGATGTGGTTAAGGGAAGATAGTAATCTGGCATTGATTTTGTTAGAGGATCTAGGTCTACAACTACCAATGGTATTTAAGCGCTCTGTAAAATTGGGTGAAAGGGTATTAGTCAAGGTAGCTCTTGCGGATCCGCAAAAGGATATTATCCAGTTTCAAGAAATAGTGTATCAAGATGTTGTAAATTAAGTCTTGTCCATACCATTACGTATGATCCAAGTACAGGAGATGCAAATTTGATTGATTCACCATAGAAAATCTGACGATGGATATTTTGGGTTGGTAGGTTGTAAGATAGCACTAAGTTTTTGTCACACAACCGTACAATCACTGATATGACCTATTGTCTGAGAATAAGTGACCTACCAGAAAATGAGCGTCCGAGGGAAAGACTAATTACCCATGGGGCGAAGGTTTTAGCTACTGCGGAACTGATTGCTATTCTACTAGGAACTGGACAAGGTCCTGGTAAACTATCCGCCGTGGGGTTGGGTCAACACATACTGCAAGAACTAGGAAGAGATCAAGGGGATCCATTAGCTGCTTTGCGGGATGCTACCCCTGCTCAGTTGACCGAAATTCACGGTGTGGGATCTGCAAAGGCCACATCGATTTTAGCTGCGGTGGAACTAGGAAAAAGAGTTTTTCTATCTCGTCCTGCGGAGGGAGCGATTATTGACAGTCCCATAGCAGCTGCAGCTACCCTAAGTCAGGATTTAATGTGGCAAAGTCAAGAGAAATTTGCAGTTTTACTATTAGACGTGAAAAATCGGTTTTTAGGAACGAAAATAATTACCATTGGTACTGCAACTGAAACCTTAGCTTCTCCCCGGGACATTTTTCGAGAGGTGATTCGACATGGTGCAACACGTATGATAATTGCCCATAATCATCCTTCGGGTAATCTAGATCCTAGCCAAGCAGACATAGACTTGACCAGACAGTTGTTATCAGGCGCACAGCTATTAAATATTCCCATATTAGACCATCTGATATTGGGTAATGGCAATCATCAAAGTTTGCGAGAGATTACTAGTCTTTGGGATGATTTCCCCCAGGAGAATTAGTGAGTTAGAACTTGTGGTGTGGTTACCATAGGATATGATTATGTCATCCCTGGCGTGGATTTATCTTCCAGCTAGGCGAAATCAATTTATGTACTTATTGTAATGGAAGTAATTCAGCTCAACCAAGTTTCCCTGTGGAGAAGAACACAAGAAGAGTTTTCCTACGATTTAAAAAGAACCCTACTTTCCATTGTGGAAGGTAAATATCGTAAACCCGTGAAAAAATTAGTTTTAGATAATATAAATTTAGTCGTAAAACAAGGGGAGAAAATTGGAATTATTGGTGCTAATGGTTCTGGCAAATCCACACTTTTAAAAATCATTTGTGGCATTTTGCGACCTACCCAGGGTAAGGTACGTATCAATGGCAAAATAGCACCTTTAATCGAACTAGGTGCAGGTTTTGATCCTGATATTTCCGTTATGGATAATATTGTACTTTACGGAGTATTATTAGGATTTTCTAGATCGGAAATGAAAGCAAGAGCATATTCAATTTTAGAATTTGCTGAATTGCAAGATTATGCTTTAGTTCCCGTTAAAGGATTATCCTCTGGGATGGTAGCAAGGTTGGGTTTTGCTATTGCTACGGATGTGCAACCAGACATTTTAATTTTGGATGAGGTTTTATCTGTGGGAGATGAAAGATTTAAGCATAAATGTCAACAGCGGATTGAAAGATTTTGGAATGCGGATGCAACAGTTTTAGTGGTCTCCCATGATTTAGAGTTTGTTAAACATTCTTGTCAAAGAATAGTTTGGTTAGACCATGGACAAGTAAAATATGTCGGTGATGCACAGCATGCTGTTCAGTCTTATTTAACTGGTACAGCTATTCCTGGATAAGTCAGTTGAGATGGGGGAGAAAGATTTTTATTCAGCTACCAACCTCCTCTTTCCGACCACCATGATGAAAGGTAGGGTTATCAACAATTACCCGGAACGTAGTAATAGATTTTCGTAGGTTGAGTTTAATACGAAACCCAACAAACTAACAAGATATAAGTGCGTTATTAAATTTGTTTATCTACATTCATGTATGTACATGTAGGGATAAATAATAAGGAAAAATTATATTTATGGGGGGATGAGATAAGTTTTTTTGTGGTCGAGGGGATAAAAATGTGGTACTATGAAGGTTAAATATAATGGAGTGTGAGCATCCGCAAAAAAAATGCACAGATTTCCATTATCAGGGTATCACGTCCAAGAGTCAATAGTCAACCCCCACCATTGGAAAAAAATGGTGCGCAGCAGATCTCATCACCAAAAGCGCTTTGTGACTGTGATTTACAAATCACAATAAATATTGAGCAATCCGACCACCACGATGAAAGGTAGCGTTATCAACAATTACCCGGGACGTAGCAATAGATTTTCGTAGGTACAAATAATTGTGCCTCCCTACTTAATTGGGGGAATTAATGGAAAACTAGAGTCAAAAATAGTTAAAGATTACGATTAATACATAATATTGGCTTTTTAATTAAGTGTTTATTCGGTTTGCATCTTGATTATTGATTTGCCATAACAGTACAAACAGGATATTCACAAGGATGTGTTTATCCTTTAGATAAAGAACAAAAAATTTATGGTTAATCAACTGGAATTGCCCTCTCTCCATCAGATTCCTCGCCAGAAAATAGAGAACCATCATCTGCAAAATATTATTTTTCCCACAACTACCATTTGTACAGTTGAAGAATTATTTTTTAGGAATAATGATCAGGTAATCTTTAACTATGAGCATCAAATCCTGGAGTTAAAACCGGGTAATCTTGTTAGTTTAGACACATATTTCAATGGTTTTTATGTGGACAATTGGCGAGAATATACTAGTTTAGTAGATATAAATGTCAGTTTAAAGTTTCAAGGGACTGGCAAGGTGAGTCTTTATAACATTGACAGATTAGGTGAGACTAAAACCCTCTTGGCACAAAAAATAATCAAGAGTAACACAACCAAGCAATTGGAGGAAATCCTAGTTTTTAAAAATCTGGATATATCATCCTATACGGGAATGATATATTTAGAAATCCTAGCTCTAGAAATGTGTCAGATTAGTCACGGTCACTTTTCAACTTCCGAGCAACCCAACCAACAGGTAAAAATAGCATTGGTAATTTGTACTTACAAAAGAGAAAAGTATATTCAAAAAAATATTCAATTATTAGGATCACATCTCTCAGAAAATCCCCAATATAGAAATCAATTAGAAGTATGGATCATTGATAATGGTAGAACATTAAGTATAGAAAATATTAAAGATATCAATAATAACTTAAAAATTCACCTTATACCCAATAAAAATGCAGGAGGGAGTGGAGGTTTTGCCAGAGGAATGCTGGAAGTAATTGAAAATTCAAATCAGTTCTCTCATATTCTGCTGATGGATGATGACATTCTCTTTCACCCAGAAATTTTTAACAGGGTATGGGTTTTCTTGAGTTTATGCCATGGAAAATATCAAAAAGAAATTTGTCTTGGCAGTAGTATGTTAAGACTAGATAAGAAATATATACAGCATGAAAAGGGAGCATACTGGAACAGAAATCAAGGTTTTGTACCAGTCAAGCAGAATATGGATTTAAGGAAATTAAAAGATACCTTGTTCAATGAAGTAGATGAGTATATTGATTACAGTGGTTGGTGGTTTTTTTGCTTTCCGGTTCACATAATCAAAGAGCATGGACTACCATATCCATTTTTTATCAAAGTAGACGATGTAGAATTTTGTCGAAGAATCGGCAAAAAAATCATCATTTTAAATGGTATAAGTGTATGGCATGAACCATTTGAAAATAAAAAAAATCCATCTATTGAATATTACTATTTCCGAAATAGTATGATTTACCATAGCCTATATTTTGAACCAGAATTTAGTAGAATAAAAGCAATCAAATGGTTTTTAAAGCCCTTGTTAAGGGAACTATTTTGCTATAGATATGAAACAGCAGAAAGTATTATCAAAGCCACCGTAGATTTCCTCAAAGGTCCCCATGCTTTAGTTGCTAACCATCCGGAGGAAAAGCATAGACAAGTCTGTCAATCCGGGGAAAAAACTAGTAGAAATCCAGACCTATGCTTTGTGTATAAAAAATATTGGGAAAGTGTAGAAAAGACTGAAAGTAAATTACATAGGTTTTGGAGACTTTTAACTCTCAATGGTCATCTTTTACCCGATTGGTTATTTTTTGAGGATGACACATTGAGCGATAAGGGATATAGTATTGTGCCATCTAATAATGGTAGACCCTTAAATACCTTTAGGGTGAAAAAAGTTTTATATTACAACTTAACAACACAGGAAGGATTCATAGTTAAATTTTGCCGGAGGGAATTTTTTAGAATTTTTATATCGGCTTTGTGGTTGGCATTATTAATGATGATTCAACTAGAAAGAACTAAACGGCAATATATAGACTCATTTGCTAAATTTACCAGTCCTGATTTCTGGGAAACTTATCTAGAAATAGCACCACAGTGTCCTAAATATGGAGAATAAATTATGTACGATAGAATGTTTGATTTTCTGATTGTTGGAGCTGGTTTTGCTGGTTGCACTCTAGCAAATTGTATATCTACACAGCTTGATCGTAAAGTTTTGGTAATTGATACTCGTCATCATATTGGTGGTAATGCCTTTGATTGTTATGATAATGCGGGGGTATTAATTCATAAATATGGAGCGCATATTTTTCATACTAATAGTAAAAAAATCATTGATTACCTTTCGCAATTTACTCAATGGCGAGTTTATCAACATCAAGTTTTAGCCAGAGTTGATGGTGATTTATATCCAATTCCTATTAACTTAAATACAATCAACAAAATGTATGGTTTAAATCTTAATAATGAAGAAGTTGCAGATTTTTATGAACAAATTAAGCAAAAATATGACAGAATTGAAAATTCAGAACAAGCTGTAATCAGTAAGGTCGGAAATGATTTATATGAGAAGTTTTTTAAAAACTATACTTATAAACAATGGAATTTATGGCCTCACCAACTAGATGCTTCTGTGTGCGCTCGTATTCCCGTGAGAACAAATAAAGATAACCGTTATTTTGGCGATAAATATCAGTTAATGCCACTACATGGTTATACAAAAATGTTTGAAAATATGTTGGCACATCCCAATATTAAGATTATGCTCAATACAAGCTTTCAAGATGTGGAAAAGTGGTTAAAATTTGACCATTTAATTTATACAGGACCAATTGATCAGTTTTTCGATTACAAATTTGGTCAACTTCCCTATCGTTCCTTACGCTTTGAATTTGAAACTCACGATGTTGAATATTTTCAACCTGTTGCTGTTGTCAATTATCCCAATGATTATGACTTTACGAGAATAGTAGAATCTAAACATATCACGGGACAAAAACACCCGAAAACCACCATTTATTATGAATATCCCCAATCGGAGGGAGACCCGTATTATCCCATACCTCGTCCAGAAAATCGTGATTTATTTGAACAATATAAAACTGCTGCAGATAAACTGGCATCAGTAACTTTTGTTGGTAGGTTAGCACAGTACCAATATTACAACATGGATCAGGTAGTTGCTGCTGCTCTCACAGTTTTTGAAAACCGCATTAGTCAACTTTCTTATTATCCTCTTATTACAGGTAAAAGCTCTGATGGAAACTCGAATTAACGCTCAAATACAAAGCCAGAATTTATGGGATGGTGCCACTCTCATAGATATCATGCGTAAACAAGCAATTGAATATGATTTTAATAAGGGTAGAATGGTTATTAATTCTATTTTATTAGCTGATAAAACAGAAGTAAACAACCGAGGTTTTTTGTTAGATAAAATCAGAGATTATGGTTGTGCATACCAAGGATGGAATCTTTACGCTCCTTATCAACAATATCTTAATGCTTCTGATTATGGACCATTACAAATTCCTACAGAATTAGCTGACTTTTTAATTTTCTCTATTCAAAAACAACCCCAATCATTTTTAGAAGTGGGAGTGATGTATGGAGGATTCTCTGTTTTATGCTGCGCTGTGTTGTCTAAATTCAACAAAGATTTTCATTATATCTGTGTTGATATAGAGGATAACTTTAGAGATTGGCAATATTTTTCATCTATTTTACCCCTAGAAAAAGCTATTCCTGCTACATCTGCTGACTTTATTGGCAAGAAATTTGATCTGGTTTATATCGATGGAGACCATTCCTATCATGGCATGAAAAGAGATTTTATGAATGTGGGACGTCATGCTAAATTCTGTGCTTTTCATGATATTAATGCTACGGAATATGATCACCTAGATGGTGGTACAAGACGATGTTGGAATGATCTTAAATTATCCTATTGTCACTCAGCTTCTATTTGGGAAATTAGTCATATTGCTGAAGAATGGATGGGTATTGGAATTATAGATTTTAATACATGATCAAGAGCAAATTTGTAATTTATTCCGTTATTTAAGTAGGGGACACAATTATTTGTAGGATCCCCATGAGGGCGTTGGGTTTCGTTCCTCAACCCAACCTACGTTCATGTTTAATTCCACTCACCCACTTATCCTATTTATCTTTACATAGTTTGGTCTTTTAACGCCAACTTACCTTAGTCTATGATTTATGAAAATCACTAAAGTCGCTGCTATTATTGTCACATGGAACAAACGTAAGGATGTTTGTGCGGTAATTGAAGACATAGAAAATCTAGATTTACAGAACATATCTTTAGATATTTTTGTGGTTGATAATGCTTCACAGGATGGAACCCAGAATTATCTTGAACTCCATTATCCACACATCAAAGTTTTACAAACCGGAAAAAACCTTGGTGGTTCTGGTGGTTTTTCCCAAGGGATGAATTTTGTCAGTAATCTTGATTATCAATACGTTTGGTTACTTGATAATGATGTACGGTTAGATCCTTATGCTTTAGTCCCTTTAGTGGAAACTTTAAACACATATGCAGAAGTGGGGTTGGTAGGATCTCAAATTAGGAAGTTAGATAATCCAGATATTGTTCAAGAAATAGGGAGTTATATTCACGAACCCAAAGCCCACTTGCAAACCTATTTAGGTAATTCACCGGTTCAATCTCCAGCAGAAATTTTAAACAGTAAGAATTATCTCACCGTAGATATTTGTGCTGCTGCTTCATTATTATTGAGAAGGGAAATAATTCACCAAATAGGCGTTTTTGAAAATTATTTTTTACACTTTGATGACGTAGAATGGTGTTTAAGAGCTAAACAATTTGGTTGGGTGGTTGCTGCTCATCCCGCATCAATTATTTGGCACCGTTCACCAGATTTTAAACAGCGTCTTTGGATTAGTTATTATGACGAACGCAATCTCCTCTATTGTTGGCACAAACATAGACCAGATCTCTTATTAAGACGTTTGAGAATATTATTTCCTAAGTTGGTTTATTATTCCCTGACTGGACGCCATTTTTGGGCATTAATTCATTTGCAAGCTATGACAGACTTCCTCAACCTAATTCAAGGTGAAATACCCAATTTGTTATCAGGTTGTACTTTAGGAGAAATTTTACCTCATAATGGACAGGTATTAATACAAGCTTCTATCTATCAACATATTTGCGACTTTCTGGATGTTAACCAAGAGCAAAAATTTACCCTCTGGTATCCACCTAACAAGCATAAGAGTTTATGGGCTTGGGTTTATTTGTCATTTATATCTTGTTTTTCTAAACCCGTAGACTTAGCAATTGTCAGCTACTGGAACCCAAATTTTTATTATCTTTTTTTGTCTAAACAACTTTATTTCTTTACCGGTAACGGTTATGTGAAATCCCAGATTTGTTTCACTCAAATTATATTGGATAGTCTGGGAGTAGTGTATGGGTTTTTAAAAATATACCTACGGATGACTCACTTGGTTAAAAAATCTGACAAATCTTTTAATAAGCTGGTTATCTCAAATCTACTTCACCCCTTTTGGGTAAATAAGGTAAAAAAATTGTTGTTGATAATTTCAACTATTTATAGTTAATCTGTCATGAGTGATAACTATGTCAAGTCCAGAATTAGTGTCTGTAGTTATTTGCACCGTAAACCGTTGTTATTCTTTGGAAAAAACTCTCAAGTCGTTAAATCAAATTAATTATCAATATTTTGAGGTTATTATCATAGATTCCTCTGATCATGAAAGTACCCGAAAAATAGTCGATCGCCTCAAAATTGATTTAAATTTTTCTGTTCAAATATTTACTTCTCAAGTCAAAAACATCAGCGTCTCTAGAAATATGGGCATACAAAAATCATCTGGTAAAATAGTTGCTTTTATTGATGATGATGCAATTCCTCAAAGGGATTGGTTGGATAAATTACTTGCTACATATACTTTAAAAGGTGATAAATGTGCTGGAGTCGGTGGGAGTGTAAAAGATATGACTAAAGCTGATATTCCTTGGCAATATTATCAAGGTATTACTAATGTTATGAGTCATACGATTCCCATTCGTTTAGGAAAAGTACCCAACCATAATCAACCCCAAGGTTTTTGGTACAATGGAATGATGGGAACAAATTCATCCTACCGTAAAGAACTGCTGGCAAAAATCAACGGTTATGATGAGTTTTTTGAATATTTTTTGGATGAAACTGATGTGTGCTTACGATTAATTCAAGCTGGTTACGAAATTCACTACTGCGATACAATTGTACATCATTATCCTCAACCCAGTCATAACCGTTATGATCAAAAGCATCTGACCTGTTGGTACTCATTGGCAAAAAATACCACTTATTTCGCTTTAAAGCATGGCTATAATAAAATGCCATCCTGGATCTTTCTATTACGTTTGAGTTCATTGTTAATTTATCGCTGTTTACTAAGAATATTACGCTTAAAATTCAGTCACAATCTGAATAATCACATCCTATTAGATTATATTAAGCAGGCAATTAAAGGTATATATCTGGGGTGGAGTCATGGTGTTAATACATCTGTTCAATCCTCAAATTAACCACGAATGACAGTAATACACCTCCCAGCAGGACTAATTACTTCTTGAGTAGTTGTGCGATCGCCTATAGGAGGTAAATTAGGACGGCGATCGAAAATGACTAGCCATCCAGTTTCCAGGTTTAGTCCAGCAAGGTACTTATCCAATTGTTTCAGTCCTTGACTGAGAGGGTCTTTTCGTTTTGGATGCCAAACTTTCAGTTCCATCCCCATTACCACTTTGCCATAACGTAAACAAATATCCATTCTTCCCGAACCAATAGCATATTCCCGTTCTAACCTACCACCACCATTAACCACCCGGTGTAAAAAAGCCATTAGCACTAAATGGGGAGCAATTTCTGGATAGGGGGTGCTTTTCAGTAATGGTTCTCCGTGTTGTCGCCAAAATTCCAGAAATACTTGTAATAATTTATCAGGCAATAATTCTCCTTGATCGCTAATCCAGCTGGGTTCTATCACCCCTATGGAAGAACGAGTAGTATATGTTAGCACTCTGGGAATGACTTCCCGATAGATGGGATTGGCAATTTCTAACCCCTGACCATTTTTATCCTGGCAAAGTCCTAAATCCAGGACGTAGCGAATATCATCTGATGGAACATCTGGTAATTCCTCCCCAGCTAAAATTGGCTCTATAATGGTTCTGACTCTGGGTTCCCGCAGTCTTTCCGCAAGACTATCCAAATGGGTGTCTTGTCGCTGAATCAGAATTTCCTTGGCTTCTTCTATAACTTCAACGGTAATGGGTTGGTTAGTGTCCTTCACCACATCTTCCGTAGCTTGACGAGCTAAAGCATTAACCAACCATGGTTGTCCATCGGTTAAATAAAAGGAATATTCCAGAGCTTCTGGTGTGAAAACCTGTCCTGTAGCTTTTGTATGTTGTTGATAAAGAGTCTTTACATCTGTAAAAGTGAAGTTACCCATAGTTAAAGACTCCACCTTAATATTAAAAGGACTTGCTGTATTCAGGCGATCGCCCCCACCGGACTTAACCTTATAGTCCCGTACATCTCGCATACCAATTAAACCCAAAGAATGGGGAAATCCCTGGGGACGGTTAGGATAACCTGAGCGCAATTGACGGAGGATGGAAATTAAGGTTTCATCGCTTAGTGCATCGATTTCATCTAAAAAGAACACTAAGGGACGAGGAGAGGTTACTGCCCAATTACTTAAGAATATGCTTAATTGTGAGCTGTTATCAACAGCAGGCCATTGGGTGGGTTGTAATTCTGATGGTAAACGAAAGCAAATAGATTGTTGCCATTCGGTTAAAATGGCTCCCTGTGCTGCTACAGGATCATGGGGGAAAGCAGCACCTACTTCAGCAGAAAGCATAACAGCAGTATATTTTCCACTTTCGGTTAACTCTTGGGCTAAGGCCAACATAGCAGTAGTTTTACCCACCTGACGAGGAGCATGAATAACAAAGTAATTTTGTCTATCAATTAGAGTACGCACTTTAGGAAGGCGTTCCGTGGGAGGTAACATGTAGTGAATATCTGATTTACATGGACCTGCTGTGTTGAACCATTTATTCATAATAGGTTTTTATAGATATTTCAAAAATTCACCAATAGGGAATATTAATCACTAGTGACATTAATATGGATCCTTGATGGTCGTGCGATCGCATAAGTGGGGAGGTACAATTATTTGCTAGGATGGGTTGAAGTATGAAACTCATCCCACATTCATCTTATATTTAATTCCACCACTTAGGTTATAATAAACCATAAAAACCAGGTCAAAAATTCAACGTAAGTGATTACATATAGTATGTCCACATTGCAAAAATCAAGAAAGTATTATAAGTGGTCATGGGATGTGTCCCTTGGAGGCGATTATGACTCCTGGGGGTCTAGTACATATTTTATGGAAATTGATAGTGATCTATATGCTATAAGACAAGTAGAGGTATATGAGAATGGGAATGTTTTGTTTTATGACAAAAACCATATTTCTGATGATTATGGAATGCTTTGTGACAAGAGACTAGACGACAACAATATAGAAGAATTTGAAATTTCCAAAGCGGAATTTGAGGAAATTTGGCAAACTAAAAAGCCCATTAATCAATAGAAAAAAGATTCTAGTTATTTAGATTCATGTCATTACCAGTAAAATGTTTTCAAGTTGATGACTTACAAGTAAGAACTTATTCAATCTTACGTCGTCAACCACAGGCCAGCTTGTTTTTAGATCTCAACTCTGCTGAATCCCCCAACACCTAATTATCAAGCTGAGTAAGTTTACCATCTTCCATTTGAATAATGCGATCGGCAATATCCAAAATACGATTATCATGGGTGACAATTAAAATGGCACAGTTTTGTTCTCTGGCTAATTCCTGCATGATATTGACCACATCTCGACCGGATTTACTATCTAAAGCTGCTGTAGGTTCGTCTGCTAAAACTAATTTAGGGTGACTAACTAAAGCACGTGCAATAGCAACCCTTTGTTTTTGTCCTCCCGACAGATCCTCAGGATAATAATTAATCCTATTACCTAATTTTACAGACTCAAGGATAGATTGGGATTGTATTCTAGCTTGACCTTTAGGAATATGGGTTTGTAATTCTAAAGACATTTGTACATTTTCTCTAGCTGTTAAAAAGTCTAACAAATTATGTCCTTGAAAAATATAACCTATTTGACGACGTACTTGGACTAAGTTCCCGTTTCTAACTCCACATAATTCCTCTCCCAGAAATTTTAAACTTCCTTCTTGAACAGAACGTAAACCACCAATCAAGGTTAGTAGAGTGGTTTTTCCCGATCCGGAAGGACCTGTCATGATCACAATTTCACCAGCATTAATTCTTAAATTAATGTCAAATAATATCTGGTTCTTTAATTTGGGTTTACCAAAATACTGATTTAAGCCCTTAATTTCTATAATGGGGTTGGAATTTTTCATATTTCCTCCGATTCGGGAAACAACTTTAGACAACTGTGAGAATAGCAGATGTTAATGTTTTTAAAAAATATCAGCCGGATCTAAGTTTCGTAGTTTGTTAGTGGAGAAAAAACCTGAAGTTAAACACATAACCACAGCAGAGATAAATACAATAAATGCTTTGTCACCATCCATGACAATGGGTAATTGAGTAGCATTTTTGGCTATGTCGTAAAGTCCCAAAGAGATAGCAAATCCAGGAATATATCCCAAACCAGCTAAAATTAGAGCCTGTTGAAAAACAACTCTGAGGAGATATTTGTTTTTAAATCCCATGGCTTTGAGGGTGGCAAATTCAATCAAATGGCTGGATATATTACTATAAAGAATTTGGTAAACAACTATGACACCAACCACAAAACCCATAATTACCATCAAGTTAAATACAAAACCGATAGGTGTTCTTAAAGTCCAATAATTTTTTTCAAATTCGATAAAGTCCTTACGATTCATGACCATCACATCTTCGGGTAAGTTAGCTGATAGTTCACCTAATACCCTTTGGGAATTAGCACCAGGTCTTAGGTGAATTAACCCTATATCTATTTGATTGGCATTGCGCTCTCGAAAAACTCGCATGAAAGTAGAATCGCTGACAATTAAATTCCCATCAACCCCAAAAGATGGACCAAGACTAAATAAACCACTTACCCTAACTTTGTAACCTATTAAGCCCAGATAACTGAATATCTCCATGCTGACAGGTTTATTTTGGCTATAGTGTTGGGCAATTGGACCAAACTCTGGACGAGCAGCACGGTCAAAAAATACCTGATCTGGTATTTGGAGTAATTTAAAATCTTGTTGTATTTCTGGCAACTTAAATATTGATTTAACCGGATCAAATCCCAGTACATAAATGGGATATTTCCGCCCAGTTACCGGATTTTTTAACTTAGCAAACTGTACATATAGAGGATCAACTGACTCTACATCCTTAAAACCCAGGGTTTGATATAAACGACTACGAGGAAAACTTTGGTTAGAAGTTAAGGATTTATATTGAGCACTAATCAAAAATAAATCTCCTTCGATATTCTTATGCAATTGTGTGGCACTAGCATACAGTGCATCTTGAAACCCAATTTGCATAAACATTAAAACAGCAACAAAGGAAATTCCTGCTAGAGCTACAAGGAAACGAACTTTTTGTTTAGCCAGTTGTAGCCAAGCCAGAGGAATATTTAGGATCATTTTGAAGACCTCTTAATTTAAGTTTTTATGTGAATTGACTCCTAACTTTTAACTATTACATGTTGATCCATACCTGAACCTGTAGGTTAGTTAAATCTGCAACCCTTTGGTTGTCTTTAGGATTGTTGATCCGAATTTTGACATCAACTATTTTGTTGTCTGTATCAGCACCAGGACTATTATTAAAAATATTTTGCTGATTAACTTGCAATCCAATATCTGTAACTGTTCCTTGAATTTTCCCTGGAAAAGCATCAGCAGTAATGTCTACAGATTGTCCTAATTTTACTTTTTTAACATCAGTTTCATAAACTTCTGCTACCACATACATTTGCTGGGTTCTCCCTAATTCAGCAATACCTTGACTACTAATTATTTCTCCTGGCCAAGCATTAATTTTTAAAACTTGTCCATCAATCGGTGAACGAATTATACTTAAATCTAATTCTGCTTGAGCTTGGGTAACTGAAGCTTTTGCGCTCGCCAGATCTGCTTTTGCTAGTTGTATATCGGTGGGACGAATTTCTACAATACTGTTGAGTCTTGCTTGAGCTTCATTTATTTGTTTTTGCAAAGTTTCTTGAGTTCTATTTAGTGCTGCTTTTGCTTCATTTATTTGTTGCTGTAGAGTGTCTCTTCTTAGACGTTTACTCTCTGCATTTGAAGCAGAAATTGCTCCATTTTCATATAAATCTTCATATCTCTGATTTTCTCTTTGTGCATTATTTAATTCAGCTTGCAATCTAGCAATTATGGATTTTTGTGCTGATGTTTCACCACGCAATTCTGCTTCCAATCGCCCAATGGTGGCTTTTTGGGCATAAATATCTCCCTGTTTTGCTCCAGCTTCTACTTTTTCTAGATTTGCTTTTGCTACTTCTACTTGTCTGTTAGCCTTTTCTAAAGCTGCAAGATTAGGACTGTAACTGTCTAAAAAGGCAATTAATTGACCTTGGCGAATTTTATCGCCTTTTTTGACTAGAAGTTTTGCTATTCTTATACCTCCTCCCAAGGAATTAGGAGCAGATAACCGAATTATTTCCCCTTGGGGTTCTAGTCTTCCTAAAGCAGCAACACCAGTAATTATTGGACTGGGACTATTAATAGGAATTGCCACCTTGGATTGGGATTTAGTCTGGAAATTTGAAATACTTTGAAAAGATATGAGTAGGGTAGATATAAATGTGGTAGTCGCTAAACTGATTAACAACCAACTTTTAGAATTCACAAATAAATGCTTTTCTTTGTCTACCATAATTATGCCTTTAGTTATCCGTTTACTATCCCTTAAATCAGGTTTTTTAATGGCCATTGAGCACCTTTTAACCTTGTGGTTTGAGACAAGCTACTTATGATACGGCGGTAGATAGCATTCTTTTGATAACTGCAATTGATATGGTGAATTTTATTTAACAAGATAGAGTTTCAAGATATAGCTAGGAACAAGGATGTATTTTCATCTATTCCTTAGCTATATCCACCTAGAATTTGAATCAGTTCCAATTATTTGTTGAGCATTAGTTCCTTTTTCTTTTTCATAATTGCCAGGTATTCATTGCGAGTTCCGTCAACACGATAGTGATCACAAATTTGACACAATTTGAGAACATCCAAGCGACTGAATACCTTTTGATGTTCAATTCCATTGTCATTACGCCACCGCCAAAATGTGGTTCTATCAATTCGACGTTCCGTGTCAGGCCATCTACGTTTTGATAGAAATCCTACCAATTCATCCTCGTAAAAAGAGTAGCCTTTTGGTAATTTCAGCAGTTCTTCTCTCAACTCATTTAGCGGTATGAGTGGATCTAGTTCAGATAGTCTCATGCCAGCAAGCCCTTATAGTTTATTTTAATTAGCATTTTGCATTTGTCAATATACAAACACCAACAATTGCATGATTTCTATTTGTAATCCTCCATAGTTAAGGGTGGATAAACTGACGAATTGGCAACCTGGATTGGGGATCAATTTGGTGTGAATTTATCTGGTCGCTTGGTTCCCTATCTATCCACCTGATAAACCAACGGGATGGATTTACATTTACATCATTCAACCAAATACAATAAACTGATTAATGTCCAATTTCAAGCCTTATGCAACAAAATGCTATACTTAATTTTGTGAAGTTTTGTGGGCAAGTTAACTTTGATTACTATTTACTACTCAAATATCTAGATGATCTTTGTTTGATCACAAATTTTAAATTATTCTCTTTCCTTAGATAGATGCAACGCTTGACTATTTTGTTCCACAATCCCAAACCTTAATCCAAAAATTATAGTTTGAGTCAGAACCCTTTTGCTTTTTTTAGTTGTATTTAAGTTGCATAACTGTTGTCAAATATTGTTGGCAAGTTTAATATCAGAATAAATCAGCGGCAAATTAATTTATCTAAGTTACAGGGAAGAGGATAGGATTTTTTTGTTTGGGTTTCTGGAATGTATCCTCACTTTGGCCGCAAAGCATTTTACCAAATTAAACTCAGAAATAATCTATCTTGACATTAGGAACTATTTGTATCCTAAAAACTTGATTTTAAAGTTTGGGGTAAGTTTAACCCATGTAAATTGAAAAAGCAAAATATCGCCATGAATCACGCCAAACTTGAGTCAGATTTAGCACAATTGCAGGATGAAGTTAGCAATTGTGAACGGGATTTATTAAACTTAATTAAAGGAAAAAAAACCATGGAATATTCTCAAAATCATAATGGTGGTAATCAAAGTAATCAAATTGCCATTATTGGTATGGCTTCCCTATTTCCCCAGTCAAAAAACTTGCAGGAGTATTGGCAGGTAATAGTGGATAAAATAGATTGCATTACGGATGTGCCTGCTTCCCGTTGGAGCGTGGAAGACTATTATGATCCCAATCCTAAAGCACCAGATAAAACTTACTGTAAAAGAGGTGGGTTCATCCCCGATATTGATTTTAATCCTATGGAATTTGGTTTACCACCAAATATTCTAGAAGTGACAGATATTTCTCAATTATTGGGTTTAGTCGTCGCTAAAGCAGCTATGGAAGATGCTGGTTATGGTGAGTCTCAACAGTTTGATCGGGATCGTACAGGGGTAATATTAGGTGTGGCAATTGGTAGACAATTGGCAGTACCTTTGGGGTCACGATTACAATATCCCATTTGGAAAAAAGTTTTTAAAAACTGTGGACTTTCTGATGATGAGACTGAAAAAGTGATTGAGAAACTGAAAAGTGCCTACATACAATGGGAGGAAAATGCTTTCCCTGGAATGTTGGCTAATGTAATTTCCGGAAGAATTGCCAACCGACTTGATTTGGGCGGAACTAATTGTGTCGTTGATGCTGCTTGCGCTAGTTCCCTAGGTGCATTGAATATGGCCATGAGCGAATTGCTTGCACATCGTGCTGATATGATGATTACAGGTGGAGTTGATACCGATAATTCCATTTTTGCCTATATGTGTTTTAGTAAAACTCCCGCAGTTTCCCCCAGTGAAAAAGTTAGACCATTCGATGTGAATTCCGATGGTATGATGTTAGGTGAGGGCGTGGGTATGTTGGTACTCAAACGTCTGGAAGATGCAGTTAAAGATGGCGATCGCATTTATGCTGTAATTAAGGGTATTGGCAGTTCCAGTGATGGTAAATACAAAAGCATTTACGCTCCCCATTCCCAAGGACAGGTAAAAGCCATCCGTCGGGCTTATGAAAATGCTGGTTTTGCACCACAAACTGTGGGTTTAATTGAAGCTCATGGTACGGGAACTATGGTAGGAGACCCTACGGAATTTACTTCAATAAATCAGGTATTTAGTGATAATAACTCTCTAAAACAACACATAGCTTTAGGAACGGTTAAATCTCAAATTGGACACACAAAAGCTGCTGCGGGTGCTGCTAGTTTAATTAAAACCGCCTTGGCATTACATCATAAGGTATTACCACCAACTATTAACATTACCCAACCCCATCCCAAACTGAATATTGAAAATTCTCCCTTTTATTTGAACACGGAAACTAGACCATGGATTAGCAATCAACCGAGACGAGCTGGGGTGAGCGCCTTTGGTTTTGGAGGTACAAATTATCATGTAGTTTTGGAAGAATATGAATCGGAACATCATCAATCATATAGATTACATAATTGCGCTAAGTCAATTTTCTTGAGCGCACCCACAGTGCCAGAATTATTATCCCAATGTCAACATATTTATCAACAGTTGGAATCAACAGATAAAGAACAACATTATCAAAGAATAATTGCCGAATCTGACCAACTGATAATTCCTAACGATCATGCTAGATTAGGATTCACCACACTCTCTTTAAGCCAAGCAATAGCCCATTTAGCTATCATTATTGACTTGCTAAAAAATCAACCTTCCGTTGAGTTCTGGGAACATCCTAAAGGAATTTATTATCGTCAACAGGGTATGGAAACAACCGGAAAAGTAGTGGCCTTATTTTCCGGACAAGGTTCCCAATATTTGGAAATGGGAAGAGAATTAGTAATTAACTTTCCTTGCTTACGACAAACCTACTCTCACCTAGATGATTTATTCTCCCGCGAGGGATTAGAACCTCTTTCCCAAGTGGTCTTCCCCACTCCAGTTTTCAGTCCACAGGAACGACAAGAACAATTAGAAAAACTGCAAAAAACTGAATATGCACAACCAGCAATAGGAGCATTGAGTGCAGGATTATATAAAATATTGCAGCAAGCTGGATTGAAAGTTGATTTTGTTGCTGGACATAGTTTTGGAGAGTTAACAGCTCTATGGTCCGCAGGTGTATTAACTGAAGAAGATTATTTCTTTCTGGTCAAAGCTAGGGGAAAAGCAATGTCCACATCCCCAGCAGTGGATGCTGGAGGAATGTTAGCAGTAAAAGGTAATATTAGTCAAGTAACGGAATTAATTAAAGACTTTCCCCAAGTTGCTATTGCTAACTATAATTCCCAACAGCAAATAGTTCTAGCTGGGCACAAATCAGAAATTACTCAATTACAGAATGTTCTGCAATCTAAGGGATTCTCCTGTTTCTTATTAGGGGTTTCCGCTGCTTTCCACACACCGTTAGTTTCCCATGCACAAAAACCCTTTGCCCATGCGATCGCACAAGTAAATTTTCAATCACCTCGCATTCCGGTTTATAGCAATGTGACAGGAAAATTATATCCTAATGAACCTGCATCCATGCAAAAAATTCTCCAAGAACATTTATTAAATCAGGTGTTATTTCAACAGCAGATTGAGAATATATATCAGGCTGGTGGTAATTGTTTTATTGAGGTTGGTCCGAAAAATGTCCTTACCAATTTAGTTAAAGAAATCCTGATAAACAAGCCTCATATTGCGGTGGCATTAAATGCTAATTATCGTCAGGATAGTGATTTATTATTACGGGAAGCTGTTACCAAATTGAGAGTTTTTGGTGTACCATTAAAAAACTTAGATCCCTATCAGATTCCTGCTAAAATTTCTTCATCTTCCCAGAAAAATGAACAAAAAACTTTGAATATCAGATTGAATGCTACCAATATCAATGACAGATCACAAAAAGCATTTGCCCAAGCTTTAGCAACTGGTCCAGTTATCAAAAAGTCAACAGTTAGTGAAGATAACTATCAAATTCAGCCACAGAAAATATTAGTGGAGAAAAATCCTCAGATAAATCCAGAAATAATCTCATCAAGTATCCTCACTTCAAAAAATAGTTCTCAAGTCAAAAACCATAGTATGGTGGAACCAAAGATGGAAATTCCCGTGGAAAACTATGATCGAATTCTTGATAGTTTAGAACAATCATTAGCGGAATTTACTCGACAGCAAAGTGAAATTAATCAGGTACATCAACAGTCTTTACAAAATCAAATGGAGTACAATAAAACCTTTTACGAATTAATGCAGCAACAGTGTTTGTTCCTAGCTAAGGAAGAAACTAATGAATATCAAGCCCAAACACAACAGTTAGCAATTTCTAGTACGGAACGTAGCATGATGCGACTACATGACCATCAAGCTGAAACTATTCGTATTCATGAAAAATATCTCAATTATCAACAGGAGTATACCAATAATTACTTTCAATTACTTGAGCAGCACTATAGCTTGTTCGAGGTAGGATCTCCTAATGGGTATTCTCATCTTCCATCTTCCCATGTTGCACAAAGTGACCCACCAGCACAAAAGTTAATTTATCCTCTGGAACCGGAAAATAATTCCCAGAATAATCTACCTGACATTACAGTTGGTTTCCCCATAGCTACCTACCTTGATAAGGGAAAACTGAGGGACACCCTGATCAATATTGTCAGTGATAAAACGGGTTATCCTGTGGAAATGTTGGACTTGTCAATGGACATTGAAGCAGATTTAGGAATTGACTCTATCAAAAGAGTGGAAATTCTGGGAGGACTTTTAGAACTTTACCCCGATCTACCCAGACCTAACCCAGAAGAATTAGCGCAATTGGCAACTCTGGAACAAATTGCTGAGTATATAAACAACTTAATTACACAGGTGTATGAAAATCAACCCGTAGAGGAGACAGTAGGGAGCGGAAAATCTCCCTTATCTCAAGAAATCCCTGTAAAAGCAATCAACGAACAGACAGCAACCATAGAAACCCCATCACCTGTTACCGAACTTGATAATCATCCACAATTCTTGGTTTTATCCCATGAAGATTCATTAGATAGATCCCATCAACCAACAATCACCATTCCCGATAATTTAAGTCAGATCTTGCTCACTATTGTGAGTGATAAAACAGGTTATCCTGCAGAAATGTTAGACCTGTCCATGGATATGGAAGCAGATTTAGGAATTGACTCTATCAAAAGAGTAGAAATTCTGGGAGGACTTTTAGAACTTTACCCCGATCTACCCAGACCTAACCCAGAAGAATTAGCACAATTGCGGACCCTGGGAGAAATTGCTGAGTATATGCGCAATCAAGCTGAAACTGTGGAGAGGTCGAATTTATCCCCATTAGAAAAACCAGATATGTCAACCACGGAAGTAGGGGATAAAATCCTGCGCCTTCCAGTGCAATTAAAACCACTTCCTCAACCAGACAGTTTAGATTTAACCATTCCAGAAAATCACTTTGTCTTAATTACTAATGATGGTTCAGAAGTTACCCATAGGTTAGTAGCTAAGCTCGCAGATAAAGGATGTAAAACTGTTGTTTTAACCTTTCCATGCTTGGAGTCAAACCTATCGGAGGAGATTGCTCAAATCAGATTAAACGATTGGCATGAAGAAACTTTGCAAGAACATTTGACCGAACTTACCACCAAGTTTGGTCCTGTGGGTGGTTTTATTCATCTACATCCTAACTCCAACAATAATTTGGGAATGGATAAAGCCATTGTTCAGCACGTGTTTTTAATTGCCAAACACCTGAAGGAAGATCTCAATCAACTGGCTAAAAAAGAACGTGCTTGCTTTTTTGCAGTTGTGAGATTAGATGGTGAATTAGGAACGGCAAAAACTCACAACTTTAGTCCCATTAGCGGAGGATTATTTGGACTAACTAAAAGTTTAAATCAAGAATGGCCAGAAGTATTTTGTCGTACCCTGGATTTAAGTCCTGATTTAGATGCAGACACAACTGTAAAACATATTCTGGCTGAATTGCAAGATCCTAATTTATTAGTTACCGAGGTAGGATACAATAAAATAGACAGGTTTACCTTAGTAGCAGAACCTGGTAAATCATCCATCATTCCCGATTCATTAAATATTACTAAAAACCAGGTTTTTTTAGTTAGTGGGGGTGCTAAGGGAATTACTGCCAAATGTGTAATCAAATTGGCTGAAGAATACCAATGCAAGTTTATTCTTTTAGGACGTTCTAGTGCAGAAATTGAACCTGTTTGGTCTGAAGGATATGAAGATGAAAATGAACTGAAACGACGAATCATGGAAGATTTTCTGGCCAAGGGAGAAAAACCCAGTCCCATAATGGTGCAGAAAAAATATCAGACTATTTCCTCCCAAAGAGAAATACACAATACATTAAAAGCAATTACTGAAGCAGGAGGAAAAGCAGAATATGTCTGTGTTGATATCACCGATGGTATGATGTTGAGAGAAAAGCTAACACCTATAATTGACCAATTTGGTACTATTACTGGAATCATTCATGGTGCGGGTAACTTAGCAGATAAAAGAATTGAGAAAAAGACGGTTCAAGATTTTGAAACAGTTTATGCTGCCAAAGTCCAGGGTTTACAAAACCTACTCCATATTGTGGAAACAAATCAACTGGAATATTTAATCCTATTTTCTTCAGTAGTGGGATTTTATGGTAATGTTGGACAGACGGACTATGCAATAGCCAACGAAATTCTCAACAAATCAGCTCATGTAATTAAACATAAACACCCTAATTGTCATGTAGTCTCCATTAATTGGGGTCCTTGGGATAGTGGTATGGTCTCTCCAGAATTACAGACAGCATTTGCACAACGAGGAATTGAAACCATTCCCCAAGAACTGGGTAGTAGTATCTTAGTTGATCAACTAAGAAATAGTGATTCAACTATGACCCAAGTAGTAATTGGTAGTCCCTTAGTCTATATTCCTTCTACCTTGTCTAGTGAACTAAAAACCCATCAAATTACCCGTCAATTAAAGTTAAACTATAACCCATTTTTACAGGATCATGTGATTGCGGGTAATCCTGTTCTTCCCGCAACTTGTGGACTGTCCTGGATATCTAGCAGTTGTGAACAACTCTATCCTGGTTTCCAAACTTTCCACTGTCCTAACTTTAAAGTCCTTAAAGGAATTGTTTTTGACCAAAATTCCCCCCATGAATATATTCTTGAAATTCAAGAAGTTGCTAAAATTGACAATCAAGAAATTCAGCTTGCGGGCAAAATTAGTAGTGTTACCAACCATGGAAAAATCAGATATCATTTTAGTAGCAACCTAATTTTGAAAAGACAAATTCCTTTAGCTGATAACTATGAACTTTTTAACCTAACCCAAGATGGTCAATTCCTAGCGAGCAATTCCTTACTATATCAAACTGGTGCTGGTAGTTTATTTCATGGTAATACTTTTCAAGGGGTAAAATCCGTGTTAAACATCAGTCCTGGTAAACTGACTATGAAATGTGAACTACCCGAACCTACATTACACCAACAGGGACAATTTAGAGTACAGACTCTTAACCCCTATATAGCAGATGTGCAGATACATTCTCTGTGGATTTGGACTCAACACTTTCATCAAGTTGGTTGTTTACCATCAGAAATTGAAAATTTTGAACAATTTGCACCCGTTCCCTTTGGAGAAACGTTTTATGTAACTTGTGAAATCAAATCCAAAACCGAATCTTATGTAGTTGCTGATGTAATTACTCACAATCAAAAAGGACAAGTTTATAATCAGATGAAGGGAGCAAAAGGCACAATCTTACCCAATAGCTATTAATAAGCAAATTCAGTCAAGGTAAGTGGGTGGGTGGAATTAAATATAAGATGAACGTAGGTTGGGTTGAAGTATGAAACCCAACACCACGGGTTACGCTACCAAATAATTGTGCCTCCCTACTTAATTGAGCTTTGTAATACTCGTCAAATTTAAAAATGGAGAATTGTCATGCAGGAGTTAATAGGAAGTGAATTTCAGAAAATGGCAATTGTGGGGTTAGATTGCCTAGTGAGTGGTTCTCAGGAACTAGATAGTTTTGAACGTAGTATTTATGAAGGAAAGCAGAATTTTGCACCTATTAACTATAATCTTGAGCCATCATGGAAAATTCCTTTACCACAGATAGAAAATTTATCACCACCACAAAAACTAATGTTAAAGGTGGCTGAGAATACTCTCAAAACTGCTAACTTAAGTCAAGAAACTCAAATGGCAGTGATATTGGTGAGTAGGTTCCAAAGTGACCACCAAAATAAATTGGCTAGTTATATTTCCCAGTTATGGAATGCAACAAGTCCAGCATTCGCTGAAGAAAAATCGGTCTTTTCAGCATTAGATTTAGCACAAAAACTACTCACTAAAAATCAAGTAAATGCTGTTTTAATAGCAGCAATAGATTGGGATCACAAAAATTCTGAAAATTTTGAGACTCATACAGGTCAACAGACTCTCAGCTATGACCAAAATGCTACTAAGACTTTGTCAGGAGAAGGAATAGCAACAATAATTTTGCAACTGGAAGAAACGGCCAAACAACAAAATTCTCACATTTATGCAGTAATTGATGCTGTCAGTATGGTGGATCAGTATCCAGACCAAGCACAAGCAGTTACCCGCTGTTGTCAAGCAGCTTTTGAGATAGCAGAAGTTACAGCTCAAGATATTGGTTATATAGAAGTTCATGCTAGTGGTATTGGGGAACAAGATGATGCGGAAGTTCAAGGTTTAATCACTGCTTACAAAACTCAAAAGTCTAATTTAACCTGCGCTTTAGGTAGTGTGAAGACTAATATTGGTGACACTCATATTGCATCAGGAATGATGAGTTTGATTAAAACTGCACTTTGTTTATATCATCGTTATATCCCAGCTGTTCCCCAATGGACTGGTGTGAAGAAATTAGAGATTTGGCATGACAGTCCCTTTTATTTTGCAACCCAATCCAAACCCTGGTTTTTAGAAATAAACACCTCTAAAAGAATAGCTGCTATTAACAGCATGGAAACTGACAGGAATATACATATAATTCTCTCAGAAACAAGCAGTGAACTAGAACGGAGTAGTAAATATTTGGCCCAAATGCCTTATTATCTATTTCCCATAGGTGGTGAAAATCAGTCCTGTCTGCTAGAAAAAATGATGAAATTGCAAGACTATCTAAAGCAAAATCATTCTTCTCTATCTCACCTGGCAAGGCAAACATTTCAAGAATTTCAAAATTACCAAAGATCCCAAAATACATACGCCATAAAAAACTATATAGTGGCAATTCTCGGCAGAAATTTAGAAGAATTAATCCAAGAAATAGACAGAGGTATTGAAGGAATAAAAGTTGCATTTGCTACTGGAAAAGATTGGCAAACTCCCCTAGGTAGTTATTTCACAATTAATCCCCTGGCCAAAAAAGGTAAAATAGCCTATGTTTATCCTGGGTCGTTTACATCTTATATAGGATTAGGAAGAAGTCTGTTTAGACTATTCCCTAAAATTTACGATGACCGAGTAATTAATAATGTGTATGAACGGGTAGCTAACATCGAAAAGGTCCTTTATCCTCGCACTATCAATAAGGTGACCAGTAGAGAATTAGAAGCCATAGAACAGCAATTAATAGATGACCCGGTAGCCATGCTAGAGTCCGAGGTTGGCTTTGCTGGATTAATTACCGCAGTTTTTAAAAACTATTTTCATCTCCAACCTGAATGTGCTTTTGGTTATAGCCTGGGGGAAACTAGCATGATGTTAGCCCAAGGTGTTTGGACCAATTTTAAAAACACCAGTGATTATTTAAATGCTTCCCCCCTATTTAAGACCCAACTTTCTGGACCTAAAAATGCCGTTCGTCAGTCTTGGGGATTACCTGTAGATGATAATAACAAGAATCAAGATTTTTGGGGTAACTATATTGTTCTTTGTCCAGTTTCTCAGGTGAAAGAAGCAATCAAAGATGAAAATCGGGTTTATATTCCCTTGATTAATACACCAGAAGAAGTAGTAATTGCTGGAGAAAAACAAGCCTGTCAAAGAGTAATTGAGAAACTTGAGTGTGATGCTTTTCCCACCTCCATTGATCATGTCATTCATTGTCCACCCATGCGATCGCAGTATGGAGAACTAGTGAAAATGAACACTTTGCCAATTCAACATATTCCGGGGATAACTTTTTACTCTGGAGCCAATTATGAGCCATTTACCATAGACAGTCAAATTATCGGAGAGAACATAGCTAAAAATCTTTGTCACCAACTTGATTTTCCTCGGTTAATTAACCGAGTTTATGACGACAACATTAGAATATTTATCGAGGTAGGAGTTGGTGGTAACTGTTCCAGGTGGATTAGTTCCACCCTGAAGGAAAAAGAACATCTTGCAGTGTCTTTAAACAGAAGAGGTGTGGAAGATCATACTTCAATTGTGAGAGCTTTAGGTAGACTAGTTAGTCATCAAGTTTCCTTAGACCTATCACCTTTATATAGTCTGACTAATGTAGAACACGTCAATTATTATTCACCAACCCAAGGGGATAAGAATCATGCTGTAGATTTGCCAAAGTCAGCAAAAATCTTCAAGTCCATTCTCCCCTACTCGTTGCAGTCTCAGTATACAAAATTGAGTCAGAATCATGCAATGATGAATCAAGCCCATAGCCTTTTATTAAAATCTCGGCAAGTATCATTCCAGCAAATGAGTTCTTTGATTGGGCAGAAAATAGAGGTTTATCAATGGAAAATTGACCAAGCTGATAGAATTAAATAGGATTTATCAAAAAAGGGGGAGGAGTGGGTGGGAAGTATTAGCTCAATATTCTCCTGTTCATAGGTTTCCCCAATCACTTACATCACTTACAAAAAGGTTTTCCACAATGTTACTCAGAGAAAACATCATCAATCTAGACATTAAGCGAGATAATTATCTGCAAGTTTCTAATCTATCTAATAATCATTTTATTAACCATCGCCCATGGCAAGGTGATTTTAATACAGTTGCATTTGATGCAAAAGAAATCAAATCAAAGTTGAGACTCTTAGAAAAACCTTGTTATGTAGTCAGACATGAAAATAAAATCGGTATTACCAATGAAGAAAGTGTATCTGGGGGTAGCACCCAGCTAGAAATGTTAATGACAGTTCCTTCCCTAACAACTGCACAACTAGGAGATGAAAATTTTCTCAATTCTTATGGTGTCAAATATGCTTATATGACTGGAGCAATGGCCCAGGGAATAGCATCAGAAGAAATGGTAATTGCATTGGGGAGAGCGGGAATTTTAAGCGTATTTGGTGCAGGTGGTTTATCTCCCTCTCGTGTGGAAAAAGCCATTGATAAAATTCAACATTCCCTAAATAAAAAACCTTACGGTTTTAACTTACTCCATAGTCCTAGTGAACCAGCAATAGAACGACATAGCGTAGATTTGTACCTAAAACACCATGTGAAAGTAGTTGAAGCATCAGCCTTTTTAGATTTAACTGACAACATAGTTTATTATCGAGCTGCGGGATTGAGTTTAAATTCAGCCAATGAAATTGAAATCCGAAATAAAGTTATTGCTAAAATTTCCCGTCAAGAGGTAGCAGCAAAATTTTTACATCCTGCTCCCACTCAAATTCTCAAACAACTAGTAGCACAAGGTTTAATTAGTGAACTACAAGCTAATCTTGCCAGTCAAATTCCCATGGCCGATGATATCACGGTAGAAGCTGATTCGGGAGGACATACGGATAATCGTCCCCTAATTTGTTTATTACCTTCTATCTTGGAACTAAGAAATGAAATTCAAAATCAATACAATTATAAACATCCAGTAAGAATTGGCGTAGCTGGGGGAATTTCCACACCCAAATCAGCTCTAGCTGCTTTTATTATGGGTGCTGCTTATGTTGTTACCGGTTCCATAAATCAATCTTGTATTGAAGCTGGAACTTCTGCACACACAAAGCAATTATTAGCCCAAGCTCAAATGGCTGATGTGATGATGGCTCCAGCAGCTGATATGTTTGAAATGGGTGTGAAATTACAAGTTCTCAAACGAGGAACTCTTTTTCCCCTCCGCGCTCAAAAATTATATGAGTTATACAAAACCTATCAATCAATAGAGGAAGTTCCCGACTCAGAAAGAGATAAATTAGAAAAACAAGTTTTTAAAAAATCTTGGCAAGAGGTTTGGCAAGAGACAATTAATTATTTATCTCAAAGAAATCCAGAAAAGTTAACCAAAGCGGCAAACAATCCTAAATTGAAAATGGCATTAATTTTCCGTTGGTATTTAGGACTCTCTTCTCGTTGGTCTAATACTGGAGAAAAGGGTAGAGAAATTGACTATCAAATTTGGTGTGGACCAGCTATGGGTAGCTTTAATGATTGGGTGCGAGGTTCTTATTTAGCTGAACCTCAAAAACGTCAAGTTGTTGAAGTTGCTAACCATATCATGATAGGAGCAGCATTCCTATACCGCATCCAAAACCTAAAACTTCAAGGATTACAAATTCCCAATGAGTATACTCAATATATTCCAGAAAAACTCTAAATATTTTTTTAATCCTGTCAATAAAAGACAATTGAGTAGTTTAGAAACTACTATGGAACTTCTCAACCAACGCGCTAAAACTTGGAATTTGGTTACTATTAGTCGCATTCGAGGCCATATCCAAAAACCAGTTTTGAGAGAAGCTCTAGATCTTTTGCAGTATGGTCATTTAGTTCTGAATTCTCATATTGTTACCCATCAGCATAATTTTCAAAATCGGTTTTATTTGCAAACAGGTACTACAGAAGAAATACCTTTACGGATGGTAATTAATTCGGAGGAGAAACAATGGCAAGAAGTTGTTAATCAGGAAATGAATCAACCAATTGATAGTGGTAGATACCTGATGCGAGTGGTACTAATTATTAATCGGGAAAACCCAAAGGTTAATTATCTAGTGACTACCCTACATCATGCAATTGCTGATGGGTTATCAAGTGTTAATCTACATTCGGAAATATTCACCTATTATGAACAAATCACCTCCGGTAATCTGTTAAACCCGGTTAGTACTTTACCCCCATTACCACCACCAGAAAAACTATTGGGTCATTTACAAGGAGCAAAGTTAAATGGATGGATATTACTGTTAAAGATCGCCTGGGAGAAACTGACTAACCCTCCACAAACTTTAAAAGTGGAAAAATATGTTCCCATTTCCCAGAGGAACTCCCAAATAATTCATAGACAAATATTATCAGACACAGCTGAAAAGCTTTTTGCCCAATGTCGAGCAGAAAATGCTACGGTGCAGAGTGTCTTATCTGCTGCTATGCTATTGACAGTAGCTAAAAAAATTCTCAACCAGCAGCGTAAGTCCATTCGATTAAATTGTCTATCCTACTTTGATTTAAGAAGACGGTTACAACCACCCATCAATGAACAGAATATTGGTCTATTAGCCACATCCCAGATGAGTTTTCACACTGTCACAACCAACACCTATTTTTGGGATCTGGCCAGGAGGATTAAACAAACCCTAGCAGCAAGTATCCACAGAGGGGATATTTTTAAAATGGTATTTCTTGCTAAACATCTGATTAACTTTTGCTTTCTATTTCCTCATCAAATTGCTGCTAGTGTTTCCGTTTCTAACATTGGTAAGGTTAACATCCCTGGAATATATGGTGAATTACAACTAGAAGAAATCAGTTTTGCGGGTTCTCATGCACTATATGCAGGTATGTTTATCCTTCATGTTGCCACTTTTCAAGGCAAGATGTTATTAAATTTCGTCTTTTCCCAACCTTCCCTCAGTCAAGACACTATGGAAAAACTAGTGAATGAATTTATGGAAATGATTGAACAAATTTCCCATTTACCATCTCAGGTATCATGAATTCAAGATTTTAATGATTAAGAAACTGGAGGTAAATAGATGAGTCAAATGACTAAGCTAAATAGTGCTGGGGATATTGAACAATGGCTAGTTAACAACATTGCTTTTATATTAGGAGTAAATCCAGAAGAAATAGATATTAAACAACCTTTAGATAGTTACGGTTTAGATTCACAACAAGCTATGATTTTAGCAAGTAAAGCCGAAAAACTTTTGGGGTTTAAATTGTCCCTGATGTACTTGTGGTACTATCCCACCATTCAACAATTAGCACAACGATTAGCTCAAGAATTAGAAAATTCCTCCTCAGAAATATTGCAAATTTAAGATTTTCCAGTTTTCCTCCTCTAAGACTGACACTGGGACTGAATGGAGGACTATACAATCCGTTCAGCCAAGTGTCTTTTTTTTCTCTCAGCTTTTTATCATTAATCACTTTTTTTCATATTGGAGACTTAGTCATGAACGCATCGGAAATCTTAGCACTTCTAACTAAGCAAGGTGTGGAATTTTGGATCGAGAATCACCAACTAAATATCCGCTCTCCCAAAGGAATAATTACACCAGAAATGCAAGCGGAAATTGCTAGCCACAAAGGAGATATTTTGGCCTTATTGCAAGAAATGGATATCTGTAGCAACTCTACCCCAGAAAATCCCATTTCTGGTATTAGTATACAAACCATTGGTAAATTGATTGGGGGGTTCACAAGTGAACTACCTATAGAATATCAACCCCCCATTATTAACCCACACATTATGGCTAAAAACCTCAGTGTCACCTTTAGACCCTTACCCAATGGGTATGATAATCATAGAATTATTAAATTCCGTCAGGACTTAGCCATTAAATTAAAAAATTTGGGTGTTGCTGTGGTTCCTTGGCAAGATTCTATTAGGGACTTTTGTTATAGAATTAATGTTCCCATTGTTAATTGGCATTATTCTTTTACCATTAAGGGGGTAAGGTCAGAAATTGATGCAGTAATAGATGTAGCAAGGCCCAATTCATGGTTGAGAAAGTTGGGTATATTTGTCGCTGAAAGTATTTACACTTTATTTTATCGTTGGTTAATCAAGAAACAGAATATGTCTGTTGTACAAATTGCTAGACTAAGTAGTTGGGCCGAAGACCATGCTGCTAAATACGTTGAAGATCCCACCAATACTCAAGTGATCATTCTTAGCGACATCGATGATAAATTTGTGAGTCCATTAACTCACTATCAAGAGAAAATTAGTATTGGGATTAACACCTTGATTCAAACGTTTTCTGAAATAGTAATTGGGGTGTCTAAAGAACAAATCTCTATCCTAAATATGAATTTATCTGATTCTATTTTTCCTAGGACAGAAATTGATGATTTTATATTAAAATCCCTAATTCCTAAAATTTATGTTCCCATTACCCCCCTATTAATGAATAGATTTGAACTGGGAGTCTATAATCCCTATCTATCTCCCTATGCTCATAAATTAGCAAAGTTAGGCAAGGAACTGACCTCAACAGGTTTGTTTCCACCAGGTTTTAAATTGGCGGAGGTGATTAAAAGAAAATCCCATAGGGATATAGTTAATGTTATCGTTAATGGGAGAACGGGGGTTTCCTATGGTTTTATAGCCTATATAGAACCACCTTCCTATGTGGGAGAAAGGGAAATAAGTGCCACCCAATGGGAAGATTTATTGGCAATTCCTGGATTGAATAGTGATGAAGTGCGCAAAAATCAATCAGGTAGACGGTTTTTAAAAACACGGATTGGTGGAGATTATATATTTAAGCAAATTCCCGATATTTGGTTAGTTAGTTCCCGCTCAGGTTCCAATAAAACAGACCTGAGTCTGGAACAGGATGTTCTTCGCATTGGACTAACCAATAATTTACATCTCCAATTACCTCCAGCACATAATTCCCACAAATCCGACATTAAACCTTCTTACGATATTTATGTCATGCTGGCAATTAGTTTGTCTGCTGCTTTATACGCACCAGAACTAATTGAAAATGGAGCCCCCATCATTCACTTTCATGGTTATCCCGCTTTTGATTGGTTTCAAGAAGATGAATTTTGTTTTGGTGTTGATAATCCTTCTGTACCCTGTGGTACTTATGAGTCGGGTGTGTTTAATTTTCTAGGTCTTGCCAATTTCTCCGCTCAACCAACAAAACATATCAAACTAGTCAGTTTAATAGAACCAGACCATGGTACTAATTTAATTGCTCGAGACACAGAATATTTAATTGATAGGTTGAAACATGGTTGTATCGCTGATAAAATTGAACTTGGTGGTCAGCATTTTGCTTCTTTAAGAACTAATTTGACCAGGAATATCCAATAAATAACTCAACGCACCCCATCTAAGTATAAGACTATAGATGGGTACTCAATTCAATAAGCAACTAGGAGAATAGAAATAGTATAAGCTATTGTTGAACTACTACAGGTGTACCTACACTAGCCCAGTTAAATATTAACTTAGCACGGTTAGGAGGGAGATTTATACAACCATGACTTACCGGTGTACCAAAACGTTTATGCCAGTATGCTCCATGAATAGCATAACTACCATGATAATATAGAGTATAGGGCACATTGCTAATATCATATCCCCTACCCCGCATGCGAGTAGTTTTATGTTTACTTTGAATCCTGAATCTACCCACAGGAGTGGGAGTTGACTTTTTACCAGAGGAAATTTTAACTGTGTAGACGCGTCTTTTGCCTTCCCAAGCAGTTAATTTTTGCTGTGACAGGTCCACCTGAATCCATCGCTCCGGAGATTTTTTAGGGATGGCTATAGCAATATTCTGAGATGGTTTGTTTACCAGAGCTTTATCTGGTAAAGGAGTAAGAACACCAATGATCAAGGTCAATAGTATTATCCTTAACCTATTTACCCATTGGAGATCATGTAGCTTGGACTTTTTCCTATTCATGGGATGGTCCTCCATTTTGTAGAATTGTCATTCTTTACCCAGAATGCATTAATTTGTGCTTTACATATATTTGAGTTAACCTTTTGAAAACTGTTTGTAACCCCATTCCCCCCAAGCTAATACTAGACTAATGCTCCTCAGATTAAACTGCTGCTAGTTCAGGGTATATGCGATCAACTTTGCTCTCTTCTATATCCCTAGCATAAATTTCGCAGGAATTGTTGGGACTTTCAATTAGTTTAACCTTGTGCAATTTTGCTCCTAATTCCTCAATGGGCGATCGCACTACATTGGTAATATAAACAGCAATATTTTCTGCAGTTGGTACAACCTCAGTAAAATAGGGGAGGTCTTGATTTAAGAAACTATGATCCATAGGTTCAATGACATAATGTTGAATTATCTGATTTAATCCCACCAAATCAACACTCATTCCCGTAACTGGATCTATCTCCCCTTGAACCGTCACTTCCAAATAATAATTGTGTCCGTGACCATTAATGCGAGAGCATTTGCCATAAATAGTCTGATTTTTCTCCAAACTAAGGGTAGGATCGGCCAACCGGTGTGCTGCGCTAAAACCCGTAGCTACACTGAAAAATATTTCTGAGTCCTTACCTTCATACTCTACCCACAAGTGGTCACTTTCAAATAATTTTACCCGGGACAATTTCACCCCCAGTTGACTAATGGGGAATTGCAGCAAATCACTCATGTATCGGGCAATATTTTCCGTAGTAGGAACTATATGGGATGTAGAAAAGTAGGGAATATCTTCATTAATACAGGAATGGTCAAATAATTCCAGGATCTCCCGTTCTACAATTTCATGTAAACAGCCAAGGTCCACAATCATTCCCGTACGTCCATCCATTTCTCCTTCCACAGTCACTTCTAAATGATAATTATGTCCATGGGTACGGGTACATTTGCCATATTTTTCTGCACTTAGATTGGGTGCTAACCGATGTGCAGCGCTGAAATGACTTCTCACGGTTAAGGAACTTTTTTCCCCTTCATATTCTGTCCACAGTTGGGGATGTTCAAATAGCTGCACGCGCACCAAGGGTAAATGAGGTGCCAGACGGTTCCAAATTACCCTAGCAATATTCTCCGTGGTGGGTAGGGTGGCTTGAAATTCCTCCCACACCTCATTGAGGTAAGAAAAGTCCAGCTCGCTGGTAACTTCACTCTTAATTACCTGTTTCACATCAGATAGATTAAGTACCATTCCATATTCATCCAGTTCACCCGACATGGAAATGAATAGCACGTAATTATGTCCATGTCCAGGAAATTTCGCACACGGATCAAATTTTTCCACATTTTGCGCTTCACCAAGTTCTGGCAACCAATACCGACGACTTGCCGAAAATTGGGCGCGCCTATTTATGATACATTCCATGATTGCACTAAGAACGGATTTTAATATTTCTTTATCTTTGACTGCTTTCAGTGTAGTCTAATTTGTTGCAGGTTGACAACTTACCAAGAAAAAGGGTAGGACTTTATTCCTACCCTGCATATAACCATTAAATATCTTAGGTGACTAACCTAACAATGCTTGAGCTTTAGCTACCACATTGTCAACGGTAAATCCAAATTTCTCCAGACAAATGCCACCTGGCGCAGAAGCACCAAATCTGTCAATACTAACAGCATCACCTTCAATTCCAATATATTTGTGCCAGCCAAAACTGCTTCCAGCTTCTACAGCGAGACGCTTGGTTACTGCTTTTGGTAGTACAGACTCTTTATAGGAACTATCTTGCTCTTCAAACAAGTCTGTAGAAGGCATAGAAACTACGCGCACCTTCTTACCTGTAGCAGTTAGTTTTTCAGCAGCACCTACACAGAGACTTAACTCTGAACCTGTGCCAATAAGGATGATATCTGGTGTACCTTGAGAATCTAGAATGATATAACCACCCTTAGTCACACCCTCCACGGATGTACCTGCTAAGTTGGGAACATTTTGTCTAGTGAAAGCCAACAGGGTAGGAGCATTTTGCTTAGCTCTGGTAATAGCTACGGTATAAGCTCCAGAAGATTCATTGCCATCAGCAGGACGAATCACTGTCAGGTTAGGAATCGCACGCAGAGAAGCTAAGGTTTCAATCGGTTGGTGGGTTGGACCATCTTCTCCCTGACCAATGGAGTCGTGAGTCATCACCCAAATTACTCCAGCTTCAGACAAAGCAGACAAGCGAATAGCAGCCCGCATATAGTCAGTGAATATTAGGAAAGTCGCACCATAAGGAATCAAACCTGAGCCATGTAAAGCCATACCATTACAGATGGCACCCATAGCATGTTCTCTGACCCCGAAGTGAATATTACGGTTTTGGAATTGACCCTTTTGGAAGTCTCCTTCACCCTTAATTTCCGTTAGGTTGGAGTGGGTGAGGTCAGCAGAACCACCAATCAGTTCTGGTAAAACCCCAGCCAATTTATTCAGACAGGTTTCCGAATGTTTCCGGGTGGGTAATGCTTTGTCTGCTGCTGTGTAGGTGGGGAGAACTTGATTCCAACCATCGGGCAATTTACCACTGAGCAGACGTTCAAATTCCGCTGCTTCTTGGGGGTATTTAGCTTTGTAGTCGGCAAAAGCCTTATTCCACTCCTTCTCATAATCAGCACCACGACCTACTGCTTTACCTAGGTGACTAATTACATCTTGGGGAACCACAAAAGGTTCATATTCCCAACCTAGGTTTTTGCGGGTTAAAGCTACTTCATCACCACCCAAAGCCGCACCATGAACACCCGCTGTATTGGCCTTGTTAGGGGAACCATAACCAATGGTAGTTGTTACCTTAATCATGGTTGGTTTGTCCTTAACCGCTTTTGCTGCTTCTATAGCTGATGCGATCGCATTTATGTCGGTATTACCATTTTCCACATGGAGCACGTGCCATCCATAAGCTTCAAAACGTTTGGACACATCTTCAGTAAAAGCCACATCTGTAGAACCATCGATGGAGATATGGTTATCGTCATAGAGAGCAATTAGCTTACCCAATCCGTAGTGACCAGCCAAGGAAGCTGCCTCACCGGACACACCTTCCATATTACATCCATCACCAAGAATAACATAAGTGTAGTGGTCTACAATAGTGGATCCGGGTTTGTTAAATTTAGCAGCTAGGTGAGCTTCCGCCATAGCCAAACCAACCGCATTAGCAATTCCCTGACCCAAAGGACCAGTAGTTACCTCTACACCTGGTGTTTCAAAATTTTCTGGATGTCCAGGAGTTCTAGAACCCCATTGACGAAATTGTTTAATATCCTCAATGGTGACGCTATCATAACCTGTAAGATACAGCATAGCATACTGCAACATACAACCATGACCAGCGGATAAGACAAAACGATCCCTATTAAACCAGCGAGGATTTTTAGGGTTGTAGCGCATGAACTTATCCCACAGCACGAAAGCCATAGGAGCAGCTCCCATGGGGAGTCCAGGGTGTCCAGACTTAGATTTTTCTATAGCATCAACAGCTAAGAAACGAATTGAGTTAATACAAAGTTCTTCGAGGGATTGGGTTACAACAGCCATAATCTCTTGTTTTTAAGGATGGGTGAGGAATTTTTGATAGCTTGGCTTTTTGCCTGGGGGACATTATTTAATGATCCCAGCACTTATATCATCCCATTTTGGCTGTAGATGGACAAGCGGGATCTGATGAGTTTTTAGTAGTTCTTGGTGATGAATCTGAGCTGGGTTGCAAGGAGGGGGGTGAGTAAGTATATAGTTAGTCTCAACTTTCCACTCCCCCCATATTACCTAATGGTACTTCCTAAAAGCAATAGTCACATTATGACCGCCAAAACCAAAGGAGTTAGATAGGGCCACTTCCACCCTTACTTCACGGCTTTTATGGGGTACATAATCTAAATCACAACTTGGATCTGGATTATCCAAGTGTATTGTAGGGGGGACATGATCCTTGGCGATCGCCAGAATTGTAGCCACAGCTTCGATTCCTCCCGAACCACCCAATAGATGACCGGTCATAGATTTAGTGGAACTAATTGGGATATTATAAGCATAATCACCCAAAGCCTTTTTAATAGCTGCAGTTTCTGTGACATCATTAGCTGAGGTGCTAGTACCATGAGCATTGATATAACTAATCATAGCTGGTGTTAGTTCACCATCTCTCATGGCCAATTCCATAGCCCTAGCAGCACCTGAACCACCTGGTACGGGAGAGGTAATATGATAAGCATCACAGGTCATGCCATAACCTACCATTTCCCCATAGATTCGCGCCCCTCTAGTCAAAGCATGTTCCAACTCTTCCAGAATTAGAATTCCTGAACCTTCCCCCATTACAAACCCATCCCTATCCCGATCAAATGGACGACAGGCTGTTTCAGGATCATTTTTAGTAGATAAAGCCCTAGCAGCAGCAAATCCAGCCACAGAAAGAGGTGTAATTGCCGCCTCCGTACCCCCACAAATCATTGCTTGGGCATATCCATTTTGAATAATCCGAAAAGCATCGCCAATAGCGTTAGACCCAGCAGCACAAGCGGTAACCGCACAGGAATTGGGACCTTTAGCACCCGTATGGATTGCTGTTAATCCTGCGGCCATATTAGCAATCATCATCGGGATCATAAATGGACTACACCGATCTGGACCTTTATTCAGGTATACAGTCTGCTGATCCTCCAACACCTTAATTCCCCCCACGCCCGAACCGATCATGACACCTATATGTTCGGCATTGAGTTCATTGATAACTAATTGCGCGTCCGAAAGAGCTTGCTTGGCCGCCGCAATGCCAAATTGAGCAAACCGGTCTGTACGTTTAGCTTCTTTCTTCTCCATGTAATCACAGGGGTCAAATTTCTTCACCTCTCCCGCGATTCGGCAGTCGTGCTTGGACGGATCAAATGCTGTGATGTAGTCTATCCCATTCCTTCCGTCTAAGAGTCCTTCCCAATATTCCCAGGGTGTTTTACCAATAGGTGTAATCGCGCCAACACCTGTTACAACAACGCGTTTACGTTTATAGTCTGTCATGATTCAGTTAAAGGTGGCAAAAAGCGGCAGATATTTTTATTTGAAAAGTACTTGTTGGCTATTTACAAGCCAGCATACTTAGTGATTAGCACTGGTCGGTTTTTGATGGGTACTAACTGCTAATTAGCTAGCCATGAAAACCAGACCCCATCCAATCACTTATGACTTAGCAATAGCAATTTGATTATCTATGTAATCTACTGCTTCCTGAACTGTAGTAATTTTTTCAGCAGCTTCATCGGGAATTTCCACTTCAAACTCCTCTTCCAGGGCCATTACTAATTCCACAGTATCCAAAGAATCCGCCTGCAAGTCATTGGCAAAATTTGCTTGGGGGACAACTTTTTCAGGATCAACACTGAGTTGCGCAGCCACAATTTCCTTCACTTTTTTAAGGGTACTCTCGCTCATATAACAAACATTCCTTAACTTCTTGCTGGATCTGCTCACGGTGGACAATTTGTCCTGAGCATATACATATTATCGGAAAGGGTGGTAACTAGCTAGTATTTTTCCAACTATCTACGTGCTATAATCCCCCATAAGGCAATCCCATGGGGAGACGCCAATTATTTATTGCTTCTTACACTCATGCTCAAATACGCCTACTACCCTGGTTGTGTAGCCCAGGGTGCTTGTCGGGAGCTGGATATTTCCACTCGTGCTGTGACCCAATCTTTGGGCATTGAACTGGTGGAAATCAAAAAAGCCGCCTGCTGTGGTTCGGGGACCTTTAAGGAAGATTCCCAATTGTTAGAGGACACTGTTAACGCTCGCAATATAGCCTTAGCAGAAGAACTGAACTTGCCTTTGCTAACTCACTGTAGCACTTGCCAGGGTGTCCTCGGTCGTGTCAATGAACGACTTAAACATTGTCAGGAACATAATCCGGTCTATTTAAACCAAATTAATGGACTGTTAACAAAAGAAAACTGTTCCCCTTACCAGGGTAACACAGAAGTCAAACACATTTTATATGCTCTGATTCAAGACTATGGTTTGGAGAAAATAGCCGAGCGTCTGACTCGTAAATTAAGCAATCTTAAATGTGCTGCATTTTATGGTTGTTATTTACTGCGTTCAGAGAAACATACCAAGGAAGATCCCTTTCACCCTGAAGGAATGGAAAACATATTTAGGGTTTTAGGTGCAACCCCAGTATATTATCGTGGCAGAAATCAATGTTGTGGTTGGCCTCTTGCTAGCTACGGCACGAATGAGTCTTTTAAAATGGCAGGAATGCACATTGAAGAAGCTCTATCCCAAGGTGCGGATTGTATTGTGACACCTTGTCCCCTTTGTCATTTGAACTTAGATTCTCGTCAACCTGAAATTGAGAAAGTAATATCGAAAAAACTGCAATTGCCAATTTTACATTTACCCCAATTAATTGCCCTGGGTCTGGGAATTAGTCCCCAACTACTAGGTTTGGAACGTCATATTGTTTCCACCAAACCAGTTTTGGAAAAGTTAGGACTCTGATTACCATTACTGCGGTGAGAGAGAAACCTCCGGTAATTTTGCACCACACTTTTTACAAAACACAGCGTCACCATCATGAAAAGCTAAACCACAACTTGAACAAGTCTTCTCTACCTGATTAGAGGTTTTTAAAAATCTTTTAATCAAATCCCCCACTTGCCAAGGAATCAAGGCCACACCTGTTAAAATCATGAACACAGTTAATAAGCGCCCCCACTCAGAAACAGGTGTGACATCCCCAAATCCCACAGTTGTCATGGTGACCACCGAGAAATAAAAAGCATCTAAAAAGGTGCTAAACCGTTCGGAGTTAATGGGGTGTTCAACCTGATAAATCAAACCTGAATACACAAAAATGATGGCAAATAAGGTAAATAATATCCGAGCAAAAATCACACTATCTTCACTAATACTAAAAAATAGAAACTTTTTATCTATGAACCTGAGTAATCTTAAAATTCTTAACCATCTGAGTAATCTAATAAATCTAATATCCACCAACCCAATAAAGTATGGGATAATTGCCATTAGATCAATGATTGAATAAAAACTAAAAAAATATTTGCCTTTCTGCTTTGCGCTCCATAAACGCAATAGGTACTCCCCGGTAAATATGAATAGTATACAGGTATTCAACCCATTCAGTTCTATGCGAGCATCAAGGGAAATATTATAGGTTTCTGCTACAAATATTCCCGATGACAACAAGACTAATAATGCTATTACGAAATTAATTGCCTGGCCAACTGGGGTTGTTAAATCTGTTAAATAAAATTGGATTTTCTCCCTATTGAATAGGTTCATAATCAATTTTTATCACTTGTTTTGTACCTTAGAATAAGCAAGTTGCCTTATTATGTCCCCATTGTACCTGCAAAACCTATTACCTGTCCTTGGGACGATTCCTCTTTTGAAATTGCTGCAATTGTGCTTTTTGCTCAGGAGTTAATACGGACTGGATTTGTTGTCTGGATGATGCTCTGATTTCCCGAATTTGATTTTTTTGCCCATCTGTTAAACCCAAAGAACGCAAAACATCACCCATGTGACCACGTCTTCCATGATATCTTGGCTTTGACTCACCAGGGTTGGGATATTCTATCTGGTGTTGTTTTACTGCTGCTTGGAATTTAATCTTTTGCTCCGGTGTGAGAATACCCTCAATTTTACTATGGGTATCACGACGGATTTCTCTTATTTTTGCCTGTTGCTCCGAGGTTAAATTCAACCTTTGAAATGGATCTCTTCTTTGTCTGGTTTGATTAACTTGTCTCTCAGCTTGTGCAATATTTGTATTGACTGGTGTTTTCATTAAGGGGGTTTTTTCACCAGCAAAAGCAACAGGGGAAATTCCCCCCACTATTAGCAAACTGACCAACCCAAAGCTAAACATTCCCCTAGTGCTAACTCTCATGGTTTTTCACCTCAATCAAATCAATTTTTATTCTATCTTTCCGGATTGACCCTGTTAACCTAAAATTAGTTCCCACCTTTTCGCATATTTTTCATTAATATCTGGGTAGTTTTGGGTAGATATTAATGAGCGGGACTAATATTATCTATTATGCTTCCACTAGAACACGCTGTTTTGCTGCCAAATAGTCTTTTTGTAAGGTGTCTAATAACTCTTCTCGTCTGTCGTATAATCGTTTCAGAGATCGTGGTTGACCCTGATTTAATGCGTATGCTGTAATCAAAGGCAGGGCAATTGTACTATCAGTGTAACAAACTATTGTACTGGGCAACTCGTCAGGATCTATTTTACCCCAACTCACCGCTTCTGCTGGAGTTGCACCAGACAATCCACCAGTATCTGGACGCGCATCTGTAAATTGAACAAAGAAATCATGTCCTCTTTCTTCTAAACCCAGGACTTCGTGAATTTGTGGTTGGGTCTGAAGGAGAAAGTTTTTGGGACTTCCACCACCCAGAATCACCGCTGCACTTTTCCCCTCTCCTTCCCTTGCTCCGTAAGCAATAGCCGCAGTTTCATTTACATCAATGGCTGGATCTAATACCAGCTTTGAACCCTCTAATGCCAAGGCTGCTACATTCATCCCTATAGAACTATCACCGGGAGAAGAAGTATAAATAGGAACGCCATATTCATAAGCTGTAGCTAGGAGACAGGAATTTTCTACCCCCAACTGCTTTTCCACTTCTCGTACATATTTGCCAAGCAGGTAGTGAAATTCAGCCGTTCCCATGCGCTTTTGAAAGGGTTCTGCTTGCAATATTTTACGAATAAAAGCATCAGTTTCTAGTAGCACATCATAACCGAAGATAATGTCATAAATTCGGATTGTTCCCTCTTCCCGTAATTTAACATCATCCAAAAAGGGACTACCTGCAAACAGGTCAAAACCTAAACCATAGTGCATATCATGATAAAGATTGGCACCGGTGCTAATCATCCAGTCGATATAACCATGACGAATTAAAGGAGCTAAAGCGGAAACACCAAATCCTGCTGGTGTCATAGCACCAGAAAGACTTAATCCCACCGTTACACCCGGTTGGAATATATCCTCAGTTAGTAATTTACACGCCTCTCTTAACCGAGCTGAATTATAAGCAGTGAAGTAGTTATTAATTAAGTCAACTACACTAATATTCGATGAAATTGGTGCGGGTGCAATTTTTTTACCTTGTTTCTTTGACATTTTTTCACTTTCCCATAGTCAGTATTCCGATTCTAATGATATGAGAGATAATATGAGATATTTGGAGGCTTAATTTTTTCCAGTTCTCATGGGATGAAGATACACGGATGAGTAGAAACACATCGGATCAGTTGGGCGAGGATCAAGAAATTGGTAGGTTGATTGATGAGGTCATGTCATCATCCTTGAGCGATGAGCAGTACCGTCAGAAAATGCAGCGTCGTAAACAGATACAAGATCAACGTATAGCGGATGCCATTCCTCAAAAGGGGTTAATTATAGTTAATACTGGTCATGGCAAGGGGAAAACCACTGCTGCTTTGGGTATGATAGTAAGAGCACTGGGACATGGATATAAAGTGGCAATTGTGCAATTTATTAAAGGTGCTTGGGAACCATCAGAAAAGCGGGTTTTTAGCTCCTGGTCCGATCAACTGGAATTTCATGCCATGGGTGAGGGTTTTACCTGGGAAACCCAAGACCGGGACAGGGACTTAGATAAGGCTAATGTTGCTTGGGAGAAGTCTTTAGAGTTTATTCGCCATCCTGAGTTTCACTTGGTTTTGTTAGACGAAATTAATATTGCCCTAAAACTTGGTTATTTAAAGGTGGATCAAGTTTTAGCAGGTTTAGCTGAAAAACCCCCTGATAAGCACGTCATTTTAACTGGTCGGGGCGCTCCACCAGCTTTAATTGAAAAAGCGGATTTAGTTACGGAAATGACTCTGATCAAACACCCATTTAAGGATCAAGGAGTTAAAGCTCAACCAGGAATTGAGTATTAGTGGTGACAGAAATTCTAAATTTAGACCGTCTCGTAGGTTGGGTTGAGGAACGAAACCCAACAAATTATGACGATAATTAATTTTCCAGATCGCCCAACCTGCATTCCTGCATTATTTATAATTGCTGGTTTGGCGGTCTGTCAACTAGCATTTGTGCAATTTTGCCAGTAAAATGATGATTTCATCCATTGCTTTCCTGACTGCTGATGGGTGTTGTGATTGATTAACTATCATGCTAAACACTAAATCATCATAATTGGGAACATTAATATATCCAGATAGAGAAATTACACCAGTCATGGAACCTGTTTTTCCTTGAACTATTCCCCAAGCAGGAGTTTTTAAAAACCGATTTTTTAGGGTACCATTCATACCACCGGTAGCTAGGGATGCACGAAACAGATTGCCATCAGGTGATTTTGCCATCACCTGTAATGTTTTTACCAATGCTTCTGGACTAATTAGGTTCTTGCGAGATAGTCCAGAACCATCCACAATCATATAAGTATTAGGTTCTATTCCCCATTCACTCAGGGTAGTTTTTAGTATTTTTAAGCCTTGGTTTACAGTGGTTTCATTTTTGTTAGTTGATTCACTATTACCTAAATGTCTGAGTAAAGATTCGGCGTAGAGATTATTACTATTCCTATTCACTTCTTTGAGTAAATCTGGCAAGGTAAGGGATTCAACGACAGCTATTTCTGGCTTTTGTTCAGCTATTTTATAGTGTTGGTATTCAAAAATAGGTTGAATTTCCTTAACGTTTATCCCTACTTTTGCCCAGGTCAAACGCAAGTTTTTTAAGAAGTTATCTATGGGGTCAATAACTGATAACCCTATGGTTTGAGAAGGGGAATTAATAGGCAGTTTGCCATCAATCTTTAATACTTGACTTTTTAGATCTCTGGTGACTTGGAAAAATCTCGACTCATTTTCAGCAACAGTGATAGAATTATTTTCTATTCCACTATATAATTCCATATCGTTAGACCAAGTAATGTTTAATTTTTCTCCTATCTTGTTGGGAGATAAAGTCAAAATTCCAGTATTTTCATTGACCATTAAACTATTGACTGGGGCACCATAATCAGCTTGTATATCTTCCCATTGCCAACTGGCATCAATGTATTCTCCTTGAAAGTAACTATCATCCACAATTAGCTTGTTAATTGACCGAATTCCCCGTTGCTGCAATTTCTGAGCTAGGGCGGTTAATTGGGCATTATTAAAACTGGGATCTCCTCTACCAACTAAATAAAAATTACCTTCATCTCCTTGATGAATTGAGGTACGAATGCGAAAGTCTTTGCCCAGTTTTTGCCATGCTGCTGCTGCAGTTAATATTTTGGTGGTAGATGCAGGAATAAAATACTTTTGGGCATCCCGACTGTAAAGAATTTGGTCAGATGATAGGTTTTTAATCAAAATTCCCCACCTCATTCTTTCAAATGTAGGAGAATTGATTATCTTCTCTATGGAAGATGGTATTTGAGATGCGCAAGTGTGCTTTAATTCTTCTTCAGTATCTAATCTGGGTGTTTGCCCTACTACAATCGGCTGTTTAATAATAGTGTTAATACTGATAATTACAATTATTAGTATTATATAAGCAGTAATATGTCTACCAGTATGCTTAAACTTTTTTTGCTTTTTCTTCATTATAATCAATTAACAATTAATTAAACAGATGATGTTGAGTTTAATTCCTAAACCTAACCTACTTTCTTTGCTGCTACACGAAGAAAGCAGTGAGGTGTTTCCCCTGGTGATCAATCTCCCGTATATCGTAGGTTTTGTTACTGTTGAAGTTAAAAATGAGTATATATCCCTCATTTAGTCCGTAGGATTCCAGGTAGCTGCAAAGCTGCTCAATCCCATCCTGAAGACGCTTTTCACCGTACCAAATTTTCAGTTCAATCACGTAGCGCTGGTTTCTGTAGGTGACAACCAGATCCATCCTACGGTTTTCCGCGACCACATTTTCCTTGAACATGTATCCATTACCGTTGATAATCGGACGGAAGAAAGACATGAGTAACATACGCCCGTTCTTCTCCAGGAAATCGTTGTCCCGAGAGGAATGATGCTCCCGCATAAACCACTGGAACCTTTCCAAAATCAAGCTGACCTGGAGCTTACCGTCGCTTATAAAGCTGCTATCTCGGTATCTATCAAGATGTTCATGGGCGGTTTCCCGTTTAGAAATAAAATAGCTGATAATTCTGAACTCGTAGATTTTGTTGGCGATGTCGCATCTACCTACTGAATTGTTCTTGATAATACCATAGGTCGCCCCCAGATCAATCAAGGGATTACCCCGGTCAAAGACTAAATCCTCCCCATCAATAGCTATTGCCCGAATTAACTGGGAAAAGTCGGGATTATTTTCAAGATTCTTGTACACATCATTAAAATTAGTGGTGGAGTAGGATACATCCACTAAATGCCTATAAGCATCCTCAATATCATTAACTGACCAAGGTCGCTGGTTCTGGTGCATCTCGTCAACCACCTGGCACATCTTGCTAACGAGGAAGGGATTGCCACTGGTATAATAAAACAGAAGGCGAGCCAAAACAGGGCAGTCCATTTTAAATCCATGATCATTTGCGTATTCCGCGAGCATTGGCTCAATTTCCTCCTGGCTGAAGGTGAAGTCAATATCCACGTCCACAGCAATGTTCCAGGGGCTATTCAGTTTACGTTCTTCATCCCGATCGAGCTTCAACTTTAAGGTCTTCACATCGTGGACTCCGATCAGGACCACCGAGTGGAAGGTGGCATCCCTACCTTGTGCTGTTGCTAGGTATTTATCCCGCAACATGGCTAGGAAACTGATGAATACCTGATTATTGCTGGCTTTGTCAATTTCGTCTAGGAGCAGGACAATTTTTAGTCTGGATTCCCTAACCCAGTCACTGACAAATCTTGAAAGCTGTTTGAAGCTGTTGATTTGCCCGGACTTAACTTCAAGCCATTCAGCGAGTTCTGGATTGTTGAAGAACAAACCTTTGGCTAAAACTGCGGGGACTACCGATGCCATCTGCTCTTCGCTTTGGAATGGTAGGTCGCCAATACCCTCGAAACTGGTACTGATCACCAGATATTCTTCCACGCCCTGAAAACTTTTTTCCAGGAGATGCTGCATGGTGGTTTTTCCGTATTGCCTCGGAAAGTTAATGGCAAAATATTTACCACTTTCGATTAGATGGCGACATCTATTGAATTTAGTGGTTACGTCGCACATGTAGTGCTTTTTAGGTAAGCAAATACCTACTGTGTTGAACTCTTTCATCCTCCAACTTATTAGAGGTGTTAAAATATGATAGTCATTCTACCACTTTTCTTGACCAATGGCTAATTTTCTGCTAGATCATCGAGTACTATTCCTCTACTTAATATGAGTCACACCCGCAAAACACTGTCAATACCTAATATGGAAATTTCCTATTTGGAATGGAGTCAGGGTCATGAACCTTTACTACTACTCCACGGGATGGCTGATAATGCCCTGGTTTGGTTAAGTTTGGGCGATTATTTGTCCCCAAATTACCATATTATAGCTCCCGATATGCGTGGTCATGGTAACAGCAGTAAACCGGAAACAGATTATTCCTTTACAAGTGCGATCGCTGATTTGGAAGCCTTAATGGATAGTCTTGGTTGGTTGAGTGCTAATGTAGTTAGTCACTCTTGGACAGGTAAACTAGCAGCTATTTGGGCTAGGCAAAATCCAGGGAGGTTAAAAACTATGACTTTAGTAGACCCGATTTTTATTTGGAAGATGCCTAGGGTACTTAAATTAATCTTTCCTTTGTTGTATAACGTATTACCATCTTTACAAACTATGGGTCCATTTAGCAGTTATGAAGCAGCTGAGGAGAAAATCAAAAAACTGGTTCACTTTCGAGAATGGAATGATTTGCAACAACAAGTTTTTCAAGGGGGAATAGAGCAAAAACCGGATGGCACGTGGGGTAGTAAATTTACCGTGGCCGCTCGTGACGGAATTTTTGATGCAGTATTAGAAGTAGCTGGTTTTATTCACCCCGTGGAAATACCCACCCTGTTTGTTCAACCTGAAAAAGGAGTGAATCGCCAAGATTGGCAAATCAAACCTTATAAAGACAACCTTAAAAACCTTACCTGGAAAAAGATCCCAGGAACCCATTGGCCGTTTCTAAGTAACCCAGAAGAATTTAATCTTAGTATAGCTGAATTCCTAGCACAATCAATATAGCTTGATTTAATCTCGTTCTATTTTTACCTATATTTAACTTATGAGTCTTTGCATCAACCCTGTTTGTCCCCAACCAGATCATCCAGATAACGATAAAAACTACTTTTGTCAAAGTTGTGGTTCCCCATTGGAATTATTAGGAACTTATCGGGTAGTACGTTTATTAAGTGATCACACTGGATTCAGTAAAGTTTATGAGGTTTATCAACAAGACATACTAAAAATACTTAAAGTGCTGAAACAACAAGTATCTAATGATGACGAAGCCAAAAAAGTATTTGAACAAGAAATGAGTGATCTGGGCCAATTGGAACGGAATGATATGGCACCGGAATATTTTACCCATCAAACCAGCACAGGGATGACCATTCACTGTATGGTTGTGGAAAAAAATGTGATGAGCGGCTTAAATACACAAATAGTCACAAAAACAACCACCGAACAAAACCTGGGTCAAAATTCGGAAAAGCCATTGGCAAAACTACCACTAGTAGCATTACTTTGGGCATTACTTTGTTCATTGTTTTTGCTGTGGTTAGTAGCATTTACCAATAGGGATAATAGGTTTGTGGTTTTTCCCTCCGACTATGGACAATTACCGATTAAAAAGGGGGAAGTAGACTACTTTGCATACGAAGAGGGTCAAGACAGTCAAGGTAGAGTAGCAGAATTCAATATAGCAGTTTTATCAGTAGAATATAAATGGCAGTTGGGTAGTACCTATCAGATTAAGTATAATAATGAAATAATTAATCTTGAATCCTTAAAATCCAGATTACAAGAGGAAGGAATACAAACAATCATGGAAGATCCCAGTGAGATTATTTCCGTAGGGACAGCTTCCTGTGAAGGTGATATAAAAGCAGAACAAAGTCGTGCTTTGGAAAGATCCAAGCAAATTCAGTTATTGGTGAAAAAACTCTTTAGTGATAGCTTGAGTGTTAAAGGCTATAGACTATTGAATCTTGGACAATTTCAAAGAAAGGATTGTCAGAGTGATCAGGATTTAACTGCATATCAAAGGAGCATTATTATTATTGGGGTAAAGAAACAAGATGAGGGAGTTATTTTGGATGAGGCCTTGAGGGACAGACTAGAGAAAAAACCTTTTGCAGATTTTAAATTGGAGGATTATTCTCTAGGAGGGGTAGATAGCTTTAAAACCATATCGAGTAATCTCTAGGAAACAGTTTTTAAAAACTGTCCATAGCAAATTATACCAATAGAGAATTTGTGGACAAAATTTATCTATCTAAAGAGAGACTGGTTTTGTATCCAATCAAGACTATATATTAAATAGCCCGATTACCCTACCGGACTTTAGCTCCAAACCTCCTCTTGTAATTTTAATTTGTTTCATAATTACATAATTAAAAGTTTCAAGAGGGGGCTTTATTCTGATTTTCTGGGCATTGCTATAGAGACTAAGTAGGGAGGCACAATTATTTGTAGGATGGGTCGAGTAACGAGACCCATGGGGGTGTTGGGTTTCATACTTCAACCCAACCTACGTTCATCTTATATTTAATTCCATCCACCTACTGATTAGGGATTACAATATGGACATAATCCAGGATCGGCAAAAAATTTACCATCGGGATATAACTTCTCTTCTATAAAATTACACTTTTGACATTGGTAAATTACTCCCATAGTTAATGAGGTAGGTTGACCACAACTTTCACATGGTAAACCTTGAGTTCTGTCGGTAATGCTAAATCCGGGTGTACTACATTGAGGACAACAACTGTAAATTTTCTCCACCAAATCCTGAGTAGCTTTTGCAATATTCTTCATGCGGGTGGGATTATAAAGTGCTCGCATATCAGTCTCTATATGTAAATTACCATGGGGAGAATTATTCAAGGCAAAATTTACAGACTCATATAGCTGCTCTTGAGTGGTGATACCTTTAATAATTTCAGGATCTTGGCCATTGGAAGATTCAAACCAAATCACTAATGCATGGTCAGGAAAACCAACTTTGGCAGCAAATTTTTGTGCTGCTTCAAAACTATTGATCACCAAATGATTAAAATTAGTCTCTGTGGAAAACACCTCCCCCATAATTTGTAAGTCATTTTGTTGATCTAAAAGTAATACAATTTCTCTATTGGCATAAATATAAGGAAAATTAGGATGAGGCACAAAACTGCCCTCACTTGCTATACCTATAGTTTCCCCAGTGATTTCCATGGCCTTTTTGGCTTTTAATTTAGCCGTGACTATTTGGGTATCTGGCCGTTTTATCTCTCTGGTAAACGTACCAAATTCATCGGTATTAAAGTTTGGGGGGACGACAACTTCTAGCCCCAGTTGCTTTTGTAATAATGGAGCAATGACATTTTCTTTATGGTGCATGGTTGCCAGAACAGCTACCCGATTGATAAATAAACTATTTAATAATTCTTGGGACATATTACTTTAGATGATTTCATTACTCCCCATTTCCCCCCTTTTTCTACCCCAGTCTAATTTTGGACTTGCGGAATCTGATCAGTTGGATTGTTTTGATTAATCTGATTCATTTGCACTAGTAACTTTTCTTTATTTCGTCTACGAATTTTGGCATATATCTGAATACTAGCAGCCATCAAAATCACTAATCCAAAAATCACCCAAGCAGTAATATCAGTGGGGAGATTATTTTTGAAAATGGCCAACATGACAATGATGACTAGTAGCAAAGTTGGTGCTTCATTTAAAGCTCTTAGTTGCTGTCCGCTCCATTTGCACTCATTTGCGGCCAACTGTTTCATCAATCTACCACAGTAATGATGATAGACTAATAAAATACCTACAAACCCCAACTTGAAATGCAACCAGGTTTCGCGAAATAGATCGGGATTGGTATAAAGAATGCCACCAGCCATAGCTAGAGTGACGATCATTCCCGGGATGGTGATGATATGATAAAGACGTTTTTCCATGATTTGATACTGATTTTTCAGTATGGTCTTAGCCGGTTCAGGTTCTTGATTGGCCTCAGCGTGGTAGATAAACAACCGTACTAGATAAAATAAACCAGCAAACCAGACTACAAAACCAACAATATGAAACGCTTTAAACCAATAATAAGCCATAAGTTCTCAATCACTCCGATTCAAGTTACAGACAATTGTAGATGATTGATAATTAGCCTACCTTATCAGGATTTTTGTGACTGGGTATCGGTCAAGCGCACAAAGGCTAGTAAATCCTGTAAAATCACCTCGTGGTAATGCTCCTGAGGATAATGACCCACATTATTAAGTTTTATGATTTCAACATCGGGTACGGATTGAGCAAAACTCTCCGCCAGTTCTACGGACAACCAAGGATCAATAGTTCCCCACTGCACTAAAATCGGCTTTTCCCATTTCTGAAATCCCATTTCGATTTCTTTGGTTACTACATCCAGTTGTAAGTTTCTAATGGTTGATAACAAGCTCCTTCCCGAAGCGGAGGTTTTTAAAAACGGTTTTCTATAAATGTCCAAATCTCTGTCTTCGATGCGATAACAACTACCGCTTTCTAAGGTTCTATCTACTAATAAGGGGTCTTGAGTCATTATTTCCCCCGCTACGGGTAAACCCATTTGTCGGATTTTCCATGGAAGTTTGGCACTAGTGCCAATGGGGGTATTTAAAATAACAATGTTGGCAATTTTCTCAGGATGACGTAAAGCATATTGAAGTCCCACTGAACCCAAGAACCCCTGCACCACTAAGGAAAATTTTGGTAACTCAATGGCTTGAACAAAGTCTTCTAGAGCGTGAATAAATGCTTCCGGTGTGTAAGCAAAATCCTGCTTTTCAGGTTTACCTGAAAAACCATAACCAATCCAATCGGGAGCAATTGCTTTTGTCCCTTGTGCTGCTAATGCTGGTATAATATTTCTCCAGCTGTAACTTTGGGAAACTATACCATGTAGCAACAATACCGGTAATAGGTCGCTCTTGCCCATGGGTTCAGCTTGTCTATAAAACCATTCCAGTGAGTTTACTGTTATTTTATGTTCTGTTATTGACATTTGATTTGAGAATTGGCGAAAAAAGACCGCTTGTAAAACTTATCCAAAACCATTCAAGTATACAGCGACTTTTATATCGTTATGTCAAACTAGGCAAATTGAGCCAAAGCAATGTGGATGAGGGACATCTATTACCATTGTTTGGCAATTTTTGAGCGAACTGCTTACAGCAGCGCTATTAGTCTTAAGTGGGCGTATCCAATACACCGCTAAAAAATTTTGCTATGTTTGGTAAATCAGTTCAACAGGTGCTTCAAAGCTGTAATAATTTGTCTGTTTGCAGCGGGAAATTCAAAATGCTCCAAATCATCTAAATTGACCCAACGGAATTCAGCACACTCTATGGCCTGGGGAGTACCATCCAGATAGTCGCAGTGATAGACGCTCAAGGTGACCCGCAGGTGGGAATAGGTATGGTCAATGGTTATCAAATGTTCTCTCACGGCAATTTTAATGCCTAATTCTTCCCTAATTTCCCGCACTATACAATCTTGGATGGTTTCCCCTTCCTCCATTTTCCCACCAGGAAACTCCCATAGATTGGCCATAGATCCTGTGGGTAACCGACGGTCAATTAAAATTTGTTTTTCCTGATTCCAAATTACCCCAACCCCAATAATTTTATGGGGACGACTGGTTTTCTTTTCAGGGTCAGGGGTTGTCATAATTGTCGCTTCTATTTGTTTCGGTTTTATCCAGGGACAGATCAAAGTTCATCCTCTGCTCCGCATTACGTAAAAAATAACCACTGATCATTGCTGAAGCAAGCAATCTACCCAAGTTTTCCTTACTGGTGGTAATGGTAATTCCAAAGTGTTCTGAGGGTAAATTACCCAGTAGTCCCACAATGTTGCGCTCCATTACCTGAAATACTTCTGAGGATGTAGGTTTAGACAGTTGACTTACTGCTTCAGGACTCAAAGACTTAACGTATTGCCATAAGAGGTTACTGTTCTCAACTTCACCATGAAAAAACTCGGATACTTCCTTAGGTTGGTTACTCACTGCTGCTCTCCTTTGCTACAACTACGTAATCTGATAATTGATACCTAAATAAATTAGCCAGTTAACGATCTTGTATCTGAAATGATAAAAAACTTAAGCTTACGACCTGACATTTAATATAACAGGTTATTCTCATCTGGAGATTAGGTTTAACCGTACAAAAATTAGATCAGTTGTCCGAACAGGGATGGTAAATGGCTAAGTCCCATATCCAATCCCCTGTCTTCCACTTAACTAACAAGATATTCACTCATGCTAGTTTTACATCTACGCAGTCTTGTTAAGGCTTCTCTTTCAATTTGTCGCACCCTCTCTCGACTAATATTCAACACTTCTCCAATTCTGGCTAAAGTCATAGACTGACCGTCTACCAAACCAAAACGCAGTTTAATTACCTCCCTTTGCTGGGGAGTAAGATGGGTCATCATCCGCTCTAATTCGGAAGATAGGGAAGATTGAATCACATAGTCTTCCGGTGACGCACCCGGGTCTTCTAGCATTTCTCCCAGTTCAGTGTCGTAATTATCCCCTAAACGTAAGTCCAGGGATAAGGGTAGACGGGCTTTTTCTAAACAGTCTCTCACTTGTTTAGGTGTTATTTCCAGCTCTTGAGCAAGTTCAGCTATGCTGGGTGACCTTCCCAAGGTTTGTGATAAATACCTTTGGGCTTTTTTGATTTTGTTTAGTTTTTCAGTAATGTGTATAGGCAGTCTAATAGTCCTAGCCTTTTCTGCAATAGCACGAGTAATTGCCTGACGTATCCACCAATAAGCATACGTAGAAAACCTATAGCCCTTACTGGGGTCAAACTTCTCCACGCCCCGCTGCATCCCTATACTACCCTCCTGAATTAAATCAAGTAGGTCTACATTACGCTTAATATATTTTTTGGCTACAGATACTACCAGACGTAAATTGGCTTCTACCATCTTACGTTTAGCAATTTCCCCCTGACCCAGCAACCGATTTAATTCTTGTGGATCTAACTGCGCTGCTTTTGCCCACTCTTCTAAACTTGGCTGACGGTTTAACTCTTGAGCTAGATTATCTTTTGTCTCATACAATGCTGTGGATTTTTGCACCTGTTTACCATAATAAATCTCCTGTTCATGGGTTAAAAGTGGTACTTTGCCAATCTCCCGCAGGTAAGTCCGCACTATGTCCGTGGGTGTTTGAGCGGTTTTCATGGCGTTACTGTTTAATGATGCTAGGTTTGCTGGTAGTGTCATTAGCTAATGCCTTACTATTTTACAACTCGGGTAAACTGGGAAACCATCTCAAGTTTTGTAACTTATACACCCGATCAGGTCGGTTGTTGATATCAACTCGATAGAGGCTTTTTAACTGTTAGAGTTTATGGTGATTTATTGGTACTGAAAAGTACATATAAACTACATACAATGTTTTAAGTAATCCGTCAAATATTTTTACTTGATGTGATTATTACGAATTGTAACTTTTATGAGAAAAGTTGACTACCGGGAAACCCGAACTTTTTTGGTTTTATAGAGTACGGTTAATTTATAGCCGTGGCCACCCTAAAGGGAGCAAAGGTGAACTAGAACGCCTTCTCTGTAATCATTTTTAGCCATCAACTCCCCTCCTGAGCGTTTTAGTTGGATTTACATTATAAATCGCCACATAATTGTTAATATCTCTCAATAGTAACCATATTAATTTACCCATATTGACAAACGGTTACCAATATGGGTCATTTCCAAATCCCGCCCACCCATAAGGGGGTGAGCTATAACTTCTATCCACCAATCACTTTTAGCCATTAACTCCCTTTGATGTGGAGACTTGGCAACATAGGTTTTTAAAAAGAGTACTCCTGAATAGTTTTGACATCCAAGTTTATATTCTGTAAAGAGCGAATAGCAGCTACGGTTGCTTTTGCACCCGCTATGGTGGTAATTATAGGTATCTTATACCCTAGTGCTGTGCGTCTAATCAATTGGCCATCAGTACGGGCCTCTTGTCCTGAAGGTGTGTTAATGATTAATTGAATTTGTCGGTTTTTAATGGCATCCAGCACATGGGGACGACCTTCATGCAGTTTGAGAATGGTCTCAATTTTTAGACCCTGTTCCCTCAGAAATTCACTTGTCCCCTGAGTAGCAATCACCTTAAAGCCTAGCTGAATAAATTCTTTGATCACTTCCACTACTAGGCTTTTGTCTCGATCGCTCATAGATACAAACACAGTACCTTGGAGTGGTAATTTTTCTCCTGCACCCATTTCTGCTTTAGCAAATGCTCGTCCAAAATCAACGTCAATACCCATTACTTCCCCGGTTGAACGCATTTCTGGTCCTAATAAGGTATCTGTACCAGGGAATTTATTAAAGGGTAAAACAGCTTCCTTAACTGCTATATGTTGGGGGATAACTTCTTGGGTAAAGTTTAATTCTTCCAGTGTTTTACCAGACATAATTAGGGATGCCAATTTAGCCAAGGGAACTCCTGTAGCTTTAGAGACAAAAGGCACCGTACGAGAGGCCCGGGGATTGGCTTCTAAAATGTAAACCTGGGGAGAATAGCTACTAGCACCCACAACGGCAAACTGAATGTTCATTAAACCAACTACTGATAAGGCTTTTGCCAATTGTACAGTCCACGTTCTAATTTGGTTTAAAACCGCAGGAGAAAGAGAAATTGAAGGGAGAGAACATGCCGAATCTCCTGAGTGAATACCCGCCTGTTCAATGTGTTCCATAATGCCACCAATTACCACTCTCCCTTGATGATCGGCGATCGCATCTACATCAACTTCAATGGCATTTTCCAGGAACTTATCAATGAGGATAGGATGTTCTGGCTCTACTTGAACTGCAAAGCTCATATATCTTTCTAATTCTGAGTCAGAGTAAACTATTTCCATAGCTCTTCCTCCCAGAACGTAACTAGGACGAACTACCACTGGATAGCCAATGCGTTTGGCTACAATTAAGGCATCTTCATAACTTCTGGCTATACCGTTAGCTGGTTGAGCGATTTTTAGTTCTTGCAAAATCTTTTCAAATCGCTCCCGATTTTCCGCCATATCAATAGAATCAGGAGATGTTCCCCAAATACGGGTAACTGAGGACGGGGATTTCTGCAAGTATTCTTGTAGGGGGACTGCTAATTTGAGAGGAGTTTGTCCACCAAACTGAACAATAATACCTACCGGATTTTCCGCTTCAATAATGTTGAGAACATCCTCTTTGGTCAGAGGTTCAAAATATAGGCGATCGCTGGTATCATAATCTGTAGAAACCGTTTCTGGATTAGAATTAACCATAATGGTTTCATAGTTGGCGGATTTTAAGGCGTACGCTGCATGACAACAACAATAATCAAATTCTATTCCCTGACCGATGCGGTTAGGTCCACCACCTAAGATCATTACCTTAGGCTTATCAGTGGGTAGAATTTCAGTTTCCTCCTCATAGGTGGAATAATAATAGGGTGTAAAAGCCTCAAACTCCGCTGCACAGGTATCCACAGTCTTATAAACTGGAATTACACCCAATTGTTTACGATATGCTCTAACCTCATCCTCCTTAGTTTTGGTGCAGAAAGCAATTTGGCGATCGCTAAAACCATTGCGTTTAACCTCATACATCTGTACCTTGGTCAGTTGTTGTAGAGGTGTGCGTTTCAAGAACTTCTCAGTTTCGAGAATTTGGTGCAATTTATCCAAAAACCAGGGGTCAATAGCAGTCAATTCATAAATTTCCTCATTGCTCAGACCCAACTGCATAGCGTGACGTAGGGCAAAAATTCTTTCAGGATTGGGGGTGCGTAATTGAGCGCGAACCTGTTCTCCACTAGGTAGCTTTTCTGCTTTATCTGCTCCCCATCCAGCACGACCAGTTTCCAAAGAGCGTAAAGCCTTTTGGAAAGACTCATTAAAAGTTCTGCCAATAGCCATTGCTTCACCCACAGACTTCATTTGAGTAGTTAATACCGGATCTGATCCAGGGAACTTCTCAAAAGCGAACCGGGGAATCTTAGTCACCACATAGTCAATAGTAGGTTCAAAAGAAGCGGGGGTTTTTTTGGTAATATCATTTTTAATCTCATCCAAAGTATAACCCACAGCCAATTTAGCGGCCATTTTAGCAATAGGAAATCCAGTAGCTTTAGAAGCTAAAGCGGAACTACGGGATACACGGGGGTTCATTTCAATCACCACCACATCCCCATTTACCGGATTGACAGCAAATTGAATATTAGAACCCCCCGTTTCTACCCCTATTTCCCGGATAATCTTAATTGCCATATCCCGCAATCGTTGGTATTCCTTATCCGTTAGGGTTTGAGCTGGAGCTACAGTAATAGAATCCCCAGTATGTATCCCCATAGGATCTAAATTCTCAATAGAACAGATAATTACCACATTATCTGCTAGGTCTCGCATTACTTCCAACTCATATTCTTTCCAACCCAGTAAAGACTGGTCAATTAAAATTTGTGACACAGGACTAGCATCAATACCCACCTGGGCCATCAATTCAAATTCTTCCTTATTGTAGGCAATACCCCCACCAGTACCCCCCATGGTAAAAGCTGGACGAATAATTAAGGGGTAAGATCCTATTCTCTGTGCGATCGCCTTTGATTCTTCCAAACTGGATGCTGTACCACTCGGACAAACATTCACGCCAATTTTCTCCATGGCGTCATTAAACAATTTTCGGTCCTCAGCTTTTTCAATCGCTGGTAATTTGGCACCAATCAGTTCAACATTATACTCTTCTAAAACACCATTCTTAGCCAAAGCTACGGCAATATTTAAAGCAGTTTGTCCACCCATGGTAGGGAGAAGAGCATCAGGACGTTCTTTAGCTATAACCTTAGCCACCATTTCCGGTGTTAAAGGTTCAATATAGGTGCGGTCTGCTGTTTCTGGGTCGGTCATAATGGTAGCAGGGTTAGAATTGACTAGTACTACTTCAAAACCCTCTTCCCGTAAAGCTTTACATGCTTGAGTACCTGAGTAATCAAACTCACAAGCCTGACCAATCACGATTGGACCAGAACCTAACAGAAGTATTTTGTGGATATCTTGACGACGGGGCATAGTTTTTACTTTAGATCGGGAAAATACAAATCTTGACTATTATGAACTAACTGTTAACAAAATATATGGAAAATACATAACACATAGGAAGTTAGAATTTCCTCGTGTTAGGTGTGCGATACACAGAAAGTTGAAATCAGGCAAGTTTCAGCGTGTGATTTTGAAGTGTATTAAATTCTATTAAATTTTATTAAGGTTTAAGCACAAAGTTAACTGTTGTTCTTACCCCTCTTCTACCCCCCTCCAAAGGTCTTAACTTCCATTCTTCTACCCCCTCCCTAGCAGCTTCATCCAGCTCATTATCACCACTGGGACGATCCACAATTACAGAAGTAATATTACCATTACTATCTGCGTCCAGAATTAAATGAACAGTAGTTTTTGTGCCACTTCTACCCCGCCTTTTAGCTCCCTCCGGATATTTGAGGGGTGGACATCGGATACAATCCACACGACTTAGAATGGCACCGCTGTTGGGACTCGCTTTAGGGGTTGGTGTCTCCTCTATCTTTCTTGTATTCTCCACCCCATCACCATTTCCAATCCCATCACCATTCCCAACCCCATCACCATTCCCAACCCCATCACCATTCCCAACCCCATTACCATTCCCAACCCCATCACCATTCCCAACCCCATTACCATTTCCAACCCCATTACCTAGTGGTGTTTGGGGAATATTATTTGCATCAGTTCCACCGATGGGTGTATTGTGAGCGTTTCCATCGCTGACGGTTGTTGGCTGTGCGATCGGTAACTTAGTGTTAGTGATACTCGTTACTAGAGGTTGTGTAATTTCTGTTTGTATAACTTTGGGTATTGGTAATTGAGGATTTAGTCTTCGACTTATCTCACCTCTCACTTTAGTAATAGGAGTAATTTTTAACCCTACTCTCCTTGTTGTGACCTGAGGAATAGTTGAACTCAGTGGATATTTTACAACAGAATCCCCCTTATTTAAATTCTTAGGTTCAGGAATAGGATTATCCATACTAGGGAAAGTGGCCCTGGGCATGAGAACCTTGAAGTTTTTATTACCAGTGATCTTTCCACCACCCAGACTACGGGATTTGCTCCCAGTTGCTGAGATTTTCATTTCTGGTGATTTGGTCGCTGTTTCCCTTACAGGTTCCTCAATAATTTCCAGTTCAACTACTTGTGGATTCTCTTGTTTAAATTTCCGTAATAATTCCCCAAAAACTAATCCTATCAAACCAATATGTATTACGAAAGAGGCCATGACACTGTACATCAAAAAAGATTTTAGTGACCTGGCTTCTTTTTCTCGCTGTTTGAGAACTATCCTTGAAGATGCCATACTTAAATATTAAACTTCCTAGCTCTGAAGAGACAGAGATTTGTTGAATAGTTCATAAATGTGATCTCCTAGGCTGACACAAGTGCCAATAGGAGATGTTTGAGCGAAGAATACCGTTAATGGTAATTTAGTTTACTAGCAATAAACTTACTTCTTCCAGCCTTTATCCGCTTGTTCTAGTACATAGGCTGCCACATTCTCAATTTGAGCAGATTTTAGTCTCTTACCGAATGCTGGCATAGCACCTTTACCCTTTGTAACCTGAGAAACAATGGCTTCCTGGGAGTACATGCCATACTTTTCTAAAGCCTCTTTTTTGAGTGTCTTAGCTGCATTGACTAAGTTTTTACCACCAAGATGACATTGGGCACAATTAGCTTTAAATACACTTGCTCCAGCTGCTGCATCCACTGCTAAAGCTGAATTGCTGAAGGCAAGTGTGAAAATTGCAATACCCAGTAGTAATACGGAAATAATTCTCTTCATGTGTTTTCTCTTTACAGCAAACTTGGATTTCGGAGTTAATGGAAATTTCCTCGTTTATTTTATTGGTCCTGTTTTCCATTAGTCAAACGACAGATGGTCAAACTTAGGCTGTCCTCAGGATGTATAAGTGAGTTTATGAGTGGCATCTCTCCGGATGCTTGATACGTTAGCTTGAGTTTTAGCCAGTTCAAAAATAGCCTTAGCGCGATTCTTAGAACCAAAGTTGTAATTATGTCTAGTTACTCCGCAATGTTGACGGAATAGAGTCTCCTGTTTGTTATTGGGTTTTAATTCCCAACATACCCATGACAAAACCAGTCGGTTGAAAACCGACTTGAGCTTTGATCCAGGACTATCCTAAGACATGGGTAACTGCTTGAGCTATATAATGAGATAGTCCCCGATTACCAACTAGACTTGACAACTCCAGGTAATAAACCTTGATGTGCCCATTCTCGAAGAACGTTACGAGATAATCCAAAGTCCCGGTAAACACCTCTAGGACGACCAGTCAACCAACAACGGTTTTGACGACGGGTAGGTGCACTGTTGCGGGGTAGTTGTTGAATTTTTCGGTGCACCTCTAGTTTTTCTAGAGGGGATTCTGTAGTTCTAAACTCTTCCAACAGTGCTTCTCGTTTGGTAGCATATTTTGCTGCTAACCTAGCGCGTTTCTTTTCGCGCTCAATCATGCTCTTTTTAGCCATAAAAATCCAATTTATTAAAAGGCCGCATTCCCCATATTACATCCTACATTTACAGAAAGTCTCTATCAAGTCAAAGAAAATTCAAATTCATCCCTATATCAAGATTTTAAATAATAGGCCCGCAGGGGAAACTTCCCAGAAATCAAACATATTAACCCATTTGAGAAGTTTTCCCATTAAGATCAATAGAAAGAGGTAATACTGTGGATGTTATCCCCACTTTTGCCCAAGCACAGGTCATGGCTTGGACTACTCCAGGGGAGTGCGCGCTGTCCGTTAGAGCTAATAAGGTTGGACCTGCTCCACTAATTACCATACCATAAGCACCAGCTTCTATCACAGCACTTTCCACATCATCATAACCGGGAATTAGAGATTGACGATAGGGTTGATGTAATTTGTCTTTTAAGGCAGCTTGTAACCATTCTTTCTGGTTGGTGGCTAGGGCTTGCAACAACAAACCAAAATGGGAAGCATTAAAAATTGCATCGTCACGACTAATTTCTGTCGGCAAAACTTTGCGGGCTTGGGATGTTGATAATTCAAAGTCGGGTATGGCTACTACTGGTATAATTTCAGAGTGCCACTTCACTGGACAAATTTCCCAACCCCTGCTGCTAGTGGCTGCTAGCTGACATCCCCCTAAAAAGGCAGGAACAACATTATCCGGGTGACCCTCTATTTCAATAGCTAATTTGATCACCTCCTCTGCAGATAGGGGTGAATCAGCTAGAATGTTACCCCCCACTAGTCCCCCCACTATGGCCGTGGCCGAACTACCTAAACCCCTGGCTAGGGGAACACCTAAATTAATCTCAATTTCTACCCCTGGGGGTGTTTTATTTATACGCTCATACAGCTTAACAAATGCTTGATAAATTAAATTACTGCTATCAGTTTGAACCTTTTCTGCTTCCTTACCATGAATCTTAATACACAACTTGGAATCACTTAGAGTGAACTTAAATTCATTGTATAACTGCAGTGCCGCACCAATACAGTCAAAACCAGGCCCTAAGTTGGCAGTGGTAGCTGGGACCTTAACAATAACATGAGAAATTATGGACATGGAGACACAACGGAAAACTTTATATTGTCGATACTTTTCATGTTTACTTCCTGTTGTAGGGACAGCATGAACACTGTCGGGTTTGTCTACTCCACAAGCAATCTCGGTAGAGCTTACCCTTTGAGTCCAATGAATTGGGACTAGTATCATCTTATTAGGGTAGCATATTTTTTTCTAACTGCAAGAGTCACTTTTCAACTCGACTTCAGGACATGGGTTCACCAGGTGGCGAACTTTTTTAAGAATATATAAATCCACCATCAAAGTTCAATATGGACATCTCTAATATAAAAATACTTCCCCTTTGTAATTGACTTTCGACTTTTAAAATTGCTTGATGTTTATGAGCGATCGCTATTAATCCCATAAAAACGATCCCAAATTACGGATTCCTACCTACCTAAGCAAGATGGTAATATTTTCTTATGGATAGGTATCGCAAAAAATTATCGGAAATAGTTAAAAAATTGTTACAGAATTTTGTACAATGTCATCATCAAACAAATGAGTATTTTTCCCTATTGACATGATGGTGAATAATTTTCCTTGGTTGACGACGATTATCGTCCTTCCCCTGATGGCAGCCTGCCTGATCCCCTTAATACCAGATAAGGACGGTAAAACAGTTCGTTGGTATGCGTTAGGTGTGGCTGTTGCTGATTTTGCATTGATTTGTTATGCTTTTTGGATACACTATAGTTCAATTGATACGGGTTTTCAACTAGTAGAGAGTTATAATTGGATGCCCACCCTAGGGCTGAAGTGGGCAGTAGCAGTAGATGGTATTTCTGCACCTTTGGTACTGTTGGCAGGGTTTGTGACCACCCTTTCTATGTTTTCAGCTTGGCAAGTGGACCGCAGACCACGCCTATTTTACTCCCTGATGTTGGTGTTATATGCAGCACAAATAGGAGTGTTTGTTGCTAAGGACTTGTTGTTATTCTTCATCATGTGGGAAGTGGAACTAATTCCCGTATATCTATTAGTTTCTATTTGGGGTGGTCAAAGAAGACGTTACGCCGCCACTAAGTTTATCATATACACCGCAGCTGCTTCCATATTTATCCTCATAGCTGCTCTGGCCATGGGGTTATACGGTGGAGCTAATCTCAGTTTTGATGTTAGCGACCTAGCCAGCAAAAACTACCCTCTCACCCTACAATTACTACTGTATGCAGGATTGTTTATTGCTTTTGGAGTCAAGTTAGCAATTTTCCCCTTACATACCTGGTTACCAGACGCACATGGTGAAGCATCTTCTCCTGTATCAATGATTTTGGCAGGAGTGCTGCTGAAAATGGGTGGTTATGGATTAATTCGCATAAATATGGAATTACTACCGGATGCTCACATTTATTTTGCACCAGTAATAGCAGTCCTGGGTGTAGTGAATATTATCTATGGTGCATTAAACTCCTTTGCCCAAACGAATATGAAACGACGTTTGGCTTTCTCATCCATTTCTCACATGGGTTTTGTCCTCCTCGGTTTGGCTTCCTTTACCGATTTGGGTATGAATGGAGCAATGCTACAAATGCTATCCCATGGATTAATCGCCTCCGTTCTCTTCTTTTTAGCTGGTGTTACTTATGACCGTACTCATACCATGGTAATGAAGGATATGGGCGGTGTTGGTCAAGCTATGCCCGTAGTATTTGCATTGTTTACCATGGGTGCCATGGCTTCCCTGGCTTTACCGGGAATGAGTGGTTTTGTAGGAGAGCTTTCCGTATTTGTGGGTGTAACCACTAGTGATGTTTATACATCCACTTTCTGCACAGTGACCGTTTTCCTCGCAGCTGTAGGTGTTATTCTCACACCGATTTATCTCCTTTCCATGTTACGTCAGGTATTTTATGGTAAGGATGCAGCTTTGACATGCGACATCACTAATGCGGGAATGGAGAATCAGGAAGACGAAGGAACCGCCTGTTTTGGTACTGATTGTCTTTTACCTAATCAGTCAGTTTACAGTGATGCCAAACCTAGGGAAGTATTTATAGCAGGTTGTTTCCTGGTATTAATTATTGGCATTGGTTTATATCCCAAGGTATTTATGCAAATGTATGATGCTAAAACCGTGGCTGTCAATGCCCATATTCGTCAGTCTTATACTGTTATCTCCCAAAGTTCTCCCAGTATTTACGCCCTGGCAAATCTTAGGTAGACCCCACAACCCCCGTCCTAAAAGTTGCTATAGTTGATTATGGAATCCTGCATTTTCTCCACAACTTTTTCGACGGGTATTAGCCCTAGTTCACCAGATGCACGGGTGCGAATACTCAGAGAATTACTTTCCACCTCTTTGGCACCTACTACCGCCATCACGGGTATTTTAGCCTTCTCCCCATTGCGGATTAATTTGGCCAGGCGATCGCCACTTAGGTCTGCTTCCGCTCTGATTCCCAGCTCTGTCATTTTCCCAGCTATTTCTTTGGTGAACTCAATTTGCTGTTCACCAACTGGTAGCAGTCGAATTTGTACTGGTGCTAACCAGAGAGGAAAATCCCCTGCATATTCTTCAATTAAAATGCCAATCAGTCTTTCTAGGGAACCAAAGGGAGCTCGGTGAATCATAACTGGGCGTTTTCGTGACCCATCCTCCGCCACATATTCTAGGTTAAACCTTTCTGGTAGATTGTAGTCCACCTGTACTGTTCCCAATTGCCATTCTCTTTCTAAAACATCGCTGAAGATAAAGTCCAGTTTTGGACCATAAAAAGCTGCTTCCCCTATACCCTCAAAGTGATCCATTCCCAACTGCTGCACCGCACGACGAATTGCTCCCTCTGCTTTATCCCAAACTTCGTCTCCACCAATGTATTTATCACTGGTCGGATCTCTAAAACTCAATCTCGCTTTAAAATTTTTCAGTTGTAAACTTCTAAATACGGTCAAGATTAAATCCACAACATTTAAAAACTCCCCATCTAATTGCTCTGGTGTGACAAATAAATGGGAATCGTCCACGGTAAAACCTCGCACCCGGGTTAAACCCCCTAACTCACCGGACTGCTCATAACGGTAAACTGTGCCAAATTCTGCCAACCGCATGGGTAATTCTCTGTAAGAACGCAGTTCACTTTTATATATTTGAATATGAAAGGGGCAGTTCATGGGCTTGAGGACAAAACCCTGGTCTAGGGCTTTTGATTCCTCATTTTCAGCCATCATGGGAAACATATCTTCTTTGTATTTTTGCCAGTGGCCTGATGTTTTAAATAAATCTACTCTAGCAATATGGGGGGTAACAACTGGTAAATAACCCCTTTTTAACTGTTCTTTTTTAAGAAAATCTTCTAATATGCTTCTCAATAAGGCACCTTTCGGGGTCCACAAGGGTAAACCTGGACCTACAGGGTCAGAGAAAATAAATAAACCCAATTCTTTACCAATTTTACGATGGTCACGTCTTAAAGCTTCTTCTTTGCGACGTTTATATTCTCCTAGCTGTTCGGGGGTTTCCCATGCGGTGGCGTAAATACGCTGTAATTGGGCCTTGGTTTCATCACCACGCCAGTAAGCACCTGCAACGCTTTCTAATTCAATAGCTTTGGGGTTGATATCCTTAGTATTTTCTACGTGGGGACCTGCACATAAATCCCACCATTCATCCCCTAGGTGATAAATAGTGATTGGCTCTTGTTTAATATCCGCCAAAATCTCTAATTTATATGGCTCCTGAATTTTTTCAATCCGTTTTTTGGCTTCCTCTCGACTGACTTCTTCCCTTATCACAGGTAATTTACGGTTAATAATCTTCACCATTTCCTTTTGAATGGCTTTTAAATCTCTATCGCTAAAGGGCTCTGGGTTATCAAAGTCATAGTAAAAACCATTCTCAATCCACGGACCTATGGTTACTTGCGCCTTGGGAAACAGCTTTTGTACTGCCATGGCCATCACATGGGAAGCAGTATGGCGAATTTTTTTTAAGATCTCTGATTCGCTAGTCTTGGGTAAATAAATTTTTTCCGCTGGTTTTTCTAGATTTTGAGCTTCTTGATTTGACGACATCGGCTGTTGGTAGCTTTTAAATTAATGTTGACAGAACTAGTTTTGATAAGAAATATCCTATGATTCTCCTAATTTACCAAAATATCCGCTGGGGGGAAGCTCTCTTTATCTATTTTTTCTTTGAGAAAATTTACAGATTGTAAAGTTTTATGAATAGAGTTAATATAAGAGTGACTTTTAGAAATATACTTTTCATATATGCCAGAATCTAACCTTTCGGCCTCCCAACTGTTACAATCACTGCTAGAACCACTTTTAGAGGATTTTGAATATTGGTTTGCCCGCTCCCAGCAATTGTTGGAAAATGAGAAAATCTCATTTATGACTGAACAGGAACAGTCCGATTTACTTGACCGAGTTAAACAAGCACAACTAGAGGTAAATACATCCAAGATGCTATTTAATGCTACTGGTAAACAGGTGGGACTAGATATGGCAACCTTAGCCCCCTGGCATCAACTTTTAGGTGAGTGCTGGAGAGTGGGGATGCGCTATCGTCAAATAAAATAACACCAAAATTTCAGGTTTAGAATCTTAACATTATTTTCATAAAAAAATAATGTGTCCCGTGCTACGTTGGTGCTAATGCCTTTGAAAATACCAGCACATAGACTATTTTACTTTTCTTACTTTTGCCAATTAATTACCAGTGAGAAAAGTTTAGGGAATTATAGCCGTAGCTACCCGGGCGAAGGTAAGCCAGAATGCCTATCCAGCAATCACTTTCAGCTATGGTCTATGGCGTTCTGGCTCAATACATACAATATAAAACTTTAAAATTTGTTATCTTAGTGGAGGATAAGTTGATGTTACACTTACTGTACATTGTAGCTTTTACAGCTTTAGCATTTATTGCTGTCAGTAATTTAATTAGAAACCTAATTATGTTCAGTTTTGACCGTTCTTATCCTCACAAAACGGGGGTTAATCAACGTGGTTTTGGTTATTATGGAACCAACTCCATACCCCATCCAGAGTTATTGGATGATTCGGGTAACTTAATCAAGGAGCCACTTTTAGTAATGCGTTCTATTAATGTGGAGGATGCACGTCAGCATTTAGATGCGCTATATGAATCTTCCCCTGGGAATAAAATTGAGAGTTCGGAAGATGCTTAGTTGTAGTTAGATGGTGTTCAAAGATTAGAAACTATTTAAAAACAAGTAAAGGCTTACCCTAGGGTAAGCCCTCATTTAGTTAAGTTTTGAAGGAATTCAGATTCCGATTCGTTCGGATCAAACGGTAAGCTCTACCGAGATAGCTTGTGGAGTAGACATTGAGACTACGATGAGGAAGTAGGTAGTCCAGATCTGTAAAGGTCTGGGTAGCTTTGGGTAGATCCTATAGAGCGGAAAAACTAGTCGAAAGCAAAGTTACTGGCAGTGAGTGTACTAGTATTTACTCCGGTTAAGGTGGCTACTTTGTTGCCATTGATGATAATGTCGTTATTGGTTAGGGTCAGATTATTAAAACCAAAGTTGCTTCCTTGACCACTAATACCTAAAACGTCAGTACCTATCTGGAAGTCCACAATGGTATTGGCAACGTTTTTGTTGTCAACACTAGGGATATCACCAGTAGTGATCCAGAATTGGTCTGCACCAGCACCACCAGAAATTAAATTCCCTCCACCCTCGGTAACAAAGAATTTATCCTCTCCATCGCCACCTAAAGCGCGACCATTAGTACCCAGATAAAATACATCATTACTAGCACCACCGGAAATGCGATAGTCTTTGGCATCCGTGGCGAAGATTTCATCATTCCCACTACCACCAAAAATGCGATCGCCATTATTTACGTCTATAATGTCTTTTCCGCTACCTGAGTGTACTGTATTATTGCCTGCGTAGGGGTTGGTGACACCCAGGGTATCCACTTTGTCGTCTCCAGCACCGGTGAAAATTATATCATTAATGCCATCGGTTCCTTGTGGGACAGACACATTATCAGCACCGGGAGCGCCAAAAACCAATTGAGAGCTTTCAGCGATGGTCGCAGCTAGACCTAGACGAGCATCCAGAGCGAGAGGTTTATCCAATTCTAGCACGACCATTTCATTGTTATCAATGAGGGGGGGACGACCAATGGAGAAAGGATAATTGTTGTCATTAGCCACGATAATGGTTTTATTATCCCATACTACCACATCTTCAATGGTTTGAAATGGCATATTATAGACTTTATTGCCATCACTATTGAGATCATTGGGGTCTTGGATATCCAGTAAGTTTGCTACTTCTTCCTTGGAAACAAAACCTTGAGCATTGACCTGACTAAAATCCACCTTGAATATCTTTTTAAACGCTGCGCCAGTGCCCTGATTATTGTCCCTTTCAATTACCAAGAACTCTTTGTCATTTATAGGTGTGAAATCGCCAATAGCATTGCTAGGACTGGCTAGTTGATAACGTCCTACTAAACCGGTGTAAGTTTCTGTTGCTACATCAAATTTGTAGATTCTGACGGAACCAGCAGGATCTCCTACCACCGTACCTTCCAACATGGGATAGACCGTTTGACGGTCTGGACTAAAAGCCATACCTTCAAATCCCTGGGAGCGGTTGAGATTAGCAGTAACTAAATCACCATAGTAAGGTTGATTGGGATTGAAGTAAACTGGGGAGTCGGCAAAATAGGGTGAGTTCAAGTTATTGTTGGGGTTGGCGTAACCTGTTCCCGCTAGATAGTTGTTAACTATTACGGATGTTCCTGTTTTGGGGAAATCAGTAAAGAAACCATCTACGCCTAAATCCACAAATTTACGTACTTCTGCTCCCGGATCTCCCTTATAGTCGGCAGAAAGGAAAAACCCATCATTTCTTAGGGTGTAAAGATGAACTAGTAGTCCCGCTTGGTGGGCATCCTGAATGAGAGTTGTTGGTGTGCCTAAGGTGCGGTCTGCATCACTGATTTGACCATCCCCATTTAAATCATCCGGTTGGCCATCTTTATTATTGTCTACGGTGGCCATAGGAACTATGCGCTGTTTGTTTGGTCCTATGCCTTTTGCATACTGAGCAATTTCTTTTAACCCAGTAGGTGTAGAAAGGTCATTATAGGTACGACTGTCTCCATTGACCACAAAATCGTAGGGTCTACCGGATCCACCAAATAATTGCACTAATGGGATATCAACACTCGCACCAGGCATAATTGTGTTTTTCAATTCCTTGAGGTTACTAACTTCAAAGGATTGAATGAAGACACGACTAGCATCAGTAAAGTTCAGGGTTTTGAGGGTATTTACCAATAATTGACTGGTGTTAAAACCTTGCTGCTGGAAGAATGTAGGATGTTTGGTTTCTGGGTAAATACCAATCTTGCGTCCAGTTTCCAATTCTACCTGTTTCACCAGGTCAATCACCTCTTTCAGGGTGGGAACCTTCAACCCATCTTGATCAAAGGCGGTACTACGGAGGGAAGGAAGACGCTCAATGGCATTTAGTTCTTTAATTTCTGCTAGGGTAAAGTCTTCTGCGAACCAACCACCCACGTTGCGACCATCTAAGTTTTTAACTTTTAGGCGATCTTGGAATTTATCACGTAGATGAACGTCTGTGCTGGTATCTGTGAGATTGATTTCTGGTTTACCACCCACAAGTTTAATTGTACCATCAGTGTTGAGGTTCACAACCGCCAACATCGGTTCATGACGGGCAATTAAAACATTATCTTTGGTGACAACCAAGTCTGGTTCAATGAAATCTGCACCCTGGGCGATCGCCAATTTATAACTAGCTAAGGTGTGCTCTGGACGCTCTCCGCTACTACCCCGGTGACCAATAACAATAGGTTTTTGACCATTGAGAGTATCAAAGTCAGGTTTGGATAGAACATTGGGATTTTGGGGGGATCTTACTTGGTTGGTGGTAATTTGGTCTCTTACCAAATCTCCTGTTCCTGGGAAATCGGTAAAGTAACCATCTACGCCCAAACTAATAAATTGACGGTACTCCAATTCCGGGTTGTTGTTATAGTCCGATGCCAAAAAGCGACTTTCATTGCGGAAGGTGTAAGGATGAACCAACAGTCCCAACTTGTGAGCATCGCTAACCACACTGGTAGGTGGTAAGGTTACCTTGTCACTGTCATTAATTACCCCATCGTTGTTTAAATCGTCTGGTTTGCCATCACTGTTCTTATCTACCGTTTTCACCGAAATAATCTGGCGCTTCCATGGTCCAATACCGTCAGCATATTTGGCAATTTCTGCTAAACCTGCTGGAGTCAGGAGATCGCCATAGGTACGAGTGTCTCCCTTGACAGTAAAATCGTAGGGACGGGCGTAAGCATCTTTGTATATAAGTGTGCCATTATCGGCTACATCATATGCATCAATTAGCTGCACTAGGGAAATATTAACACCTCTTGCTGGCATAATGGTACTATTCAAATCCTGAAGATTACTAACTTCAAAAGATTGAATAAAAATGCGTGTAGGGTCAGTAAAACTCTTGCTTTTTAGGGTGTCAATGAGTTTTTCTTCTAAAGATAAACCCAGATTGTCGTGGTAGGTGGGATGTTTAGTTTCTGGGTAAATGCCAATTTTCTTGCCCGTTTGTGCTTCTACTTCCTTGAGCAAATCAATAATTTCGCCCAGGGTGGGGATTTCCAATAGCCCATTAAACACCTGGTCACGGTAACCCTGAGGCATAACTGCTCTAAGAGTTTTAATTTCCGCTAAGGTAAAGTCAGAAGCAAAGAAGCCTTCTTCTTCTACTCCATCCACTACAACCTTTTTCTTGCGACTGGCAAATTCGGGACGACTATTTACATCAGTAGTATTAATCAAATTGGGCTCGTGACGAGCAATTAAGACTCCATCCTTGGTGGAGACTAAATCTGGTTCAATGAAGTCAGCACCCCGTAAGATTGCCAGTCTGTATGCTTCAATGGTATGTTCTGGTAATTCACCACTAGCACCTCTATGACCAATAACAATGGGTTTTTGACCGTTGAGAGTGTTCAGTTGGATGGGATTAGGGGTGGCAATGGGCGCATCTAATAGAACTCCATTGCTGTCAAAATGCAATAAATAAGTACCAAATTCATCACCTATCCAAATATCCCCCCTATGATCAATGACAAAGGACTCCACATCAAAATCTGCTCCCGTCAGTAGTCGTTCAGGAGTATTTTGATTCACAATGGAAAAGGGAATCAAGCGGTTGGGATCTGCAAGTTGAATGAAGTTCTCCACTCCAACCTTACCATTGCCATTTTCAACCCCGGTAAAATTAGGATCTAGTTGGTAGATGCGCAGGAGAAAGTCCGCACTGTTGTTTTTAGCACCAAAACCATTGTCCGCTAAAAACCAAAATCGGGAACCACTGGTGTTAGGAGCAAATTGCACCCCGCTAAAGCCTTGTACAGGTTGACCAGAAAAGGGCGTAGTGCGTCCATTGGTGGGATTAGTGACAGCAGCACCGGATTTTGGACCAGCAGCAAACGTATCAGCAGGAAGAACAGCAAAACCTTTGAGTGTTACCATATTGGGAATTTTGGTAAAGAAAAATTAAGTTAGTATTCCCAATACAACTTATTGGTAGAAAGTTAAGATACCATTGTCCCAAGAGTAAGTCTATTTTAAGTATTGATTAAGTTATTGATTAATTAGGATTGAGGAGGGGAATTTTTTGAGTTTTGTCAAGATTTAACAGTTACCAAACTTACTTGATCAGTTTTTGGGTTAGGATCTGGGGAAGTGCTTTCTCATGGTCTAAATTGGACGTTTAAGAATATTCATGAGCATTTCGACTTCCGTGCTGAGTGATTTGCTACAGTCACTATCTCACCTACGTCCCCAGTTATATTTTAAGGCTTCACTAACCGCACTTTCCCATGCGATGGAAGACCAGATCTTGGGGACTACCTTGGGTGAACCACTAATTATTGCCAGTTTTCAGCGAGAACGGTTTTATCGTCAAGAAGCCCATCGCTATGAGCGTCTTGCTGAGCGTAGTAATCAGGTATATGTATTGTCTGCACTAGAAACTGAGTTTACCAGTAGTTCAGGATCCTATGAAAAGGTTGCTTTTACACCAGAGGATGCTTTAAGTAAAGAGTGGCACTTGGTTGTGATTGCAGATAATTATGCTACCTGTTTAGTGTGTCGAGAAAGTGTTAAATCGGTTGTTAAAAGTCAGCAAGTACCAGAGACGAGTTCCGTCCTGGATATGGATACCTCAAGAAGATTTGAGGGTATTTGGACAGCTGACAGGACTGTTAGTATTAAAGCAGCGGATTTATTATTAAGCAGAATTGTGGCCTATCGTCCTGATTTGAAGGACAAGGTGGTTGATGTACGTAAACGGTTTAATATTAAAGAGTTCACAAAATCCAGTCAGAGAAAGAAGATAGGCGGGCGGGAAATTGATACGGATCCTTTTGTCCGACGACTAGTAACTTATTTACAGGCCAGTCAGTATAAGTTACACAAGGCCTACCGCTCTCTTACTGTCCAAGCTAGGAAAGAAAGACTGGTTAATTCTATTAGTATGGCTATTAGGCGCTCCCTGGATCCAAAACAAATTTTGCAAGTCGCTGCCCAGGAATTGGGAGAGCATTTAGCAGCGGGTCGTTGTTTGATTTATCGTGCTCAGTCTGGTGATGTGAGGGCAAATATTGAACATGAATTTTTGGATCAGGGTTTATCATCGGTTTTAGGACAAACCTGGGATTTACAAAGTCACTCCCTATTTCAAGAAATTGTGGATAAACAAGAGGGAGTATGTGTGGGTGATGCGACAACGGATCCACGAGTTCAAGATTCTCCTTACTTGTCCTCCATAGCAGGCAAATTTAATATTCGTTCCTGGTTGATGGAACCTGTATTATTTCAGGGGAAATTGCTGGGTATTGTGGAACTACACTATTGTTATTTTCCTACCTACGATTGGCAACCGGGAGAGCTAGATTTAGTCAAGGCGATCGCTACTCAAGTAGGTTCAGCTTTAATTCAAGCCGAATCATTTACTAATCTAGAAGAGCTAAATAAACAACTAGAGGCTTTAGACCGAACTCGCAGCAATCTAATTGCTATTACTGGGCATGAGTTGCGAACTCCCCTTTCCACCATTCAAGTGTGTTTAGAAAGTTTGGCCACCGAGCCAGATATGCCCGCCGACTTACGGCAAGTGATGTTAAATACAGCTCTTGCGGACTCAGAGAGAATGCGTAAACTAGTGCAAGACTTCCTCACCCTTTCCAATTTAGAAAGTGGGAATGTGGAATGGCATACGGAATCTTTAATTCTCAAGGAGTGTGTGGATTTAGCACTAAGTCGCATGCGTATAAGGTCTAACAAAGAAAAATCCCCCCAGGTAAGTAGTGAGATTCCCATAAATTTACCCCTGGTGAAAGCGGATGGGGATTGGTTAGTGGAAGTATTAGCCAAACTGATAGATAATGCCTATAAATTCACTTCCCCCTCGGGAAGGATTACAATTAAAGCCAAACAAAATCGTAGTGACCAAGTATTGGTTACCGTAGCTGATACAGGTCGAGGCATTGATCGGGATGCGTTGGAAATAGTATTTGACCGGTTTTATCAAGAGGAGGGAGCCTTGAGGCGAACTACTGGAGGAACAGGATTGGGTTTAGCGATTTGTCGTCAAATAGTTAATGCTTGGGGGGGAAGAATTTGGGCTGAGTCGGAGGGTAAAGATAAGGGAAGCCAATTTCACTTTACTATTCCCATTATGCGGGGGAAGATAGAAAAAAAGCAGTCCAAGGTTAATACTGGAATATCATCACCCAGGTAGTTCTTTGGGCCAAGCTACTGGATGGTGGTTTTTCCTCCCCCCAGATTTGAGAAAGTGTTACAGTGTGTGAAATAATCGTAATATGGGATAAGTTAGGGTGGTAGTATGCCCTAAAAACGTTGAGAGAAAACCCTAATCCTATGGCAACTCTAACTGGACAAACCCCCCTATTTGGCGGTAGTACTGGCGGACTACTTAAAAAGGCAGAAGTAGAGGAAAAGTACGCTATTACCTGGACAAGTCCCAAAGAGCAAGTTTTTGAAATGCCCACCGGTGGTGCAGCAACTATGCGCACAGGCGAAAACTTGCTTTATATTGCCCGCAAAGAGTATGGCATTGCTTTAGGTGCCCAACTCCGCAAGTTCAAAATAACCGACTACAAGGTTTACCGGATTCTCCCCAGTGGGGAAACTACTCTGATTCACCCCGCAGATGGTGTGTTCCCAGAAAAGGTAAATAAAGGTCGGGAAATGGTACGCCATGTACCCCGCAGAATTGGTGAGAACCCCAGTGCTGCAGCACTTAAGTTTAGTGGTAAAGCTACCCACGACGCCTAAGAACTGTTGGCGCTAGTTGATAATGGGTAATTGGTAATGTAACAGTCTTTACTAGTTACCCATTTGAATTTCTAAGTATATAAAACTTTAACCTATGATTTTTCCCGATTTTCAGCAATTTATACAATTAGCTCAACAGGGTAATTTTGTCCCGGTTTATCAAGAATGGGTTGCCGATCTGGATACCCCTGTTTCCGCTTGGTACAAGGTTTGTGCAGGTCAACCCTATAGCTTTTTGCTGGAGTCGGTGGAAGGTGGGGAAAAGGTGGGACGTTATAGTTTATTGGGTTGTGACCCTCTTTGGATTTTGGAAGCAAGGGGAGACCAAACTACTCAAATCTATAGAGATGGAAGACGACAGGTTTTTCAGGGCGACCCCTTTAGGGTTTTGGCTGACTGTTTGGCACCCTATCATCCAGTGAAATTACCAGAGTTGCCTTCCGGAATTGGGGGTTTATTCGGGTTTTGGGGTTATGAACTCATTAATTGGATTGAACCAACAGTACCCATACATACTCAGGATGATCGCCAGATTCCTGATGGACTGTGGATGCAAGTAGACCATTTGTTAATATTTGACCAGGTAAAACGCAAAATTTGGGCGATCGCCTACGCTGATGTCAGGGAAGATGTGGGGATGGAGGAGAGTTACCAAAAAGCATGCAATTGTATTAAACAGATGGTAGAGAAATTATCTTTACCCTTGACGAAAGAAAACACCCAACTAACCTGGAAATCACCACAGAACAGACCCAAGGTGGACATTAAAGAGTACAGCAGCAATTTTACCCAGGAGCAGTTTTGCGCCAGTGTGGAAAAAGCGAAGGAGCGTATTAGAGCGGGTGATATCTTCCAAGTAGTAATTTCCCAAAGATTAGGGACAGAATACCGGGGGAATCCCTTTGCGTTATACCGTTCCCTACGTCAAATTAACCCTTCACCCTACATGGCATTTTTTAACTTTGACGATTGGCAGATCATTGGTTCTAGTCCAGAGGTGATGGTCAAAGCAGAGAGAGATGAGGAAGGGGGGATAATGGCCACGGTTAGACCACTTGCTGGAACAAGACCAAGGGGTAAAACCAGCAAGGAGGATGGGGAATTAGCAGCGGATTTATTAGCAGATCCCAAGGAAGTTGCTGAACATATTATGTTGGTGGATCTGGGACGCAATGATTTAGGAAGGGTTTGCCAAAATGGCACAGTTAAGGTTGATGAACTAATGATTGTTGAACGTTATTCCCATGTGATGCACATTGTTAGTAATGTGGTAGGTAAATTGGCGGAAGATAAAACCGCTTGGGATTTATTAAAAGCTTGTTTCCCCGCAGGGACAGTTAGTGGAGCACCAAAAATCCGGGCTATGCAAATCATTAACCAGTTAGAACCAACCCGCAGGGGAGTCTATTCAGGAGTGTATGGCTATTATGACTTTGAAGGACAATTAAATACTGCCATATCCATTAGAACCATGGTGCTAAAGGACGGGACTGTTAGCGTTCAAGCGGGCGCGGGACTAGTTGCGGACTCCCAACCGGAGAAAGAATATGAGGAAACTCTAAATAAGGCTAGGGGTTTATTGGAAGCAATTAGATGTTTGAAAGAGGTTACCTAGTTCAGTACAGGTCTTGACTCTACAATTCCCAGCAAGATCCCCATTAAACTCTCTAAATCATCTGGAATACGATACACGGAAGCCACTTGGCTTTAGACAGGAAGTGCCAACGGCGAATTTATTCGCCTTGATATTTAACCGTGATGCGGATCTTCAATATTCCAGTGTTGTCTTTATGTTATTTTGTGGCTGCTATTGACAAGTAAGTCTTATCTGAGCTATACTTTCGAAATCAACTTAAAGTAGCGGTGATGCTAAGAATTAATTTTAGCAGAATCAGTAGAGGCTGTTTAAGCCAGCCTCAGAAAGTTCGTTTATGGACTCTTCAGAAATCTCCGTGTCTTTAGACCGGAGAAGCTTAATACTTAAACTTGCTAAGGTTAAATATTCCTCAATCCTTTGTTTTAACTCTTGTAATCTTTCCAAACAACGATTACTTTTAGGTAAGCTAATATGTCTCCTTAACAGATTATATCCTAATTCAGCTAGAATCTCATCAGCTTCATAGCACATTTCAAAATAGGACCTGAAGGTGTAGGATTGATTCTCTTGCAGAATTTTTCTACTAGTCATATTTAACTCAATTAGCTCACAAAATCAGGAAGAAAGCGGGCTAACCAGTTTGTGGTTAACCCGTTTGTGCTTTGGGAACGCGCAGATAATTAATTATTGCAACACTAACTTAACATTAGCATTCTGCAAACCACGCTGTTTTACTTCGGCTAGGGTTTTATTAACCGCGTATTTCTGGTTAATAGAGTTTATCAGATCAGTCTGGTTGTGCTTCTTAGCAACGCCCCATAAATCAGCAATGAGGTCAAAGGAACCATCGCTATTACGAGACCAACCTAAATCGTACTCGCCTTCCAATACCGCAACAATGTCCGAACGTACACGCTGACCGTTATAACCACGTACATCAGCCTCAGTTTTTACAGTAATACCTAGGTCGCTTAGGGAAGCTTTGAGAATTTCGGCATCGGTAATCTTAGTACGCAGAGTGCTAAAATGAGACATTTGGGTTTCCTCCAATAAGAAGATTGATGAGAAAAACGACAACGGTTTCTTTTTCACCAAAGCCGCATTAATCTGGGATTAATTGGGAAGCGGCTTAACTCGTAACCCGTTAGCCCGTGGACTAACCTTTCCCCTCTGGTTTACAGAGGAAAGCTTTTAAAACTCCAATCGCTGATACTCAGCTACGGAGGATGCTGCTGGTCTAGCACGCTGTCTGGCCCAGTCCCTTAAGGCTGTGACCTGTTCTTGCATCGTCCTTGACAACGGCAATGTAGACTTCAATGCAGCAATAATATCTAATTGGGTGAACTCCCGATCCTGAGCAAAGGCCTCATACATGGCTGCAATTATTGCCTGCTCTATTTCAGCACCGGAAAAACCATCGGACATCTTGGCTAGTTGCTCTAGGTCAAATCTAGCAATTTCCTCTCTTCTTTTGGTTAGGTGAATCCTAAAGATATCCTGACGTTCTTCCGGTGTGGGTAAGTCCACAAAGAAAATTTCATCAAAGCGACCTTTTCTTAAAAACTCTCCTGGCAACCTTTCTACTCGGTTAGCTGTTGCCATGACAAATACTGGAGACTTTTTCTCCTGCATCCAGGTCAAGAAGGAACCAAAAATTCTACTTGATGTCCCTCCATCAGAATCGCTAGACCCCGCACTACCAGCAAAGGATTTATCCAGTTCGTCTATGAATAAAATAGTTGGGGAAATAGATTCTGCTGTTTTTAAAGCATTACGCAGGTTCGCCTCGCTCCGACCCACCATGGAGCCATCGTAAACTCTCCCCATGTCCAATCTTAAAATTGGCAATCCCCATAACCTGGAGGTGGTTTTTGCTATCAGTGACTTCCCGCAACCAGGAACTCCTAAAATTAACATCCCTTTCGGTTGTGGTAATCCATACTCCCTCGCCCTTTCTGTAAAGGCGTTGGACCTCTGTTTCAGCCACTTCTTTAATTCCTCTAACCCACCTACGGCTTCGATAGTTTCATCTTCTTCAATGTATTCTAAAATGCCATTGCGGCGAATTAGCTGTTTCTTTTCTGATAAAACTATATCAACTTCATCTTCCGTCAGCCTCCCACTTGTTACCTGGGCCTTTCGATATACTTTCTCGGCTTCATCCTTGGTCAGTCCTAAGGCCGCTCTCAGTAGTTTTTCCCTAGCTTCGGTAGTTAAACGCCGCCCCCTATTCTGCTCCTGGTGGGCAGTGAGAACTTTACTTAACTCGGTCATGTCTGGCAGTTGGAAGTCAATAACAACAACCTCTTTCTCCAATTCTATCGGTACTTGTTGCATCGGAGACATTAAAATAATGTTCTTTTGCATACCTTTAAAACTGGCGATCGCATCCCTTAAGGACCTGGTTGTTGCCGGAGCATCAATAAAAGGATGTAAATCTTTAAAAATAAATATACCAGGTTCTTTCTGTCTAATTGCCCACTCAATAGCTGCCTCTGGTGACACGGTGTTATGCTGGTTTGTACTCCTAGCCTGCCCGTATTCCACAATACCATGGGTTACAGTCCACACGTAAACCCGACGCTGGGATTTTAACGACTGAGCCATCGTATAAATTGCTTGCTCTGCCCGTTCTTCCTCGGAGGTCACAAGGTAGATTAAAGGGTATTGAGCTTGAATGAGTATGTTTAGCTCTTCTTTCATATCTATCGACCTACTTGAGACCTTATAGAAACACTACAATTATGGTTATCAGAATAACGGAAAGGTTTAAAAGTTTCCACTCACCCATTCATAATTTTTAACTAGCAAGGTACTAATTCTTCCTCAGTCCTGGGATGGGTTTGACTTTCAGTACACAGGTCATCTTGTCCAATAATTCCCGGTTGACGACCCAGGGCTATTAATTCCCCATCCTTTAAAACCAGTGAACTCAGACAACTGGGACAGGGATAAACTCTGTGGGTTCCTCCGTAAATCGACTCTTCCAGTTCAGCTATCACCTCTGAATGGGCTAGATAGAAACTGATTGCTCGCTCTGCTAAACCTGACATCGTTTCTGAGTCCATAACTGAGCGAATCTTGAGCTTTCTGTGTAATTCGGGCGATAAGTGCAACGTTACTTTTTGTTTTGTTTCCTGCTTTGTGTGCATATTACTATTCGACTGTCCTACCCGGGTATGTAAATCACCTTATCTCTTATTTTTTTTCTTGTCAAGCCATCAAACCAGTTTAACGCCTATTTTGTTACATTTCTTAACAATGTTCATTTTTGGTAGCAGGGGATGAAATTAATGGCTGGGGGAATTCATAGCGCAGGATACAAAAATCTGATAGATTTAGCTATCAGCGAGTAAAAACTGGTAAAGATGAAAGTCCTGGTTATTGGTGGCGATGGATATTGCGGTTGGGCAACGGCTCTGTACCTTTCTAATCGAGGTCATGAAGTTGGAATTTTAGACAGTTTGGTGCGTCGGCACTGGGATAATACGCTTGGTGTTGAGACTCTAACCCCAATTGCACCAATTCAACAACGTCTCCAACGATGGCAAGATTTGACGGGTAAATCCATCGACTTGTTTATTGGCGATATTACCGACTATGGTTTTTTGCATAAGGCGTTGCATGAATTTGAGCCAGAAGCAATAGTACATTTTGGTGAACAGCGTTCGGCACCATTTTCCATGATTGACCGTGAACACGCTGTGCTCACCCAGGTCAATAACGTAGTTGGCACGTTGAATCTACTCTATATCATGAGAGAAGACTTTCCCGATTGCCATCTAGTGAAATTGGGAACCATGGGTGAATATGGGACACCTAATATTGATATTGAGGAAGGCTATATTACCATTGAACACAATGGGCGTACAGATACCTTACCCTATCCTAAGCAACCCGGTTCCATGTACCATTTAAGTAAGGTTCATGACAGTCACAACATTCACTTTGCTTGCCGAATTTGGGGTTTACGTGCAACTGATCTCAATCAGGGCATTGTCTACGGTGTGATTACCGAGGAAACCGGATTAGATGAGCTGTTAATTAATCGCCTCGATTATGATGGGGTATTTGGTACAGCACTGAATCGCTTTTGTATTCAAGCTGCTGTGGGTCATCCCCTCACCGTTTATGGGAAAGGTGGACAAACCCGGGGCTTTTTAGACATTCGCGACACAGTGCGATGTATTGAATTGGCCATTGCCAATCCCGCCCAACCTGGGGAATTTCGTGTGTTTAACCAATTCACAGAATTGTTTAGCGTTGGTGATTTGGCCTTAATGGTGAAAAAAGCCAGTTATGCTATGGGGCTAAATGTGGAAATTAACCACATTGATAATCCGAGAATTGAAAAGGAAGAACATTACTTCAATGCCAAAAACACTAAGTTATTAGACTTGGGCTTGCAACCCCACTATCTCTCAGATTCCCTACTGGATTCCCTGTTAAACTTTGCTGTTAAATATAAAAGGCGAGTTGATAACAAACAAATTTTGCCTAAAGTCTCTTGGCACAGAAAATAACTGACACTAGACATTAGTAAGGATTGATATGAATCCCTGTTAATTTAACTTGCTACTAGGCACAAAAAAACAAATCTAGGATAGACAAGGTTGGGGGGAGAGTCAAAAGATTCCATAATACATAATATTAAGATATAAATGTTGAGAATACTGACAGTATCCCCCACCTAATTTTATGAAAATTGCCCTATTCACCGAAACTTTTTTGCCTAAGGTTGATGGCATTGTCACCCGTTTATCTCACACAGTTGACCATCTGCAACGAGATGGACATCAGGTTATGGTATTTTGCCCAGAAGGGGGTATTAAAGAATATAAAGGAGCAAAAGTGCACGGAGTTAGTGGGTTTCCCCTACCTCTTTATCCAGAGTTAAAATTAGCACTACCCCGCCCTGCCATTGGTTATGGGCTACAAGAGTTTGGTCCAGATATAATTCATGTGGTAAATCCAGCAGTTTTGGGACTATCAGGTATTTTCTACAGCAAATTGCACAAAATTCCCCTAGTAGCATCCTATCATACACATCTGCCTCAGTATTTACAACATTATGGACTAAGTTTACTGGAAGGACTACTATGGGAACTGCTCAAGATTGCTCACAATCAAGCAGCTTTAAATCTGTGCACCTCTACAGCTATGGTTGAGGAATTGGCGGCCCATGGAATAGAAAGATTAGACTTGTGGCAACCAGGGGTAGACACAGAGCTTTTCCATCCCGATTTAGCCAGTCAGGAAATGCGCTCCTATCTATCCCAAGGTCATCCAGACAGTCCTCTGTTATTGTATGTAGGTCGTCTTTCGGCAGAGAAAGAGGTTGAACAGATTAAACCCATTTTGGAAGCCATTCCCCATGGGCGTTTAGCCCTGGTGGGGGATGGACCCCATCGGCAAAATTTACAAAATCACTTTGCCCACACTAATACCCATTTTGTGGGCTATCTCAAGGGTCAACAATTGGCCTCAGCCTTTGCTAGTGCCGATGTGTTTGTCTTTCCCTCCCGTACGGAAACCCTGGGATTAGTATTATTAGAAGCCATGGCTGCGGGTTGTCCAGTAATCGCTGCTCGTTCTGGGGGGATTCCCGACATCGTCACTGACGGTGTCGATGGTTATCTTTTTGACCATAATGCCTCTATTCAACAAGCTATCGACCTCACAATTAAGTTGTTAAGAGAAAAACAGGAAATTGCCGTTATGCGTAGTAATGCTCGTAAGAAGGCGGAGAAAATGGGATGGTCTGCTGCTGTAAGACAACTACAAGCATACTACCAGAGAATATTAAATTAAGAGTCAGACTCACTTTCCGGTGGGAAACTTTTACCTATTCTGAGTTGTTTCTTAGAGCGTTTTAATTGTTTCCACAGAGACCTGATTTGTTCATAAGCATCCTCAGGGGGAAGTTTACCACCGGTTTCCAAGTTACAAATATAACTAACTCTCTGAGCAAACTCCTGGAGATTGGCATTAAAAACCAGATTTTCAGGTTGTACATGACCATAGTAGCGACCACGGGGATAGAGGAAATCATCTTTTTTGTCCACTATTTTTTCTCCATATACTTAATTAATCCCATGCTTTCTCAAACAAAATGACGGACAAAGGCTCTTATGCGTATTTTTTTGGTAAGAAAATGCTAAACGTTAAACTAAGATTATGACAAATTTTTTTAGTTATTGGTTAGATTGGTTAATTAGTTTAGTTAATTTGGCGTATAACCAAATCAGATAATAAAATAGTTAAGCTCAAAAACATAGCTCTGGGAAAATAATCTACCACCATGTCTGTTAACACTAATAACAAGCTATACGAAGGTAAAGCCAAAATCATCTACACCACAGAAGACCCACAGGTTTTATTGGCTGAATTTAAAGACGATGCAACCGCATTTAATGCGAAAAAACGAGGTAGTATCCAGGGGAAAGGGAGTATAAACTGCACCATTTCCAGTAAATTGTTTCTCCGCATGGCACAGGAGGGTATAGAAAACCATTTTATTGACAGTCCAGCTGCTGGTCAGATGAGGGTAAAAGCGTTGAAAATTTTGCCCTTGGAAGTAGTAGTGAGGAATATTGCAGCTGGGAGTCTTTGTCAACAAACCGGAATAGAGTTAGGCACAGTGTTGACAAAACCTCTAGTGGAATTTTACTACAAAGATGACAAACTAGGGGATCCCCTGCTGACCAGGGATCGTCTCCTGTTGCTGAAACTAGCCACAGAGGAACAAGTAGAGCAAATTATCCATCTAGCATTACAAATCAACACTTTTCTCCAGGATTTATGGCAGCAGTGTAGTATCACTTTAGTGGACTTCAAACTCGAATTTGGTTTAGACTGGCAACACAAACTGTTGTTAGCAGACGAAATTAGTCCTGATACCTGTCGCTTGTGGGACACGTCAGAAATTGATCCTATTCATCGCATCTTGGACAAAGATAGGTTTCGTCGAGACTTGGGTAAGGTAGAGGATGCCTATCAGGAGGTTTTGACCAGATTGCTGGAAGTTATACCCTAGGTTAACCCCTAACTTAACAAGTGGTGAGTAATGACTAAATTAAATTGTGTGTGGCGGTTAAAAAATGAGTAAAAAGCATTTATCTCCTGTATTTTTGGTTACGGTAGCTGTAGCTGCCAGTTTGGAAAGTTCCTTGAGCGCCCATGGACAAACCCCTACTCAGTCTCAACATTTACTGAGTGGGGACAGCATGAAAGTAAGTAAGTCCTTATCTAGCACAATGTATAATGTTAAGGGTGAGACTTTCATTAGCACAACAGCACAAGCTACTCCTAACAGTAATGGGAATGCAGTAGATGATAATCAATCAGGTAATCAACCTGATAATCCCAATAATACCCAACCAGCAGAAACACCAGAACCTAGAGTATTAATTTCAGAAGTGGTGGTCAAGTCAGCGGTTGGACAACTCCCATCGGAAATAGAAACCCAAGTTTACCAGGTCATTCGTACTAAAGCTGGACAAACTACAACCCGCTCACAATTACAAGAGGATATTAACGGAATCTTTGCCATTGGGTTTTTTACTAATGTACAAGCATTTCCAGAAGATACGCCATCTGGTGTTAAAGTAACTTTTGTGGTCAGTCTTAATCCTGTACTTACCAAAGTAGAATTAGACGCTAATCCCGGTGCTGGAGTGGCTTCCGTTATACCTGCTGCAACCGTGGATAAAATCTTCAGTCAGCAATATGGTAAAGTAATTAACCTACGTGATTTGCGAGCTGGGATTGGGCAATTAACCAAAGAGTATCAAGACAAAGGTTACGTACTGGCTAACTTGATAGCAGCACCCAAAGTTTCTGAGACAGGAGTAATCACCTTACAAGTAGCTGAGGGAATAGTAGAAAATGTCCAGGTTGCTTTTCGCAATAAGGAAGGCCAAGATGTGGACGAGAAAGGTCGACCCATTCGGGGAAGAACAAAAGACTATATCATTAAGCGGGAAATGCAATTAAAACCCGGTCAAGTGTTTAACCGCAATATTGTCCAAAAAGACCTACAAAGGGTTTTTGGACTCGGTTTGTTTGATGATATTAATGTCTCCCTCAACCCGGGAACAGACCCTAGTAAAGTTGTTGTTGTAGTAAATGTGACTGAGCGTAATAGTGGATCCATCGCCGTAGGGGGAGGTATTAGTTCTGCCAGTGGATTATTTGGCACCATTAGCTACCAAGAACAAAATCTATCAGGTAGAAACCAGAAGCTGGGATCAGAACTGCAAATTGGACAACGAGAACTCTTATTTGACTTGCGATTTAGCGATCCTTGGATTGACGGCGATCCCTATCGTACTTCCTACACAACCAATGTTTTCCGCCGTCGTTCAATTTCTCTAGTGTTTGAAGGTAAAGACAGCAACGTAAAAACCTTCAACCCTGATAATACTACTGATGTAAATAGTCAAGCAACCCCCCGCATTGCCCGCTTGGGCGGCGGAGTTTCTTTCGGTCGCCCCCTTTCTACCAATTTATATGAGAATCCAGAATGGTTTGCCTCCCTAGGTTTACAATATCAAAGGATTTCCAGTCGCGATGTCAATGGTAATATTAGACCTCAAGGGGCGGTTTTTGATGACAGTGGCAATCGACTCAGCCCAACCATTCCTCTCACCCAGTCCCCTACCGGTGAAGATGATTTGTTCTTATTACAATTCAGCGCCCAAAGCGATCGCCGGAATAATGGGGTGCAACCAACCAAAGGTTCTTACCTGCGTGTAGGACTGGATCAATCTGTGCCCATAGGACAAGGTAGTATACTAATGTCTAGGGTAAGGGCCAACTACAGTCAATACGTACCCATAAAACTTCTGGGATCTAAAAATCCAGAAACCCTTGCTTTTAACCTGCAAGGGGGTACAATATTAGGTGATTTACCACCTTATGAAGCCTTTAGCCTGGGGGGAAGTAATTCCGTGAGGGGTTACGATGAGGGTAAGTTAGCAGCGGGACGTACTTACGTCCAAGCGTCAGCAGAATATCGTTTCCCCATATTCTCAGTGGTTGGTGGGTCTCTATTTTTTGATTGTGGTAGTGATCTGGGCAGTGCTACCAGAGCAGCTGAAATCCTCAATAAAAATGGGAGCGGTTATGGTTATGGCTTGGGATTGCGCATTCAGTCACCACTGGGTCCTATTCGCATTGACTATGGTATAAGTGATAAAGGTGATAGCCGCATCAACTTTGGTATAGGGGAAAGGTTCTAATAGTGGAAAACTGTAACTAGTTGCGTTGAGATTAAACAAATCGATGTCTTGTCTGAGTGTATCTATCGCCCGTTTAGTTAATAGTGGACCGAATAACTTTGCCGTTTGGGTAGTGAAAGCTCCCTATCCTAGCGGTTACGTTTTGCGTGACTGTGTTTTTCCACCTCAACTTGCTGAGATTTGGATAGAATGGCAGCAAATGTTTGGTGGTTTTGTAGACAACCATGACCTGGGGAAGGGATTGGTTGGGTCTGGGATGGGACAAACCACTGGTTCTTATAGTAATCGGTTAATGCAATCTTTAGGAATCAGTTTATGGCGTTGGCTATTTGATGGAGAAATTCTTAGCAGTCTAGAGCGCAGTCGTGGTCTAGCTATGGGAAGCAATCAACGATTGCGGTTGCAGTTGGAAGTTCGTGAACCCGATTTGATTGGTTTACCATGGGAAATTATGCAACCGGAAGCGGGTCATTCAGCAATCTCCGTCAACCAAGAGGTTTTGTTTAGTCGCACTATCAATCAGGTTGAACCAATAGCAAATTTATCAGCAGATTCCTCTTTAAACGTGTTGTTGGTTTTGGGGTACAATGGCAATCTAGAGTTGGAAAAAGAGGCTACCATTCTGGAGAAAATCCTCCTAGAATCTAGTCCTCCTGGTGGGTATTACATATCAAACTGTTTGGTCAAAAAGCTATTACAACCTACACCAAAGGAGTTGATACAAGAACTGGAAACCAAGGCGTATAATGTAGTTTTTTATGCAGGTCATGGTTTGCCCAATCCGGATGGCGGACTGCTGTATTTAACAGAGGAACAGTCCCTTAATGGTATAGAACTAGGTCAATTATTAGCTCGTAGCAGAGTTAAACTAGCAGTATTTAATGCCTGCTGGGGTGCCCAACCAGCAGTTCATCACAAAGCAATACCCACTAGTAGTTTGGCAGAGGTTTTAATTCGTCATGGTGTGCCCGCAGTTTTGGCCATGCGTGACGAAATTGCTGATCAGGAAAGTCGTAGTTTTATTCAGGGGTTTACTCAAGCACTGCGCATGGGTGAAGCGATTGATGCAGCTGTAGCAGTAGCTAGACAGGAATTATTAGCTATTTACAAGTTTAATCAGCCAGCATGGACTTTACCAGTTCTCTATCTACACCCAGATTTTTCGGGTCAGTTGATTAAAAGTGTTGATGAGGGAATTACAGAATTGCCAGATCTAACTACTGGAATAAATGTTCCCCAGTCCAGTGCTGTTTTGCGCTCAGTTTCCCCCCAGGGTCAAAGTTGCTCCCTGCGTTCCGATGTCACTCGCATTGGTCGCACCAAGGATAATGATCTTGTGATTCCCCAAGTTTATGTTTCTAAGCACCATGCAGAAATACTTTGTAGAACCATACTAGATGGTTCTCAACCAGTTGTTACTTACTATTTACAAGATTGCTCTACCTACGGAACAACTTGGTATTTAAATGATTATGGTTGGCAACGGGTTTTACGAGAGGAGGTAGTGTTAACATCGGGAATGAAGTTAAAGTTTGGCAGTGCGAAGGGGGAAACATGGGAGTTTCTGATTTTTGATGATTAGCACCAGCGGAGATTGTTTTTGTTGTTTTTGCGGAAATTCCTAGCTGCTAACTGTAGCTCCCTATAATACCAATTATGCGGATGAAGTTTGAGGCCCAATATGATTGATAACACAGGTGATTTAGATAATCAGAAACCTTTCCTTCCCTCCGTGGATTGGGAATTGTTGACAGCAATATTAGAACCGGAAGATGAAACTTATCCTTGGAATCTTGCAAGTGACCAAGCGGATGATTATTTTCAAAAACTAGCAGCGCCATTGCACTCTGACCTACTGTTGATGGAAAGTCTCGATCAGCAAGGGGAAAATTTCTATAATTCTCTTGACCAGATCTGGACTCAGGTTTATAACTCTAAAGCTGACCGTGATGAAAGACCACGCACTACCCTAAATGATATTTTTGGCACGTTTGTTCCTTCCCACTACCTTGATCAGATTATGGAAGCAGCAAAGAAAACCTTCCATGATATGGAACATTCTACCAGTGAGAAGATTGTGGGTTGTGTTCAATCTTTGTTACCTAATTGGGATATGGAAGACCTATTAGTTTTGGCACGTCCTATTGCTTACTCCATGAGAAGTGCTCCACAGGATAAATCGGAACACAACTTACCAAATCGCAATTGGACTGAATTATCAGAGGTAGAACGGGCAAAGACTTGTTTAGTAGTGGCTGACTATGCCTTAAAAGCAGTTTCTACGCAAGCAGCAGAAAATGGAGAGTAGTATTTATTTCGGATCCAGAAACCGGGTGGCAAAATTATGCGATCGCGTAGGTGATAATACTCGAGCTTTGAGGATAGCAGCCATCAAAAAAGCATAGGACAAAACACCTACAATTACTAGTAGTAGAGCATTAATGGAACCGGTAGCATTCCAGAGAGCATGGAGAGCGGAGGCGGTGAAATAACCAACACCCAGGATTTGCCAACTCATGCGGGGTTTGAGGGTGGCCAAACCGATGAAGTAACCTAAATACCCACTATAAGCCATGTGTCCAGCTACGGAACCCAAAATCCGGGGGATAAGTAACTGTAAACCGATGAGTTGACCAGTACCTACTCCCGATTGCTGGCTAATATTTTGGGTGATTACAGGAACATATTGGCCAAGGGTTTCTAGTAGAGTAAACCCCACCGCTGATGCAGTCCCCAGAAGAATGCCATCTAGTGGTTCCCCAACCCCTATCCTTTCCCTCCAGGGGGATGGTAGGGATTTGCCTAAAAAATAGGCGCCTATTACCGGTAGGGCCTTGAGTAGTTCCTCCATTAACCCAGCTCCGAAAAACATTCTGATCAATAATTCTGTGAATGTGTCACTACCGGAGGGTGATAAACTACCAGGGAGAATTTCTCGAAAAACAAATATAAATAAATCTAATAATGGACTGACTAAAATCAGCATGGTGCTTAGGGCCATGGCCATGAGTATCCACCATGGTTTTTGTTTGCCACAAAGTTGATAAACGAAATAATAAGCGGCTGATCCAATATAAGAACCGACAATTACTTGATTAGCTTGGGGATATCCCACGGTAGCAAACATTAACACGACAAAAATTACTGTTAGTATCCCTGGTATAAGATATGCTTTACTAGTTAAGTCTTTACCTGTGGAAATTATAGGAAATAACTGGGTGAAACTAACTCCATCGTGCTTTGATTGTTGTTGAGTTGTTTTTCCTGGTACTATAACTGTAGCTGGATTAACTGGGACAGTTCTGGATACAGGTATGGTTTCACATTCAAAGATAAATTCAGGACCATCATAACCCAAAGAAATGCGATCGCCATTTTGTAGCTCTTGAGGTCCCCGTAGTAGTTGTCCATTGAGGAAAGTGCCATTAGCACTGTTTAAATCACAAATGGTCCAGGTGAACTTACTTTCTGGAGGACGAACAACCGCATGACGACGGGACACCATTCTATAGGTTATAGCGTCCAAGACAACCTGACAACCGGGGTCACGTCCCATGACCATTTCCCGATGGGAAAGCAGTGGGTAGCGGGATTCTGGACTGGAAACCGCTTCACTAGACACCAGTCTCAAAAATGCATTCTGTCTTGGGTTTTTGCCTATCATTTACTTAGCAGTTGATGAGAATGTTGTTGGCTTATTCATTAGTTATCACCAAACCTGTGGGCGGATCCAAATGAAATTCCGCCATTGCTTTGGGAAAATTTTTATTTTCATGACTGGGGAGACTTAACTTGACCAGTACAAACCTTTGTAACGGAGTTAAGTCTTGCCACTGCTCCAGGGCGATCTTAGCACCTATGGTCTCTACTTTTTCAATAAGTTGTTTAGGTAGGGTGGTAGGATCTAGCCAAGGGGGATGGGGATCCGTGGGAAGCAAAGAGGGATAGGTTCCCGTGTATTTAAAAACCAATTCCCTTAAATAGTTTTGGTAGTTTTGTATTTCCCCTGGTGTAAAGCAGGGTAATGTAACTAGAGTATCACGTTCTGGGAGACTAATCTGATGCCAATGAGCCAATTTTAGTTTAATTCCACATGTATCCAGCTTATAACGGACTATCATGGGTATACAACGAAGGGTGGCTATAAAATCAGCTTCAAATTGGAAAAACTCGGTAGACATAACAGGAAATTAGGATCCTCAATTTTTATGACCAGTTATTGTTGTCCAACTAAGTTACAACTAATGTTTATTGCGACTTTGGATAATGAAATAGCTAATAGATAGAGCTAGTACGGCAATTCCCAACCCAATAATATCAATTCCTGTCACTTTTTCCAAGTCTAGGATAATGATTTTTCTAGCAACAGCAATTAAAGAAGTAACAATAACTAATTCTACTTGAAAAACATGCTTTTGTAGGTAGGCCGTAATATTTTCTAAAATTTCTAAAGCAATGAGAATATTTAAAAACAAACCAAATATCTTAAACAAAATAGTATTAAACTTGCCATAGGGAGCATCAAATAACTCTTTAAGCAGAAAAACTGTTAAGTCCGCAATGGCCACAAGGATTACCACCACCATTAAAATAGAAAGAACCTTAGAAACTATCACCACAACATTTTCAATCAAGTGCATGAAATTATCATCACTGGTGAAAGTTTTCAGTTGCCTAAAAAACTTCTTCATTGGATTTACAATACCCCATCAAGTAAACAAATTACGTAAATTCTCCTGTAGGAGAACCCACCGAGTATCTTACCATATCCAGTGGGGTACATTTTTTTAAGATTGAATAGGAATTAACTGTACAGCACAGGCTTTCAATTCTGGCTGAAAAGAGTCTGGACAAGACGCAGAATGAGTAAGGGTATTAGCTTCAGAATTTTCTGACCATAGTTTACCCCAATGCATAGGGACAAAAACAGTACCAGGGGAGATAGTCAAAGTGATTTTAGCAGGAAATTCCGCTGCACCACGACGGGAACGAACCATCACCAACTGATGATCAGCAAGCTGTAACTTGAGCGCATCACGGGGATGAATTTCCAAAAAAGGCTCAGGGTGCATTTGACAAATCTTATCAATTCTTCCTGTACGTGTTTGGGTATGCCAATGGCCATATAATCTTCCTGAAGTGAGAATAAAGGGATATTCAGGGTCTGGAGGTTCAGCTAAACCCCGAGAAAAACATGCTGCAAACTGAGCCTTGCCATCATGAGTATAAAAACGTAAATCTGTATATAATCGTTTAACTTCCTGATAATTATCTTGAGAAAAAGGCCAATGAGTTGGACCATTAGCAGTTAGAAACTCATAACTTAAACCCGACATATCACAGGGACGATGACGAGTTAATTGCACAAATTCCCGATAAACCTCACTAGAATCCTGAAAATTAAACTGATGTGAAAAACCCAACCTTCTACCAACCTCAGCGAAGATTTCCCAATCAGACTTAGCCAATTGTGGAGGATTTTTAAAAGCAGAACATAGGGTGATTCGACGTTCCGAATTAGTCATCACCCCAGTTTTTTCACCCCATTGAGCAGCGGGTAATAAAAGATGAGCGTAGTTAGCAGTTTCCGTGGGATAATAGGCATCCTGATAAATAGTAAAAGGGGATTGTAACAATGCTTTTTTAGTTCTTTCTAAATCCGGCATACTTACAGCTGGATTAGTTGCTGCTATCCATAATAGCTGCACATTACCAGACTCCAAAGCCATAATCATTTCCCACACATTTAACCCAGGAATAGGTGAAATAGTACCTGGTTGTAAACCCCAAAATTCCTCCACTTCCAACCGATGTTGTGGATTTTTAATTAATCTGTATCCGGGCAATAAATGTGCTAAACCACCCGCTTCCCTACCACCCATAGCATTAGGTTGACCAGTTAAAGAAAAAGGACCTGCACCTGGTTTTCCCACCTGTCCTGTGAGGAGGTGTAAATCAATAATACTCCTTACCTTAGCAGTCCCTTCAGAAGATTGGTTCACACCCATTGACCACAAAGAAAGCACAGATTGGGCTTGACCCCAATATTTAGCAGCGGTTTCTAAATCTGCCAAAGAAATACCACATCGACTGGTAACAAGATCGGGAGAATAGTAATTAATGACTTGGATATAATCTGCGAAATTGCTAGTATAGTTATCCACAAAATTTACATCCCAAGAATTCCATTTCACCAATAGATGGGCCATACCATTCAACAAATCAATATCAGTACCCGGAACAATGGCTAAATGTAAATCAGCTGTTTTAGCAGTGGGAGTGGAACGGGGGTCAACCACCACCATTTTCACGTGAGGATTTTTCTTATGATATTTAGCTAACCGGTTAAAAATAATGGGGTGACATTCTGCAGTATTAGTACCTATTAAAAAAACGCAGTCAGTTAATTCTAAATCGTCATAACAGCAAGGAGGGCCATCAGCACCAAAACTTTGGAGATATCCAGATACCGCACTAGACATACAAAGACGGGAATTAGCATCGAAGTTATTAGTTCCTAAACAACCTTTCAGTAATTTTTGGGCAATATAATAATCTTCAGTTTGAAACTGTCCAGAACCGTACATACAGATAGATTCTGCACCGTGAGTAACTAAAGTTTGTTGAATATGATTTGTAATGATAGTGAAGGCTTCCTCCCAGGAAATCAAGCGAAAATCTTGTGTTAAAGATTCTCGAAACATGGGATATTGCAATCTATTTTTATATATTGCTTCTGCAACAGTTGCACCTTTAACACATACCATTCCTTGACTAGAGGGATGAGATTTATCTCCACGAACACGCCAATTAACAGTTTCTTGATCACCCGTATTATCCGTAGTGGAACTTGGATGTTGGGTAGGGGAAGAGACTTCTAATCCACAACCCACACCACAATAGGGACAAAGTGTTTTGATAAATTCGGTCATATTGGTGGATAAACTACTCTTCAATATGAGCACAACGACGATAAAGAAAATCCAGAGCGTAGTTCCTCAAATGATAATATTCTGTACTTTCCATAATCTGACGACGCTGACGGGGACGAGAAAAAGGAATATCTAATATTTCACCAATATTAGCAGCAGGTCCATTTGTCATCATGACCAATTTATCAGCTAGAAAAAGAGCTTCGTCAATATCATGAGTAATCATTAACACAGTAACTTGATGATCGGACCAAATTTGCAGTAGTTCCTCTTGTAATTCTTCCTTAGTAATTGCATCCAAAGCGCCAAAAGGTTCATCCAAAATCAGAACTTGAGGACGAATAGCCAAAGCACGAGCAATAGCCACCCTTTGTTTCATACCTCCTGATATTTGATGGGGTTTCTTTTGAGCAGCTTCCGTCAGTCCTACCATACCTAAATGTTCTCTAACTATAAACCGTTTTTCAGCCTGGGTTTTATTAGGAAATACAGAATCAACAGCAAGATAAACATTTTCAAAAACACTTAGCCAGGGAAGTAGACAATAGTTTTGAAAAACCATCATCCGGTCTGGTCCTGGTTCAGTAATAGGTTGACCTTGCAACCAGACCACACCATTGGTAGGTTGATTGAATCCAGAAATCATATTTAACAGTGTAGATTTACCACAACCCGAATGTCCAATGAAACAAATAAATTCTCCCTCTTGGACTTTGAGACTAATGTTGTCTAAAACAGTATATGGTCCCTCGGAGGTGGGGTAAATTTTGTTTACACCGTCAATGAATAGGAAATCCCGTGATTTTTGGTGAGACTGTGGATTACCTAAAGCTTGAAGCTGAGTATTTTTGGGGAGATTCAATGTGGTCATGACTTTCATCCTTTAATTTTAATTTAGTTAATTCAGTCTAATATAAGATGAACGTAGGTTGGGTTGAAGTATGAAACCCAACGCCCGCACGGGTAACCCATCCTATAAATAATTGTGCCTCCCTATTTAAACCAGAGCTTCTTCAACTCGCACCTGGGATTTAATGGCTAAACCTTTAAGATATTCTAAGGGTTGAGAGGGATTAAATGTTTTACCATCAAATAACTGAATGGATTCTTCCCTACCAATATCCAAAATTCCCACTTCTCTTGCAGCTACACCAAAGATATCTGGACGACAAACTCGGTCAATTATTTCTACCCAGTTTTTGGGGAAAGCAATAAAACCCCACCGGGCTAATTGGGTAAGAATCCAGAGCATTTCGTGACGGTTGGGATAGTTGGCTTGGTGCAGATAAAACTGATGGGAAGTTTGGGAATGTCGATGATAGTTACTTTGATAACTTTCTAATAATTCAGAGCGTAAATTTACATGATGATCACCTATATATTGAGGTTGAGAAATTAGACTGACAATTTCTGACTCATTACGAATATCATCACAATATTCACAAGCTGCTAGGAGCGATTTAACTAAGGCTAAATGTGTTTGAGGATATTGTTGAGACCAATCTTCTGTGACTCCTAGTATTTTATCTACATGTCCCTGCCAAATATCTGAAGTGGGCAACATAATAAACCCCAGATTTTGCTCAACAGCACAGGTATTCCAGGGTTCACTAACACAATAACCATCTACTTTTCTTTCCTGGATAAAATCAACCATTTCATCCGGTGGAATTACTATTAATTTGACATCCTTATCTGGTTCAATACCACTTGCTGCTAACCAATAACGCAATAACAAATTTTGCATTGATGCTGGATGAACAACTCCCAAAGTGTAAGTTTTATCAAGGTCAGTGTTGACTGTTTTTTCTAGATCTGCAGCATTCCTTACACCATTTGCCCGTAGTTTTTGGCTTAAAGTAATAGCACTACCGTTGCGAGATAGAGTCATTGCTGTTACCATGGGAGTCGGTGTTTTTCCCATAGCACCTAGAGTCATGGCTAATGGCATACCAGCAACCATTTGAGCAGCATCCAGCTTACCACTAGCTACACTTTGGGCAATATCTTGCCAATTTTTTTCAGGTATTAGGTTCACTTGTAAACCACATTCTGCAAAAAAACCTTTTTCTTGGGCAATGATTAAAGGTGCAGCTTGGGTGATAGGAAGATAACCGATTTGTAAGTGAACTTTTTCTGGTTGATTGGTGGAAATCAGAACTGGTGATATGGTTTGTTTTTGACGCTGTTTTGCCAGTTTCTGTTGGTTTAGGAAGTAGATCATTTGATTCCGCAGATTGTAATAACTGGGATGTTCAACTACCTCTAATCTTTGTCGGGGACGGGGAATAGGTACTTCTAAAATTTGTCCGATGTGTGCTTCCGGTCCATTGGTTAACATCACAATTCGGTCACTTAATAATAGTGCTTCATCTACGTCATGTGTTACCATCACACAGGTAATTTTATATTCATTACAAATTTTCATTAATTGCTCTTGCAAATTACCCCTCGTTAGAGCATCCAAAGCACCAAAAGGTTCATCCAACAATAACAATTTTGGTCTGGTAGCTAAAGCACGAGCAATGGCCACTCTTTGTTTCATCCCCCCAGATAATTGACCAGGAAGTTTTTTAGTAGCACGACGTAACCCTACTAAGTCAATATGTTCCGCAATGATTTTCTGGCGTTCTCCTACAGATAGATTCTGATGTACCTCATCTACTGCTAAGGCAATATTGCCCTCAACTGTTAACCAGGGAAGTAAGGAGTAATTTTGAAAAATTACCATTCTATCTGGACCTGGTTCTCTAACTTCCCGACCTTCTAAAGTCACCCCACCAATAGTGGCTTGATCTAGACCAGCAATAATATTTAGGAGAGTGGATTTACCACAGCCAGAATGACCGATGAGAGAAATAAATTCTCCTTGATTAACCTTCAACTCAATATTTTTCAAAGCAATATATTTACCACCATGAGGGAGGTTGAATATTTTATCTACATGGTCAATTTCTACAAAGGTGTTCATGGTCTTCTGGTGATTATGGTAAAAGTTATTTTTGTTCTTTTTGTACAATCTTATCAGCTATAAAAGCCACTGTTCTATCTAACATCAGTCCCACTATTCCCACATAGATTAGGGCGACAATAATCTCGCTCAAATTAGTATCTGTGGTAGTATTATAAGCATCCCAAATAAATGAGCCTATGCCCACACCACCTACCAACATTTCTGCAGCTACAATGGCCAACCAAGATAACCCAATACCAATTCTCAGTCCAGTAAAAATATAGGGAACCGTGGCTGGGAAAACTATTTTTAAAAAATATTTGCCCTGACGTAAACGCAAAACGCGAGCCACATTTACATAGTCTTGGGGAATATTTTGTACTCCCACAGTTGTATTTATTAAAATTGGCCAAATTGAAGTGATAAAAATCACAAAAATCGCTGAAGGATTGGCTTGTTGAAAAGCTGCTAAGGAAATAGGTAACCAAGCTAGGGGCGGAATAGTTCTTAATACCTGGAAAATAGGGTCTACCGCATTATATAAAAATCTATTAGCACCAATTAATATGCCCAGGAAAACACCCACAATGGTAGCGAGAGAAAACCCCAATCCTACTCTCCCTAGACTGGTCAAAATCTGCCAACCTAAGCCCTTATCGCTATCACCATTGTCAAAAAATGGCTGAATGATAAAGGGATCCCAGGTTTCAACAAAAGTTTCTAAAGGACCCGGTAATTGAAATCCCGGAATGGAACAGAGTAATTGCCACAACATTAAAAATATGACCAGTCCACATAGTGGTGGTAATACCTTATGCACTAAAAATTTGTTAATTGTTTTAATTGCTTTTTTTTGTTTAGTGCTAATTTTCTGATTTGTTACCCCCACGGACATCTTCTTCTTGCTCCTTATTGTGGAAATTGGTCTTGTGATTTCGTGTCTCCCATAACTCCCGCACCCCATCTCAGAATTGCTCGCGGACTAGACCTTTTTAATGGGTAAACTGTTTAAATATTCTTCTGGTTTTTCTGGGTCAAACTTCACCCCATCAAAAAATGTTTCCACCCCTCGCGATGAACTAGTAGGAATTTCCGCTGCAGAGACTCCCAAAGCTATGGCCGCTTTTTTCCACAAATCTTCTCGATTTACCTGATCAACAATGGTTTTAACATCCGTATCCTTGGGTATGTAACCCCAACGAATATCCTCGGTCAAAAACCAAATATCATGGCTTTTATAGGGGTAGGAAGCATTGTCAGCCCAGAATTTCATTCGATAGGCAAAATTTTCCACTTTCCGACTATCCCCATAGTCAATGTTTCCTTTGGAGCGTTCTAAAATGTCACTAACTGCAACATTAAAGTATTTCCTATCAGCACATATTTCGCACATTTCCGCTTTATTTTCATCTTTTTCACACCATTGTTGTGCTTCCAAAATGGCCATTAATAGTGCTTGTGCTGCATTGGGATTTTGATCAACCCAATCTTTCCTCATGGTGAAGGCTTTTTCTGGATGATCCTTCCACAATTCTCCGGTTACTAAAGCTGAGTAACCCAATTTTTGACTAACCAATTGGGCATTCCACGGTTCACCCACACAAAAAGCATCCACTGTACCTACTTTCATATTGGCCACCATTTGTGGTGGTGGAACTGGTTCTAATATGACATCTTGGTCAGGATTAATCCCACCAGCAGCTAACCAATATCGGGTCCATAAATCATGGTTACCTCCGGGAAAGGTAATGGCAAGTTTGATGGGTTTTTGTGCAGATTTTGCTTGATATGCTGTTTCTTTAAGAGCTTTACTATCCAACCCAAGTTTTATGGCTTTGAATTTTTCAGCTACAGAAACGGCCTGACCATTAGTATTTAGTCTTGCCAGCACGTACATGGGTACTTTGTCATTAAGAGTCATTAAATATGGCATGGGACTGAGAATATGGGCACCATCAATACCACCACCTGATGAACCAATTTTTAGATTGTCACGAGTCACTGGCCAAGACTTTTGTTTGCTAACCTCTACTTCAGTCATGCCATGTTTGGCAAAAAGTCCCTTCTCTTTGGCAATAATAAGAGGAGCTGAATCTGTTAGAGCGATAAATCCCAATTTAGCTTTAGTAGTCTCTAGTTTAGAAGAGTTGGAGTTTGTTGTTGTTGATCTGGAGTTATCAGATGAACAACCATGTGCTACAATCGCTGTCGCTGCTGTTACACTAGATGTGATCAGAAATTTTCTGCGGGAAATATTGCTCATTTTAATTCTCTCTAATTCTTTGCTATTTGTGACTGTGGTCTGATTTGATCTGCTGTTTGTTCGCGCACTTTTGCCCCAAACTGTTTTAGCAGGATATCTTTCAATATCGGTTGCAGGTCTTCACAAGCAACACTTTTCTGAATACAGGTTCCTAACCTAGCATCTTTGCCAACTTTTCCACCCATATAAATGTCAACGCCTTCCAACGTTTGCCCATTTTTTCGCACTTTGGTTCCCATTAGTCCAATATCCGCCACTTGAGGTTGTCCGCAGGAGTTTGGACACCCTGTCCAGTGAATACGTACGGGCTTTGATAGGATTAATTCCTGTTCTAACGCCTCAGTCATGGCTATAGCCCGTTTCTTAGTTTCTATGAGGGCAAAATTGCAAAACTGGGCCCCAGTGCAGGACACAACTGATCGCATTAATAAACCAGGACTGACACTGAATTTTTTCAATATTGGTTCGGTCAGAAGTGTGTTTAATGCAGAATCGTGAATATTGGGAATGATGGCATTCTGCTCAACCGTAAACCTTATTTCTCCGCTACCATAAACTTCTGCTAGTCTGGCCAGTTCAAACATATCATCCGCAGTTAGTCTCCCCACGGGAATGTTTAATCCCACATAATTTAACCCCGGTTGTTTTTGGGGGTAAACGCCAATGTGATCTCGTTTTTCCCAATCTATTTCATCTTTGGGCGCTGCGGTTTGCAAGCTTTTTCCCCATTGTTTTTCCACTTCATCCCGGAATTTTTCTAACCCCCATTCATCAATTAACCACATTAATCTAGCTTTTTGCCGGTTTAAACGTAAACCATGGTCTCGAAATATCTCTACTATGGCTTTAGATAGACTAACTACTTCTTCTGGTTTTACCCAAACATTTAAGGGAATAGCAGCTTCACACCGTTTACCTGAGAAAAATCCACCAACTAAAACGTTAAAACCAAATCCTTCTTTAAATGCTGGTACAAATGCCAAATCGTTAATTTCTGCATGAATGGAATTATCTTTTCCTCCAGTAACCGCAATATTAAACTTACGAGGAAGATTGGTAAACTCTGGATTACCTTCCCCCCTATTAGTTAGCAGATCCTGTATTTGCTGCACCAATTCTCTGGTGTCATACAACTCGTTGGCATCTAAACCCGCCAGGGGATCACCCGTAATATTACGTACATTATCCATACCAGACTGAATACTGGTCAACCCGACTTTGTGAAATTTGTTAAAGATATTCGGAATATCTGAAAAATCTATGCCACGAAGTTGTATATTTTGTCTAGTAGTGATGTCCGCGCTGCCTTCCTTATCGTAACGCTGTATCACTTCCGCTAAAACACACATTTGAGTGCTAGTTAGAATACCATTAGGTATCCGCATTCGCATCATAAACTTACCGGGGGTCACTGGACGAAAAAACACACCCAACCATTTTAGGCGGTGGTTGAGGTCATTTTCTTCCATGGATTCCCAACCTTTACGAGCAAATTCGCTGATTTCTTGTTTGACTAGTAATCCGTCCTTTTCAGCTTTTAATTTCTCGAACTTATTGAGCTTTTCGCTACCTGTTTCTGTCATAGGTTTTTAGTGAACAGGATGTGGTTGATTATGGATCCGTGTTCTTAAATCGTGCCAACCACCCACCGAAAAACAACTGATCGTAGTTCTCTGGTAGGGGTTGTAACAATTTCGATATTGATAACCTAGGGCAAATTTCGGGAAGGATTCGTATACTCAGTTACGGAATTCTCAGAAATTATCGGCTGTTGTGCAGATTTTGCATTTATTATTGTCATTTTTTACATAGGAAATGATTTATGAAAAGACGTGAGTTTTTCCAGTGGGTGGGTTTAAGTTTATTAGCTAGTTCTTTACCTGTAGCATTTGCCGCTTTGACATCAGAGGATGATACATTGGCATCACCAACGCCAAACAAAGCGGCTAAAGACTGGCAGAAAATCGGAAGTGTTGCCCAATTGGATAAAAATGGGCAACTACTGGTAGAGAATTCCCCTATAGGGGCGGTTTTGGTGGTGGGAACATCTAAAAAACCAAAGAACTTAATAGCAGTTAGACCTAACTGTACTCATCAAGGTTGTACCGTGGAATGGAAAAGTAATCAATTCGCTTGTCCTTGTCATGGAGCAAGATTTAGTGCTAATGGTAAGGTAAAGAACGGTCCAGCTGAAAAACCTTTGAGAACCTATTTGGCTAAAATCGAAGCTGGTTCTGTTTTTGTTAAACCGGTCTGAAACCCACATTCCGCACTAATCCTCTCTTGCATAGGTGGTAATTCAATTACATTACCACCAACATAACCGTTTAATTATCAAAAAGAGTTGCAAAAAGTACCATCTTGCCGTTGTACTAAGCGGTCCCATCCATGGATTAGCAAGTCCTAATTAAATCCTCCATTAAATCTTCTACTCCTGCAACTGGTAATATCCTAATATTCAATTCCTTAGACACCTGTGCTACCGTCATATCATCTAAAAATACTAATTCACCATGTTTGAGCATGATGCTAGGTAATAATAAACTGTCACCTAAATCCTTCCCTTTCAGGTGGTAGAGTAAATCATGTCCAGTTAATAACCCGGTAACGGTGATATTTTGTCCCCAATAGTCACTATATAGTGCAACCATATTTACCCTTAAACCTTCAACCCTATTTAACCTATCAACCAGGGGTGTAAATGCTTTCTCTACTGCATTTCCCACTACCCAAGTTAATGTTTTCTCAGGATAAATTTTTGCCGGTAGTAATTTATTCGCTACTTGATTAAATTCCTTCATAAATAATCTTATGGAACCTACTCCGTTATCTATTTGCGGATATTCTTCATACTCCTCCTGTGCTGGTAGTTCCTCACCACCAATTAAAAACCATTCATCCGCTAACCAGACTACTCGAGAATCATATTTTTGCTTAAATTCTTGACCAAGCATTTCTACCTGACCTATTACTTCCCTGGCTTTTTCTCTGGTTACGGGAATTAACTCATCTTGTGGGGGACGAAATCTGGTTAAACCCACAGGAACTACTGCTACTGATGCTACTGTGGGTACTTCCCCCATATAAAAGGATGCTAAATCTCTTAGTGTTCTTTCCAGGTGCGGACCATCATTAATCCCAGGACAAACTACTACTTGAGCATGAATTTGTAAGCGTCTTGCTTGAAACCATTTAATTTGCTCTAAAATCTCTCCAGCTCGACTATTTTTTAACAGTCTAATTCTTATTTCTGGTTCTGTTGCATGAACTGAAACATATAAGGGTGATAGTCTCATTTGTTCAATTCTTTGCCATTCTCTTGCAGGTAAATTGGTCAGGGTTAAATAGGAACCATACAAGAAACTTAAACGATAATCATCATCTTTTAAATATAAGCTGGAGCGTTTACCAGGTGGTTGCTGGTCAATAAAACAAAAGGGACAGCGATTATTACATTGAATTAAGTTATCAAATAAGGCTGTGGCAAATTCTATTCCTAGGTCTTGGTCGTAGTCTTTCTCAATTTCAACTTGATGAATTTTACCATGTTTATCTAATACTTCTATTTCCAAAATTTCATCTGCACACAAAAACTGATAATCTATTAAATCTCGAGGTTTGATTCCGTTAATGCTCACAATGGCATCACCTGCTTCAAATCCAACCTCAGCAGCAATGGATTCGGTTATAACACTGGTAATTTTTGCCGGTTTAATCTCAGACATGATAATTTTTAACAGCTTTATTTTAGACTAGTATCAATTTTTGTCACCCCTGCCAACCATTAGCAAGTGCCAATAAAATCGCTCCACCAAAAGCTAGTCTATACCAAACAAAGATAAAAGTGTCTTTAGTTTGTAAATAACGAATTAAAAATGCAATTGACAGGTATGAAAAAATAAAGGTCGAGATAATTCCTATAACCAATAACAAAACTATATTCTCTGGTAATTGCCCCTCTTGAAACAAATGAAATATTTTTAAGCTCTTGTATAGGGTGGCTATGGTCAAGGTGGGAAAACCTAATAAAAATGAAAATTTTGCTGCTGTGTCCCTTTCTAGTCCTAAAAACAAGGCTGTGGTCAATGTGGAACCAGAACGGGAAACCCCAGGAATTAAGGCCAGGGATTGTCCTATCCCTACTAAAATACCATCTCGAATTTGCAAGTGATCAAATCCCCGCTTGCGATCGCCAATTTTTTCAGCCAATCCCAATAAAATGGCCATGACCACTGACATTGTACCAATAATTAGGGCGCTTTCGGGCAAAATGTCCTTTAACAAAAAACCAAGAACTAGTGCTGGTATGGTGCCCACAGCAATACCTATTACAATTTTCCACTCTTCCCTTTGCCAATCTTTATCCTTAAATCCTTCCACTGCTCCTTGAATAATACTAGCAATCAATGACCGAAAATACAATAAGATTGCTACCACACTGCCAAATTGAATCGCATCAACAAAGTCTTTAGCCCCTAACTCTTTCCAACCAAATACTTTAGTAAAAATTAATAAGTGAGCTGTACTACTAATCGGTAAAAATTCGGTAATGCCCTGAACTATACCCAGAATAAATGCTTGTAACCACTCTAGATTAGCTTGATTGCTGTTGTCTGCCACACCAAAGATTGGTAATAATAGTAACTCGTTAGCTGTTCCTAAGATTGTGATCATGAATTAGACCCCTAAAAATATAGCTTTAAATGTAGCTACAAAACGCCTTGACGGACTACAGGTGTTTGCCTGATACGATGACATATCCTAGCAAGTTATTCTCAAATTGTCCAACCTAACAGTTCATTTTTTGCCCCTTGTGCTTTACAATCAAAATACCCCTGGGGGGGATTTTACAGTGTGATACTGTAGAAAGGTAAAGTTTAGTAACAAATATTAAAAACTTTGATTAATAAAACACTCTCATCCTACAAAACTGTGAACTCCTCTATTAAAAATGATTTACATACCTCTGAGAGCAAGGCCATAAGTATAGATGAGTTCCATTCTCCTCTCTTCCTATTACCCGCCTTACCGAAAGCGATCGCCACTAGTCAAAGTTGGTTAATATTTGGAGCTGCGGTGTTTTTAGTATCCGTACCTGTATTTATAGAAGCGCCCCTAGTGCGATCTTTACCGACTATAAGTCTAGCCATTACTGGATTGTGGGTGTGGTTAAGTTTACAATTAATGTCCAATGAAAAAACTTATATTTGGGGTGATTTACTTTTAGGATTTAGTCTTACCTGGTTAACAGGGGCAATTTACTGGGGTTGGTTACGGTGGGAACCACTGTGGCACTTACCCATAGAATCCATATGTTTACCCATGGCACTTTGGTGTTTACACAGAAACTGGGGTAAGATTGGTAACTGGTTTTATCTTGGCTCTCTATTTGGTACAGTCCTAACGGATGTATATTATTACCTAGTAGACCTAATGCCCTATTGGCGGCAAATTATGCGAACTGATGTCCTGGGAGCATCACAAATATTTAAAAACGCCTTATTACAAGTACAAACTCCCTGGGGAGAAGCCTGGGCCATAGTTTTAGTTTTATCACTATTAGTTGCTGGTTTACTACCATTAAAAAATAAACAAAAGCATTGGTATGCATTTAGTGGAGCAGTTTTAAGTACAATCCTAGTAGACAGCCTATTTCTAGTAGCTGCGATTCTGGCTAAAAATTCTTAACCATGGGAGAGCAGCTAAGTCATAGAGTGTCAATCAGAAGTTGTATAGTAGTTTTTGACTCCTACAAACATTCCCTCAGTGGAATGAGAGCGGACTACCCGTGGTTAAAAGAGTTGATTTTTGTTTGATGGAAAGAGGAAAAAAATTGTGAAAGGATTAGTGCGTTTATTAACAGTTTTTAGTTTGTTACTCGGATGCTGGGGATGGTTAGGAACAACCCAAACAGCTCAAGCTTGGGATTTTAGCCATGTTAACCTACCCCAAACGCCAATTTTGGCAATTGCTCGCCAAAATAAAGCTGATCAGAAACTAGCAACGGATTTTGGCAAAAAAATAGACTTGAATAATACCAACATTGCTCGATTCCAGGGGATCAGAGGGTTTTATCCGGTTCTGGCTAAAAAAATCATTGCTAATGCTCCCTATGCTAAAGTAGAAGACGTGTTGGAAATTGAGGGTTTGAGCAATCGCCAGAAAAAACTGCTACAAAATAATTTAAGTCAATTTACCGTAACAACATACGATGCTGAATTCAATGAAGGCGATGATCGTATTAACAACGGTATTTACAGATAAGACAAATACCTAATGGGTGAGGAGGGGTGAAAAATTTTCTCCCCCTAATCTCCCATTTTCTGATTCCTTGTTTATACCCATATACCTTAACCTTGACTGAAATAGATATTAATCAGACATTTGATGTACTAGTAGTAGGTGCTGGTGCGGCTGGACTATACACAGCTTTATGTTTACCTGCATCCTTACGAATTGGCTTAATTACTAAAGAAAATCTTACCCTATCTGCTAGTGATTGGGCCCAGGGTGGTATTGCTGCTGCCATATCCCCAGAGGATTCACCAAAACTCCATATTGAGGACACCTTAAAAGCTGGTGCAGGTTTATGTGATATTAAATCAGTAGAATTCTTAGCTCATAAAGCTCCCGATTGCATTCAGGCATTAGTAAACTTGGGTGTGGCCTTTGATCGTCATGGTACAACCCTAGCCTTAACCTTAGAAGCTGCTCATTCCCGTCATCGAGTGCTCCACGCAGCAGATACTACAGGTAGGGAAGTAACCACCACCCTAGCAAATCAAGTATTATGTCGTCCTAATATTCAAGTGATTCAACAGGCTTTAGCCCTTTCTATTTGGTTAGATGGAAAAACTGGACACTGTCAGGGAATTAGTCTGTTTTATGAAGGAGAAGTAACTTGGCTAAGAGCAGGTGCAGTGGTTTTAGCCACAGGTGGCGGAGGTCAAGTATTTGCTCAAACTACTAATCCAGCAGTCAGTACAGGTGATGGGGTGGCCATAGCTTGGCGCTCGGGTGCGGTTATTCGCGATCCAGAATTTGTGCAATTTCATCCTACTGCTTTAATAAAACCAGGAAGGTTTTTAATTAGTGAAGCTGTACGAGGGGAGGGAGCCCACTTAATTGATGATCAGGGGCGACGTTTTGCATTTGATTATCATCCCGCAGGTGAACTAGCACCTAGAGATGTGGTCAGCAGAGCTATATTTAGTCATCTACAACATACCACAAATGATCTAACCACCGCCCATGTTTGGTTAGATATGCGTCCCATAGATCCGGATAAAATTCGCCAAAGGTTTCCTAATATTATTAAAGTTTGCCAATACTGGTCCATAGATGTATTTAGTCAACCTATTCCCGTATCCCCCGCAGCCCATTATTGGATGGGTGGTATTCTCACGAACTTAGAAAATAGCACTTCCATTCCCGGTTTATATGCTGTGGGAGAAACTGCTAGTACTGGTGTTCATGGTGCCAATCGTCTGGCCAGTAATTCCCTATTAGAATGTATAGTGTTTGGGGCTCAGATGGCTAATTGCCAATTGCCCACCCCTTCCACACCATCCCACTCACACCCCAGTTTCTGGGAATGTAATTTATCCACCTGGGAAAGCCAACAATCACTATTAGAAGGTATGAGAGAAAATTTGCCCCGACTGGTTTGGCAAAGTGCGGGTATTTGTCGAGAACAAGTAAGTCTAGACCAGGCGATCGCCCAGGTTGTATTTTGGCAAGGGGAATTTGCCAGTTTACCTTTGAGTCAGTTTTTAAAAACCTTACCTGGTGGAACACCAGCTAAATTTAATTATTCCGATATCAATCTGTTATTACGTCTATGGGCAGAAACCCAAAATTTATTAGATGTAGCTTATTTAATTCTTAAAAGTGCTGCTTTTAGGAAAGAAAGTCGAGGTGGACATTATCGTTCAGATTATCCGGAAGTGGCTAATGAATGGCAAGTGCACACAATGATCCAACATAATCATTGGTGGAAATCTGAGGGAATTTAGGACGAAAAACTATCGGTTACCATCCAAACTAAAATTCCTAGTATGGAATCAATGGGAGGGAGTGGGTAGTCAGTTAAATCAATAGTCACTGTAGTTTGTGTGAGTTGTAAAAACCGCCAGACAGTACCATTGGTAACAACACCATAGATGGTAGGAATGGGTTGATTATTAATTTCATTAAATTTTTGAGCGCCAATCATTTCCGCCATGCACTGTCCAATTCCTGGGTTCAAGTCTGCTTTTTTTGCTTCTACAATTATTACCGCTGGGGCTTCAATTTCTAACTGTTCCGGTGAACGACTCAGGAGAAAATCGCAAACCCCAGTTAATCCTAAACCATTGTCTACATTAAAGTCCACTCCAGAAAACAAACTTACTTTCCCCTTTAAAATTTTACGCACTTCCACCAGAACCGGACTAATGATTAGCTCAGATCTGGCTTTTTCACTCCCCATTGCTATTGCTAAAGGCAAAGTTTCTTGTAAAAAGGATGTGAGTGTACTACTAGCAGTAATTGGTTGGATTTGTGGGAGAAATTTTTGGTCTTCAACTGTATTGATTCCAAAAGTTTGCTTGACTTTTTTCAGGGTGAAATCACTGTATGACATAGAACAATTTACCACCTCTATAATCTGCTTCCCCAGCTCCCTACACCATTAACGAAAGTATTTGAAATTTTGTGGACCTGTATAACCGCTAAGTCTAGCTAAATCACTTAAATTCTGCACTCCACTATAGATTTTACCGTTAATTATCCAAGAGGGAAAGCCCTGAATCTTTGCTGCTCGACAGAGTTCTGGTTTCCCTTTAGGACTGTCTGCAGCACATTCCACTGTGACATTATTATCATTGATGATTTCATAGGCCTCTTTACCAAACAGTAGCTTCTGTTCATGACAATGGGGACACCAATAGGCAACGTACTCTTTAGCACCAATTTTTACTAAGTGCTGGGCTAGGGCAATTTCTGATTCTCCAGATTTGGTGGTTATTTTCCAACCAAAATTAGGATTGGGTTCTTCCTTGGGTGAAAAATTAATACGTTGTTCACTGGAAGCAATAGTATCAATATTCTCATTTTTGCTAGTGTCAATCCCTGAGTAAATACCCAAAGTGCCAATCAGTGTCACCACCACCACTATCAAACCAATAAACAGAACTTGACCAATATCCTCCCATTCTCTTCCTAAAACAGTCAAGGTCAGCATACTCAAAGCAAAAACTGCTGAGGCAATACAGTACCAACATACAGCCTGTAGTTTAAATGCTAAAACATACATTAAATAGCCACTGAACACAGTCATGGCGATCGCCCCGATCCACAGTAGCCACCAACTTAAATTCTCTAGTTGTCGTGTACTTTTGTTTTGACTACTTTTCTTGCTGTCATTATCTTTTGAAATTAGTACAATAGGAACTACAGCTAGTAAAAGCATAGACGTATATGCCAATAAACCAAACAAAGCCAAAGGTTGATTAAACACAGTTCCCCAGGGACTAGAGAGAACATCCACACAACCTTTGACCTGCTCCCCAGCTGTACATATAGGCGCACTACCTGTTAGTTTTTCGTAAGTAAGATAACCAGTGTTCAGCATACCAAGAGCAGCGATCGCCCCGATGAGGGGACGGGACCACTGATGAATCCAGGGAGTAGAACGACGACGAATCATAATTGTTTATCAGTTTAGTTATTAGCAGTATATTGAACAATTAAATTTTTGTGGTGATGCTTCTATGAGCAGCTTCTACAAATTGACTCACACGGGTAGGATCAATGGGTTGAGAGATTTGACCATGACGTTTGAGAGAGCTGGAAACAATGACTCCATCCACTACTGGCATAAGAGTACCAATATTTTCCCAATTGGCACCGCTACCGATAAATACTGGAGTAGTAGCAGCAACCCTGCTAGCCAATTTTAAATCCTCCAAGCTGGGAGGACTACCAGTTTCCAAACCCGATAAAATCACCCCATCAGCCAAACCCCGTTCTATGGTGTCTTTAATAGCCACACTCAGATGAGGATGACTTAGGGGACGAGCATGTTTAACTAATACATCAGCCAGAATTTTCACATCGGAACCTAATTCTCGACGATAACGGAGTAACTGGTGTGCCCTTCCTTCTATTAATCCTTGATCCGTATCCATAACACCGGTCAAAACATTAACACGAATAAATTCAGCCTTTACACAACTGGCTATCGCCATAGCACTTTCCGCATCGTTTCTTAAAACATTTAAACCCAGAGGCAAAGTGACCAGATTTTGAATTCTCTGCACTGCTAGGGTCATAGCACTAACCACAGCAGGATCAACGTGATTTTTAGTAAAGGGGGCGTCGAAAAAATTTTCTACAATTAAAGCATCCACACCACCACTGGCCAGGGCGGTAGCTTCCTGTTCAGCGCGGTCAATTACTGCTTTCAGACTACCTCCCCAACGGGCTGATGTGGGTAAAGGTAACAAATGAACCACACCAATAATGGGTTTACGAGTTTTGAATAGTTTATATAAGTTCACGTTTTTAATTTGACTAGAGCATTCTTCAATCCAGGGATGGGGAAGTTTAGGGGGAGTCACCCTTCCTGTACGTTCTCCACCAGATTTAACCGGTCATTGTCTTGATGTGTTTTGGCGTATTATTCAGAAATTAAAAAATCTCCTCATGCTCAAGATGTAAATTGCTGTTAAACCTTTCATAAGATATGTTAAGATAAAACTTGGCTATAAGAGGAGCTTGCCACTCAAAAAATGCAAGACAAATGTCCTGATTTTTCAGTACATGACTGTATGTAATATACAGCACAATGCTAGGAACCAGGTCGTGGAACTGCTTGATGGGTTTAGTCGCCTTGGCGATTTCCCGGAGGGTAGCAACTTCTCAAAAACAGCCCTTGGGGCGGCTTCCCGATGGGTAAATTAACAACGCGCACGCTAAGGTTTTGTAAAATACCATTAAGCGAATCGTTAAAAAATATGAAGAGTGTCCTAACTACCCAAAGACACCAGAATTTACCCGAGGAAACAAAATAACAAAAACATCATAACATAACCTCAATCATCAAGTATGAATGGGGTTAGACCGTGACGAGCATGAACTAGAGATCTAGAGATAGATATAAAAGAGAGTGTTCAATGCGGATTTAAGGTGCAAGGAAGGTGTCCATGAACTTGTGTTAACGAAAAAAGTGAAGATATATTCAAGATATGGGTGATAAGCCAACAATTGCCATTTCACACCTAGGCTGCGAGAAAAACCGAATAGACACAGAACACATACTAGGACTGCTGGTAGAAGCGGGATATAGTGTGGATACGAACGAGGATCTAGCAGACTATGTGATAGTAAATACCTGTAGTTTCATTCAAGCTGCCAGGGAAGAATCAGTGAGAACCCTAGTGGAGTTAGCGGAGGCCAACAAAAAGGTAGTAATTGCTGGTTGTATGGCCCAGCACTTTCAAGAACAACTATTAGAGGAGTTACCAGAAGCGGTAGCGGTAGTAGGGACTGGGGACTACCACAAGATAGTGAATGTGCTTGAGCGGGTAGAGAAGGGAGAGCGAGTCAAACAAATTAGTGTTGACCCCACATATATAGCGGACGAAAATACGCCCCGCTATAGAACGACCACAGAGGGAGTAGCTTATCTTAGAGTTGCTGAAGGCTGTGATTATGGTTGTGCGTTTTGTATTATTCCCCATTTAAGAGGTAATCAGCGATCGCGTACTATTGAATCAATAGTAGGGGAAGCCAAGCAACTAGGAGCGCAGGGAGTCAAGGAGCTAATTTTGATTTCCCAGATTACGACCAACTACGGGTTAGACATTTATGGTCAACCTAAATTGGCCGAGTTAATTCGGGCCTTGGGGGAAGTAGATATTCCCTGGGTAAGAATGCACTACGCCTATCCCACAGGAATAACACCGGATGTGATTAAGGCAATTCAAGAAACGACGAATTTCCTTCCCTACTTAGATTTACCCTTACAACATTCCCATCCTGAAATACTGCGTGCCATGAATCGTCCTTGGCAAGGTAGAGTCAATGATGGAATTATTGAGCGGATAAAAACCGCGCTACCAGAAGCAGTGTTGAGGACAACATTTATAGTTGGGTTTCCTGGGGAGACACAAGAGCATTTTGATCATTTGTTGGAGTTTACCGAGCGACATCAATTTGATCATTTGGGAGTTTTCACATTTTCACCGGAAGAGGGTACTCCAGCGTATAACCTACCAAATCAATTACCACAGGAATTGATGGTAGAAAGACGGAATCAACTTATGGAAATGCAACAGCCCATTTCCCTGCACAAAAATTGCCAGCAGGTAGGAAAAATAGTTGATGTCCTAATTGAACAAGAAAATCCCCAAACGGGGGATTTAATAGGACGTTCCGACAGATTTGCCCCGGAAGTAGATGGTCAAGTGTATGTTCAGGGGAAAGCCAGCTTAGGAACAATAGTGCCTGTGAAAATCACCACTGCGGATGCTTATGATCTATACGGTGAAGTGGTCATGGCATAGGAACGGAGTGCAAATACAAATACAGATCTAAATAGAGATCCACAACTCAGAATAAAATTTAGGAGAATTAATGAGTAGTATTACCTTTCAAGAACTAGGCATTTCCCCAGAACGTGCGACCCACTTAGAAAACATGGGGTTTACCACACCGACCAACATCCAGACCCAAGCTATTCCCCAATTATTAGCGGGAAGGGACGTGGTGGGTCAATCTCAGACTGGTACAGGTAAAACAGCGGCTTTTTCCCTGCCTATATTAGAGAGACTAGATCCTAACAAGAGAGCAGTACAGGCTTTAGTGTTAACTCCCACTCGTGAATTAGCAATGCAAGTTCATGATGCCATTTCCCAGTTTATGGGTGATAGTGAGCTGCGAGTATTAGCCATTTATGGTGGTCAATCCATTGACCGACAAATGATCCAATTAAAACGGGGCGTACATGTAGTAGTGGGAACCCCAGGAAGGGTAATTGACCTTTTGGAACGAGGTAGTTTAAAACTTGACCAAGTAAAATGGTTTGTTTTAGACGAAGCGGACGAAATGTTAAGCATGGGATTTATTGATGATGTGATCAAAATTCTCTCCCAAGCACCCCAGGATCGTCAAACTGCGCTTTTTTCAGCCACCATGCCACCCTCTATTCGCCAATTGGTGAATAAGTTTCTCAATTCTCCCGTCACAGTGACCGTGGAGCAACCCAAAGCTACACCTACTAAAATTAATCAAGTAGCCTATTTAATACCCAGACACTGGACTAAGGCTAAAGCCCTACAACCAATTCTGGAGATGGAAGATCCGGAAACAGCCTTGATTTTCGTGCGTACTCGTCGTACTGCTGCGGAGCTGACAAATCAATTGCAGTCCGCTGGTCACAGTGTAGATGAATACCACGGAGATTTATCTCAACAAGCTAGGGAAAGATTATTAACCCGGTTCCGCAATCGTCAAGTAAGATGGGTAGTAGCAACAGATATTGCTGCGCGGGGGTTAGATGTTGACCTACTTTCCCACGTGATTAACTTTGACCTACCAGATAGCGTAGAAACCTACGTGCACCGGATTGGGAGAACGGGACGTGCTGGTAAAGAAGGAACAGCAATATCACTGGTGCAACCCTTTGAAAGAAGAAAGCAACAGGCTTTTGAACGTCACAATCGCCAAAACTGGCAAGTATTGTCAATTCCTACCAGAGCCCAAATCGAAGCTAAACACATTCAGAAGTTGAAAGAGCAGGTTTCCGAAGCTCTAGCTGGGGAAAGATTAGCTTCCTTCCTTCCCATCATTAGTGAATTGACGGAAAAATATGATGCCCAGGCTATTGCAGCAGCAGCTTTGCAATTGGCCTATGACCAGACCCGTCCTGCTTGGTTACAAAATGGAGTAGATATTCCTGTGGAAGAGCCCACACCCAAGCCAAAAATCAACAAACGACGTGATAGCAGTGATGGTACGGGACCAGGTCGTGGTCGTTCTTGGTCTAAATCTGATTATGGTGATGAAGGTAAACCCACACCCAAACCTAAACTGAGACGTCGGGAACCATCGGTTAGTCCCAGCAATTAGGGCCACAATGTAGGTTATAGATTGAGCCAGAACACCTGGCTCAAGCTGCGACCCAATTTGGTAGTTTGCATTTTGGTATAATAAGTTCTGTTTACCTTTGTAAGTCTATTTTAACAGTAGTCCTAATCTACCTATTAATCTGCTCCTTCTATGGGAGCAAAACCCTGACGTTGAATGTTCTCGGTTATGGTTCTTGGCTCTAAAAACTGTAATAAATAATCAGGACCACCTGCTTTGGAACCCACACCAGAAAGTTTAAACCCACCAAATGGTTGACGAGCTACAATGGCACCGGTAATATTCCTGTTAATATACAAATTTCCCACTTCCAGTTCCCTCTTTGCTTGTTCAATATGGGAAGGGGTGCGGGAATAAATACCCCCCGTTAAAGCATAGTTGGTTGAATTGGCAATTTCTACCGCTCGATCAAAATCTGGCGCAGGAATTACTGATAAAACCGGACCAAATATCTCCTGTTGGGCGATCGCTCCTTGGGGAGGAACGTCAGCAAAAATTACGGGCCCAACAAAGTACCCTTGAGATGGGGACTCCAACTGTAAAACCAATTTGGCTTCTTTTTTGCCCATCTCTATATATTCTAAAATCCGGGTTTTAGCTTGACCATCAATCACTGGACCAACCTGGGTACTGGGTAGTTCTGCTGCACCAATATTTAAGGACTTGGTTGCTTCAATTAATCTATTTAGAAACGTTTCATATATAGGTTGCAATACAATCACTCTAGAGCAGGCGGAACACTTTTGACCACTATAACCAAAAGCGGACTGAACTACTCCTACCACTGCTTGGTCTAGATCCGCACTTTCATCTACAATAATGGCATTCTTACCTCCCATTTCGGCAATTACCTTTTTAAGATGTTTTTGTCCAGGTTTAACAATGGCGGCTTCCGCATAAATTCTACATCCCACTTCCTGAGATCCCGTAAAAGCAATTACATGGGTTTGGGGATGATTGACTAGGTGAGCGCCCACTTGAGAGCCCTTTCCGGGCACATATTGAAAAACACCTTTGGGGATTCCCGCTTCTAGGAGGATTTGTGTAAACTTGGCGGTAATCACAGAAGAGGTTTCTGCTGGTTTGAGCAAAGTGCAATTTCCCGCAACCAGAGCAGCAACGGTCATACCACAAGCGATCGCTAGGGGAAAGTTCCAGGGGGAGATGACCACAGCAATTCCCTTGGGTTGGTAAATATAACGGTTGGTTTCTCCAGCAACATCATAAACTACTCCCCCATCCAGACGTTCCATTTCCTGAGCATAATAACGGCAAAAATCTATAGCTTCGGAAACTTCTGCATCAGCTTCTTTAACAGGTTTACCAACTTCCAATACAATCCATGCTGCCAATTCAGCTCGTCTGATTTCCATTAAATTTGCCGCTCGACGTAAAATGTCAGCTCGCTGTGGCACAGGTGTTTTTTGCCAATGGGGGAAAGCAGCTTGAGCTGCTTTCATTGCTTCCTCAGCTTGTTCCACACTAATCAAGCCAATTTTGCCCACTACCTGACTAAAATCGGAAGGATTTAAGGAGTCTATAATAGTTGTTGTGTTAACGTATTCTCCATTAATCAGGGGTAAATAGGTTTTTCCCAATTGTTGACGTACCTGCTCAAAAGCCAATCGGGAATCTTCCCGTTTTTGCTCCTCAGCATAATCTATATCCGCAGCACCTATAAAATCCTCTGTTGGGTTTTCTCGACTGGGGGTTTCTTCCACTATGGGAGGAGCTAACAATTCAGCAACCGGACGATTTTCCAGATTTTGCCTTAAAAAGGAACTATTAGCCGTATTCTCCAACAATCTGCGAATTAGATAGGCCATCCCCGGTAATAAATCACCGTAGGGACAATAGACTCGCACTCTATACCCTTTATCTACTAACGCTTTAGCAATTTTATCGCCCATGCCATACAAAACTTGCATTTCAAAGCAGCGTCGTGGAACTTTGAGACTTTCTGCAATGGCTATGGCCCGAGCTTGGGATCTGACGTTGTGACTACCTAGAGCAGAATAAACGTATTGATGATTTTCTAAAAGAAGCTGGGTTATGGCTTCAAAGTTAGCATCCGTAGCTACTTTATCATTGTAAACTGGTTGGTCCCAATGTTTTTGAGCAGCCTTAATAGTTTCCTGATCCCAATAGGCACCTTTTACCAATCTAATGGTTAAGGGATAACCTCTTTGTTTCAACCAGTCAATTACCCCTTGTACATCCTCCTTACTGTCACGTAAATAGGCTTGAATAGTTATGCCAATGTCTGTACGTTGACGAAATTCCTCTTCTAATAATAGCTTTTTCAGAATTTTCAAAGTTATATCTTTATAGGCATACTGCTCCATATCAAAATGTACTGCTGCTCCCAATTCCCGCGATCGACGCAGCAAAATCCGAATCCGCTCGCTTACCTTTGCTTCACTCCCTTCAGCATTTAAAGGATCAAACTGGGAATAAAAGGCGGTTAATTTCACTGAAACCTGTACTTTGGGCAGTATTTCTCCATCAGCTTCGTCAATAATAGGTATGTGCTGCCATTTTTTTGATGCTTCTACTAAATGCTGCATCAATTCTAAATATTTTTCTAAATAAGACTGTGCTTCTATTTCTGTAATAACTGCTTCCCCAAGTAAATCAATGGTGAAGGCCATTTTTTCTTTTCTGAGTCTTTCCACGGTCTTAATTACCTGTTGGATATTCTCTCCAGAAATATATTTATGTGCCAGAGTTTGCACTGCTGTCTCCACAGTGGTAGCAGCTACCTGACCTGGCATGGAATCTGGGTAGGCAAAATTTAACAAGCTTTTTAATGCTGGGGGTAATTCCACTGAATCATCACCCAAATACTCCTGTAAATGGGAGGCAATTTCCACTTTGCTATGGAGCGCAGGTAAAGTGTCTATAAAACGAAACAATTGCACCCGCAACCCAGGATTACCCATGGTCCACCCTAACAGCTTGTCATCCCATCGCATTTGATCCCGTAAAGCAGCAAAAAAGGAACGACTTTCCTGGGTGTTAGCGAGAATCTGCTGGGCAATTTCTTGGGTTTTAACTTCGTAATTGTCGTTTTGTGTTTTTAATGCCATAAATGTGATAATAAGATATTACTGGAATTACTACCTATAATTTAAAAGAGGCGATCGCCAATTATTCTAAATATAAGTAGGGAGGCACAATTATTTGTAGGATGGGTTAACCCATGCGGGTGTTGGGTTTCATACTTCAACCCAACCTATGTTCATCTTATATTTAATTCCACCCACCCACTTAATACTGTAATCTAAAAATCCGCCAATGAACAGTCAACAACTAGCTAGATATTTAGAACTAACCGATAGTATTACTAAACCGTGGTTATTAGTGCAACTCAGGTTAAAAAAACTACAGGAGCGACGGCATAACATATCTACGGAAGTCTACATACAAGAACTAGCAGACATTCACCAAGATATGATGAATTTAGGAGAATGGTGGAAAGGAATAGAGGACGAGGTTTTCTAGTGATTTTATAGAATGATGGATAGAAAAAAAACGGAAGGTTAACATTACAGTCATGGATTATCGGGATGCAGGTGTGGATGTGGAAGCGGGTAGAGCTTTTGTGGGACAAATTCGCAATTTAGTTCACAGTACCTTTAGGCCAGAAGTTTTAGGTGGTTTGGGCGGTTTTAGTGGATGTTTTCAACTCCCCACAGGTTATCGCGAACCTGTATTGGTGTCTGGTACGGATGGTGTGGGCACAAAGCTAAAAATTGCCCAAATCCTCAATTGTCACCACACCGTGGGTATTGATTTGGTGGCTATGTGTGTTAATGATGTGCTCACCTCGGGAGCAGAACCACTATTTTTTCTAGATTATGTGGCTACTGGTAAACTAGAAGGAGAGCAGTTAACTCAGGTGGTGTCAGGAATAGCTCAAGGTTGTAAATTGGCTGGTGCTGCTCTATTGGGGGGAGAAACAGCTGAAATGCCAGGTTTCTACCAGGTGGGTGAATATGACCTAGCTGGTTTCTGTGTGGGAATTGTGGAAAAAAGCAAAATGTTAGATGGTTCCCAGGTGCAAGTTGGCGATCTGGCCATAGGTCTAGCTAGTTCTGGTATTCACAGTAATGGTGTGAGTTTAGTCCGGAAGATTATTAGTGATGGTGGTTTTGCTTGGGACCACACTCCACAGTTGTTCCATGGAAAAACTTTAGGTTCTATTTTTCTCACCCCTACTCGCATTTATGTTAAGTCTGTTTTATCAGCTCTGCACCAGGGTTTGGAAATCCACGGTATGGCCCACATCACTGGTGGAGGTTTACCAGAAAATTTGCCTAGGTGCTTAGGAGCTAATCAAGCTGTGAAAATTCATCCAGGTAGTTGGCCAATTCCCCCCATATTCAAATGGTTGGCCGATTTTGGATCGGTAGGTGCAGAAGCTATGTACAATACTTTTAATATGGGTTTGGGTTTTGTGTTGATTTTACCTCCCACACAAGCACAACAAGCAATTACTCATTTCCAATCTCAGCATATTCCTGCTTTTACTATTGGTGAGGTTGTGGAGGGAACTGGTGAATTAATTGGTCTTTTTGATTCTTAGCTATCCACAGGATGTTGACCGTAGTAGGGTAGGGAATCGGACCAATGACTGTTTTTACCTTCTTGCCAATCTAAATAAGCTAATTGTAAAATGCTGGTTACCGTTACTCCTAAATTTGATGTAGCTCTAATTAGTTCATATTCAACTGGGTAATTATTGGGCAAACCATTTAGGGTTTCTTGCCATGCTTCCAGGGTGAACACCTGGTCTGCTAATAGGGTTTTCATCCCAGGATTTTCAGCATTAATCTGATAAATCGCCCCAAATACCTTCCCTCGCTGTGCTGGCATTTCTACAGCAATAGTGTCTGGTAATTGGGGATTTTGATTCTTTTCGTGCCATGCTACTGCTGCTAAGGTGGATATAGCTAAAACTGGAACGCTCAACTGCTGTCCTAGGGTCCGTGCTATAACCACACCAATGCGAGTACCGGTAAACCCTCCAGGTCCTTTAGCTACTGCAATTAACTGTAGATCTGGCCAGCTTTGGGGTAGGATGAAATCCACTAGATATTGATGAATATGACTGGATACATCACGTCCCAAATTCCACACCTGAAATCGTGTGTCATCCACAAAGTTACTCATTACCAAACCTAATTCTGGTGTAGTAGTGTGTATTCCTAAAGCGTATTTTTGGTCTTGTCTAGTTTTTTGGTGATTGTTCAAGATGTTATTAGCAGTAATTGACAGCAGTTAACATTAAGTTGGTAAACTGAAATAATATGCACTAATTTTAGGTGGGTACTAATTCACCCGGACGTAATGATGCCCATTTACCCATTTCTGGTTTAAAACTCAGACAACCTACCACATCCCATTCCATCTCAATAATTTCTCCTTTAGTACGAATATTAACATTTATGGAAGGTTCCTGGGCATTAAAGTCGGGATTTTCATTTAAGTGTGGTTGTTGGTGTTGATTTTCTACCGCATTGTAGGTAACACAACGGTCTACGTAGTGACAGTTAACGCAAATACACATGACCAACTCCTACTCTAAGGTTAGATATGTAGCTATATCATATAGTTTTAGCAGGTGGAATAGCAATATAGACTAATTTGCCGCTCATACTTTTTTGGATAAATAATGAATGACTCAATTGCTGCTCGTTTAGATCCCAAAAATTGGCCCTTTAGCTTGGAGATGCTACCTACACCAGCTTATATGGTGGGTGGTGCAGTGCGGGATGGGATTTTGGGTAGAAGTCAAGACTATTTAGATCTAGACTTCATCATACCAGAGAATGCGGTAAAAGTTGCTCGGGCGATCGCCCAAAATTATGGAGCTGGTTTTGTGCTGTTGGATGGTAAGAGAAATATTGCCCGGGTGGTATTTCCCCAGGGAACAGTGGATTTTGCCCAACAGGATGGAGAGAGTTTACTAACTGATTTACACCGGAGAGACTTTACCATTAATGCGATCGCCTATAATCCCTATACTCAAGAACTTATGGATCCTCTGGGTGGTTGTAAAGACATAGAAAGTGGTCTCTTGCGGATGATATCTCCCCAAAATCTCCAAGATGACCCTTTGCGTTTAATGCGTGCTTATCGTCAAGCTGCCCAATTAAATTTTGTCATTGAACCTCATACTCAAGCAACTATTCGCAACTTATCTTCAATTTTTTGTCAAGTTGCGTCTGAAAGAATTAGAACAGAGGTTGGTCATCTTTTGCAAAGTGCTGTAGGGACATTTTGGCTAAAAACCGCATGGGAGGATGGGTTATTAGGTCAATTTTTTATTTATGCAACCAGAGAAAGTGTAGATAAACTAATTGCAGTAGATCCAGCGGTTCAAGCAATAGGCGAAAATTGGTCAGAACTGGGGGAACAGCTAGAAAAACCCATTCGGGATTCTATGAAAACCAGATGGTTGGATATTGCTAAACTGGGGTGTTTAGTAAATCCTGCTCCTGAGATAGCAGAACAGGAGCTGGGGGAAATGACATACAGTCGAGTGGAGATTCGTAGTATTATTACCGCCCTGCGACTATTCCCGCAGATGAAACAAGCAAGTAGCATGTCCCTGCGAGAACAGTACTTTTGGTTTAGGGAGGTAGGGGTTGTTTTTAGCTCTACAATGGTTCTAGCTTTAGCACAGGATATGTTAAACACCAAGTTCCAGAAGCGTAGTTTAGAATTGTATAGACCCCTAGTTAAACGTTATTTGAACCCTGATGATTTGGTGGCCTACCCATCACCGTTGGTGACTGGTAAGGAGCTGATTATAGCACTAAATATCCCACCCTCACCACTGGTGGGAGAAATCTTGCAGGAAATTGCCATTGCTCAAGCTGAGGGTAAGGTAAATAATTCCCAGGGGGCACTAGCACTAGCTAGAAAACTAATAGAAAAGTGATAGACATCATAGAGCATATTTGGGAGACTTGGCTAATCCTTCGGCAACATTTTTAAACCGGACTAACTGTGACCGCATATCCGATTGAGTCCAGGATGCAGCAAAAGTGTTAAATCCCCAACTGATAATGGGATTGGGTATTTTAAATTCAAAGGAATTAATCAGTAATGTACCTTGACTCAAAGGTTGGCATTCCCAGCGATCGCTCCCTTGGAAGAAACCCTTAAAACCCCAGACGATAAGTCCTGGTTGTCTGTCAATGACCACCACATTGAGAGTGGGTTTAATTCCTGGAATTTGGATCATAAAACGACTGCGACTGCCAATTTCTGTGGACCAAACCTCCCCCAGGGGTTCACAACAGAGCAGAGGATTTAACCATTGGTGCATTAAATTCAAGTCTGTCAAACATTGTTCTACTAGTGTAGCAGGAGCATTAATTTCAATTGACTGTTGTAAAAGTTGGGTCATTTTTAAAAATATAGCTTGTGCCACAATTTAGGATGGTGAGCTGAGTGATTCCTGGGGATGGTCTATATACCAGTGATATAAAGCCAATCGTTGGATTTCACGCCAAGGGAGATGATGCTGTCTAGCTAGATTAGCACAGTCTTCATATTCAGGTTGTACATTAGTAATGACCTTTTGTGACTTTTTACCTTGCCAAGCTACCTTCACAGCAACTTGACCATAGGGAGTTTGCACGGTTTGCATATCTCTTTCTAAAACACGGCGTTGTTGAGTAGTATAACGAATACCCAAGGTGGTAGTTTCCCTAAATATCACCTCCTGACAACCAGTCAGATTTTCCGGATGACAAATTGCAGTTAGTAAAATTCCCGGACGTGATTTTTTCATACCTATAGATTGGGTAAACACATCTACCGCACCAGCAGCAAACAAAGCTTCAAAAACATAACCTATAGCTTGGGGACTCAAATCATCTATTTGGGTCTCTAAAACACAAATTGTCTCTTCCCTTTCTCCATGAGGATCAGCATCATTCACGTGTAACTTATGAATATGTAAATGATCCGGGGAAGTTTCACCTAGCCAAATGCGTAGTATATTAGGAATGGGTAAGTCCAGAGAACCAGCACCCAATCCCACCTGCTTCAGCACCATGGGTGGGGGCGAACCAAAACTCCTCGCCAAAGTAGTGGCGATCGCTGCTCCTGTTGGTGTAACTAATTCTCTGTCAATACCATTACTATAGACGGGACAATTGGTCATTTCCCATAACTTTAACACTGCGGGTACGGGGACTGGCATTCTACCATGAGCAGCTTTGACCGTTCCCCCCCCCGTAGGAAAGGCTGAACAATAGACTAAGGGTAGCCCAGTTTGATCACTGTCTATTCCTAACCAATCCAAGCTCAAACAGGTTCCCACAATATCTACAATCGCGTCAACAGCACCAACTTCATGAAAGTGAACTTTTTCCGGTGCAATGCCATGTACTGCGCCTTCTGCTACTGCTAATTGGCGGAATACAGCTAAACTCCAGTCAGCTGCTCTTGTGGGTAGATTAGCTGCGAGGATCATCTTTTCTATTTCTGGTAGATGACGACCATGGTGATGATGGTGATTATGATCGTGATCATGATGGTGGTTGGTTAGGTTAACATGAATTTTAGTAGCTTGTTGAGTTTGACGATGAACTAACTCGCTTTCCAATTCATATTCCTGGTCAATCCCCAAACCCCCAAGTTTTTCCAATAAATAGTTGACAGGAACACCTAAACTTACGAAAGCGCCCAAACACATATCACCAGATATTCCCGTAGGACATTGAAAATAGGCAATTTTACTCATAAAATGCTAATAATGATTAATCGTTTTTTTGTGTTTCTGTTTAAACTGTAAGTTAAATTCTACTGATCTTATGGTCATGGAGGGGTCATAGGTAGCAATGATGTTTAAGTTGGAAATTAATCTTTCACCCATTTATTAGCTTATGGCTAGAATTTTGGAAATTCATCCTGATAACCCACAAAATCGTCGGATAGAGGATATAAGGTTGGCACTTTCTGGTGGTGCTGTTATGCTTTATCCTACTGATACGGTTTATGCCATCGGTTGCGATTTAAATGCCAAGTCAGCTGTAGAAAGAGTTAAGAAAATTAAGCGGTTGGCCAATGATAAACCATTAACCTTCCTATGTCCTTCTCTTTCTCGTGTAGCTACTTATGCCTTTGTCAGCGATATAGCCTATCGGATTATGAAATCCTTGATACCAGGCCCCTACACTTTTTTGTTGCCTGCTACCAAGTTAGTACCGCGACTGGTACAAAATCCTAAGCGTAAAACCACGGGGATTCGAGTACCAAATCACCACCTGTGTTTGGCCTTACTGGAATCTTTGGGGAATCCCATTATCTCTACTTCGGCACATTTACCCCTCCACCACATGGATGACCCAAAGGTAGATACTGATACACCCCCATCTAAGATGGACCTGTTTGACCGTTTAGATAGCTTGGTAGATATTATTATAGACACAGGTGAGGAACCTAAGAATCAGGTATCTACTATTTTAGACTTGACGGATAATCAACCTGTTGTGACAAGAAAGGGAATGGGTTGGGAAGCAGTAGCAGCTTGGATATAATCACCTTGCCAATTTCAATAGATGATCCTCATTTTGACTATTACTTTGATACTATTGCACCAAAAAATGCTCAATTCAGAAAATACAGCTTTAATACTTCACGGTAACACACATCAAGACTATCCGCAAAGAATCTTCAAGGGAAGTGCAGGTGGCTTCATACCGGATAATGCTATGGAAAGACATCAATCAGTTGCGTTTAATTGTAGTTAAGGTGCAATACTCAGGAAAAGTCATGAAAGCTAACCCCGTTAATCTGCCAAATTTTAGACCCGCTGTTGATGGTGACTCTCAAGACTCACCAGTTGCTAGTTCCAAAACCTTAGTACAGCTCCTATCTGAGGAAATCGAGTCTCAAGTTAAGGCTTCCTCTGGATGTATACAAGCTGTTGTAAATCGCATAACTAAGGAAGTGGAAAGAATTTGTGATAAAAGTTCTCGTATTCAAACTTCTGGACAAGTTAAGTCTTGGCAGGCTACTTTAGCTAAACATCGCTTACAAAAATGCCTACGTTATTATCAATTGGGTTCAAGACAAGGAAGAATAGAGTTACATAGTAGTTTAGGTGCAATTGTGTATCGTCACGTCACTACAGCTGGATCTGAACTAGGTTTTGAAGCCCGTTACAATCTAATTGAAGATTTTTTACAAGCATTCTATATTGAGGCTATTAAGGCCTTTCGTCGGGAAAACGAATTACCGGAAGATTATACACCACGTACTCAACTGGAATTAGCTGAGTATATGGCATTTACAGAGCAGTATGCTAAACGTCGAATTAATTTGCCTGGTGGAGCTAATCAACAGTTAATTGTGCTGCGGGCCCAAGGTTTTGCTCGTCGTCAACCCCAGGAAACAACGGTTGATATTGAAATGGCCGTGGATTCAGCTAAAACGGAAGAAGCAGAATCTTATCAGCGCAATTTGGCAGTTCAGCAAATTCGCTCCCAAATGGTAGCTAAGCCTACCTTTGACCCCTCTGAAGAGTCGGAACGAGACCGGGTAATTACTGAGTTGATGAAGTATCTTCAATCTCAGGGTCAAGCAGACTGTATGAATTATTTGTCTTTGAAACTCCAGGATCTATCCGCACCAGAAATCGATCAAATTCTGGGACTAACCAGTCGTCAGCGCGATTATTTACAACAAAGATTTAAATACCACGTCGAAAAATTCGCTAAACAACATCATTGGCAATTAGTACATCAATGGTTGGGAGCTGGACTAGAACATAAGCTCGGTTTATCCTCTCAACAATGGGATCTTTTCTGGAATCAATTGACTGAACAACAACAACAAATCTTTCAACTTAAAACCACGATGGAAAATGATCAGGCGATCGCCAAGGCTGTGCAATGTACTCCTAAGCAGTTACAAAAGCGATGGACTCAAATGTTGGAATTAGCCTGGGCTATACGTAATGGAAATATGGAAGTTAAGACTTGTTGAACCGTTGAGACCGCTAAACTGATATTGACCATGGGCAAAATTTGAAAGTCTATTAGTAACCCTATTGCCCATTTTCTGTTAAACTACTTTAATAATAAAAAAGTGTATATTCAAAACTCAAATGTTTGACGGATTCTGGAATAACGTATTTCGCTACCCCCGCTACCTGGTGACTATAGTCTTAGGTCTGCTAGTTAACACATTTGACCCTCTAATTCCACTTTTAAAACGCCCAGGTACACTACTGGCGATTATGGGTCTGTTTGTGGGAGGGTTCTTCTTCCTCACCCTAACTCTCCGAGCTATGTTGGGACTGAGTGCAATCTAAAAGGATTATTCCTAGTAAGATAAACTATCTATTGTTAAATCTCTATCAAAAGGCGGAATTTATAATATGGCTACAAATCGCCGTGTTTCCCGTGTTGCGGAATTAATTAAACGGGAGGTCAGCCAAATGTTACTCCACGGTATTAAGGATGATCGGGTGGGTGTGGGTATGGTAAGCGTCACTGATGTCGATGTTTCGGGAGATTTACAACACGCTAAAATATTTGTCAGCATTTATGGTACAGAAGAAGCAAAAGCCGAAACTATGGCGGGGTTAAAATCCGCTACCGGTTATGTTCGTAGTGAGTTGGGCGCCAGGGTGAGATTGCGTCGCACCCCAGAAGTGATTTTTGTGGAAGACCGTTCCTTAGAAAGGGGAACTAAAGTGTTAAATTTATTAAACCAACTTCAACAACAACGCTCCCAGGAAGACTCCCACGAAGATTGATCTACCGCCAAAATACTAGCTCAGTTTGTAACTCTAGACATATTCATACTTCACTCAAATATGTTAATACTGTCTATATGGTACTTTCTATCATGTTTGTGCCTGCTTTTTGGTTTGACTATTACTAGTACATTTAGTTTTGATGTTATATTTCCTTGACAAACTTCATATTTCTTTAGATAATTTATAGGTCTGTAGCGTCAAAATAATAATAGTTCCGTATAGCAAACTACAAAACCTAGCCACAGGTCTAAATTATCACCATGTTTTCTCAATGAAAATTGGGAACAGTATCTAAACGTAAATTTGTGAGTAAAAGCAATGAGTGTAAGTACGGTGCCTTCTATCAATTATTACTCTCTAGACGTAATCCAGTACGAAGCAAGTCAACTTGTGCGTAAGGGAATAGTCAGTCGGCAGCAGCCGATATACACACTCTGCCAGTACATCCCCGCTCGGGAATGGGTCTTTGTGGAATATGAGTTAGAGAAATGTGACTTTTTGTTGCGTGATCGCATTGGGGATTTGATTGGTCGAGAACAATGGGAAAATGACTAATCAGGACTGCAGTAATTAAGGAGGATCTCGAAGATTCCCAAGTTCCCTAAGTGGTAGTTAAGTAATTTATTTAATCTATGCTTGTCTAAAGTTAATGACTTTGGCAAGTATATTTTTCTCAGGAGGTTGGTTCTGTTTGTTGTATGTACTGATTAATATCGTCAACTAAGCGGGTAAGATCTGCTTCTGTGGTTAAGCGAATGCCGAGATTGCGTACAGTGAGTAGAACTTTAGCTGCGAAGGGAGTGGGCCAGATATTAGGGTTACAGAACACCTCAAAGAAAACATCACCTGTATGGCGATATTCCAAAGTGGGTTCCGGTGTGATTTTTCCCCCAGGGTTAGATTTAACAGTAACAGCTTTCAGACTGAGCATTAATTTATCCATGGCAGCTTTTAGCTCCATTGCAGCGTGGTGGGAAAAATTAAAAGAAATAGAGCCATGGTCAAGATTGAGAGTGAGTAATGGGGAGGACATACTGGTATGGGGTAAAAATTTTCTAAAACTTTGGCAATGATAATAACTATAATAACAAGTTACCTAATTCCTCCATAATTAGGAATAGAAATGGTAAATATTCGATTATGAATTACAACTACCTAAGGGAAGTAAGAAAAGTACTAATTATTACCCTCTTACTTAACTTGTTTGTGATGGCATTAAAAGTTGTAGTAGGGTATGCTACTGGTTCCTTAAGCTTACTAGCGGACGCTTTGCACAGTGTTACAGATAGTGCTAACAACGTGTTAGGACTAGTAGCTAGTAAATTCTCTTCTCCCTTACCAGATCGAGAACATCCTTATGGACATCACAAATTTGAAGCAGTGGGGGCGTTAGGAATAGCAGCATTTTTAGGGATAGCTTGTTTTGAAATTATTCAAGGAGCTATTGAGAAAATGATTAAAAGTGGTTCACCAGTGAGAATATCTGGTCCTGAACTGTGGTTATTACTAATTGTATTGGGCGTAAATATCTTCGTCGCATTTTATGAGCGTAATGTAGGGACAAGAATAGGCAGTTCCATTTTAGTTGCTGATGCTAAACATACTATGAGCGATGTGTGGGTAACCATTTCTGTCCTAGGGGGATTAATAGGGATTTGGTGGTTCAACTTTCAATGGTTGGATGTGGTATTGGCCTTTCCCGTAGCTTTGCTAGTTTTTTGGAGTGGATGGTCCGTTTTAAAAGAAAATTTGCCCTGGTTAGTGGATCAAATGGCGATCGCTCCAGAAGCAATACATGGGATTGCCACTTCCGTACCTGGTGTAATTAACTGCCATGATATTGCTTCTCGTGGGGTGATAGGTAGACAGGTATTCATAGAAATGCATCTAGTAGTAGATACACCGGAAGTAGAAACTGCCCATCAAATCACAGAGGAAGTAGAAAACAAACTACAGGAGAGATATAGTCCTGTGAGGATTATAATTCACGTAGAACCACCAGCATACCAATCGGAGAACATTAGCTTTGGTAATTAGGATTAGTACAGGATTAGCACCCGAATTTGGTTCTATCAGCTATTCCCATTCTATAGTGCCCGGTGGTTTGGAAGTAATATCATAGACCACTCGATTGACCCCTTTAACCTCATTGACAATTCTATTAGAAATGGCTTCTAGCACATCATAAGGTACTCGTGCCCAGTCTGCTGTCATGCCATCTTCACTAGTCACTATTCGTAAGACCACAGGATAGGCGTATGTGCGCTGATCACCCATAACCCCCACACTACGAATAGGTAGTAAAACAGCAAATGCTTGCCAATATTGATTATATAAATTCCTTTGGTTGATTTCTTGACGAACAATTAGATCAGCATCACGTAGGATATTTAACCTTTCTGCTGTCACCTCCCCCAAAATGCGAATAGCTAAACCTGGTCCGGGAAAAGGTTGTCTTTGAACTATCTCTTCTGGTAGACCAAGGGAACGACCCACCTTACGCACTTCATCTTTAAATAGTTTTCGCAGGGGTTCCACCAGTTTAAATCTCAAGTCCTTAGGTAGTCCACCCACATTGTGATGACTCTTGATCTTTACTGCTACCCTCTCCCCAGTTTTAGGATCTACATTAGTGCCAGCAGATTCAATTACATCTGGATATAGTGTACCCTGTGCTAAATAGTCAAAGTGACCCAATCTTTTGGATGTTTCTTCAAACACCCTAATAAACTCGTGACCAATACGACGGCGTTTTTCCTCTGGATCTGTCACACCAGCAATAGCATCTATAAAGCGATCGCGTGCGTTAACATACTCCACGGGAATATGAAATTGCTCCTGGAACAATTTTAATAACCTTTCTGGCTCTAATTTTCGCATAAAACCCTGATCAATAAACACACAGGTCAATTGATCTCCAATAGCTTTATGGAGCAAAAATGCCAGGGTGGAAGAATCCACACCTCCAGAGAGCGCCAACAGCACCCGTCTATCGGAGACCTTAGCACGAATCTCCTGAATGGCATTTTCCACAAAAGCTGCTGTTGTCCAACTGGGTTCGCAGTCACAAATATGGTAAACAAAGTTGCGAATTAGTGCCAGTCCTCCCTGGGAATGAACTACTTCGGGATGGAATTGCACACCATACAGTTTGCGCTCATGATTTGCAATAGCTGCACAAGGAGTATTTTCTGTATGTGCCAGCAGTTCAAAACCAGGAGGCATGGTTGTAACTGAGTCTCCATGACTCATCCACATGGTTACACCATTTTCTACATTGGTAAGCAAGTGAGTGGGATCATCTATAAGTAATGATGCTTTACCATATTCCCCACGATCAGCTTGGGTCACTTTTCCCCCCAGTTTATTCACCATCAGCTGCATTCCATAACATACACCCAATATGGGTATACCCAATTCCCATATTTCCGGGTCACATTGAGGTGCATAATCGCTATAAACTGACCTAGGACCACCAGATAAGATAATCCCCTTGGGGTTTATTCTCCTTATCTCTTCCGGTGTGATGCGATAGGAAAGCACCTCGGAATATACTTGTGTCTCCCTTATGCGTCGAGCAATCAGTTCAGAATATTGGGAACCAAAGTCTAGAATCACTATCATTTGGCGATCGCCATGTGGGAGATTTTCCTCGCTTTGGCATGCTATATCTATTGGTAGACCTACCGCTGTATTCATGATGGTGGGAGTGTGTCTTTGAACATAATTGAGTTACTATTTCCGACTTTTTAGGTTACTATGTAGTTGTCAGTCTATTTAGGTTAGCACAATTTCTCCATTAGCACACAACCTGTTTGACTTTTAATAATAACTTCCCTATTTCGGTCAAAAAGCACAGAACCACAAACTGTTGTTTTCACACTCTGGTTGCTATGGCTTTTTATATACTCTTGGGACCGATTGTCAATAGTTTGGGCAATACTGAAATAAATTTGGTTAGTCCAGTTACTACCACCTATGGTATCCAGGAAGCGCAGATGTTGCAGGGCATCCTCCGCCCTGGGACTATGAAATATTATTTGTATATCTTCATACTTTAGCCCCAAGATAGCGCTGTGGGCAACTATAATTTCTCTCCTCCCATCTGCTAAATGATGATGAGTATGAAATATTCCCCCTGCTAGTTTCATTAGTTTTCCATGATAGCCAAATAATAATATTTCTTCAACTCCTAAAAGATGGGCCTCAACCAGTAGAGGACCAATCCAATTAGCAGTTTTTACCATCCGTTGGGGATTGATTCCTAATTTTTTTCCCAGGTCTAAACCATTTTCGCCAATACAAAAAACTAAGGTATTAAACTCCTTTGCTTTTGCCCTTAAATCGTCCCGAAAAACCTCAAGCTGTTCTGGTGTACTTAATGGTTGAGATATACCGCTTGTTCCTAATAAAGAAAGTCCTTCCACCACTCCAAAAGCAGGGTTGGAGGTTCTGGTAGCTAGGGAGCGCCCCTCAGGTAAAATCACTGTCACTAGGATTTTTTCCCCCGGAAATAGGAGTCTCTCTAGGTTTTTCCGCAACAATTGCTGGGCGTATGTATAAATAGCTGCTGTTCCCTGTAAGTCCTTACCAATTCCTTCTCCACCCCTAATAACAATCGTTTCCCCATCCCCATCATACCATTCTACTTTTGTCCAAATCGGTGTATGTTTGGTTAGATCTAGGTTATCCCCCGGATCACTTCGAGTAATGGCTAAAGCACCACTCTCGGAAATTCCAGCTACCTGTTCAATGGGAATTTCGACTATTTGATCCGGTGAAATTAGGTCAACACCTGCTGTATTTAGTATGCGGCAATGGCGTAACCAATATAATGCCGCTATTGCACCACCACAGGCAAAAACTGGTAGGGTATAACCGGAACGAGACATAAAAGTTTGTGTTTTTGTATTTGATTATATAGATGATGAGCAATGAGTCTTTCAACTTTCCAGAAAAATACCCACCTCTGATAATAAAACTGCCATGGTCTCCCAAGAAATACCCTGTTGAATATAACGGGGTGATTCGGGATTATAAGGACTAGCTATTCGGTCAATGGTGACAATTGTCGCACCTTCTGGTAACACTGCCACATCAGGGTCAAAAGCTGTGGGGCGCATCAAGGAGCTAGAAAATCCTTTAAAAACTGCTATTTTGTCCTCCTCCCCATCAATATTAATGGTGACTACTAGCACTTCCTGAGATCTTTTGCTCGTGTATTCTTCTAGGCACTTAGCAATGGAGTTACTCATCACACTCTATAAATACTTTTATAAAAAATTTCATAAAGACTTTAATGTACTGCTGTTCTACCATACTTGCCAAATTTAACCAAGACAAAATAAGTAAGATAGATTATGTAAATTGTTAAGCCAACAATACCTAAAAAGCCAAGAAATGCAGGTGTGCTGTTATGATGGAAATAGTCCTTGAACATCAGGGGTGCTTCGGTCCAAACCTTACAGTAGGCTGAATTCCTGGAGTCACCTGAAAAAGCACAGCCCAGAAAGGGCACGGTGCCAATTACCCCTAAAATTCCATAAAGGGTTATTGCCCAACGCCAAGAGGTAAAAACCAGTTTTAAAGCTCCCGGGGACTGATACTCAACTTCATCATTTAAATCAACCCAGAACCAGATGGAACCAGGAATGAGGATCCGAGCTATTAGACCAGATATAAAACTGACTGCAAATCCGCCAATCATCAGGTATATAGTTATGGCCGCAAGACTAGCTACACGCCAGTAAATAGCCAGTAACCTTTGGATACAGTCCACTCTTTGCACAAATGCCCAAATTGTTAAAACTACGGGGATAATTAGGTTAAATAGCAACGCCAATCTATAATCTGTCCACACATAAGGGCGAAACCAAACTTCGTCTAGGTTTGTCATCTCTTGGTTATGCTTGTATTAGTCAGTTTGAAGTTGTTTTGGTAATGGGAGACAGGTGCCAAAGATTAATACTTTTTACCACTCTGTCCCCCTACGCTTGACACCGGATGACCACGTTTGAACTTTAGTCAAGAACAGGTGCTGCTATCTGAACATGGACTCCTGAATCTCTAATTGTCATTAATGCGACATTCATCTGCATCCGGATTAGCTTCACAATATGCTTCTAAGGAGTTCTTAGGTTTTTCTTGTTTCTGGTGAGAAGCAGCAGCTTGCAGTTCTTCTACCGCATCCCATGCAGCAGCACAAGCTGCAGAGTTGCCACCAGAAATATCACAAACTTCACGAGCTTGTTGGCGTTCTTGTTCGATTTTATCTTGTATGGAGATTGCTGTTTCTTGAGTGTTTGTCATGAGCTTAGTCTCTTTGATTATCGTTTATATCAGTCTAGGAAAGTTCAAAATTGCGGTTTTGGTTTTATAGTTCACACACTATTCTAACCTCTAGGTTGTTAAGTTAGGTTAGAATTGGGAATTATTAATTGCTAATAGAGCAAGTTACCACATCTAGACCTGATCCGTCCTGATATTTTAAGATTTCAGAACCCGGTAATAAAACTCTACCGCTCATTAATGTCTACCCAAACCTACCCAGATTGTTAATATCTGGGTAGGTGGGGTGAGCGTGCATGACTCCGCCATAAAAAAAGAGTTACCTACCATCAGGTAAGGTTGGCTACGAAAGACAGATCATGACACCTACAAATTAACTCCAGTTTGTAGCTCTGTCGGTAACTTCAACAAAAGGCGAGACATCTTAGAAAGCCCTCTGAACTACCATTTAAAGATGCGGCTGCTGTCAATGCAACTCGTTGGAAGCTGTTTGAGACGCTGAAGATGACGGGATTACCTGTCAGCACGGGGACAGGCGGATCGGCATCAAACTCGAATACATCGAAAAGCCTATTCATCGCAAAAACGGTTACAGTTATGCCTGAAAAACAGAAAGGAATGTCTAGCTATGTCCAGAAATTGTCGAACAGCAGCCAACCCCATTAAAGTTCCCAAGATAAGTTTCCTGACTATGCTCAGGTTAGGTCTGTTTCAGATGGGTCTGGGTATGATGTCCCTTTTGACATTGGGCGTATTGAATCGAGTCATGATTGATGAACTAGCGATTCTGCCCTTTATTGCGGCAGGAACGATCGCAATGCACCAATTCGTCAGTCCAGCTAGAATTTGGTTTGGTCAAAAATCTGATAGTCAGAAGATTTTTGGATATCATCGCTCTGGATATGTTTGGATTGGAGCAGCTCTATTTACTAGCATTTCCTTTGTAGCTTTACAAGTAGTGTGGCAATTGGGAACCAGTTTGCAAAATACTGGCTGGAGTCTACAAACCTATAGCTGGTCAGCGCTATTAGCTTTGATATTTGGTATGTATGGGTTAGCGTTGAGTGCTAGTTCTACTCCGTTTACTGCTCTTTTAGTGGATATTACTGATGAAGATGACCGCCCTAAACTAATTGCCGTTGTTTGGTCTATGTTAATGATAGGAATTGTCATTGGGGCTAGTATCAGTTCTAGATTGTTAGAAAGACCGGAAATTTGCGGAACTGCTTTGTTAGCATACGATCCATCCCAGATGAATAAGTGGGTGGATATTAGCAAGTTACAAACAACTATTAACCCGGTATTTATCATTTTACCCGGGGCGGTCTTTGTCCTCACCCTACTGGCCACCTTAGGTATAGAAAAAAAATATTCTCGCTACGGAATACGTGGCAATATGGTGGAAAGAGAAGACCAAATTACCTTGGGTAAAGCACTAAAAATTCTCACAGCTAATCGGCAAACAGGTATATTTTTTGGGTTTTTAATGGTGTTGACCCTCAGTATTTTTATGCAGGACTCAATTCTAGAACCCTATGGTGGAGAAGTTTTTGGAATGTGTATTTCCCAAACCACCAGATTAAATATTCCCTTTGGTATAGGGACTCTTCTGGGTATTGGCTCCACTGGATTTTTACTTATACCTCGATTAGGCAAAAAACAAACTACTAAAACTGGTTGTATTGGTGCTGCTGTGAGTTTCTGCTTGATTATTATGGCGGGATTCTTTCAAAACTCTGGTTTATTAATGACTAGTCTGTTCTTTTTTGGTTTAGCCTCTGGTGTAATTACAACAGGTGCTACTAATTTAATGTTAGACTTAACAGCAACAGAAACCGCTGGAACCTTTGTTGGAGCTTGGGGTCTATCTCAGGCTATGGCTAGAGGTATGGCAACGGTTTTAGGTGGTACTGTGTTAAATCTGGGTAAGTTAGTATTTACATCTCCCATATTGGCCTATGGGATGGTGTTCGCACTCCAAGCCATGGGAATGCTGTTGGCAATTTGGTTGTTGCGTCGTGTGAATGTGGTAGAATTTCAACGGGAAAGCAAACAAGTTTTGGCTTCCGTATTGGAAAGCGATCTGGACTAACCAATGAATGATTTTTGGAACACAATTTTAGATTTTTCCCAAGACATAACCAGCGAGGTGGGAAAACAATTAATCCGCGACTTTGGCAAGGTTCACGCTTCTCAAAAGGCTGATGGCAGCTTGGTGACCCAATCTGATCAGTGGGCTGACCAGACAATTAGAGATGCGATCGCCGCCAATTTTACTGGTTATGGTATTTTAAGCGAAGAGGGTGATCACGTCTTCCCCCATACCGAGTGGTGTTGGGTAATTGACCCTTTAGATGGGACGACTAATTTTACCAGAGGTATTCCCATTTGGTCAATTTCCCTGGGTTTACTTTACCGAGGAACTCCCATTTTTGGTTATGTTTTTGTCCCACCCCTAAATCAAAGATTTCATGGTTTTTGGTCTGGAGATTCCGGGTTACAAACGCCAGTGGGGGCGTTTTTAAATAATCATCCTATTCATACCAGCAAGGAAGAAGCCACTAGTAATCACTTTTTTAATCTTTGTTCTCGGAGTACGGGCATAATTCGACCGGGTTTTCCTTGTAAGTTAAGAATGTTGGGGGTTGCTAGTTATAATTTTTTAACTGTCTCTAGCGGAGCAGTTTTGGCAGGTATGGAAGCCACCCCTAAAGTATGGGATATTGCTGGCGCTTGGGTAATTTTACAGGCTGCTGGTGGTACTTGGATATCTCTGAAAGATGCTCCTTTCCCCCTATTGTCAGGTCTAGATTATGGCGATCGCTCTTTTCCCACATTAGTCATTAGTGATACAAAAGTTGAATCTACTTTTAGTCCCTTCGTGGCTGAGTTTAAATCCAAAGTAGGTCAATAATATTAAAACCCAAAAAAATATAAAAAACCTATACACTCTAAAATAGCTATGAAGGGAATTTGGTTAGAAAACAATCAATTACAACTGAGAACAGACTTGCCCATTCCTGAACCACCAGAGGGAGAAGTTTTAGTTAAAGTTTTACGTGCGGGTATTTGTAATACCGATCTGGAGTTAATCAGGGGATATTATCCCTACAATGGTATATTAGGACATGAGTTTGTGGGAGTGGTGCAAACAGGGCCAAACCATTTAATCAATCAACGGGTGGTGGGCGAAATTAATGCTGCATGTGGTCATTGTCGTTTTTGTTTGGAGGGGAAACCCACCCATTGTGAAAATCGCACGGTGTTAGGGATTGTGAATCGTCATGGTGCATTTGCGGAATATTTGTCTCTACCAGAAAAAAATATACATCTTGTACCCCCGCAGGTCACCACCGATGCAGCAACTTTTACTGAACCTATAGCAGCAGCTTTACAAATTCAAGCCCAGGTTAAAATCACTCCCCAACAGAGAGTTTTAGTGGTGGGTGATGGCAAATTGGGACAATTGATAGGTCAGACCTTAGCCTTGACCGGTTGTGATTTGTTGGTTGTAGGAAGACACCAAGAAAAACTAGCCAATCTTTCTTCTAGAAACATTAAAACTGGTTTAGTCAATATGGTAGAAGATAGATCCTTTGATATTGCCATTGACTGTACAGGAAATGCGGAAGGATTTGCGGTTGCACGTCGAGCTTTACGTCCCAGAGGTATATTGGTTTTAAAAAGTACCTACGCAGGAAATTTAAGTTTGGATGCTTCTGCTCTAGTAGTTGATGAAATTACCCTAGTAGGTTCTCGTTGTGGAGCATTTACTCCAGCACTGGAACTATTAGCCACAAACCAGATAGATGTAACATATTTAGTTCATGGAACTTATCCCCTAAATGAGGGTTTAGCCGCTTTTAAAAAAGCCCAGACCAAAGGAGTTTTGAAAATTCTGTTAGAGATGTGACAGTAGGAATTGTAGCAGGTAGAATGCCTGCCACAATCTGTGAGTTCGGACTTAGACTTGACCCACAGGTTCCTTCGCTAGAAACTGCTCCAGTTCTGCGATCGCATCAGCATCCACCTTAGTTTGCATAGGACAGAACTTAGGACCACACATAGAGCAGAACTCTGCTTGTTTATAAACTTCCTCTGGCAGAGTTTCATCATGATATTCTCGAGCTCGTTCTGGGTCTAAAGACAACTCAAATTGACGATTCCAATCAAAATTGTATCTAGCCTTAGAAAGCTCATCATCCCTATCTCTAGCACCGGGACGATGTCTACCAATATCTGCTGCATGGGCGGCAATTTTATAAGCGATCAAACCATTTCGCACATCTTCAGCATTAGGTAAACCCAAATGTTCCTTAGGAGTTACATAACACAACATAGCTGTGCCATACCATCCTGCCATAGCAGCACCAATAGCAGAAGTGATATGGTCATAACCGGGGGCGATATCAGTTACCAAGGGACCAAGGACATAGAAAGGAGCTTCTGAGCATTCCTCCATTTGTTTACGGACATTAAACTCAATCTGATCCATAGGCACATGGCCTGGACCTTCCACCATGACCTGCACATCATGTTCCCAAGCTTTGCGAGTGAGTTGTCCTAGGGTTTTCAACTCTGCTAATTGAGCTGCATCAGATGCGTCGTGGGTACATCCAGGACGTAGGGAATCACCCAAACTGAAACTAACATCATATTTTTTAAAAATCTCAATGATGTCTTGAAAACGGGTATAAAGGGGATTTTGCTTGCGATGTAACAACATCCACTTAGCGAGGATTCCACCACCACGGGAAACAATACCCGTAAGACGGGTTTTCACCAAAGGTAAATGTTCTATTAATAAACCCGCGTGAATAGTCTGATAATCAACCCCTTGTTGGGCGTGTTTTTCAATCACATGGAGAAAATCATCAGCGGTAAAATTTTCCATTTTACCGTGGACACTTTCCAGAGCTTGATAGACTGGCACAGTGCCAATGGGAACCGAAGAAGCATTAATAATAGCAGTGCGAATTTGATCCAAATTACCACCACCGGTGGATAAATCCATCACCGTGTCAGCACCATACTTAATAGATAATCTCAGCTTATCTAATTCTTCCTCCACATTAGAGGAGGTAGGAGAAGCTCCAATATTAGCATTAACCTTGCAACGGGAAGCGATACCAATGGCCATTGGCTCAAGATTAGTGTGGTTAATATTGGCAGGGATAATCATTCTTCCCCGCGCCACTTCCTCTTTAATTAGTTCCGGTGGTAGATTTTCCCGTTTGGCAACATGGTGCATTTCCTCAGTGATGACACCTTGGCGAGCGTAATACATTTGTGTAACATTAGGTTGTCCAAGTCGCTTAGCTACCCATTGACTTCGCATATTATTATCCTCAATATAATCAGCTTCCGCTCTATAGGATTTACCCAAAGCTACCCAGATCTGTAAAGATATGGACTTTAGAACCTACTTCCTGTTTCATCGTAGTCTCAAGATGATTCTTGAAAGGTTTGTCTACTCCACAAGCTATCTCGGTAGAGCTTACCTTCTGGTTTGAAACCTTTCCCAGGATAATTTTAATTCTTCTGGTGGTGGATTTTTACCATCATAAACCAAAATCACATTGGTCAGTTTTCTTGTTGGTGGGACCAAAATTACATTATCTGATGCTAAGGCTCTAGATGATCCACCGTCTAAATTCATTGCTTCATAGCAACCCATGGCTTTCATCGCCTCCGCTTCTTCATCTAAATATAACTTCTCATCAAAACTAGCCAAAAACAGTCTTTTGCCATCTTGAGAGAAACCAATTGCGGTTCTGAGACTAGCACCTAAAACAGTAGGGTCTTTAAAACCTTCAAGACGGGGATTAAGCGAAACTTCACCATTACGCAATAATCTTGGTCCAGAGGTAATAGAAAACCAGTGTTTATTCCATACTGGTCTACCGTCAACCCTTGCTGTTATCATTTCTGGTCGATTACCAACACCCAATCCCAAAGTGGTGCCAAAGTTTTCCCATGGACTATATTTTAAAAATCTTCCACCTGCGACCAGATTACCCATAACCGTTTTTTGGGGATTTGTGGAAGCAAAAGTACCATTTACCACTACCGCAGCGCCAGAGCGAGCAACCAATTGGTCAAAATTCTCATCGCCATTGGTTCTACTAATTGTATTGGCAAAATTGGCATCGTTCGGTAAACCAATGGTCACAAAAATATTAGGGTCTTTCAAATCAATGATTGTTTGATAAAATGGAATACCGTTAATTTGACTTCTATATGCTCGCACAGTCGGTATGATAGTTGGTGTCACACTCGGTTGACTAGGTGTAGTGGGTCTAACGGGCAAATCCAATCTCCAAATCTGGGTTAAAAAGGCACCTCCAAAAAGTAAAAAGGAGCGTCTAGGAACTTTAAATTTGGTCATAATAGAACCTTGTCAAGTGTTGAAAGCTAAGAAATGATGGCTCACAACTTCAAGTATATTATTTTTCATAAGCCCTATGGAGTTCTGAGCCAATTTACCCGGGAACTCCCCGAACATGTTACCCTCAAAGACTATATTGATGTCCCGGATGTTTATCCTGTGGGGCGTTTAGATTGGGATAGCGAGGGTTTATTGTTACTAACCAATGATGGTAAATTACAACACCATATTGCCAATCCCCGTTTTGGTCACCAACGTACCTATTGGGTACAGGTGGAACGCATTCCTGACCCAGCAGCTATTGCCAAATTGTGCCAGGGAGTGGAAATTCAAAATTATCGCACTCTTCCTGCTCAGGTTAAACTGTTATTGGAAGAGCCAACTGTTGGTGAGCGTTACCCTCCCATTAGGTCTAGGAAAAACGTTCCCACAGCTTGGTTGGAAATGACCCTCAAGGAGGGAAAAAACCGTCAAGTTAGACGTATGACCGCTGCTGTGGGTTTTCCTACCTTACGGTTAATTAGAGTCCGTATAGCTCAACTACAATTAGATGATTTACCGGTGGGTACCTGGCGCTATCTTAGCCCTGTTGAGGTCAAATTAATTGTTTAATGGAGAAATCGCTGGAATTTTTAGTATGCTGATTTGTCCCACTTGTCAATTTGAAAATCCCCATGACCATAAATTTTGTCAAAGCTGTGGTACTCCTCTGAATTTAGGGTCTGTTAATTCCCAGTCTAGTTTGGGCGAATCACCTACTTTGTTACAGGATGATGGAGAACAAAATCAGTTATTCTCACATGCTACACCAACATTTTTACTGTCTAAGCATTTAAAAACTGTGGAATATGTAGCGGGTACTAATGTTGGTCGTCAACGGCAAAAAAATGAGGATTACTTTGGTATTACTAGTGAGCAACAAAAGGTAGAATTACCTCATGGTCAGTACTTGCAGGTAAGAGGTCTATACATTGTCTGTGATGGCATGGGTGGACATGCTGGAGGGGAAGTGGCCAGCGAGTTGGCTGTTAATACTATTAAACAATACTTTGATCAGCATTGGGTTGAGGGAGAATTACCAACCCTGGAAATGATTCGCCAATCTGTACTAGTGACTAATCAAGCTATTTATGATATTAACCAGGAAGCTTCGCGTTCTGGTGTTGGTCGCATGGGTACTACCCTGGTTATGTTAATTATGTCCAATAATAAATTGGCAGTTAGCCATGTGGGAGATAGTCGAATTTACTCTGTGACCATAACTAAAGGATTGGAGCAAATCACTGTAGACCATGAAGTTGCCCAGCGAGAGATTTCTAAGGGTGTAGATGCTAAAATAGCTTATTCTCGCCCTGATGCTTATCAATTAACTCAAGCATTAGGTCCTAGAGATGGGGTCTATCCCGATATCAGTTTCTTGGAGGTATGTGAAGATACGCTATTTTTGCTGGTTTCCGATGGTCTATCAGATAATGACTTGTTAGAAAATCATTGGCAAACCCACCTCTTACCTCTACTCGCTTCTAATGGCAATTTGGAATCAGGTCTTAGTAATTTAATTGATTTAGCCAATGAGTATAATGGTCATGATAATATTACGGTTATTCTAATTAGAGTGAGAGTATTTCCTAGGTAAACTATTGCTGAACAGCATAAATAATGTATCCTGTAAACCGAAAAAATTTTTAAAAACTATTATGGTTAACCACAGTATTTCCTTTTAAAGGGAAATACTCGGGTTCATTAAAAAGGTGAAAGTGTTATGAAAACAGTAGAAGGAGTTGACACTACAAACAACTCCCCAATCACTCAGCCTCAAAACATCCAACAGGCAATTCTAGCTGCTCTTACCCAAGCACGACAAGTTTGCGATCAACAAGGGAATAATTCTCCTGAGTGCTCGGTAGCATGGGATAGGATTGAGGAATTGCAAGCACAAAATGCTCATCAACAACAACTAAAACACTATCTCACGTCTCTAGAAAGCTACTGTGAAAGGTATCCAGATGCTCTGGAATGCTTGATTTATGATCTGTAAGTTAGGCAGATTTTAACTCCCAAAAAAAACGGCTTTTGGAGTCCTTAAAAAGCGATCGCCCCAGACGATCGCTTTTTGTGTGTCTGTGGAAAGTTCCTAACCGACCAAATGCAAACTGTGGAGGATTGTACTCACCAAATAACGGGTAAAGGGTAAACTATCAATTACCATTCCTAAACATAATAGCATCATGTAAGAAATGGAGTACAAAAACAACTCTTTGGCCATAGTTTTATCTTCTGGATTTTGCAATAATCGCCAAGATTTGTGAAGAAATATTCCACCCAAGGTCATGGCTATCACCACATAAACAATCCCACTAGCATGTAAGGGATAAAACAACAATACCGTAGAAGTCACGGTAATTACCGTATAAAACCAAATCTGTCGGACGGTGGCTTGATTACCAGCCACCACGGGTAACATAGGAATCCCAACTTTTGCGTAGTCGTCCCGAATCATCATGGCCAAAGCCCAAAAGTGGGGTGGCGTCCATAAAAACACAATGGCAAAAATTAACCAAGCTGCCCAACTCAACGTATCCGTAACTGCTGCCCAACCCACTAAAGCGGGAATAGCACCAGCTGCACCCCCAATAACAATGTTTTGAGTGCTATGGCGTTTTAGCCAGTGGGTGTAGACTAAAACATAAAAAACAATACCAGAAAATGCTAAAAGTGCAGCCAGTAGATTGGCAAAAACAGTTAATAGGGTAAAGGAAGCTATAGCTAGGGCGATCGCAAAAATTAAAGCATCCCTAGATTGCACCTTACCAGAGGGCATAGGACGGTGACGCGTCCTTTCCATTTCATAATCTATATCCCGGTCATAGATACAGTTAATGGTTTGGGCGCTAGCTGCTGCCAGGGTTCCACCCAAAAGAGTCACTAATAATAGCCAAGGGTCAACTTGTCCTTTAGCAGCGATCCACATACTACCAGAAGTAGTAATCAAAAGCAGCGGAATAATCCGAGGCTTAGTTAACTGATAGTAACTTTGAATCACTTGCAAAAATGAATCATGGTGACGAGAGACATTAGTCTCAATCATGTTGGTTATACTTCCTTTATCAATTACTAATTATTTAGGTAACTAGGGTTACTAATATTTCTGTCTCGTAAAGCCAGAACCGTAAAAACTACTAGAGTTCCTAACAGAGTAGCTCCGACTGCTTGGTGAGTTACAGTGAGAGGTTCAACTTGTAAATGTAATCGGAAGGTAGCCAAACCTAACAGCAATTGCAAAATTAACAACCCACCTGCTAGATTAGCCAATTTTCGCAAAGCGGGATGTAATGCTGGGGTACGCCAGGAAATAAAGACTATGGCCAAAGTTGCTACTGTGGGAGGTAATAAACCAAAAATATGGCTATACATAACACCACACAACTCCTCTCCTGCTAGACATTGATGTAATGCCCAACGGGAACCTACCAAAGCACCTAAAAGACTTTGTAGATAGACCAAAACTGCAGCTGTTAAACCCACCCAAGGAAGTTTGCCCACAGTACCTGTTCCTTTATAAGGACTAAGGACTGTACCAATGACTAATAAAGTAGTGAAAAATAAGAGTGCGGTTGCTAAATGGGCAGTTACAATATCAAACCGCAACAATTCAGTCACAGTCAGTCCGCCCAAAACTCCTTGAAATACGATTAATAACAGAGCAAAAGTAGCAGCTCCTGGTAACCATGGAGGTAAAACACGACGATGCCACCAACATAAACCTGTCAAGGCGATCGCGCTTAACCCAATTAAAGCAGCATCTAATCTATGGAACCACTCCAAGAAGACTTGAAGATTCATTTGTTTAGTCGGCACTAATTCACCATAACACAAAGGCCAGTCTGGACAAGCCAAACCAGCATTCATTACGCGAGTAGCACTACCTATAGCCATCAAAATCAAAGTGGCTATACAAATTTTCCAAACCAGGCGCCGAATGAGTTCCTGGGGATGATTCGCCTCCTGATTTTGTTGTTCTAGGACAAATTCACTCATGAACGATACCCGATCCACTCTAGAGACTGAAAAAGACACATACCTACACCTTAACCTATCGGTCAAGATTGCCAGATGGGCTTTCCTTTATAATTTGAATCCTCCAGGGCTATCTTGACTGTAAGATTTAGTCATTTTTTAAGATACCAATAATTAGTTGTTGACAAATTTGCCAACTTTTGGCTCGATTTTTGCAGATTAGATACCAGGTGGGGATAAATTGGCCAATTTGCTGAAAAAATAGCACCTAATGTTGCCATAATGCTCCTAGAAGCAATATGAGAAAAACTTAACAAAAATTTTAGACATCATAACCCAATCTTCTCACAGCTGCACTACCTTGGTATATGGGTTACTAAATAAATTCAATCAAGTAAAACCTCAAATAAGCCGTGAAAATTCCAAATTCCATCTGGACATTACTCATTGGCATCGCTCTCACCTTAACTAGTCTTTGGTACGGTCACAATCATGGGCTGTTACCCATAGCAGCAGCAGATGAAGCTGTATTAATAGACGGTCTGTTTGATGCGATGTTAACTGTCTCTATAGGGATATTTCTCTTGGTCGAAGGTATTTTAATTTACTCAGTATTTAAATACCGTCGGCGTGCGGGTGATAACGAAGACGGTCCAGCTATTGAAGGTAACATTCCCCTGGAAATACTTTGGACAGCAATTCCAGCAGTGATAGTCCTGGGCATTTCTGTATACAGTTTTGATGTATACAATCAAATTGGGGGATTAGATCCTCATGGAGGGCATGATGCTCCCATCATAGAGGAAGCTAGGGTTATGCCGGGTACTGCTATTGCGGCTACTCTCAGTGACAAGCCAGTAAATACCCCGGACCATCACCAAGATTCCGCTGCTTCTATGGAAATTGCCCAGGCGGAAAACACATCTAATGAAGCGGAACCACTAGTGGTTGAAGTCTCAGCTCTGCAATACGCTTGGATATTCACCTATCCAGATGCGGGGATAAGCACAGGGGAAATTCACGTTCCTGTGGGTCAACAAGTACAGATGAAGATGACAGCTAATGATGTGATTCACGCCTTTTGGGTTCCAGAATTTCGTCTGAAACAAGATGTGATCCCCGGTAGAGAAACTCGAGTCCGCTTCACTCCCAGAAAAGAGGGAACCTATACTGTGGTTTGTGCAGAACTCTGTGGCCCCTACCATGGGGCTATGCAAACTCAAATCATAGTAGAGTCAAAACAAGCCTTTGATGCCTGGGTTCAGGAACAGTTACTGGCGGAAAAAGAAACTATTAATCAGGCGATCGCCCTGAATCCCTCCGCTATGTCAGCTGATGAATTTCTGGCCCCCTATATGCAAAAGATGCATATTCACCCAGAAACCTTAGGAATAGGAAAGGTACTTTTAGAATCTTTCTCAAAGTCATAGCTGGTAAAGATATGGCTTAAATATATCGGGAGAAAACACCTTTTGAACTTCCTAAATGGAAAGCTCCTATAACTATGACACAAGCACAATTACAAGACACTTCTCACCTGGCCATACCCCATGAGGAATTGGGGGGAAGAAAGTGGTGGGAATTTTTTACTTTTAATACCGACCACAAGGTAATCGGGATTCAATATCTAGTGACATCGTTTATTTTTTACTGTATTGGCGGTGTCATGGCAGATTTAGTACGGACAGAATTACGGACTCCAGAAGTAGATTTTGTCACACCAGAAGTTTATAACAGTCTGTTTACCCTCCATGCCACGATCATGATTTTCCTCTGGATAGTTCCAGCGGGAGCGGGTTTTGCCAATTATCTGATTCCTCTGATGATTGGAGCTAGGGATATGGCTTTTCCCCGGTTGAATGCGGTAGCTTTTTGGATGATTCCCCCTTCTGGTATACTATTAGTTGCCAGCTTGGTGGTGGGTGATGCTCCAGATGCTGGTTGGACTTCCTATCCTCCCCTGAGTTTAATGACCGGTGAGGTGGGTGAGGCTATTTGGATTATGAGCATTCTGTTACTAGGTACATCCTCAATTTTAGGAGCAATTAATTTTTTGGTTACCATACTGAAAATGCGTGTTCCTAGCATGGGGATTCATAAAATGCCCCTGTTTTGCTGGGCTATGTTGGCAACTTCCGCCCTGGTTTTATTATCCACACCTGTTTTGGCAGGAGCATTGATTCTACTGGCTTTTGATTTGTTAGCAGGAACCACATTTTTTAATCCCACTGGTGGTGGTGACCCGGTAGTTTACCAACACATGTTTTGGTTCTACTCCCACCCAGCGGTGTATATTATGATTTTGCCCTTCTTTGGTGCAATTTCAGAAATTATACCAGTTCATGCTCGCAAACCCATCTTTGGTTATAAGGCGATCGCCTATTCTTCCCTAGCGATTAGTTTTTTGGGTTTAATTGTTTGGGCCCACCACATGTTTACTAGCGGTATTCCCGGTTGGTTACGGATGTTTTTTATGATCACGACTATGATCATTGCCGTACCTACGGGGATCAAAATCTTTAGTTGGTTAGCAACCATCTGGGGGGGCAAAGTGGAATTAAATACTCCCATGTTATTTGCTATTGGTTTTGTGGGTACTTTCGTCATTGGTGGTGTCAGTGGTGTAATGCTAGCCTCTGTACCTTTTGACATTCACGTTCATGACACCTACTTTGTAGTTGCCCATTTGCACTATGTACTATTTGGTGGTAGTGTGCTGGGGATTTTTGCCGCTATCTATCATTGGTTTCCCAAAATGACAGGGAGAATGATGAATGAATTTTGGGGTAAGGTTCACTTTGCCTTGACTATTGTTGGTTTAAATATGTCCTTTTTGCCCATGCACAAACTAGGACTAATGGGTATGAACCGTCGTATTGCCCAATATGACCCAAAATTCACCACCTTAAATGAAATATGTACATACGGGGCTTATATTCTAGCTATTTCCACTTTACCGTTTATTATCAATGCTGTATGGAGTTGGTTATACGGGCCCAAAGCTAGTAATAACCCTTGGCGTGGTCTAACTTTAGAGTGGATGACCACCTCCCCACCAGAAGTTGAAAACTTTGAAAAACTGCCCGTTTTGACCACAGGTCCCTATGACTACGGCGTGAAATACAACGAAACCTAAATTTTGCAGCAATTGCAGGGGAAAGGGGGAACTAACTAGCAATTACCAATTTAGTACCGTCAAAATTTATGCAAAGTCAAATTGTGGACACTGCTCAACTTACACCAAATCATCAGCTTCATGTGGATGGTCATCATGAAGCACACCCGGATTATCGTTTGTTTGGTCTGGTTGTCTTTCTCATTGCTGAGGGGATGATTTTTATGGGTATGTTTGGAGCTTATCTAGCTTTCCGCTCTACCTTATCTGTATGGCCACCAGAAGGTACACCTGAATTAGAACTATTATTACCGGGTGTAAACACCATAAATTTGATTGCTAGCAGTTTTGTTATGCACAATGCTGATACAGCAATTAAAAAAAATGACGAAAAAGGGATGCGTATATGGTTAGCTATTACTGCTGCCATGGGAATAGTTTTTCTGTTTGGTCAAGTTTATGAGTATACCCATCTGGAATTTGGTTTAACCACCAATCTTTTTGCCAGTGCATTCTACGTCTTGACTGGTTTCCACGGTTTGCATGTTACCTTGGGAGTTTTGCTAATTTTGTCCGTTTTGTGGCGATCTCGTCATTCTGGACACTATAATAGTCAAAGCCATTTTGGTATAGAAGCTGCGGAATTGTATTGGCACTTTGTAGACGTGATCTGGATTGTTTTATTTGGATTACTTTATTTACTGTAAGTTACATTTTATAGCCCTAGTCACCGCTGTAGCGCTTTGGCTAGGGTTATAGACTAGTAACAGTAGCTAATAAACTTAAACCAATTTAGCATGTCCAAGTTTTCACAAGGAGTGGCTTTATACTCCCAATTACAATCTTCTGTGTTCCCAGAGTGAGTCAATTTCCTCCAGTAAGACCTAATTTGACAATTACCGGAAAATGATCCGATGGCCATATACCCTCCCATTGCTGATCGTCAATAATGACCTGATTAACTTGCCAACGGCGATCGCAATATATTGTATCTCTAGGATCCCAAGCTTGACCCGTAAAGTCGTGGAAGGTTTTTTGTGATTCTAAAGGAAGATTGCCCAGAGCATCTTTAATTCTATAATTATCAGCGAGAATAATTCTTTCCAAACTCCTAGGACCAGCGTTAAAATCCCCCGTTAACAATAAATAGTCTTCCCTGGGAAAATTCATTAAGCGCAAACTCACTAAACCCGCACCCAACTCCCTAGCTCTACTAACCTCATGATCTAAATGAGTATTCATGATGGTCAAAGAAAAACCCAAATCCTCCACAATAAAATTGGCCCAAGTGACCATTCTGGGTAAACGAGTTCCCCAAGTAATACTACCGGGAATTTCTGGGGTGTCACTCAGGTAAAAATCCTGGGTTTCC